>CAZETE010000016.1:42667-42793 GCA_964515075.1 uncultured Actinomycetota bacterium | reverse complement strand
TCAGGTCGACGTGGACGGGGTGATCCCCGGGGTTCTGCACCAGCACCCAGGTCTCCATGCCGCCCGCGGTTGCGCCCTCCGCCAGGTACCAGTCGGCGGCCGGCGCGGTGACGCCGCAGGAGTCGT
>CAZETE010000016.1:7117-42567 GCA_964515075.1 uncultured Actinomycetota bacterium | reverse complement strand
TCAGGTCGACGTGGACGGGGTGATCCCCGGGGTTCTGCACCAGCACCCAGGTCTCGAACTCCACCGCCGCCGCCTTTAAGGCGACGCGGTTGGCCCGCCGGCCGGAGCCGGTCCAGCCCGCCCCGCAGGAAGACAACAGCAGCAGGGGCGCCAGCATTGCGCAACAGATACCGGGCGCGCGTTTCCTCCTTGCCGGGTCCATGCGTCCCCCTTCCGCTCGACAGCCACACGGTCTGTTTATCGTCCCGTTCCCTCGACAACATAAACGCCGGAGGGGACATCCCGTCTGCACGAAGAAGTGAAGAATGAAGGGCTGACCCCAAGTGAAGGTTTCAAGAGAGGAAGGAGGTGAGGAGGGCGGCGGTGCCGCGGGGGTCCTGCACCGTGAAGTCGTGGCCCATCCCCTTGAGCACCACCACCCGGGCGCCGGGGATGCGCTCGCCCAGGACGCGGGCGTTGGCGCTGGGCACGATGAGGTCGTACTCCCCGTGCAGGACCAGGGTGGGGGCGCATATGCCGGGGAGCCGCTCCCAGGTGTCGAAGGCGGCGACCGCGCCCGCCTGCAGGCGCACCACCTCCGGCGGCACCGGCCGGACCGCGGCCCGCGCCAGGTAGGCCCGGGTCGCCTCGACGCAGCGCCAGGAGAAGCCGGGGGAGAACACGGTGCGCAGCCACTCGTCGCTGACCTCCGTCCCTCCGCTGCGCGAGGCCAGCAGGCTCGCCACTTCGGGCGGCGGCATCACCACGCGCCTCCCGCCGCAGTGGGTGGCCCCCAGCACCAGCCGGTCCACCCGGGCCGGGTAGTCCAGGGCCAGTTCCTGGGCCACCATGCCCCCCATGGACAGGCCGAAGACGTGGGCCGGCCCGGCGTCGAGGCAGGCCAGCAGGCAGGCGGCGTCGTCCGCCAGGACGCGGATGGTGTAATCGCCCCGCAGGTGCTCGCTCAGGCCGGTGCCGCGGTGGTCGTAGACGATCACCCGGAAGCGCTCGCGCAGGGCCTGGAGGAAGGAGGGCTCCCACCAGCCCGAATGGGAGCCGTAGCCGCGCATCAGCAGCAGGGGCGGGCCCTCTCCTTCCGCTTCGTAGTGGATGACGGCGCCGGGCACCGCGGCAGCGGGCATGCCTTCACCTCCGGCGGGTCAGAACCAGTCCTCCTTCTTGCCGATCCAGATCATCGCCGCCGTGGCCACCACCAGCACCGCCCAGAAGAAGATGTAGCCGTAGCGCCAGGCGAACTCGGGCATGCTCTGGAAGTTCATGCCGTACAGCCCCACCAGGAAGGTGGCGGGCATGAAGAAGGTGGCCACCGCGGTCAGCCGTTTCATGGTCTTGTTGAGCCGGTTGCTCACCGCGCTCATGTGGATGTCCAGGGCGCTGGAGATCTGCTCGGAGTTGTACTCCACCTCCGCCGCCACCTTGGCCATGCGGTCGTAGATGTCGATGAGGTAGACGTCCCACCGGTCGGGGATGAGGTCGATGTCGCGGCGGGAGAGCTTGATGAGCACGTCGCGGTGGGCGTAGACGGCGCGGCGGTAGGCCATGTTGTGGTGCTTCAAGTCCAGGATGACGGAGAGGTCCCCGACGTTGTCGTCGGACACCAGTTCCTCGGCGTACTCGTCGATGCGCTCGGTGAGCGCGTCCACCATGGGGAAGTAGGCGTCCACCGCCGGCTCCAGGATGCCGTAGAGGAGGCCGGCGGGGTGGTCGTAGCGGGCCGGGTTGGATCTGATGCGTTCCGGCAGCCGGCCCAGCTCCTCCAGGCCGCCGCGGTGGGCGGTGAGCAGGTAGTCCCGGCCCAGCACCACGTGCAGGCCCTCCACCTCGAGGCGCTCGCCGTCCGGCCGGTCGCGCAGGAAGCCCCACACGATGTACAGGTACCCGTCGAACTCCTGCATCTTGGGGACGGGCGGAGCCGCCTCGAACTGGGAGAAGACCACCGGGTGGAGGCCGAACTCTGTGCGGGCATCCTCCAGTTCCCGGGAAGAAGGGCCCTCCAGGTCCATCCAGAGCAGCTTGTATTCCCCCGCCTTGCACTCGTCCAGGGAGGCGCACGGGCCCGGCCTGCCCTCGTTATCGATGACCATGATCCCCATGCGGCATCACCTCCCTTGCCGCTGACTTCTTCGCCCGGCCCCCGGTTTTTCCCTTTACGGCCGCCGGCCCGGCCCGTGGCGGTCAGGAGGGATGGGACGCAAGGGTGGTGAGCGCGGACCGCCTCGGCCGGCGGCCAGGCACGGGGCACGGCCAACAGGGCCGGCGGATGGCTCCCCCGCCCGCCGGCGATGTGAAGGCTCCGGGCACCGTCACGAAGATGTGACGGTGCCCGGCGCCGCTTCTCTCAGATGCGCTCGAGGACGGTGGTCGCGCCCTGGCCGCCGCCGCCGCACATGGTGGCCACGCCGTACTTGCCGCCGGTCTCCTCCAGGATGCGGGCCAGGGTGCCGGTGAGGCGGGGGCCCGAGCAGGCCAGGGGGTGCCCGATGGCCACCGCGCCGCCCTTCATGTTGACCTTGTCCGGGTCCATTCCCAGCTTCTCGACGGCGTAGATGGGGACCACGGCGAAGGCCTCGTTGACCTCCCAGACGTCGATGTCCGAGACCTTCATCCCCAGCCGGTTGAGGGCCTTCTCGGTGGCGGGCACCGGGCCGGCCCCCATGATGTTGGGCGCCACGCCGGCCACGCCCATGCCGATGACCTTGGCCTTGGGCTTGATGCCCATGGACTTGGCCTTGTCGGCGCTCATCAGCAGCACGGACACCGCGCCGGCGTTCAAGGGGGAGGAGTTGCCGGCGGTGATCTCGCCGCCCTCGGGCTTGAAGGCCGGCTTCAACCCGGCCAGCCCCTCCAGGGTGGTGTCGGGGCGGATGGACAGGTCGTACTTGTAGACCTTGGTCTCGCCGGTCTCCGGGTCGGTGACCTCGACCGGGATGATCTCGCCGTCGAAGAACCCCTCCTCGATGGCCTTGGCCGCCTTGAGATGGCTGCCCAGCGACCACTTGTCCATGTCCTCGCGGGTGCAGTTGGTGATGGAGAAGAGCTTCTCGGCGGTCTGGCCCATGCTCATGCCGGTCATCAGGTCGTACTTGGCGAACTCCTCCTCGGTGAAGAGGCGGGGGTTGGCCATGGTCAGGTCGTTGTTGAAACGGGGGTCGAGGGCCACGTGGGTCATGTGCTCCATGGCGTTGGCGAAGACCACGTCGGCCTGGTCGGTCATGATCTCCATCGCCCCCTGATGCAGGGCGGACATGCCCGAGCAGCACACCCGCTCGGACGCCTGCCCGGGGACCTCCACCGGCAGTCCGGCCAGCATGTTGACGATGCGGCCGCCCATCATGTAGTGCTCCTTCATCTGCAGGGCGCAGCCGGTGAGCACGTCGCCGATGTCCAGCGGGTTGACGCCGTGCTTCTCGATGAGGGTCTTCATGCACAGCGCGGCCTTTTCGTCCATGCGCAGGGAGTTGTAGGCGTCCCTCTCGGGAGCGTTGGGGCGCGAGCGGGAGAAGGGGATGCGCAGCATGTCCACGAGCACTACTTCGGCCATGTTCTCCTCCTTGTTTCGAGTTCGAGACCGTTCCTGCAAGGTCACCAACAAGTTATCAGAAAGGGCTGCCCGAAACAAGCTGCCCGCGGGCTTCTTTCACTAAGAAGGCGGGGCCTTCAGGAAGGGGAGCCGGGGGTCCAGAGCCCGGAATCTCCGCTCCCGCCGTCCGGCCCGGTATCGGGGCGCACCTCCAGCACCTCCACCTCGAAGCGGAGGGTCTCGCCGGCCAGCGGGTGGTTGAGGTCTATCTCCACGTTCTCGTCGTCGTATCCCAGGATGACGAAGGAAACCAGGCTTCCGCCCTCGGTCACGGCGCGGTAGGAGTTGCCCACCTCCAGCTCGACCTCCGGAGGGAGATGCGCCCGGCAGACCTGCTGGACGAGCTCGGGCTCGCGCGGCCCGTAGCCCTCCTCCGGAGCCACGACGACGTCGGCGGTGGCCCCCGCCTCCAGTCCCGTCAGCCCCTTCTCCAGGCCGGGTATGATCTGCTCCTGCCCGTAGGCGAAGATGAAGGGCTCTCCTTCCCGCGTGGACTCGATGAGCTCGCCCGCCTCGTCGTAGAGGTTGTAGCTTAAGGCCGCCACGGTGCCGGGTCCTATCTTCATCGCGCTCTCCCCTCCTCTGCGCCGGCGCCGCCGGCGCGCGGCCTGTACGCTCCACTCCACCTTAGGGAAGCGCCCCGGCGTTGTCAAACGGGCCGGTCCGGCGCGCCCGTCCCCGCCCCGCCCGGTTCGCCCGCGCCCCCCGCGCGCCCGCTCCGGCCCCTTGCGCTCAATGGACGCCGAGCTCGCGCAGGCGCTCCTCCCCCAGCCCGGCCCGGTGGCCCAGCTCGTGCAAGATCACCTCCCGCACCCGCTCCTTGACCTCCGCCGGGGTGCCGGCCTCGGAGAGGATGGGCAGGCGGTAGAGGTGGACGGTGTCCGGCGGCCCCTGGTAGTGGCCTCTTCCCCACTGCGTGTAAGGAACCCCGGTGTACAGGCCCAGCAGCCGCATGGGGTGGCCGATGCCCAGCTCCGCGGCCAGCTGCGGCGGGGCCACGTCCTCCACGATCACCGCCAGGTTGTCCAGCAGGCGCTGGAACTCCCCGGGGAATTCGTCGAGCACCTCCCCCACCAGCGCCTCGAAGCTCCCGCGGTCCACGCCGCCGTCCGTTCAGGCCTTCTCCAGGTTCCGGTAGAGGCCCCTCAGCAGCAGGGAATAGGCGGCCAGCAGCGCCCCCTTGGCGATGCCGAAGACGCCCACGACGATCACCACCGTGTTCGCCACCTCGTCGGCCCCCCTCTTCTCCGGCCCGACGATGAAGTAGATGCCGAAGCCGATGGAGACGAGGGCGGCCGCCATCATCAGGGCCTTTCCCTTGAAGCCCTTGGGCAGCCGCAGGCCCGCCGCGACCTCGATGAGGCCGGAGCCGACGGCCCAGATCCCCAGGATGACCAGGACGACCCTGAAGGTGGCGGCGGGCCAGGCCAGGGCCATGACCCCGGCGAGCAGCGCCGCCAGCGCGGCCGGGACCGTCAGCCAGTCGGGCTTCCGCTTGCCCTCCTTCGCCTCCCCCTCGCGCCCCCCGCGAGGCTTGGAGCGAAAGGCGCCGCCGAGCTCGAAGGCCGCATACCCCAGGGCGAAGATGCCGAAGGCGTAGCGGACCACCGTCAGGCTGGCGCCGGGCCGGCTCACCAGCAGGATCCCGAAGACCAGGTAGAGGAACGCGCCGAACAGCAGGGTCCAGGGGCTCTCCGGCAGCATGCCGCCCCGGCCCTTCAAACCGGTATTTTCCATGCCGCTCTCCTTTCAACCCGCCCCTGCGCCCCGCCGCGCCGGCGCGTGCCCGCGCGGCTTCTTGCGAGACCGCTATTCCTCCTCCGCCGCCGCCGCGCCGGCGAACTTTCTGAAGAACTTGCGCGCCTCGAAGCTCACCACGATGTCGATCATGCCCATGAGGATGTAATAGACGCCGACGAAGAGGACGATGAGCCTCGCGGTGGGCGCCGTGAAGAGCATCAGGCAGAGCCCGGCGATGATGGAGAGCACGCCCTCCGCCCCCAGCAGCCACCGGAACTTGAACTCCCTGGGCAGGATCAGGGCGATGCCCGTCTCGATGGCCCCCGTCATCAGCAGCCAGATCACGAAGAAGAAGGCGATGATCACCGCGGTCTCGTAGGTCCGCGCCAGGGCCATGATGCCGATGAAGATGCTGATGAGCGCCGCGGCCAGCGACCAGCCCCACTTCTCGCCCCGGGAGATGCCCACGAAGAAGTCGGCGGTGAAGACGGCCCCGAAGAGGAGGGCCAGGATCCCGAAGAGCCTGATGAGCACCCGGAAGGTGATCTCGGGCCAGACGATCAGGACCACGCCGAAGGCCAGCGCGAGCAGGCCCTTCACCAGCATGGTCCCCCAGCTCCGCGTAACCACGTTCCCCTCCATAAGCCGCTCCTTTCCCTTTCCGTTCTTGCGCTCTGCCTACATTATTTCTGCGCCCGGGCGCGCCATCCCTGCCCGGCCCGCCGCGCCCGGCGGAAGCGAGGGGCCCCGGTCTCCCGGGGCCCCGTTTCGTTGCCGCAGCGTCCGCGCCCTACCGGGCGAAGCCGGTGGAGTCGTGGGCCCAGGTGCGGCCCGCTCCGTACATGGCCCGCTCCACCACCACCCCGCCTTCCGCGGTGATCAGGGTGGACACGTTGTAGTCGATGACGTAGTCGCCCAGGTTGAAGGAGATGCGGGAGAGCGCCGGGACCGTGACGCCCTGCGGCCCGGCCACCGGGCCTGAAGAGGTCATGAAGGTGAGGTCCACGGTGGTGGGGGTGGCGTTGGGGTTCTGCACCAGCACCCAGGTCTCGAAGCCCCCGGCGGTGCACCCCTCGGCCAGGAACCACCGGTCGGCCGGCATCACCGCGCCCACCGAGCCGGTGGCGAAGGTGCGCCCGGCGCCGTAGACGGCGCGCTCGGCCACCACGCCCGCGTCCGCGGTCACCAGGGTGGAGACGTCGAAGGTCTGGACGTAGTCTCCCAGGTTGAAAGAGCGGCGGGAGCGGGCGGGCAGCACCACGTCCTGCAGGTCCGCCGGGCTCTGGGGGCCGTTCTCGGTCATCAGGGTGAGGTCGATGGTGACGGGGGCGGCTGACGGGTTCTGCACCAGCACCCAGGTCTCGAAGCCCCCGGCGGTGCAGCCCTCGGCCAGGAACCAGGCCGGGGAGGTGCCTGTCGCCCCGATGGAGGCGGTGGCCCAGGTGCGCTCCGCCCCGTAGGTGGAGCGCTCGCAGACGATGGGGGCCTCCGCGGTGACCAGGGTGGATACGTCGTAGTCGGTGACGAACTCGCCTAAGATGAGGTCGGCGCGGCTCTGGGCCTTGATGATGTAACCCCGGGGGCCCTCCACCACGCCGGATGAGGTCATGAAGGTGATGTCGGCCCGCACCGGGTAGGGGTTGGGGTTCTGCATGAGCAGATAGGTCTCCATGCCCCCGTCGGTGGATCCCTCAGCCAGGTACCAGGTGTCGGACGGGGTGGGGGTGCCGATGGAGTCGGTGCCCCAGGCCCGCGAGTTGCCGTACATGGCCCGTTCGCAGACGATGCCCCCGGTGGCCTCGACCTTGGCCGCCAGGTGGTAGGTGGTGGC
The DNA here is from genome assembly GCA_964515075.1 of uncultured Actinomycetota bacterium. Lineage (GTDB taxonomy): Bacteria > Actinomycetota > Geothermincolia > Geothermincolales > Geothermincolaceae > CAVXXD01. The sequence goes on along the minus strand of CAZETE010000016.1, from coordinate 35,416 downwards.
GTAGGGGCCGGGGTTGAAGGTGGCGCGGGTGCCGGCCGCAACCGTCACCCCCTGCAGGGCGGCGGGAGAGAGGGGGCCGTTCTCGGTCATCAGGGTGATGTCGACGACCACGTCCTCCTCGCCCGGGTTGGCCACCAGCACCCAGGTCTCGAAGCCGCCGTCGGTGGCCCCTTCGGCCAGGTACCAAGCGGCGGGGAGGGACGGGGCGCAGTTCGCGTACCAGACGCGCTCCACCCCGTCGGTATCGAAGCCGCTCCAAGCCGCGTGGGGGCTGCCGTCCGGGCCCAGGGCCAGGCTGGTCACCCAGTTTATCTCGGAGTTGGTGGAGAGCAGCAGCGGGTCGCTCCAGCCGTCCCCGGGGTCGGTGGCATACCAGGTGTCGAGGCCCGCGCCGCCGGCCCCGTTCCAGGCCGCGTGGGGGGCGCCGTCCGCGTCCACCGCGATCTGGGGATAGGACAGATCCATCAACATGCTCCAGCCAGACGAGGTGAAGAGGAGCACCGGGTCGTCGTACCAGCCGGCCCCGGTGTCGGTGGAGTAGTAGAGGTTGAGCACTTCCTCCTCCTCCGCCTCCACGTAGCCGGCCGCGTACCAGACGGCCTGCGGGTTGCCGTCCGGCCCCACCGCCAGGCGGCAGTAGAAGCTGTCGTCCTCGGGGTTTGAGGAGATGGCCACCGGCTCGGTCCAGCCGCCCCCGGGGTCGGTGGCGTAGAAGACCCGGCAGTAGCCGTAGTCGTCGGGGCCGTACCAGACCAGGTGGGGGACGCCGTCCGGGCCCGTCTTGAGGTCCACGCCGTAGATATCGTCCTCGTCGTTGTCGATGAAGGTCGGCTCCTCCCAGGGCCCGCCGGGGTCGGTGGCGTAGTCGGGGTTGGTGGAGTAGAAGAGGTCGTCCTCCTGGTAATTGTAGTCGTACCGGACCCAGGCCAGGTGGGGCTGGCCGAAAGCGTCGACGGCCAGGGAGTGCTCGTCGTTGCCGTCGTCCGAGGAGACCATTACCGGGTCGGTCCAGCCGCCCCCGGGGTTGGTGGTGTAGAAGATCTCGCAGCCGTCGATGTGCCCGTGGAAGGCCACGTGGGGAGCCCCGTCCGGTCCCAGGGCCAGCCGGGGCTCGTAGTTGCCGTGGGAGGTGGTGGAGAGGGGGATCGGGTCGGCCCACCCCGAGCCGTCGTTCATCGAGTAGAAGATGTCCTCCGCCTCATCGCTGTACGAGGTCCAGACCGCGTGGACGGTGCCGTCCGGGCCCACCGCCACCTGCGGGTAGCTACTGTCCAAGCCGGGGAGGTCGGAGAGGACCAGCGGGTCGGTCCAGCCCGAGCCGGGGTCGGTGGCGTAGTAGACCTGGCCGTGCTCGCCGTCGTAACCTCTCCAGACCGCGTGGGGCTGGTTGCCCGGGCCCACCGCCAGGCAGGGGTACTCGTTTTCGATGGAGCCCTCCGGGGCCGCGGTGTCGGACACGATGACCGGGCCGGTCCAGCCCGTCTCCGTCCCTTCGGCGTAGAAGATGCTCTCCGACCCCGTCTCGTCGTACCCCCACCAGGCCGCGTGGGGGTTTCCGCCCGGGTCCAGGGCCACCCTCGGGCCGTAGCTGTAATAACCGGGGGCGGAGAGGGCCAGCGGCGCGGACCAGGCTCCGCCGTCGTTGGTGGCGTAGTAAGCCTGGTCGTAGGAACCGTCGTGTCCCCGCCAGACTACGTGAGCGGTGCCGCCGGGGCCCAGGGCGATCTGGGGATCGTCGTTGCTGGAAGAGGTGGTGGAGAGGACTGTGGGCGCGGACCAGGACCCCCCGGCGTTGGTGGCGTAGCATGTCTCGTACTCCGAGCCGCTGTATCCGCACCAGACGACGTGGGCGTCCGTGTCGTCGTAGAGCGCGATCTGGGGCTGGCCGACGTTGGAACCGCTGGCCGCGGTCACCGGGGCGGACCAGGCGCCGGCGGTGCCGGTCCTGTAGAACACGTTGCTGTAGTCGCGGTAGGCGACGTGGGCGGCGTTGCTCGAATCTGTCGTTATGCTCACGGGGTCGAAGGGAGCGTTGGCGAGAAGCAGGTCCGGTGTGGACCAGCTGCCGCCGGAGTTGTCGGCATAGTAATAGGAAGAGGTGCCGGAAGCGTGCCCGTGCCAGGTCGCGTGGGCGTAGCCGCCGGAGTCCACGGCCAGCCGGGGGTCGTAGGTCCCCCAGTCCCCCGGTGAGATGTCGACCGGGACGGACCAACCCGAGCCCTGGTCGGTGGAGTAGAAGACCCGGTCGTTCGTGCCGTCATCCCCGCGCCAGAGCGCGTGAGGACGGCCGTCCGGGCCCAGGGCCAGCTGGGGCTCGTCGTTTTCGGTGGTGTTTGTGGAGATGACTCCCGGGGCGGACCAGGACCCTCCGGCGTAGGTGGCATAGAAGACCTGCCGCACCATGCTGTTGTCGTAGCCCGCCCAGACCACGTGGACGCCGTCATCCGGGTCCAGGGCTATCTGCGGGTCGTGGCTGCCAAGGCAGCCGGCCGAGAGGGGCAGCGGGTACGACCAGGCGCCCGAGACGTTGTTGGAGTAATAGACGATGCCCAAGCTGTTCCAGCCGGTCCAGACCACGTGGGAATAGCCGTCGGAGTCCACGGCGATCTTAGGAAAGTAGTTTTCGGCAGTGAAGTTGCCGGGGCTTATGCTCACCGGGGTGGACCACTCCCCCGCCGCGCGGGCCGGCGGCGTGTTGGCCAGCAGCATGGACGCTGCCAGGGCGAGCGCCGCCAGGATGAGCGCGTACCGCTTCAAGGGGGCGGTGTGGGTTGCGGATAGGTTCCTGCCTGTCATCGCGGGACCTCCTTGCCTCTCTTGCCGGGGGATTCCACTTAAGTGGCGGTTTGCGGGCGGCGCGGAACGCGTCGTGCCTCGCCGTGTTGTTCGCCTGCCCGCCGCGTCCTTGCTTCCATGGAATAATCCTATCATGAGTGACGGTAGTTCCGTAACCGTGCTACCGTGGACCGGAACGCCCTTCGATGGTTATGGTCATCCTGGTGCCCGGGCCGGTACGCTGGACCTCCACTACGATCTTGCGGTTCTCCCGACCCGCAAAGGAATAGGTGACGCCGTCGGGTCCCTCGGTCCTCTCCAGGCTCCTGGTCGACGCGAGCTCGCGGTCGTAGAAGCGGATCACCTCGGCCGGGGCGTCCGGGGTCGCCAGGACCCACCTGCCGGAGGCCCGCATACCCGCTTCCGGCCCCGCGGAGGTGTCCGGCTCGGCGCCGCGGTAGATGGCCAGGTCGCCGTGGAGAGCGCGGTTGAGGTCGGAAAGCGCGTCTCGTGACGAGCCGGACCGTGAGCCGGACCGGCCGCCGGAGGACTGGCCGGGCTGCCCCCCCTGCTGTTCCTGCTGCTGTTCCTGCTGCCGGGCCGCCGGCGGGAAGAGGTCGGGGAAGAGCAGCCTCCCCAGCTCGATGAATATGCCCACCGCCTCCTGGGAGGAGTTGGTGGACTTGTTGGCGATGACCACGACGGTGGCGCCCAGTTCGGGGTTATGGAACATCACCGAGTTGAAGCCGTTGATGGCGCCGGTGTGCCCCAGGAAGCCGAAGATCGAGGCGATACCCAGCCCGTATTTCATGGCGTTGTCGGGGATCTGGACCATCCGCAGCCGCTCCTCCTGCATGGCCGGGGTGAGCAGGCTGCCGTCCGCCAGGGCCCGCGCGCAGGCCTTGAGGTCCTCCAGGCTGGAGATCATGGCGCCGCCGGTCCAGGGGGCGGAGGGGTCGATGCGGGTCATCTCCACCAGGGCCTTGCTGGTTTCGTAATCGGCGGCGGGCATGTAGCCGTGGGAGTGGTCGGCGGGCATGTCCGGGCCTGCGGGGAACCAGGTCCGCTTCAGGCCCAGGCGGTCCATGACGCGGCTCCGCACCTCTTCCTCCACCTGGGTCCCGGTGACCTGTTCGGCGATCATGCCCAGCAGGTAGTAATTGGTGTCGGAGTAGTGCCAGCCGGCGCCGGGTTCAAAGTCGGGCTGGTGGCGCAGGACGATGTCCATGATCTCCTGCGTGGTCCATACCTTCAGGGGCTCCGAGTCGAAGACCCGGCCGAACTCCTCGTCCTCCGAGTAGCTGTAGATGCCCGAGGTCATGTCGAGCAGCTGGCGCACGGTGACGCGGTCGCCGTTGGGGATGCCGACGACGTACTTGGTGAGGGGATCGTCCAGCGACAGCCTTCCCTCCCCCGCCAGCTGCAGGACGACCGTGGCGGTGAAGGCCTTGGTGTTGGAGGCGATGCGGGCGGCGAGCCCCGTCCACATGGCTTCCCCGGTGGCGGTGTCGGCCTGGCCGAACGCGCCGGTCCAGGCGCCCCGCCCGTCCACCCAGACCCCGGCGATGACGCCGGGGATCTTTTCAGCCGCCATGGCGTCGGTGATGATCTTCTCCATCCGCTGCTGCGTCGCCTCGTCGAAGGAGGGTGCGGCTGCCTGCCTGCTCCCGCAGGAGAGGGAGGTCATCGCCAGCGCCGCCGCGAGCAGCGCCGCCGCCGCGATGACCGCTCGTCTGACCGTCTTTCCCTTCATGCTCTTTCCCTTTTCTCTCTCATCCTTTAACCAAAATATACACCCGCCACTCGCCCATAACACCCCCTTTCCACAAATCGGGGTCAGGCCCCAAATTCACTTTCTTACGCGGTCGTGTGCATTCCCGAAAAGTGAATTTGGGGCCTGACCCCAATTCCTGTAAACGTTAAGGTGTGGCCCTGGGGCTGAGGGCGTCGGTAGCCGAGGATAAGAGAGGGGCCCCGGTCTCCCGGGGCCCCGTTTCGTTGCCGGCCGGCTCCGCTCTCTATTCCGGGAAGTACAGCGGGTAGCCGGTGGAGCAGGTGGCCCAGCCGCGGTCGGGCCCGTACATGGCCCGCTCGCAGACCACCTGCCGGTTCGCGTAGACCCGGGCGGAGACATCGTAGGTGGTCACGTAGTCGTTGAGGCGGAAACTGGCGCGGGACTTGGGCCCGATGGCCACGCCCTTCAGGGCGCCCGGGCTCACCAGCCCCTGGTCGGTGTCGAGGGTGATGGTGAACTCTGCCGCGACGTCCCAGGGGTTCTGCACCAGCACCCAGGTCTCCATGCCGTCCTGGGTGCACCCCTCGGCGAAGTACCACAGACTGGACGGCCAATGGGCCCCGATGGAGGTGGTGGCCCAGCCCTCGCCGAACATGGAGCGCTCCGCCACCAGGCCGCCCGAGGAGGTCACCCGGGTGGACACTTCCCAGTCCTGCACGTAATCGGCGACGTTGAAGGTCAGGCGGGTGTGCGCGGGGATGGTCCCCAGCGGGCCCTGCACCTCGCCCTGGGAGGGAACCAGGAAATCGACGTCGTATTCCTGCGCGGCGTCCAGGGGGTTCTGCAGCAGGATCCAGGTGGAGAAGCCCTCGCCGGTGCACCCCTCCGCCAGGAACCAGGACGCCGACGGCGCGCCGGCCCCGATGGAAGTGGTGCCCCAGACGCGTTCCGGCCCGTACATGGCCCGCTCGGCTACCACCGGCCCCCCGGTGGAGGTGACCCGGGCGGCCACCGCGTCGGAGACGTGGAAGTTGGCCAGGTTCCAAGAGGCGCGGGTGTGCGCGGGCATGATCAGGTCCTGCATGACCGGGGGGACCACCTGGCCCTGGTCCGTGTCGAGGGAGATGTTTATGCGGACGCTGTTGGGATTGGGGTTCTGCACCAGGATCCAGTTCTCAAACCCGCCGGTGGTGCAGCCCTCCGCCATGTACCAGGCGTCCGAGACGGCGGGGCTGCCCACGGACTCGGTGGCCCACTGGCGGCCGTTGCCGTACATGGCGCGCTCGCATACCACCGGCCCTCCGGTGGAGGTGACCCGGGTGGCCACGTCGTAGGTCTCGATGTGGGGGTTGAGGTTGAAGGAGACCCGGGTGTGGGCGGGGATATCCTTTCCCTGCAGCGCGGGGACGATCCTCTCGCCGGTGTCGGTGTCGAAGGCCAGGGAGGCCTGCACCGGGGCGTTGCCGGGGTTCTCCACCAGGATCCAGGTCTCGAAGTCCCCCTTGGTGCACCCCTCCGGCAGGTACCAGGTGGGGATGGGGGGCGCCAGCACGTTCACCTTGGCGGTGTCGGCGTTGTTGACTTCGGGGTCGGTCTGCGAGGTCGCCTCCAGGGTGACCAGGCCGGCCTGCCCGGGGTCGGCGTCGATGGGCACGATCACCTGCACCGCCACCATGCCGCTCTCGCCCGGGTCCAGGTCGATGGAGGCGGGGGCCGATACCGGCCAGCCGCTGCCGGAGGTGGCCGCCAGGTCGAAGGTGTCGGCGGCGGCCCCGAAGTTCTGCACGTAGAAGGCGAGGTCCAGGGACTGGCCGGGGTACCTGTCGGTGTCGGCGGGGGCGTAGACCTGCACGTCGCCGGCCTCCGTCCACTTCTCGTAGGCGATGACCGTCCAGGTCTGGCCGGGGGCCAGGGTGACCCGGTCCCACTCCAGGGCGTACCCGGCGTCCAGAAAGGCGTGGTCTACGGTGTCGGTCAGGTGGTCGCCGCTCCGGCACCGGTCGCGCACGTTGCTGTAGCGACCCTCCATATAGTGCGTTGAGGGAGTGCTCCTGTCGGCGAAGAAGCCCATGATCCCCGTAAGCCCGGGGTTGCGCAGGAAGACCATCTGCAGGGCGTCGTTCCAGTAGCCCTCGGAATAGTCGTTTCCGCCGAAGTAGGTATCCGCCCCGTGGAAAAAGCGCAAGTCGTTGTAGGTGGTCCCGCCGGTGTTGGCGATGTCCCACTTCACCTGGTAACGGTTGCTGCCGTTGGTATAAGTGACGGTCTCGGTCACCCGCACCCCGGAGCCGCCGGCGTCGTAGACGGTGACGATGGTCCAGGGATTGGGCTGGGTGTGGGAGACGGGGACGAAATCGGGAGGCTGCAGGGTAAAGGAGGAGGAGCCGCCGCCCCACCTGTAGGCGGGGTCGCTGCCGTTCAGCCAGATCATCGAGCCCTTGGCGTAGGGGCCGTAGTGCTGATTGACGCCTTCGTAGAAGACGCCGAAGGTGCTGTCGTCCATGACCGTGATTTGCAGGGGATGTCCGTCGATGGTCAGTTCGTTGTTCTCGTGGGAGAAGGCCGCGCTTCCGTTCAGCAGCGCCAGCATCAGCAGCGCCGCCAGCACGATGACCGCTCGTTTGACCGTTGACCCTTTCATGCCCTTTCCCCTCTCTCTTCTCGCCCGCCGCTGCGGCAAGCTACCCTACTTATCTTAATATACCCCCACCGCTCTCCCAAAATACTACCTTTTCCCACAAATTGGGGTCAGGCCCCAAATTCACTTTTAGCACAATTTGGGGCCTGACCCCAATTCCTATACCACTTTAGCGCAAATTGGGGCCTGACCCCAATTCCTCCAATTCCTGTAAACGTCAAGGTGTGGCCCCGGGGGTTGAGGGCGTCAGTAGCCGAGGACGTTGGATCCGCCGGTCCAGCTGCCGCCCCCGCCGATGTAGTTGAAGTACATGGAGCGCTCCGCCACGATGTTCGAGCCGTCCGCCGACTCCACCCGCACGCTCACGTCGTGCTCGCCGGGGATGACGTCGTTGACCCAGACGGTCGCCCGGCTGGTGGCGGGCAGGTGGACCGTCTCCAGGTAGCTGGTGCCGTCCTCCAGCAGGAAGGTGATGAGCGCCTCCGCCGGCGCGGCATTGGGGTTCTGCAGGCAGAGCCATTCCTCGAAGCCGGAGCGGACGGTGCCCTCGGCGAAGTACCAGGTGTCGCGGGGAGCGCCGGTGCCCACCACGTCGTGGCCGCCCGTCCACTTCCCCTTGTAGTTGAAGTACATGGGGCGCTCCACCACGATATCCGTCGCGTTGGTGGTCTCCACCAGGGTGGAGTTGTCCACCCCCTCGCCCAGCACGTCCTTGACGTTGACGGTGTGGCGGCTCTCGGGCGGCACGGTTACGGGCTGCGTCTGGGTGACCCCGCCTGCCAGCATGTAGGTTATCCTCACGTCGGCATCGTCGGGCCCCGGGTTCTGGATGCAGATGTACTGCTCGAAGCCGGGCTGCGTGGTGCCCTCGGCGAAGTACCAGGCGGAATCGGGATAAGGCGCGCCGGCGGTGCAGTGGCCGCCCGTCCAGGCCTCGTTGTAGTTGAAGTACATGGGGCGCTCTGCCACCACGGGCACGCCGTTGGTGCTGTGGACGTGGGCGGAGTTGTCCTTGCCGGCGCCCAGCACGTCCCGCACCGACAGGGTCGTCCGGCTGCGGGCCTCCACCACCAGGCTGGTGGCGGTGGGCTGGGAGTCCTCCAGCATGAAGGTGACGGTGATCTCGGCATCGGTGTCCTCGGGATTCTGCAGGCAGATGTACTGGTCGAAGGCGGAGCGGGTGGTTCCCTCGGCGAAGTACCAGTCCTCGCGGGGCTCGGTGACCCCCATCACGTCGTGGCCGCCCGTCCACGCTCCCCTGTAGTTGAAGTACATGGGGCGCTCCACCACCACGGGCACGTCGTTGACCGTCTCCACCAGGGCGGAGTTATCCGCCCCCGCCTCCAGGAAGGCGTTGACGTCCACGGTCACCCGCGAGCGTCCGGGGACGCTGACCGCCTGCGCCCGGGAGGCGCCGTCGGCCAGCATGTAGGTTATCCTGACGTCGCTCAACGCCGCGTTGACGTTCTCGATGCTGAAGTACTGCGCGAAGTTGTCCCGGGTGGTGCCCTCGGCGAAGTACCAGGCCCGGGGAAGGACCCGGCCCTTGGACAGCACGCGCTGCGCGTAGATGTCGATCCCCGTGGCTCCCGCGAAGCGTGTGTCCTGCCAGGCGGCCACGGCCTCCCCTCCGGCGGTGTTGGCCACCGCCGGCATGCAGTTCCCGTTGGGGATGGAACAGAGCCGCGTACCGGTGGAGGACCAGAGCTCGTTGCCCAGGTCGTTGAGGCGCTGCGCATAGACCCCGTACTCCGCTTCGTCGCGCCCGTCCATCCAGGCCAGGATGAGGCCGCCCTCGCCGTCCGGCGCGGCGCGCACCCCCCGCTGGTCCTCGGGCTGCACGGTCAGCTGTAAGCCGTTGCGCGCCCAGAAAGGATCCCCGTTGGAGGTGAGGTTCTGGGCGAAGACGTCGGCGTGGGGGTGGCGGTAGTCGTCCCAAGCGACGAAGGCGCCCTGCGCCTGATTGCAGACCACCTGGGGCCGCCACTGGGCGCCGGCGCTGGTGCAGACCGGCTTGCCCCCAAGGGTCCAGCGGCATATCCCCCACGCGCTGATCCGCTGGGCGTAGATGTCGGAGATGCCGCCGGGGTGCTCCCAGGCCACGATGGCCCCTCCCACCCCGTCGCCGGCTATGGAATAACAGTCGCGCTCGCTCCAGCCCCCAAGGCCGAGGGCCACGCCGGCGGGGTCCCACTCCCGGGCGGCGGCGGTGTCGATGCACTGCGCGTAGACGAAAGGCTGGACGCCGCGCGTGTCCTGCCAGGCGACGATGGCCTCACCGCACGACCCCTCCGCCACCTGGACCATGGTCTGGTCGCCGTCGCCCGCATAGACGTACGCCCCTCCCCCGGTCACGATGTTGAGCGCGGCCGTGCCGCCGGCGGTGACCCGCTGGGCCAGGACGTCGTAGTCCCCGCCCGGACTGAGGCGGTCCTCCCAGGCGGCCAGAAAGCCGCCGGAGCCGTCCGGGCACATGCGCGGATAGCGGGAGTCGTTGCTGCCGAAGTGCATGAGCACGCCGGCCGTTCCCCAGGGGTAGCCGGCGGCGGCATCGATGCGCTGCCCCCAGACCCTGCCGCCGGACTCGTCGGAGACGACCAGTACGCCGCCCTGGCCGTCCGAGATGGCGTCGAACCCGGCCACGGTGCCGGTGAGACCGCTGAAGACGGGGACGCCGTCGTCCCCCCACTTCCTGGCGCCCGCGGCGTCGATGTGCTGGGCCCCCAGGGTCATCGCCTCGGAGTGGAAGACGATGATGGCGCCGCCTTCTCCATCGGGCACCACCAGGGGCGCGCGGTCGTCGCCCAGGTCCTGGGTCACCGCATTGCCGTCGCGCGCCCACTGCACCACCGCACCCGCCATCAACGGGCCCAGGCCCGACGCCGCCAGCAGGGCAGCCAGGCAGGCCGCCAGCGCGGCGCGGAACGGATTACGACTCAACCTCTCTATCGCCATCTCCTCCCCCTCTCGTTCCTCGTCCGCTGCGGGACGACGCCGCGCCGCCCTTCCCGAACATCAGGCACGATCATTATATATCAAGGGGCCTCAACCAGCGCGCCACGTCAATCCCGGGGTCACGCCTTGACGTTGACGCTGGCGTCAATCCCGGGGTCACGCCTTGACGTTGACGCTGGCACTGACGTCGGCACTGACGCTGGCACTGACGTCGGCGTCAACGCAACGGCCGCACCAAGCGCAGGGGCGCCCGATGCGGCCTGCCTGGGTAAGTGCTCGAAATGGCGCGGGGCCGGTTCGCCGGCCCCTCGCTTCATCCTTGCCGGCTCGCCAGTTCCTCGACGCGCCGCTTGACCTGCAGCATCTCCTGGCTGCCGAACCTGACCGCGCCGGGCCCACCATTGAAGGCCCTCGAAGCGCGTTTATACCTATGGGTCACTCCGGAGGGGTGAGACAGGCCGATGCGCTGCGAGATCTCCCGGTTCGTCGCGTTGGTGCTCTCCTTGGAGAGGTAGATGAAGATGCGGCGGGCTCGTTCCAGGTCCAGGCGGTCGCAGCGGTCATCCCCGTCCATGTCGCCCAAGGAGAAGTGCTCGAGCACCGCCCGCTCCACGAGGTCCAGGCTGACCCTTAAAGCCCCCCCTCTGCCCGCGAGGATGTCGGCGGCGCGGGCATCCCCCTCGATCGCGTCCCGCAGTATCTCCGCCCTCACGGACTGCCCCGGCTGGAGGGCCCCTTCGACGAAACCGCGGTGTCGGCGCCTGGCTTCTTCATAGGTCCCGCCGAAGTAATCGAGCAGCCAGCTCCGGTCGACCCACGGGCAGACATCCTCGTCCCCGCAGTATAATGCGTAACTCGACCACGGGTATTCTCCGGGCCTGACGACCAGGCCCGCCTCCACCGGATTCCGGTGGACGTAGCGGTTGAGCACCAGAAAGTAATCGCTTCCCTTCACGCACAACGACTTGAACCTGCCTGCAAAGACGTGCCCGATCCAGCCTCTCCCGGACATGTGGCTGCCGAAGCTCGAGCCCACGAAGTGCATGAACTCGGAGATGTTCTCCTCCCTGGTCCTCAAGGCGAAGTGGTAGTGATTGGACATGATACAGAAGGAGTATAGCGAGACCGAGAACCTGCCTACGCCCTCCTCCAGGCAGCCGAGGAAATAAGCCTTGTCCCGCGCGTCGGCGAAGATGGCGTTGCCCTCGTCGCCCCGGTTGAAGACGTGATAGCAGGCCCCCTTGTACTTCTCCCTCTGTTTTCTTGCCATGTTTATTATTATATATAACTTTAATGATTTATCAAGCGTCTAGATCCTTCGCGATGATGTGGCCCCGGAACTGACGCTGACGTCAACGTCAAGGCGTGACCCCGGGATTGACGCCTACGTCAACGTCAAGGCGTGACCCCGGAATTGACGCTTTCTCGGGCATTTACTATGCTTGAGGCAGCCACGGCGTAGGCGGTGCCGGGGGCGACAGTCCGTATCTCTTTCGAGTTCCAAGAGGGAGGAAAAGAAGATGAAAGGCAACTGGGGCAGGGTCCTGGTGGTCGACCTGACCAAGGGAACCCATGAAGCGGTCGAGATACCCGAGGAACACTACCGTAAATACCTGGGAGGCGCCGGCCTGGCCTGCAAGTGGCTCTTCGACCGCAGGGGCTGGGAGATCGATCCCCTCTCCCCCGACAACCCCCTGATGATCATGATGGGCCCCCTCTCCGGCCTCAGCCTGCCCGGCTCCAGCCGGCTGGAGTTCTGCGCCCGCTCGCCCCTGACCGGCATCTGGGGAGAGGCCAGCATGGGCGGGCACTACGCCCCCCAGCTCAAGGCCACCGGGTACGACGGCGTCATCATCTACGGCGCCTCCGAGAAGCCGGTCTACCTCTACGTCACCGACAAGAGCGTGGAGATACGCGACGCGTCCCACCTCTGGGGCAAGGACTCCTACGAGACCGAGGAGGGGATCAAGAAGGAACTGGGGGACAAGCGCGTCCAGGTCGTCTCCATCGGCCAGGGCGGGGAGAACCTGGTCCGCTACGCCGGGATCATGAACGACCGCGGTTCCACCGCCGGCCGCACCGGCATGGGCGCGGTGATGGGCTCCAAGAAACTCAAGGCCGTGGCGGCCCGCGGCAGGAAGAAGCCCGAACTGGCCGACGAGGAGGAGTACAAGCGCCTCCGCGACGTGCTGCGCGAAAAGCTGAAGTTCAGCATGGTGGCCGAGGGGCTCAAGGCGTTCGGCTCCAACGTCCACCTGGAATACGGCATGGCCATCGGGGACTCGCCCACCAGGAACTGGACCAAGGCCTACTGGCCCAACGGACCCAAGAAACTCGCCGGGTCGGTGGTGGCCGAGACCCGCCTCACCAAGAACCACTCCTGCTTCGCCTGCCCCATCGGCTGCAAGCGGATAACCGAGGTCAAGAGCGGCCCCTTCGCGGTGGAGGAGGGGCCCGGGCCGGAATACGAGGCCGCGGTGGCCCTGGGCTGCGACCTCATGGTGGACGACCTGGACGCCAACATCAAGGCCAACGACCTCTGCGACCGCTACGGCATCGACGTCATCTCCACCGGCTCCACCATAGCCTGGGCCATCGAGGCCTACGAGAAGGGCATCCTCACCGACAAGGAGACCGGCGGCTTGAAGCTGCGGTGGGGCGATCCCAAGATGGTCGTCGAGCTGATCGAGAAGATCGCCCGGCGGGAGGGGATAGGGGACATCCTGGCCGACGGCAGCCGCATCGCTTCCCAGAGGTTCGGCGGCCAGGAGTTCGCCATCCACGTCAAGGGGCTGGAGTGCCCCATGCACGACCCCCGCGCCCTCTGGGGCATGGCGCTGACCTACGCCACCAGCATCCGCGGCGCCTGCCACTGCGCCGACGCCAACCTCTACACCGAGATGGGTTCGTTCTCCCATGCGGAACAGGGCGTCAAGCGGACCTTCCCCTTCCGGGCCAAGGGCAAGGGGGCCCAGACGGCGGCGTCGCAGGTGAAGAGCACCCTCAACGGCTCCCTGGTCATGTGCGATTACGTCCTGGTGGCCGCCAACGACAAGCTGGCGTACATCAAGGACGTGGTCAACGCGGTCACCGGCTTCACCTTGAGCGTGCAGGACGTCATCGACATGGGCCACCGCATCTGGTACCTCAAGCGCTCCTTCGGCAATCTCTGCGGAGCCACCCGTGAGGACGACCGGCTGCCCCAGCGCATCATCGAGCCCCACGACGACGGGCCCACCGCCAGCATGACCGTAGCCCTCTATCCCACCATGCTCTCCATGGGGCCCTTGGGCATGATCCGCAATGAGAAGGTCATGAAGTTCCTGTCGAACATGTCCATGAAGTACCTCTTCCCCAACATCGGCACGATGTTCCGCATCTTGAGTTTCTTCCCCGGTTTCCGGGGCATCGACGGCAGCAACCTGAGCGAGCGCGAGCGCCGCACCGTCCCCTTCCGGCAGATGCTGGACGAGTTCTACCAGGTCCGCGACATCGACCAGCAGGGCCGGCCCAGCCGGGCCCGCCTGGAGTCCCTGGGGATGCAGGACGTGGCGGAGATCCTGCACGGCTAGGAGACGGGCGCGGGGCGGCCCGGGGCTCGGGCCCCGGACAGGAGAGCGGAGGGCAGCGGACATGGTTACGGTCAAGTTCAACTCGCTGATGCGCAAGGCCGCGGGCGTGCCCGAATACCGCAGCTCGGCGGCGAGCGTCAAGGAATTGCTCAAGGAGATAAGGGGCAGGTACGGGCCGGAGGTCGACCGCTACCTGGGACGGTGCGTCGTCACCGTCAACGGCCGCAACGTCCACGAGTTGAAGGGCGGCCGCACCAAGCTCTCCGACGGGGACGAGGTCTCGCTCTTCCCGCCCGTCGCCGGCGGCTGAGCGGCGGCGGCGCCCCCCGCCGCGCCTCGACCGCGCCCCCCGCCGCGCCGAATCCCTCCCGGCGGAGGTATAATCATTGCGGGAGGTGGCGACATGAGTTTCTTTGCGGGAAAGACGGCGCTGGTGACCGGCGCGGGCTCGGGCATCGGCCGCGCCCTGGCCCTGGCCCTGGCCGACCGCGGCTGCGCGTCGGTGACGGTCACGGACCTCGTGCCGGAGCGGGTGGAGGCGACGGTGGGCGAGCTCGAGCGGCGGGGCGTTCGGGCAGACGGCCACGCGGTCGACCACTCCCGGCTCGAGGAGGTGCGCTCCCTTGCCGAGGCCTTTTTCGCGGAACGGCGGGCGCTGGACGTCCTCTGCTCCAACGCCGGGGTGGGCCTGGGGGCGAGGTTCACCGAGACCTCCATCGAGGACTGGGAGTGGCTGCTGGGCGTCAACCTCTGGGGCTGCGTCTACATGATGCACGAGTTCGTGCCGCGCATGGTCGAGCGGGGAGAGGGGTCCATCCTGCTGACCGTCTCCGACGCCGGGCTCGTCTCCATCCCCGGCATGGCCGCCTACCAGACCTCCAAGTACGGGGTGATGGGGCTGGGGGAGACCCTGCGCATGGAACTGTACGAGCACAACGTCAGGGTGAGTATGCTCTGCCCCGGCATAATCAACACCAGCATCATCGACGACGGCCGGGTCTACCTGATGAACAGCAAGGGCAGGAGCTCCAAGCCCGAGCTGCAGAGGTTCTACCGGGAGAAGGGCGCCGATCCGGCCGTCGTGGCCGAGGCGGGCCTGCGCGCCCTGGAGAGGGACCGGGGCATCACGCTCGTCCCCTGGTCGCATTCGGGGCCGCAGTACCTGCTCAAGCGCGCCTCCCCCTCCCTCTACCACGCCGCCTTCCGCTTCCTGTGGAAGCGGGGCGTCCTCCACAAGGTCTTCGGCGCCGAACGGTAGGCCGCGCCCTCCGGGCCCTCCGCGGCGTCCGCTTGCGGACGGAGCGCCACGGAAAGCGAATTGGTGTATAATGCTATGCAAGACCTCTCACGGGAAATCCCCGAAACGATAGAAGCTCTGTTATTCGCTTAAGAGGAAGCACGGGAGATGAGGAGATGAAGAAGGAAATCTACATAACCGAGTACGACCTGAACCGCCTGAGGACGCTCATCGAGGACGAGAGGGCCATCAAGAAAGGAGCCAAGCACCTGGAAGAGCTGGAGGAGGAGCTCAAACGCGCCGTCCTGGTCGAGCCGCAGGATATCCCGGCGGACGTCGTGACCATGAACTCCCGGATCCGCCTGAAGGACCTCGAGGCCGGGGACGAGATGACCATCCAGCTGGTCTTTCCCAAGGACGCGGACTCCAAGCAGGACCGCATCTCGGTCCTGGCGCCGGTGGGCACCGCCATCATCGGCTTCAAGGTCGGGGACGTCATCGACTGGGAGATCCCTTCCGGCACGGCCAAGTTCCGGGTCGAAGAGATCCTCTACCAGCCGGAGGCGGCGGGCGACTTCGACCTCTAGCCGCGGGGCGCGAGGTCCTGCCGGAGCGGGCGGGCATGGCCTACGGCGCGGCCCCAAAATCCGGGGTCTGGCCCTGACGCGTTTTGACGATTCCCACGCCCCACGCCCGCGCCGTCCCAAGCCCCACGCCCCCGCCGCCCCCCGATTCCGGGGTCTGGCCCTGACGCGTTTTGACGACGCACCCCAACCCGGGCAGGCCTCATTGATCGGCTGAGCGCCCGGTTCCTCACATCCTCTTGCCCTCCCCGCGGAGCCGGGCCAGGCGCCCACCGTTTCCGGCGCCCGCCGTTGGGGTATCATCCCTTGCGAGGCGTAGAAGTCATTTCCGAGAAAGAAGCTGGTGATGGAGGCCAAGAGGATAGCGGTACTGGTGGGCAGCCTGCGCCGGGAGTCCCTCAACCGCAAGACGGCGCGGGCGCTCGTCGAGGTGGCGCCCGACACCCTGGAACCGGAGGTCGTGGAGATCGGCGGCCTCCCCCTCTACGACCAGGACCTCGACGAATCCCCCGCGGGCGCCCCCGCGGCGTGGACGGACTTCCGCGAGCGCTTGCGCGGCTTTGACGGCTTCCTCTTCGTCACGCCGGAACACAACCGCGGCGTGCCTGCGGCGCTCAAGAACGCCGTCGACGTGGGGTCCCGTCCTTTCGCGCAGAGCGTCTGGAAGGACAAGCCGGGGGCCGTGGTCAGCGTCTCCACCGGCTCCATCGGCGGCTTCGGGTCCAACCATCACCTGCGGCAGTCGCTGGCCTCCGTGGGGGTGCCGGTCATGCCGCAGCCCGAGGCCTACATCGGCAACGCGGCCGGCCTCTTCGACGGGGAAGGAGCCCTCTCCGACGACTCCACCCGGAAGTTCCTCGCCCGGTTCATGAGCGCCTTCGCGCGGTGGGTGAATGCCAATTCATGACCGGACGCCCTCATCCGCTGCCCCGGCGGCGCGGGGCCGCGGACGCCGTTTATCCGTCGCTTCCTTGTGGTATATACTCTAGATAACGCTTGGCTGTGCGGTGGGGGCCGTAGCCGACCCCACTTACGTGGTGTCCGCTGAACTTGGGAGGTGGTCCGCTTGTCTGGTAATCTCTGGAAGAGAGCGCTCGGGGTCCTGGCCTGCCTGGCGCTGCTGGCGTCCCTGGTGCTGGCGCTGCCTTTGCCGGTGCCGGTGCGGGCCCAGCCGGCGGTCCGGAACTTCACCCTCCTGCACACCAACGACGAGCACTCCGAGGTGATCCCGGCGGACATCTCCATCGACTTCCCCGCCCACCCCACCACCGGGGGACTCTCCCGCATCGCCCACGAGATCGTCCGCATCAAGGCCGAGAAGGCAGCCGTCGGCGAGCCGGTGGTGGTCACCAACTCCGGCGACTTCTCCCAAGGCACCTTCTTCGCCTGGCTGGAGACCATGGCCGCCGCCGAACTCAGCCTGATGCAGGGCATCGGCTATGAGGTGGTGGCCCTGGGCAACCACGAGTTCGAGATGGGCGCCGGCTACCGGGCCCAGGCCCTGCAGTCGGCCGCCGCCAAAGGCGTGACCCTGCCCGTCCTCTGTTCCAACATCACCTTCGATGACGCCGACCCGCAGGCTGCCGCCCTGCACTCCCTCTGGTCCGACGACGACCTGGGAGGCACCGCGCTGGCCATCCAGCCCTACACCGTAAAGGACCTCCCCAACGGCCTGCGCCTGGGCTTCTTCAGCCTGATGGGGGTGGAGGCGGAGGTGGTGGCGCCCATGGCCAAGGCCACCGGCGTGGAATTCGGGAACGTCTACGACGGCGCCGTCCTCGACCAGGAGGCCAGCTTCCTGCGCCGGGTCTTCAAGGCGCAGGACATGACCAACCAGCTCAGGCTCAAGGGCTGCGACGTGGTGATCTGCCTGAGCCACATGGGGACCTCCGAGGAGCTGCAGCTCTGCAACTTCGTCAGCGGCCTGGACGTCATCCTGGGAGGGCACAGCCACTCCCTCAACTATCCCCCCATTATCAGGAACGGCATCATCGTGGTGCAGTCCGGCGCCTACTCCAAGTACCTGGGCGAGCTGGAACTGTCCCACGACGAAGGGACCGGCAAGGTGAGCGTCCGCAGCGGCCGGGCCATTCCCATGGACGAAGGCGTGCCCACCGTCCCGTCAGTCGACGCCTGGATCGATAACTACATAACCGCCATCAACGCCTTCCTCGGCATGAACGTCATGGCCCCCTTCGCCGAGACCGATTACTTCGGCGACGGCGGCTTCAACATCAACGAGGGGCCGCCCTTCACCGAGACCAACCTGGGCGACCTGGTCACCGACTCCTACGTGGCGGCCGGCTCCGCGGTCTCCCCCGACCGGGTGCAGCTGGGCATCGAGGCCAACGGGGTCATCCGCTCCGGCATCCTCCAGGGCGGCGAGGGCGTCTTCAACGCCTACGACCTCTTCCGCGCCCTGCCCCTGGGAGCCACCCCCGACACCTCCCAGGCCATCCCCTTCGGCTACCCCCTGTGCGCCTTCTACCTCTTCGGCGGGGAGATCCTGGGGGCGCTGGACGCCACCCTGGGCATGGGCGACAACCAGTTCTTCCTGCAGATGTCGGGCGGCTCCTACGCCTGGCGCCCGGCGGGGGAGGCCGGCGGGCGCGTCGCCAGCCTGCTGGTGGACGACGGCACCGGCAACTACGAGCCCATCGACCCCGGGGGGCTCTACAAGGTGGCCACCAACTTCTACACGGCCAGCTTCCTTGCGATGTTCGGCCTCGCGCCGCGCACCAAGACGGGGGCGCCCACCGACCTGATGTCCAGCCGCGTCATGGCCGGCCCCGACGAGATCAAGGCCTGGCAGGCGCTGTTCAGCTACGTGGGAGCCATGCCCGACACCGACGGGGACGGCATCCCCAACATCCCCAACCCCCGCACCGTGGGCATCGTGCCCCTGCCCCAGTACCAGTTCCCGCAGGGGCGCATCACCACCGTCGACTGGAACATGGCCGAAGGGGCTACCGCCGGCGGCATGGAGACCTTCGTGCTGGTGCAGAACCCCGGGCTCACCGACGTCCACGTCAACGTGGTATTCCTCACCGGGACGGGGCAGGTGGCGCCCCCCGAACTGCAGGGGGTGAAGATCCCGGCCCAGTCGCGCGTCACCTTCAAGGCCAACGACTACGTGGACACCTTCGACGTCTCCACCAGGGTGGAGCCCATAGACGGCTTCGTGGTCTGCGAGCGTGCGGTCTACGGCAACGGCCGCGCCTGGGGCACGAACTCCATCGGGGCCACCGCCCCCGCTCCGGCGGCCCAGTGGTACTTCGCCGAGGGGAGCACGGCGGGCGGCATGGAGACCTGGCTGCTGGTGGAGAACCCCAACAGATCGAGCGTGCACGTCGACATCACCCTGATGACCGGCTCCGGCCCGGTGCAGCCGGCCGCCCTGCAGAACGCCCTCATCCCCGCCGGGTCGCGGCGCAGCTTCCGCCTGAACGATCACCTGGTCGACTACGAGGCCTCGGCCTACGTGGAGGCCCGGGACGGGACGGTGGTCTGCGAGCGCTCCGTGTACGGGGGCGGCGGAGCCTGGGGCACCGGCTCCATCGGAGCCTGCTCCCCCGCGAACCGCTGGCTGCTGGCCGAGGGTTCCACCCTGGGCGGCATGGAGACCTTCGTGCTGCTGCTGAACCCCGGGCTCAACGACGTCCACGCGGACATCAGCTTCCAGACCGGCTCGGGCCTGGTGGCCCCGCCCGAGCTGCAGGGGGTGACCGTCCCGGCGCTCTCGCGGCGCACCTTCAAGGTCAACGACTACGTGAGCACCTACGACGTCTCCACCCTGGTGGCCTGCCTGGACGGCAGGCTGGTCTGCGAGCGGGCCATGTACGGCAACGACCGCGCCTGGGCCCACGCGTCCATCGGGGCACCCGCGCCCGGGGTCGAATGGTACCTGGCGGAGGGGTCCACCGGCGGCGGCATGGAGACCTTCGTGCTCATCCAGAACCCCAACCCGACGGCGGCGGTGGTCAACGTGAGCTTCCAGACCGGCTCGGGCCCGGCGGCCCCGGCGGCCCTGCAGAACCTGCTCATCCCCGCCGGCAGCCGCTTCACCGTCAACGTGGGCGACTACGTGCCGGACGAGTTCGACGTCTCCACCCGCGTGACCGCCATCGGCGGGGAAGTGGTGTGCGAACGCGCCGTGTACGGAGACGGACGCACCTGGGCCACCGAATCCATCGGCTACCCTTCACTTGGGGTCAGCCCTTGAAACTTCACTTTCTGGCCCCGGAAGAATGAAACGAGAGGCCGGGCGCGATGCCCGGCCTCTTACCTTGCCGTGAAGGTGGCGAAGAAGCGACGGTGCCCGGCGCCGTTCAAGGTCAGCCGCCGAAGACGCGGGCAACCGCCTCCGGGTTGTCCTTGAGCTGCGCAAAGGTGGCGTTCAAGGCCGCGGGGTCGGCCGCGGTGACCGCGATGCCCTGCAGCGCCTGCAGCTGGGGCAGCATCTTGGCCCGCCACTTGTCGTCGTAGCGCGCAAGCGATGCCTCGGAGAAGTCCCCGTCCTCCAGCGCCTCCAGGGCGGTCTTCGCCGCATAGTTGGCCGAACGCACCGCCGTGGCCACGCCCTCCAGGATGAAGGGCTCCACGAAGCTGCCCGCGTCCCCCACCAGGAGCGCCCCGGCCGCGTGATTCCTGCCGATCTGCCCGGCCGAGGGGACCCGCCAGCCCATCCACTCGGAGACCTGCCTGGCGGAGCGCATCTTCTCGCCGTGCGGGCTCTCCGCGACGAACTTCGCCGTCATCGCCTCGGCGTCGAGGGGCCCGTCGACGTATCTCGACATCTGTATGCCCACCCCCATGTTGACCACGTCGTCGTAGCCGGGATGGGGCGAGAGGCAGACGAAGCCGGGGGCGAAGCCGGGGTCGTAGTGGACCTCCACCTCGCGCAAGGGGGGATTGCACCCGGAGAAGTAAGCCCGGCCGGCCAGGAAGACATGGTCGTAGTCGTCTCCGAAGAGGCTCAGGCGCTTGGCCACCCAGGTGTGGGAGCCGTCCGCCCCGATGACCAGCTGCGCGCGCAGCTCGACGAACTCGCCCTGGTACTTGGCCCCCACCCCGCGGACCTGCCCGTCCTCCACCACCAGGTCGTTGACCCAGCACTCCTCCCAGACCTCGGCTCCCAGGCGGGCGGCATTCTCCTTCAAGATGTTGTCGCCCACCCGGCGCGGGCAGGTGAGCCCCTTCTCGTTGGGCCCGCGGATGGCGGTGTAATCCGGGCTGGACAGGACCACCCCCGGATAGAGGTAGCCCGCCTCCAGCAGGCGCTCGTAGACGCCCAGTTCCTCATAGGTGCGCGCGCCGAAGGGGCCATAGATGTCCGAGCAGGGCTTCTCCCGGGGGAAGCGCTCCTTGTCCACCAGCAGCACCTCCACCCCGGCCTGGGCCAGGCGGGCCGCCGCGGTCGATCCGCCGGGACCCGCGCCCACCACGATGACGTCCCATGCGCGCCGCATCACGCCTCACCCCCCGCTTCTTCCCCGTCCCCGGCGAGGGGCGGGCCCATGATGATGACGTCGCCCGCCGGGCACACGTGCCAGCACCCGCCGCATCCCAAGCAGGCCGCGTGGTCTATTTCCATGTAGCCGCAGCGCATGCAGCGCCGGGCGTCGGCTTCCAGTTCCGCCGCCTGCGGGGAGAGGTCCACTTCCGCGAAGGAGGAGAGCGCCTCCGCGACGGCGATACGCGGCAGCTCCAGCGGCTCGAGCTTCTCCAGGCGCACCGGAAAGATCTTCTCGCTCAGCGGGGCGGACCCGACGGCCCTTTCCCTCGCGGCGGGGAAGCTCCCCTGCAGGAGGGCGTCGACG
Organism: uncultured Actinomycetota bacterium; assembly: GCA_964515075.1. Lineage (GTDB taxonomy): Bacteria > Actinomycetota > Geothermincolia > Geothermincolales > Geothermincolaceae > CAVXXD01. The sequence goes on along the minus strand of CAZETE010000016.1, from coordinate 14,101 downwards.
GCGCGCGCGGCGCGGCGGCCCGAGGCCATGGCCTCCACCACCGAGCCCTGCCCCCCGACCAGGTCCCCCGCCGCGAAGACGCGGCCGGAGGAAGTGGCGCCGGAGGCGGCGTCGACCACCAGCCCGCCCGCCTCGTCGAGGTCCAGGCCCATGCGCCCCAGCAGCGCCGAGTCCACCGCCTGCCCCACCGCGAAGACGACCGTGTCGGCCTGAAGGGTCCTGGTGTCGGAGGGGTCTATCTCGGGGGCTAAGCGCCCGTAAGCGTCGCAGCAGATATTGGAGACGCAGGCCAGCTCCACCGCCTCGGCCTGCATCCAGGCGGAGACGATGCGCCGCGGAGCGTACCCGGCCAGCAGCTTGACCCTCTCGCGCAGGGCCTCCTCCACCTCCCAGGACAGCGCGGGGAGGTCGCACTCCTGCTCGATGCAGACCATGGTCGCTTCCCTCGCTCCCTTGCGCAGCGCGGTGCGGGCCACGTCGGTGGCCACGGAGCCGCCCCCGATGACCACGACCCTCTCCCCCACCTCCACCGGGCGGCCCTGCTTCACCGCGCTCATGAAGGTGAGCGCGTCGTAGACGCCCTTGAAATCCCGGCCCGGCAGGGGCAGCAGCTTGCCGCGGGGCGCCCCGGTGGCCAGGATCACCGCCTTGTACCCGCTCTCCTCCAGCTCCTCCAGGGTGGGGGAGACGCCCACCGTCGCGCCGTAGACCACCTCGATGCCGCCGCTCAAGACCGCGGCGAACTCGCGCTCCCAAACCTCGTCCGGCAGGCGGAAGGAGGGGACGGCCTGCCGCACCATGCCTCCCGGCTGCGGTCCCTTCTCGAAGACGGTCACCCGGTAGCCGAGGGTGGCCAGGTCGGAGGCGGCGGTGACGCCGGCCGGGCCCGCTCCCGCGACGGCCACGCGCGCGTCGATGTTGCGCCGGTAGGCCCTCGGCTTGGCCAGGCCGCTGCGCAGCGCCCACTCCGCCACTTCGCGCTTGGCGGCACGGATGGGCAGCGGCCTGTCGATGAGGATGCCGCGCTTGCACTCCTCCTCGCAGGGCCGGCTGCAGATCCTGCCCAGCACGCCGGGCAGGGGGTTGACGGCGCTGATGACCTCCCAGGCCCCCTCCCAGTCGCCGCGCGCCAGCAGGCCGAGGTACCCCTCGGGGTGATGGCCGAGGGGGCAGGCCAGGCTGCAGGAGCGCGCGGTGAGCTCCTCCATGCCGCGGGGGAACATGATCTCGCCCTCGGCGCAGTCGGGACAGAGGCGGCAGATCTGCCGCTGCACCTCGCGGATGGCCCCGGTGGGGCAGATCCTCAGGCAGGTGCCGCAGTTGAGGCACCTGTCGTTGTCCACGTGGGGCGAGGTGCCCTTCCTGACCCTCAGGGTCATCTCCAACGGTTCCAACGGTCCGTGGCCGGTGGCGCTCATGCCTCTTTCCCTCCCGCTGCCGATTGACGCCGAAGTAATGACCTCAAGATTATATCAGACCTCTGCCCGGTGAAACCCCCGCCGGAGGCCGCGCCGGACGAAAAAAGGCCGGGGAGCGTCCCCGGCCTCGCCGCTTGGAGCGGGTGATGGGAATCGAACCCACGGCCTAAAGCTTGGGAAGCTTTCGCTCTGCCGACTGAGCTACACCCGCGCGTTCCGTAAGAATCATTATACACAACCGGCCCGGCCCGGCAAGCGGCGGCCGCCGCCGGAAGGCGAGCCGGCCCCGCGCGTTTGCGGCCGCCGGCGCTACCCCTCCGCGGCGTTTTCTGATAGATTAGACGGGCAGGGAATTCACATGCGTTGCGGCATCATCGCAGGGAGGTGCGGTTGTACCTGTTGACCCGCCCGAAAGGTCCCCAGACGGCGCGGCCGGCGCGGCCCCGGGCAGCGCTTGACACGCCTCTTCCCGGGGATAGAATGTTAGTGTTCACTAAGTTGACGGCGGGCTGCTCGACCAGGCACTATTTCTACGGTTTGTAATATTTGGCATGCCTCCCCCGGGAGGCCGGTCCGGCTACGGAGAAAGGAGTGATCGAATGAGAGCAGGAGTTGACATCGGCCCGGTGCCGAAGTCGTCCATCGCCATCAACCCGCCGTTCGCGTGGTCGGTGGGGAACTGGATGGAGCACTTCTTCGACGGGCTGAAGGAAGGCAAGCTGCGGGCCTCCAAGTGCCCGCAGTGCGGGCGCGTCTTCCTGCCGCCGCGCATGATCTGCGAGATCTGCTTCGTAAAGAACGAGGAGTGGGTGGAGCTGCCCCTGGAGGGCACCGTGGTCTCCTTCACCCGGGCCTCGGTCAAGGTGGGAGCCAACGGCCAACTGGAGGACCTGCCCTCGCCCGAGTACCTCGTCGCGGTCAAGCACGACGGCGCGGACACCTGCATCGTCGGGCGCCTGGAGGGCTCGAGCTGTTCCGCCGGCATGAAGGTGGCCGCGGTCATCGACCCAAGCGCCGAGAACGCCCTCGAGCGACTCGCGGGATACAAGCCGGTATAAGGGGGTGGGATGGGATGGATAAGGAAATCACGATCGTCTCTTACGCCCAGTCCTCCTACGAACACGACTGCGGCTGCGGACGCGAGATGATGGTGCTGGACGTGGCCAAGCGGGCCCTGGCCGCCGCCGGCCTCAAGCAGTCCGACAACTACTCGGTGGTCTCCGCCAACAACGACTACTGCGACGGGCGCACCATCTCCAACATGCGCCTGGTCGAGGTGGTGGGCTCCTGGCTCAAGAACGAGTCCAAGGTGGAGATGGACGGCGGCTACGCCCTCCTCTACGCGGTCATGCGCATCCTCTCGGGCGACCACGAGGTCTCCCTGGTGCTGGGCGAGAGCCAGGCCAACTGCTACAACTGGAGCCTCTTCCCCGGCATCATGCTCCTCGACCCCACCTGGGACCGGCAGCGCTGGCTGCTCAACGAGGTCTCCGCCGCGGCCCTGATGGCCAACGCCTACGTGGAGGCGGGCGGCGCCACCGTCGAGCAGATCGCCGGCGTGGCCGCCAAGAACCTGGCCAACGCGGCCCTCAACCCCCTGGCCGCGCAGGCCGACGCCGGGGCCGACGCCGCCGCAGTGCTCGCTTCGCGCAAGCTCTACGACCCCATCACCGAGAAGATGGTGGCGCCCCTGAGCGACGGCTGCTGCGCCATGGTCATCTCCAACGGCAAGGCCTTGCAGGCCGACAAGCCGGTATACGTCAGGGGCATGGGCTTCAGCCACGACTCCTACTTCACCGAGCGCGATTCCCTGGCCGAGCTGGGCTCGCTGGAGCGGGCGGCCAAGGCCTGCTACGCCATGGCCGGCATCGGCCCTTCCGACGTGCAGCTGGCCGAGGTGCACGAGAACTTCGCCCACGAGGAACTGATGGCCTACGAGGCCCTGGGCTTCTGCGGCGCCGGCGAGGGCGGCGCCTTCTTCGACTCCGGCGCCACCGCCATCTCCGGCAAGCTCCCGGTGAACGCCTCCGGCGGCGGCCTCTCCGGCAACGCGGTCTGCGCCACCGGCCTGGCCCGGGTCATCGAGGCGGCCATGCAGATCCGCGGCGAGGCGGGCGACCACCAGGTGGCGGGAATCAAGACCGCCGTGGCCACCGGGCAGACCGGCATCGGCGCCCAGGAAAACGTCGTCTTCGCGCTGGGGGGTGAATGACATGGCACACACTGACGTAGCGGTGGCGGGAGTCGGTTATTCGAAGCACGTCAGCAAGCGGCGCGACGTGAACATGGCCGAGCTGGTGTGGGAGGCCGTCAGCGCCTGTTACGAGAACGCGGGCCTCAAGCCCAAGGACGTCGACGCCTTCATCTCCGGCAACATGCCCGCCTTCGAGGGCGTGAACATGCCCGAGGAGTGGGGCGGCGGCCACTGGGGCTACTACAACAAGCCCTTCCTGCGCATCACCACCGGCGGCACCACCGGCGGGTCGGTGGCGCACGGCGGCTACTACGCCGTCGCCTCCGGGCTCTACGAGACGGTGATGGTCGTCTCCTTCGAGAAGCAGTCGGACGGCAACTCCACCATGGGCCTGAACACGGTGGCCATGGCCGATGCGGCCGCCCAGTTCCAGCAGGGGGTGGACCCCGCCTTCCTGGTGAAGTTCGGCGGCGGCGCGGTGGGCGTGGCCGTCTACCAGGCCGCCAGCTACATGAAGCGCAGCGGCTGCACCACCCACCACCTGGACAAGGTGGCGGCGCTGTGCCGCTCCAACGCGGCCCTGAACCCGTACTCCCACCTCAAGCAGCCGGGCATCACCCCCGAACAGGTGGCCGAGACCGTCCTGCTGCAGTACCCGGTGCGCTTCGGGCACGTCTGTCCGGCCACCGACGGAGCCTGCGCCATGCTGCTGACCACTGGCGACAGGGCCAGGAAGCTCAAGAAGAAGCCGGCTTACATCCTCTCGGTGGCTTCCTGCTCCGAGGAGGGGGCCCTGGTGGGCATCGCCGGCTCCGGGACCACCAACGCCGACCCCTGCGCCCAGGAGGGCTGCAAGCAGGCCGCGCGGTGGGCCTACGAGCTGGCGGGCATCACCGATCCGCGCAACGAGATCGACGTGGCCGAGCCCTACGCCCCCTTCGCCCATCAGATGCTCATGTTCTACGAGCGCCTGCTCCTCTGCGACGAGGGCGAGGCGCCCGCCGTGCTGGACTCCGGCTCCATGAACCTGGACGGCGCCCTGCCGGTCTGCCCCTCGGGCGGGGTCATCTCCACCAACGCCATCGGCGCCTCCGCCATGGAGCGCGTCTCCGAGGTCGCCCTGCAGATCATGGGCGAGGCGGGCGAGCACCAGGTGCCCAAGGAGGTCCACAAGGGCGTGGCCCACGGTTGGGGCGGCGCCGTCAACCTCAACGTCGTTGCCGTGCTCGCCGACACCCCGAGGAGGTCATGACATGGAATACAAAGAGGTGACCACGTCCATCGAGGGAAACTGGCCCATGGAGCACTGGTCCTGGTACCAGGAGAGCATCGGGCTCATCGCCAAGAGCCGCGAGGCCTTCAAGGAGAAGAGGCTGCTCGGGCTGAAGTGCCCGGACTGCGGCCTGGTCTACTTCCTGCCCAAGCCGTACTGCCGCTGCATGGGCGTGCCCAACGAGTTCGTGGAGGTCAAGGACACCGGCACCATCACCACCTACACCTTCACCGGAGCCTGGAAGTACGAGGGCGGCACCACCGTGGACGAGGGCGCGCCGGCCGAGCCGCCCCTGATCATCTGCGGGGTCATGCTGGACGGCTCGGACACCATGTCCGTGGTGACCCTCTACGACGCCGAGCCCGAGGAGGTGGCGGTGGGCATGCGGGTCAAGCTGCGCTGGCCCGAGAACATCACCGGCGGCATCGACGACGTGTCCCACGCCGTCCTGCTCCGCGAATGATCAATCCCGGGGTCAGGGCTTGAAGTTGACGGCCTGATCAATCCCGGGGTCAGGCCTTGAAGTTGACGGCCCGGCCCGGGCATGACCGGGAAGAACGTCGGGCCGGTCCCCCCGGGGGCCGGCCCCCCCATTTCAAGGGAGGGACGGGTATGGACGCACTGGAGGCCATCATGACGCGGCGGAGCATCCGCAGTTATAAGGACCGGCAGGTGAGCGAGGAGGACCTGGAGGCGCTGCTGCGGGCGGCCATGGCCGCGCCCTCGGCCCGCAACGAGCAGCCCTGGCATTTCGTGGTGGCGCGGGACCCGGCGGTCAAGGACCGCATCCCCGACTACCACCCCTACGCGGCCTGCGTACGGCAGGCGCCGCTGGCCGTGCTGGTCTGCGCCGACCTGGAACAGGAGTCGTTCAGGGACTACTGGGAGCAGAACTGCGCCGCCGCGGTGGAGAACCTGCTGGTGGCGGCGCGTTCCCTGGGGCTGGGCACGGTCTGGCTGGGAGTGCACCCGCGCAAGGAGCGGGTGGCCGGCATGCGCGAGCTCTTCCGCCTGCCCGACGGGATCATGCCCTTCTGCGTCGTCGCCGTGGGCCACCCGGCGGAGGACCCCGGCCCGGCCGACCGCTACCAGCCTTCCCGGGTCCACCAGGACAGGTGGTAGCGGTGAAGGCATACCGCTGCGTGCTGCCGTGCGCGGTCCTGCTGGCGCTCTGCGCGCAGTTCGCCGGGTGCGGGGACGGGGACGGGGGACCGAGCGGCCCCGGCGTCTACACCGACCCCGCGAAGGCCATCCGCCTGCAGGCGGGCGACCAGTTCTCCATCGAGCTGGAGTCGAACCCCTCCACCGGGTTCAACTGGGTCCTCACCGGGCAGCTCACCAAGGGCGTGGTGAAGATGGTGGAGACGCGATACCGCCCCCCGGACCCGCCCGTCCCCGGCGCTCCCGGCACCGACGTGTGGACCTTTCAGGCGGTCAAGCCGGGCAAGGAGAAGGTGACCCTGGGTTACGCCAAGCAGAGCGTGAACCCCTCGGAGATCGCCGAGGAGAGGACCTTCACCGTCGAAGTGAAATAGGCCGGGCGCACGGGCGCGCGGGGCGGATACCGCTTCAGGCGCCGCTCTTCCCGCGCCGCGGGGAGGGCTTTCCCTTCCTCGCGGCCCTCATGGACTCCACGCGGCGCACCGCTTCGGGGTTGGTCGGCGCGAGTTCCAGGGCGGTCTGGTAGTCGCGCCGGGCCGCCGCGCTGTCCCCCTGCTCCAGGAAGACGTCCCCCCGCAGCAGGTAGGTGTTGGCCACTCCCGGCTCCAGGCTGATGGCGCGGCTCAAGTCCTCGATGGCCTTGCGCGGTTCCCCCTTGCGCAGGAACAGCCTCCCCCGGCTGACGTACCCGGCATAGAGGCCGGGGTCGAACTCCAGGGCCTTGGAGTACTCCTTGATGGCCTTGTCCAGCCGGCCCTCCGCGCCGTGGATGGAGGCCAGGCTCAGGTTGGTTATGGCCAGCTGCAGGGTGAGCAGCTCTATCTCCTCGAAATCCAGCTCGAAATCTTCCAGGTCCAATCCTCGTCCCTCTTCCGTCCCTTCAGTCCCTCTTCCGTCCCTTCCGCGTCCCGGCCCCCGGCCGGGCGGTGTCAATCGAT
>CAZETE010000016.1:0-7017 GCA_964515075.1 uncultured Actinomycetota bacterium | reverse complement strand
GTCCCTCTTCCGTCCCTTCCGCGTCCCGGCCCCCGGCCGGGCGGTGTCAATCGATTATAGTGAAAAGGCGCCCTTTTTCAAAGTATGGGTCAGGGGGGCGACAAAACCGCCGGCGCGGCGGCGGCATCAGGGGTAAAGGCCCGACAGCAGCAGGGAGGAGAGGCGGCGCACCGTCTCGAACGAGCGCTCCACCGTGGCGGTGAGGTCGGGGTTGACCAGGCAGCAGGTGGCCGGGGTGATCATGGACCGCGCCAGCAGCGTCTCCCCGTCCAGGCCGCGCCCCTCGAGCCCGCGCCACAGGCCCACCAGCCGCTCCAGCAGCGATTCCTCGTCCTCTTTCTCGGCGTCGGCGAAGTTGGTGGGGACGATGCCCCAGGCGATGACCCCGCCGCGCTCCAGCATGGCCCGGATGCCGCCGGCGTAGCCCTCCATGATGCCGGAGGTGGCGTAGGCATTGAAGCTCAAGAGGTCGATGTCGGCGGTGAGCAGGAAGTCCCAGTCGGGATTGCCGCAGAGGTGGATGCCGCGCGGCCCCTCCAGCAGCGAGGTGAAGAGGTCCAGGTCGGCGCGGGCCCGTTCGGCCGAGTAGCCGGTGATGCCGGTGAAGAGTATCTCCAGGCCGGGCTCGTCCACCCACACGAAAGCGCGGGGGTGCAGCTCGCGCAGGTCGCTCAGGTGCCGGTTGACCTTGGCGGCGACGTGCCGGATGATCAGCTCGCGCACTTCGTCCCGGTAGATGACCGGCTTCCTGTCCGCGTCGGTCACCTTGAGGCAGAGGGAGATAGGCCCCATGAACTGGCCGCGGAGGGCGGGCATCTCCTCCGCGCGCCCCGCAGCCCGCGCCCGGAACTCCCCGTAGGTGAGGGAGTCGCCCTCGCGCACCGCGAAGAGGTCGGAGCCCTCGTCGTGTTCCAGGTAGTCGCCCAGCCCTTCCGCGAAGAGGCCTTCGTCGAAGCGGAGGGTCTGCTCCGCCATATCGGCGGTCACGCCGGGCAGGCCCAGGCAGGTCTGGACGTAGGTATCCTCGGCGAAGGTGAGGTTGGGCAGCTGGGGCCAGAAGGGCACGTCCAGGGAGAAGGCCAGGTCCAGGGCCTCCCGCGGATCGGTGTGGGGCAGGATGCCCATGGCGGTGGTGCAGGCGCGCGGCTCGAAGCCGAGATGGGGCGTCATCCGCTCAAGCATCATCCGTCCACGAGGCCCGCGTCGGCGAGGGCCTTGCGCACCGCCTCGCGCTCGAACCCCACGATGATCACGTCGCCGATCTCCAGCACCGGCACCCCCAGCTGGTCGCTCTTTTCGATCATCTCCTCCGCCGCCGCCTCGTCCTCGCCCACGTCCTTGTTGGTGAACTCAACCCCCAGCTGGGCGAGGAACTCCTCGGCCATGTGGCAGTAGGGGCAGGTCCGCGTCGAATACAGCGTGACGGCCATCCTTCTCCCTCCTTTGAGCTTTCCCGTACGGAAATCAAGTATGCCGCCGCGCAAGGGCCCGGCGGTATGACCGAGGTCATCGAGGCACGGGTCCGCGGAGCCGGGCGCCCCTAGGTGGGTTGGGTGCATCCCTCCCGCACCATGTTGCCCAGCTGCTCGGGGTCGGTGATGACGATCTTGCCCTTGACGGTGTCGCAGATGCCCAGTTTCTTCAAGTGGCTGATGACCCGGATGGTGGTCTCCACGGTGGTGCCGGCCATGTCCGCGATGTCCTGGCGGGTGATGGGCAGGTTGATGGAGACCCCGTCGGGGCCCTTCTCGCCCGAGCGGGCCGCCAGCATGTTCAGCACGCGGCCCACCCTCCACTCCACCCGTTCCGCGGCCAGGGCGCGGATGGTGTCCTGGGCCACGCGCAGGCGCGAGGCGAACTCGGTGATGAACTCCAGGGCCAGGTCGGGATTGGCCCGCAGGAAGCCGAAGAAGTCGGAGCGGTTTATGGAGAGGACCTCGCAGTCCTGCAGGCACTGGGCGGTCATGGGGTAGGGCTTGCCGTCGAAGATCGCCTCCTCCCCGAAGATGTCCCCGGGGTGGGCCAACTCGATGATCATCTCCCGCCCGTTCTCCGTCTGCTTGAGCTGCTTGACCTCCCCCTTGGTGACCACGTAGAGCTTGCGGGAGGCGTCGCATTCCATGAAGATGTACTCGCCTTTGGAGTAGGTCTCCTTCTCGGTCAAGGCCAGCAGCCGGTCGAGGGCTTCCTGGTCCAGGAAGCTGAACATGGGGATCCTCCAGAGGATGTTGACCCTGGGCTCCTCCTCCTTCTTCTTGACCATATCGCCCGCCCTTTCCCCGGACGCTTCCGGGCGTATGCCCGGCGGCTCCGGACCGCCGTTCGTCTCCTTGCTCGTCCTTTCGACCATGATAACAAAAAAAGGGGGGAGCTTGCGCTCCCCCGCGGGTCCGGCTCGCGCCTATTCCATCTTGATGGCCTCGGAGGGGCACTCCTCGGCGCAGGTGCCGCAGCCGTCGCACTCGTCGGGCTTGGACAGCAGGGCGATGTCGTCGTCGCCCAGGTCGATGCAGGAGTTGGGGCACTCGTCCACGCACAGCCCGCAGCCGGTGCACTCGTCCGCGTCGAATACCGGTCGCTTGTCGCTCTTCTCTCCCATTAAACCGATCCTCCTTCGCTTGTAAAAAACCGACGCCTTGATTCACTTCCCGGCGGACTCGAGCAAAGTCCTTTTATGATATACCACAGTTGTCAAGGGTTGGCAATGGAAGTCCGGCGCCTACTCGCCGAGTATCTCGCGCGCCGCCGCCTTGAGGTCGAAACCCCTCTCGAGAATGCTGTCCTTGATGCTGCTCAAGTCGGCCCGGGCGGTGATGAGGCGCTCCATCACGCGGGCGTCGCGGACGTCGCCGATGAGGGTGGCGCCCACCATGGCGCCGCCCTTGAAGACGCACCGCTTGTAGACCTCCCCGTCGGGATGGCCGCCGGTGAGCACCTCGTAGCCCTCTCCCCCGGCCTGGTTCATCCCCATGCCGGCCACCGGGAGGCCGTAGATGGTGATGAGGTTGGAGGAGATGACGCCCTCGATCTCCTCGTCGCCGCCGGCCATGTTGGCGCCGGCGACCCGCCCGGTCCGCTGGGCGTTGACCATGCTGGTGACCACGCGGTTCTCGCCGTGCACCGGGTCGTAGACCTGGGCCGCGTCGCCCGCCGCGTAGACCCCCTCCGCGCCGCTGCGCATGTGCCCGTCCACCAGCACGCCGGCCTGCGTTGCGATTCCGCTCCCCTGAAGGAACTCGACGTTTAAGGCCACGCCGACGGCCGCCCCCATGATCTCCGCCGGGATGACCGCGCCCGAGGTGGTCTCGACCGCCGTGAGCCTTCCCCCCTCGCCGTGCAGCTCCGCGATGCCCTCCTCCTTGCGCAGGTCGATGCCCTTCTCCTCCAGGCGCCGCTCGATCATGGCGGAGCCGGCGAGGTCGAGCATCTGCGGCCAGAAGCGGTCCTCGCGGATGAGGTAGGTGGTCTCAAGGCCCAGCTCGTTGAAGGAGCGAGCCAGTTCCACCCCCAGCAGGCCGCCCCCCAGGGCCACCGCCCTCCCGGCCGACTTCGCAAAGCCCAGGATGGCGTCGGCCTGGTCCAGGGTGCGCAGGGCCACCTCGCCGGAGAGCCCGGAGCCGGGCGGGGTAAAGGCGCGGGGGCGGGCGCCGGAGGCGACGAGCAGCCGGTCGTAGGAGACCGCCGCGCCGTTCTCCAGGCGGACCTCACGGGAGGCGGTGTCCACCGCGCTGACCACGGTGCCCGGACGGAAGTCCACGCGGTTCTCCTCGTAGAACCCCTCTCCCACCAGGAATAGGGAGTCGCGCCGCTTGAGCCCGCTGATGTAGTCGGGCAGCATCATGCGGTAGTAACAGCGGTGCGGCTCCGCGTCGATGAGGGTTATGCCCCCCGCGGGGTCCAGCCTGCGGACGGCCTCGACGGCGCGGATGCCCGCCGCGCCGTTGCCGATGATCACGTAATCCATGGCAGTAGTATACACCCTGTGCGAAGGGGGGCGGGCGGCCCGCGCCGCCTTCGGCACGCAGCGGACCCCGCGCGCCGCCGCGGCGCTCCGGCGGGGATAGTGATATATTATATTATCGGTTTCCGGCAGTCGCGCGACGGAGGTGAGCGGCCTTGAAGATAGCGGTGACCGGCAAGGGAGGCGTGGGCAAGACCACCCTGGCGGGGGGGCTGGCGCGCCTGCTGGCCGACGAGGGCTACCGGGTGCTGGCGGTTGACGCCGACCCCGACGCCAACCTCGCCTCCAGCCTGGGCATCCCGGCCGAGCGCATGGCCGGCGTGGTCCCCATCGCCGATATGAAAGAGCTCATCGCCGAGCGCACCGACTCCAAGCCGGGCAGCTTCGGCTCCTTCTTCAAGATCAACCCCCGGGTGGACGACCTGCCGGACGAGCTCTCGGTGGAGCACTCGGGCGTCAGGCTGCTGGTGCTGGGGACGGTTAAGAAGGGCGGGGGCGGCTGCATCTGCCCCGAATCGGTGCTGCTGAAGGCGCTCGTCAGCCACATGCTCTTCGCCCGCGACGAGGCGCTCATCCTGGACATGGAGGCGGGCGTGGAGCACCTGGGGCGCGGCACCACCGCCTCCATGGACGCCATGCTGGTGGTCATCGAGCCGGGCCTGCGCAGCGTGCAGACGGCCATGAGCATCCGCAGGCTCGCCGCCGACCTCGGCGTCACCCGCCTGCTGGTGGTGCTGAACAAGCTGGTCGACCCGGAGGAGCGGGTCCTGATCGAGGCCAACCTGGACGGGCTTCCCCTGCTGGGCAGCATCTCCTACGACCCCGAGCTGCGCCGCGCCGACCTGCGCGGCGAAAGCCCCTACGACTCGGTCCCCCACTTCGTGGAGGAGGTCCGCGCCATCCGCCAACGGCTGGAGCAAGAGCTGGAGAAGAAGGAGAACCGCTGATGCCCTTCCCCGTCCTTTTATCGGAACGCCTCTCGGAGACCGTGGGCGCCCTGCGCATCGCGGCCCCGGACGTCGCGCGCAACGCCCGCGCCGGGCAGTTCGTCATCCTGCGCATAGACGAGACCGGCGAGCGCATCCCCCTGACCCTGGCCGACTGGTCGGCGGAGGAGGGCTGGGTCTGGCTGGTCTTCCAGGAGGTGGGGAAGTCCACCTGCCAGCTGGGGCGGCTGCGCGAGGGCGACGCGCTGGCCGACCTCACCGGCCCCCTGGGCATCCCCTCGGAGATAGGGGACTTCGGCACGGCCCTCTGCGTGGGGGGCGGCGTGGGCATCGCCGCCATCCATCCCATCTGCCGCGCCTTGAGGGAGGCGGGCAACCGGGTGGTGAGCATCCTCGGCGCGCGCACCGCCGAGCTGGTCATCATGATCGAACAGATGAAGGCGGTCTCCGACGAGGTCGTCATCACCACCGACGACGGCAGCCTGGGCCACAAGGGCGTGGTCACCTGGGCCATGGAGGAGGAACTCAAGAAGGGCGGCATCGGCATGGTGCTGGCCATCGGCCCCGCCGTCATGATGAAGTTCGCCTCCGCCGTGACCAGGCCTTACGGCGTGCCCACCCGGGTCAGCCTCAACTCCATCATGCTCGACGGCACCGGCATGTGCGGCACCTGCCGCTGCGAGGTGGAGGGCAAGACCCGCTTCGCCTGCGTGGACGGCCCGGAGTTCGACGGGCATCAGGTGGACTGGGGCCTGCTGCTCACGCGCCTGTCCGTCTACCGGGAGGAGGAGCAGGCCTCCCTGGAGCGCTTCCTCTCAACCCCCCCCTAACCTTCACTTGGGGTCAGCCCTTCATTCTTCACATTTTGCTATGCTGGTGGCATGAAGGTCCTCGTCTGTCCCGATAAGTTCAAGGGATGCCTGGAGGCGGCAGAGGTCGCGGAGGCCATCGCGGCCGGGCTTGCCGCAGGTCTTCCCGGCTCGGAGGTCGAATTGCTCCCGTTGGCCGACGGAGGCGAGGGCAGCGCCGAGATACTGCGCCAGGCCAGCGGGGGAATCCGCCGCGACTGCACCGTCTTCGATCCTCTGGGTCGCCCGGTCTCATCGTATTACATGGTCCTCGGAGACGAGGAGACAGCGGTGGTGGAGATGGCCGCCGCCTCCGGGTACTCCCTGCTCGCCCCGGAAGAGCGCGATCCCCTGCGCACCTCCACCTTCGGCACCGGCGAGCTCATCCGCTCCGCCCTCGACTGCGGGCTGCGCCGCTTCATCGTGGCCATCGGGGGCAGCGCCACCAACGACGGGGGGATGGGCATGGCCGCGGCCCTGGGGGCGCGCTTCCTCGACGCGCGGGGCTCTTCCCTGCAACCGTGCGGCGCTTCGCTGGGAAAGGTGGGTTCCGTCGACCTGTCCGGCCTCGACGAGAGGGCGCTCTTGAGCGAGTTCGTCGTGGCCTGTGACGTGGCCAACCCGCTCCTGGGCGAAGGGGGCGCCACGCGCGTCTTCGGTCCCCAGAAGGGGGCGGACGAGGTCACCGTGGGGTTGCTGGAGGAGGGCATGTCCTCCTATGCCCGCGTGGTGGAGGCGTCGCTGGGCCGCAAGCTGGCCGAGGTCCCGGGGGCCGGCGCCGCCGGGGGGCTCGGCTTCGGGCTCATCGCCTTCCTGGGAGCGCGCGTGGAGCCGGGTATCGAGGTGATCATGCGGGCGGTTGGTTTCGAGGAGCGGGCGAGGGGCTGCGACCTCGTCATCACCGGGGAAGGGTCTTACGACGCCCAGACCTCCCTCGGCAAAACCGTCGCCGGCGTGACCCGCGCCGCCCGGGAACTGGGGCTGCCCCTGATCATCCTGGCGGGGGCGGTTTCGGAGGACGTGGTCGGGAAGGAAGGCCCCCTGCCGGAGACGCCCGTCGCCTGCCTCAGCGTGACCCCGCGCCCCATGCCCCTGGAGGAAGCGATGGCCTCTGCCCGCGCCAACCTCACCTACGCCGCGGCGCAGTCAGCCCGCCTCCTCTCGCTGGGTAGAACGACGCTTCAGTGAACTTGGTGTGAATTTGTAGATTTGTGAATTTGGGGCCTGAGAGCCTGTCGCACAAACCCCGGCAATATCAGCA
>CAZETE010000015.1:0-45121 GCA_964515075.1 uncultured Actinomycetota bacterium | reverse complement strand
CTGTGGCTGCGCAACACCATCATCCCGGGCATCGTGGCCTCGTCGCCCACCCTGGCCAGCCTGACCAACGTGGTGACCGACACCGACACGGTGGCCCTCATCAACGCCCTGATACCCCGCCTCACCGCCGCGGGCTTCCCGGCCACCCTGGCCGACAGCGTGATCGACAACGCCTCGACCATCGCCTTCACCAACGCCCTGCTCACCAACGTGGACTCGGCCACGGTGAACAGCATCGTCCAGGGCACCGAGGTGTGGCTGCGCAACACGATAATACCGGGTATGGCCGGTTCCGCCGCAACCATGACCAGCCTGGCCGCCGTGGTCAACGACGCGGACACCCGGGCCCTGATCAACGCCCTGATACCGCGACTGGATGCGGCCGCGCTGGCCAACGGCGTGATCGACAACCCCAACACCATCGCCTTCACCAACGCCCTGCTCTCCAACGTGGACGTGGCCACCGTGAACAGCCTGCTCTCCGGCCTGAGCCCCTGGATCACCGGCACCCTGATGCCCGGCCTGAACGCGGCGACGCTGGCGGCGGTCATCAACCACGCCAACACCATCGCCTTCACCAACACCCTGGTGCCCCAGATCACCTCAGCCACGGCGAACAGCATCGTCATCGGCCTGGAGCTGTGGCTGCGCAACAACATCATCCCGGGCATCGTGGCCTCGTCGCCCACCCTGGCCAGCCTGGCCGCCGTGGTCAACGACGCCGACACCGTGGCCCTGATCAACGCCCTGTTCCCGCTGATCAGCACGACTGCGGCCAACACCATCATCACTTCCCTGCTCAACCAGACAGACGCGGGGATGGTGTCCCTCTTGAACGCCACTCACCTCGCCGGCATCATGAACGACAGCCGGACCCACAACCTCATCAACTCGCTGATACCGCTGATCAACGCCGCCGCGCTGGCCGACAACGTCGTCGACAACCCCAACACCGTCACCTTCGCCTCCACGCTGCTCTCCAACGTGAACGCGTCCACGATGAACAACCTGATCTCCCAGCTGACACCCTGGCTGACCAACACGGTATTCGCCTATGCCCCGCTGCCCGGGACCATGGCGGCCGCCCTCAACACGGACAACACCAGGAACTTCCTCACCGCCCTGATCGGCCTCCTGGATACGGACAGGCTGGCATACGCCATCAACAACAACCCGGGGTTCTTGAGCGGCCTCATCGCCGAACTGGACCCGAGCGTGCTGGCCAGCGTCATCAACGGCATACCGCAGGCAAAGCTGAACTCGTTGGTCGGCCTGCTCGATCCGAGCCTGCTGGCCAACGCCATCAACGCCAACGGGGCCTTCCTCAACGCCCTGATGCCCCTGCTCAGCCCGACGGTGCTGGCCGCGGCCATCAACTCCATACCGGCATCCAGCCTGACCACCCTCATCGGGAACCTCAACCCGAACCTGCTGGCCACGGCGCTCAACTCCAACCAGGCCTGGCTGACTTCGCTGATACCCCTGTTGAGCGTGACCACCCTCGGGGGCGTCCTTAACGCCGGCACCACCACCACCTGGCTCACCAACCTCTTCGGCGCGGGTGGGCTGGCCCCCAGCACCCTGGCGACGGTGCTCAATTCGTCCAACGGCGTCTCCTTCCTGACTTCGCTGCTCACCGACGCAGCGGGAGGCCTGCGCACCGACACCTTGGCCGCGGTGCTCAACACGGCGACGGGCACGCAATGGGTCTCCAACCTGCTGGGCAAGCTCAACGTGGCCAACCTCGCCACCATCGTCAACAACAACTACGCGTGGCTGGTAAACCTGCTGGGGCAGACATCCGTCGCGGCCACGCTGGCCAACGCGCTGGAGACCACCAACGGCCAGAACTTCCTGATAGCGCTGTTCGCCAACCTCGACCCCAACGCCCTGGCCAACGTGTTGGAGAGCCCCACCACGACGACCTTCCTCACCAACCTGCTGGGGTACTGGGACCCGGCCACCCTGGCGCCGGCGCTGGGCAGCACGAACGGGGCCAACTTCGTGGAGAACCTGCTCAAGGCCATCGGGGCCAACAAGACCTGGACGGCGAACCTCATCAACGCCTTGAACGTGGACATCAACGAAGGATCGTCCGACATCAACCGCTACATCAACAGCTTCTGGGCCAACCTGCGCATGCACCTGCAGATCGACATGCTCAACATCAACGCCTGGGGCAGGCTGCGTCCCACCATCGGCATCCTTCCCACGCGCACGACGAGCAGGGTCTTCACCTATCAGTCCAACTGGGACGCCTGGTAAGAAGGCCCACGGAGGGAAAGGGGCGGGGAGACCCGCCCCTTTCGCTTGGCAACCGACTTATGAGAACTGATCGTCGAGGGGAGTCGTCTCATGGATATGGGAGCAGTAGAGGGCGCCCGGGAAAGGGGCTCATCATGATGCGGAAGAAGGCCGCCGCGGCCGTCCTGGCCCTGGCGGTGTGGACGGGCGCGGCGGCGGCCGCGGGGTGCGCAAGGGGCCATGACCCCTACGCGACGGTCATGCAGGTGCGCGGCGCCGTCAGCGAGCTGAACAACAGCCTGGAGGGGACCCTGCGCTTCATACCCGTTCTGGAGACGCTGGACATACAGACGAACGACCGGATCTTCGAGGGGCTGGAGGAAGCGCTGCAGGCGAGCAGCGCCGCCATCGAGGAAGCCAGGGCCCAGGCCGACGGGTGGGACGGCATCGAGTTCGACGGGCGCCTGGGCGACCTGGAGGAAGAAGTGCAGGCGTACCGGGAAGAGGTGAGGAAGTTCCTGGACCGGGCGGAAGCGGCGGCGGTCTTCGTGCGCTCGCTGGACGAGACCCTGGCCCCGCTGGTGGAGGCGAAGAGGGCCATAGGCGAGATGGGGGACATAGAGGGCCTCAACATGGACGAACTCTATAAGGCGGTGCCCCGGATCGACCTGCTGCTGGACACCAGGGAGGAGGTGGCGTCCGGGATAGAGGCCATTGACACGCCCCCGTACCTGCGCCATCTCAAGCAGGGCGTGACCATGGTGCTGGACGACTTCTATGCCAACATCAGGAACTGGAAGACGGTCTTGCTGGGCCAGGCCCAAGCGGGGCAGCAGAGCGAGGAGGACACGGAGGACGGGGCGCCGGAATGCCTGATGGCCATAGCGGAACTGCCGGACGCCCTGGGCTTCGGCTACCTGCAGGAGAGCCCCCACTTGCACAGGATCGACGTCCTCCTCTTCGAATACATGGTAAAATACCGGCCGGAGAGGGATTAGGGGGCCTTCGGCCGGAGGGCCTATAATCTATACGGGAGTCAGGAGGCCTGGCCTTGCAGTGTGAGTACCATCCGCAGCGGATAGCCGTGGGAAGATGCCATAAGTGCGGGAAACGCTTCTGCGTGGAGTGCGCGGAGGAGACCGGCCAGACCCGGCTCTGCCGGAGCTGCCTGGCAGGGGGAGAACGGGCGGCGGGGGAGGCCTTCCTGGCCCAGGGGCCCGATTACGACTTCTCCGAGATAAGCAGGGAGACGCGCCGCAGCGCGCACGGCGGGGCGGATGCCGCGGAGGCCGAGCCGGCGGTAGAGCGACCGGTCCCGGATGGCGCGGGGGCCGCGCCGGACCTGGACGACGTGCTGGCGTCCCTGGCAGCCGCCTCGGCTGCGGAGCCGGCGGCCGCCAGGGCCGGCGGAGCCCGAGTCGCCGTGGACGACGCCGAGGAAATCCCCCTGGCCGTCTCCGCCAAGGACCGCCTGAGGGAGCTTAAGGAGCAGAAGGCGCGGGAGAGGCTGGAGAGGCGCCGGGAGCGGGCGGAGCGCTGGAGCTTTCTCTCCCAGCCGCGACAGGCCGACACCACCTACGTCGCCCTGAGCAAGACGGGGGCGGCCCTGTTCGTGACGGGTATGTGGCTGGCGGCGGCCGCCCTGTGGGCCGTCCCCAACGCCTACCTGGTCCCGCGCGACAACGAGTGGGTCATCCACGCGGTTTCAGTCGGGGCGGTGGTCAGCCTGTGCTTCTGGTGGAAGGCGGGGAAGAGGCACTCCACCAAGCTGGCCGTCCAGGCCATGCTGGTCACGGTCTTCGGCCTGCTGGCCGGGGAGTTCCTCCACGCCTTCCTGGTAGTGATGAAGCAGCCGGCGTTTCGCATCATCTTCATGGACGTCATCTCGTTCAACTTCATCCGGGAGAACGGCGGGGAACTGCTCTCCGCCATCGTCGAAGACATGTTTCCCGTGTCCTATCTGTGGATACTGCTGCCGCCGGCGGCCTTGGCCTTTCTCGTCGGGTACGGCATGCCGCCCATCCCGGAGATCTTCTTCGATCTCGGGAGGGCCCTGCGGGGCAAGACGAAGGCGGAGAAGGGGCACGCGTAACGGAAGAAGGCGGGTTGTTCTAGGTGAAGCTGGAAGTGCGCGCGGCCGAGGGGAACGACGCGGTGACCCTGCTGGGGGTGGAGGGTATCGTCGACTCCGTCAACGTCACCGACTTCTTCCAATGCGTCAACCAGCTCTTAAAGGAAGGCAGGGTCCGGGTGGTCATGGACCTGGGCAGGGCCAGCTACCTCTCCTCCGGGGCCCTCTCGGTCATCGCCGACGCCTTCAAGAAGGCCGAGGGCATGGGCGGCAGGCTGGTGCTGAGCGGCGTGCCCGAGTCGCTGAAGGACCTCTTTTCGGTGGTCCAGTTCGACCGCATACTCGAGTTCTACGAGGATCTGCCCTCCGCCGTGGCCTCCTTTGAAGGGTGATCACAGCTCCTTCAAGGCGGAAAGGAGCCGGTCGACCTGGCCGGGGTGGTTGAGGAGGCTGAACCCCACCCTCACCGTGCCGGTATCCAGGGTGCCCAGGGTGCGGTGGGCCAGGGGGGCGCAGTGCAGCCCGGCCCGCACGGCGATGTCGTGCCTCTCGTTGAGGAACGCGGCCACCTCGGCGGAGGATATGCCCTCCAGGTTGAAGGAGACCACCCCCACCCGACGGGACCAGTCCCGCGGCCCGTAGACCACCGCTCCCGGCAGCCCATCCAGTCCCTCCAGCAGGCGGGCGGTGAGCATCCCCTCGTGGTCCCGCACCGAGTCCACGCCGCGCTCGAGGATGAATTCCACCCCGGCCCGTAAGCCGGCCGCTCCCAGGGCGTTGGCCGTGCCCGGCTCGAACCTGTCCGGAAGGAAGGAGGGCTGCTCCGGCGAGGTGGAGTCGCTTCCGGTCCCGCCGTACAGCAGCGGCTCGAGTTCGATGCCCGGGGCCACGTAGAGGCCCCCCGTGCCCTGCGGCCCCAGCAGCTCCTTGTGGCCGGAGAAGGCCACGAGGTCCAGGGCGTCGGAGGCGACGTCCAAGGGGAGGCGCCCGGCGGTCTGGGCCGCGTCCACCAGCAGCGCCGCCCCGTGCCGGTGGGCGATCTCCGCCAGCTCGCGCACCGGCAGCACCGCGCCCAGAACGTTGGAGGCGTGGGAGAACGCCAGCAGGGTGGTGGCGGGCCTGAGGGCGCCGCGGACGGCCTCGAGATCGACGGCCCCTTCGGCCGAGCAGTCCACGACGTCGTAGGAGACGCCGGCTTTCCGCGACAGGGCGTGGACGGGCCGCAGGAGCGAGTTGTGCTCCAGGGAGGAGATGACGGCGTGCGCGCCCGGCTTCAAGAAGCCGCGGACGGCGAGATTGAGGGCCTCGGTGGCGTTGCGGGTGAGGATGATGCGCCCGGGTTCGGCGGCGCCCAGCAGGCGGGCCAGCGCCTGCCGGCAGCGGACGAGCTCGCGCCCGGCTTCCAGGGCGCGGCGGTGGCCGCTGCGCCCCGGGTTGCCGCCCACTCGGCGGGCGAAGTCGTCCATGGCCCGGTAGACCGCCTCCGGCTTGGGGAAGGTGGTGGCGGCGTTGTCGAGATATGCATGATCCGGCATGAAACCTCACCTCCGGACCCTGAACGGGGCGGACCGCAAAAATGGCTAGAACGAAGACCATTATAAGGCAAAGGGCTCAAGGTGGGGCGGCAGGTCCCGGGCGGCACTTTATTAATATGAGCGAGGGGGCTAAAATACAGCGGATGAAGGAACACGGAGACGGAACGGGGAAGCGCGGGGGGGTCGCGCGGGCCGTATGCGCCCTGACCGCCCTGGCTGCGACGGCGCTCCTCGCGACGCTGCCGGTGCAGGGGGCCGCACCCGCCGCGGCGGTGTCCCCGGGAGGAGGGACCCCGCCGCCGGACGAAGCGCCCCCGGGCGAGAGGTTCGTGGCCCGGCTGGAAGGTCCTCTCGACGGCGCGACGGCGGAAGCCCTGCGGGGGATGGGGCTGGAGCCCGTACGCGAACATCCGCGCGGGCTGGTGGAATGCGTCTCCGTCGAGGGATTCCGCACCGCTTCATCCAACGGCCTTCCCAACCTGCGCTGGGTGGAGCCCGGGGTGACCTTCCGCGCCGCCGCGGCTCCCCCCGACGACCCCGACTTCCCGCTGCAGTGGAACCTGGCCGACATCGGGGCGGAGGGGGCCTGGGAAAGGGTGGGGGGCGGCAGCGGGTCGGTGGTGGTGGCGGTGCTCGACTCGGGCGTCGCCTACCGGGACTCGGAGACCGGCCCCAGGGCCCCCGACCTGGCCTTCACGCGTTTCGTGGACGGCTATGACTTCTACGCCGACGATGCCTTCCCGGACGACGAGAACGGTCACGGCACCCTGGTCGCCGAGGTCCTGGCCTCTTCCTTCAACAACGGTTTCCGGGCGGCCGGGATAGCCTACGGGTGCAGCGTGATGCCGGTGCGGGTGCTGGGCCCGGATGCCGCCGGCGCAGACGTCACCGTGGCCCAGGGCATCTACTGGGCCGTCGACAACGGGGCGGACGTCATCTGCCTGGCCCTGGCGGCCACGCGGCACAGCGAGGCGGTGGGGGAGGCGGTGGCCTACGCCTACGAACACGGGGTGACCTGCGTGGCGGCGGCGGGCAACGAGGGCTCCGACCCCGGGTATCCCGGGGGCATGGACTGCCCGGCGGACGAGGGGGAGCACGTCCTGGCGGTGGGAGCAACGGATGCGCGGGGCCTGCGCGCGCACTACTCGAACTACGGGGAGGGCCTCGACCTGGTGGCCCCCGGGGGTGATCTCACCCGCGACGACAACCGGGACGGATATCCAGACGGGGTCCCCCAGGAGACCTTCCGTGAGCCGGAACTGCCGCAGGGCGGGTTCGCCCTGACCTGGAACGAGGGCACCAGCCTGGCCGTCCCGCAGGTGGCGGCGGCCGCGGCGATGCTCCTCTCCTGCAGGGGCAGCCTCACCCCCGCCCAGGTGGCCCGGATCATCACCTCCACCTGCCGCGACCTGGGTGAACCGGGCAAGGACGACTACTACGGCCACGGCATGCTGGACATTCCCGCGGCCCTGGATGCGGCGGTCTCCAGCGGCTGGTATTTCGCCGAAGGGACCACCCAGGAGGGGTTCGAGGAGTGGTTCTGCGTGGCCAACCCCAACGAGGAGGCCGCCGCGGTCGAGTTCACCTTCTTTCAGGAGGACGGGAGCTCGTCGACCCACGGTTACGCGGTCCCCCCGCGCACCCGCTTCACCCTCTCGGCCAACGCGGTGGCGGGGGAGGGCCTCACCTTCTCCGCCCGCGTCGATGCCGATCTCGAGGTGGTCGCCGAGCGCTCCATGTACTTCGCCTACCTGGGGGAATGGGCCGGCGGCAGCGCAGTGATGGGGAGTCGGACGCCCTCGGACCGCTGGTATTTCGCCGAGGGGTACACGGCGCGCGGGAGTTTCGAGACCTTTCTATGCCTGCTCAATCCCTGGCTGGACCCCGTCGAGGTAACCGTGGACTACATGGTCAACGGCGGCTCCTCGAGCAGCGGTAACCTGAGCAAGACCTATGTTGTCCCGGGGACCGCCCGGTTGACCCTCTCGGCCAACCAGGAAGCGGGCTACGATGCGGAGATCTCCACCGTCGTCCGCTCGGAGCGCCCCATCGTGGCCGAACGGCCCATGTACTTCGACTACCGGCAGAAATGGAGAGGCGGCCACGGCGTGATGGGCGCAACGGCACCCGCCGCGGAATGGTACTTCGCCGAGGGGACCACCCGGGAGGGCTTCGAGACCTGGCTGTGCCTGGCCAACCCGGGCGACGAGCCGGCGGAGGTCACCGTGGACTACATCATGGGGCAGGGACAGGGCACGGCGGTCTCCAGGAAGCACACGGTGCCGGGGGCTTCCCGCTCCACCGTGGACGTCAACCTCGAGGCGGGCCCCGGCAGGGACGTATCGCTGAGGGTCACCTCCGACCGGCCCATCGTGGCCGAACGCCCCATGTATTTCGAATACGGTGAGAAGTGGAACGGCGGCCACGACGTGATGGGGGCAACGGCACCCGCCGGGGAATGGTACTTCGCCGAGGGGACCACCCGGGAAGGCTTCGAGACCTGGCTGTGCCTGGCCAATCCCGGGGAGAGCCAGGCCGTCGTCACGGTGACCTTCCTGCCGGGGGAGGGCCAGGGGAACAGCCTCACCCGGCCCTATACCGTGCCCGCGGGGACGCGCCGCACCGTCAAGCTGAACGACGTGGTGGGCGCGGATAAAGACGTATCCATGAGGCTGAGCTCCACCCGGCCCATCGTGGCCGAACGGCCCATGTACTTCTGCTTCCGGGGCGCCTGGGACGGGGGACACGTGGTCATGGGAGACGCCGGCGGTTGAGGCCGCCGGGGGAAGGACCCGCATGATGGGCTGTGCAGGCGGCAGAGCGGCGGCAGGGCGGCGGGCGATGCGCGCCCTGGCCGTGCTGCTGCTGGCGGCGGCGCTGGCCGCTCCGGCCTTCCCGTTTCCGCCCGCGGGGACGGCCCAGGCCGCCACGGGGGAGGGCCGGGTGGTGGTGGAGTTGGCCGGCTATTCCAAGTGGAGGGCCCTGGACCCGGCGGGCATCTCCGGCCTCGACCCCATCACCCGCCAGTCCTACAAGTACAGCAGGGAGAGGTATGGTAAGGAGTTCCGCTACTCCCTGGCCGGCCTGACCCGGCCCTCCTACGACCTGGAACTCAGCTGCGTGGAGTCGCATTACGAGGGGCCCGGGATGCGCAGGTTCGACGTGTCGGTCAACGGGGCGACGGTCCTGGACGACCTCGATCTCTTCGCCGCGGTCGGCAGGAACGCGGCCTGGCAGGTGACCCTGCCCGGCCAGGCGCCGGTCGACGGAGTCCTCGAGGTATCGTTCAGGGCGGGCGCGGGCGAGGCCACCGTCTCCACCATCCGCCTCCTGGCGGACGGAGAGACCATGCTGGAGGTGGCGGCCTCCGAGAGCCGCCACTGGTCTTCGTACCCCTTGCGCTTCGCGCCGGGTTTAAGGCAGGACGTGCACGAGGCGGCCCTGGGCAAGATGGGCTCCCGCTGCCTGCTCAATCCCGTCCCCCAGCTGCTGGGCATGCGGCAGTCCTCCTTCGGCACCCTCACCGAGGACCTGGGCGAACTGGCGCTGGCTTTCCGGGAGCCGGGTGGCCGGGCGGTCTGCCTGCCCTTCACCGACCGCTACCCGGTATTCTCCGACATCCTGCAGGAAGACACCCTCACCGGCGTCGCCTACGCCTGCGAGGACCCCTCCCTGCCCTTCCGTGCGGAGGTGACCTTCACCGCGCCCTTCTACCCGGGGGACGAGAAGCTCTCCACCGCGCCCTTCTTCTACTTAGGGATCAAGGTTACCAACGACGGGTCCGGGCCGGTGGAGGGAGAGTTCCTGATTCTGCGACCCCACCGCGACGACAACAGCGGCCCGCGGGCCCCCCGGGCGCTGGCCGGCTCGGCATCCGGCTACAAGTACTCGGCGGTCTATTCCTACGACGACGAGAGCTGCACGCTGCCCGGACAGGCCAACCAGCTCTTCGAAGCCAGCGAGGCGCTGGCGGTCGACGACGGCACCGGCTTTGCCTGGCACTACGAGGACATAAGCGACACCTCGTGGGTATGGCCCTCCCCGGCTGGCTACCCCCTGCCCCATCCCCACAAGGCCTACACCTTCCGGCCCAAGGGATATTCGGGGGGAGAGTGGAGCTTCGCGCTGGACGCGGGAGGAAGCGCCGAGCGGACCCTGGCCCTGGCCTCCTACAGCGACGCCCCGGCGCTTGCGGTCGGCGGGGACTTCAGCTACAGGTTCCTCTACACCGATCCCGCCGGGCCCGCCTTCGCCTGCGTCGAGGACGTGGCCGACTATGCCCTGGGCGCGGAGCGGGCCGGCATCGAGGAGAAGACCGCCTTCTTCGACTCGGTCCTCTCCGGGGAATACCTGCAGGGCTTCAACGACGATTACCGGAGGCTGGCGGCGGTGGCCTTCCAGGGTTTCATCATCAACACCTGGTGGTGCGTCAACGCTTCGGGGGAGCGCTGGTACAGCATCTGGGAGGGCAACTGCAACTTCCATTCCACGGTGGACGTGGAGTGCAACACGGCCTGGTTCTATCTCTACTTCTGGCCCGAGCTCCTGGCCAGCGAACTGGAGGCGTGGACGGGATACGAGAAGAGCAATCCCCAAGGGACCTACCTGAGTCACGATATCGGCAGGTACGTCCGGGTGCATGCCCAGACCTACCCCCACGACATGCCGGTGGAGGAGAACGCCAACTGGCTGCTGCTGATGTACGCCTACTGGAAACAGAGGGGGGACACCGGCCTGATGCGTGACCTCTTCGGCCACGCGGCGGCCTATGCGCGGTTCATCCTGGCCTGCGACACCGACTCCGACGGCCTGCCCGACCTGCACACGGCGAACACCATCGACCAGGGCTCGGACTCCGTGCAGACGGCCCGCAACCAGACCTACCTGGGCGTGAAGACGCTGGCGGCCCTGCGGGCGGCGGAGGAGATGGCCGGCGCCCAGCCCGTCCCCGACC
The DNA here is from genome assembly GCA_964515075.1 of uncultured Actinomycetota bacterium. Lineage (GTDB taxonomy): Bacteria > Actinomycetota > Geothermincolia > Geothermincolales > Geothermincolaceae > CAVXXD01. The sequence goes on along the minus strand of CAZETE010000015.1, from coordinate 34,317 downwards.
GGCCGCTTCAACGGGCCTGCCGGGAGCGCATCGTCCTCATCAACCACACCCTGGAGGAGCGCACCTGGCTGGGCGACCACTTCCGCATCTGCGACGACCCCGACATCTCCCCGGAGGAGGCCGAGGCCTATTCCATCTATGCCGCCAGCGGGCTGCTGTGGGTCCTCGCCTCTTCCCTCGATGCCGGGATCGACCAGAGCAACCTGTCCCGGCTGCGCGCCGACCTGGCCGCGGCGCTGGAGCGTACCCGCAGGCTGTACGGGAGCATCCACTCCAGCGCAAACAACGAGAACCAGTGGGTGAGCCAGGACATCTGGCGCGACGCCCTGGGGTTCTACCTGGGAGCGGAGGGCTGGCCGGAAGGGCAGCCCGCCCGGGACAGCGGGTACTGGAACCTCCAGAAGTACTTCGCCACCAAGCAGAACGGCAGCTTCTGGGACGCCGTATATTACTTCGGGAACTACCGTTACAACGGGGCCAGCGAGGCCCTTTCGCTGGGCATGCAGAACGGCGGGGAGGTGGGAGACTACCTGGAGGGCGCCGCCCTGGAGAACGGCGGGGCGAGGGGCGCCTGCGTGAGTCACGGGATGGTCTACCGGCAGTCCCTGGGCTACTATCCCCGCGGCACCGCCTGCCTGGCCCTGATAGCGGCGGCGGGGGGGGTGCGCCTGGACCGGGCGGGAGGCAGCATCTTCTACGACGGCAAAGCCGGCTACCGGAGGGTGCCGGTGTTCGCCTGCGCCGATTGGGGCTCGCCCGACCCGGCGGCGCGGATCCCGGTGCTGGAGTTCGACGACGGGGGAGAGCTCACCGGCACGCGCAATGCCTCCCTGCTGCCCGCAACCCCCCGCCCTTACCGGGAACTGCCCCTGACCGACCTCAAGGTGGAGCCCGGCTCCATCTCGCCCGACGAAGGCGGAGTAAACGACGAAGCCGTGGTGACCTTCACCCCCCCCACCGGGGTGCGACCGCCCAGCGCCGTCGTCATGCGGGGATCCAGGGTGATCCGCACGGTATTCGAGGACGGGGGCGCCTACGCCTGGGACGGCAGGGACGCCCTGGGGCGGGCGGCGGACGAGGGCTCCTACCGCATCCGTTTCGACGCAGTCTGCCTTGAAGACGGGCGCTTCACCCCGGCTTCGGAGGCCGTCATCGCCGTCAATTCGGTGGTCCCCGGACCCTCGCGCACCTGGTACCTGGCCGAGGGCTACACCGGGAGCAATGATTCGGCGGGGGACTTCGAGACCTGGATACTGGTACAGAACCCCGGGCCGGAAGATGCGCAGCTGACCCTGACCCTGATGCTTGAGGGAGGAGAGACGGTGCGGCGGCCCTTCACCGCCCCCGCCTCCAGCCGCCTGACCGTCTCCGTGGACGAGATCCTGCCGGAAGCCGAGTGCTCGGCCCGCATAGACTCGGACCGGGAAGTGGTGGTGGAGCGGGCCGTGTACTTCAAGGGCAGGCGGGCCGGCCACGCCACCGTAGGGGTGACCGCCCCCTCCCGCACCTGGTACCTGGCCGAGGGCTACACCGGGGAGGGCTTCGATGAGTGGATCCTCATCCAGAACCCCGGGGACGACCAGGCGAACATCAACCTGTTCCTGCGCCCGGAGAGCGGGAGCCAGGTGCCGGTGTCCTTCACCGTGCCGCCCCTGGCCCGGCACACCGTCCACGTGAACGAGATACTGGGGGACGCCCAGGTCAGCGCGCAGGTAAGCGCCAGCGTGCCGGTGGTGGTGGAGCGCTCCCAGTACCTCAACGAATACCGGGCGGGTACGGGGTCGATCGGGGCCAGGAGGCTCTCCCGCCAGTGGTATTTCGCCGAGGGCTATACCGGGGGAGGGTTCGAGGAGTGGCTGCTGGTGGCCAACCCCGGCATCAACCCGGCCGGCGTCACCATGCAATTCGTGGAGCCGGACGGGACGCGGACCACCCGGGCGTACGAGGTGGGGCCGCGCAGGCGCTTCACCGTCCCCGTCCACGACCTCTTCCCCGGCAGGGAGCTCTCCGTCTTCATCGATTCCGACGAGCCGGTGGTGGCCGAGCGGGCCATGTACTGGGGAGGCCGCGTGGAGGGCCACGCCACCATCGGCACTCCGGCGCCCAGCCACGGATGGTGCTTCGCCGAGGGCTATACGGCGGAGGGCTTCGAGGAGTGGCTGCTGGTGGCCAACCCCGGCTCCGACCCCTGCCGGGTGGAGTTCACCTTCATGTTCCGGGACGGCGGCACAAGCGGCCTGTCGCAAGAGGTGGGCCCCAGGTCCCGCTTCACCTTGAACGTCGGGGACCAGGTCGGGCGCAGGGAGGTGAGCGTCCGGGTCACGGCCTCGAGCCGGGTGGTGGCGGAGCGGGCCCAGTACTTCGGTTCCCGGGCCGGCGGCACCTGCACCATCGGAGCCCGGTACTGAGCCCCGGAGGCCCGCGGCCCGGGCGCTGCGCTCAAAGGAAGCCTTTGCCCCGGACCCCCTTTCCCTGTAATATATAAGACTGAAATCTGCCTGGTACTGACAAAGGACTTCACATGGCCAAGGCCGTTATCCTGCTCGAAGACGGGAGGCACTTCACCGGCACTTCCTTTGCCGCCGCCGGGGAGAGGGACGGCGAGATGGTCTTCAATACCAGTATGACCGGGTATCAGGAGATCATCACCGACCCCTCCTGCAAGGGCCAGATCCTCAACATGACCTATCCGCTCATCGGCAACTACGGGGTCAACGAGGAGGACCTGGAGTCGGACCGGCCCAAGGTGGAGGGGCTGGTGGTCAAGGAGTGCTGCCGCACCCCCTCCAGCTGGCGGGCCACCATGCCGCTGGGCGAGTACCTCTCGGAGCACGGGGTCGTCGGCATCGAGGGCGTCGACACCCGCGCCGTGACCCTGCACCTCCGCTCGCGCGGGGCCATGCGGGCCATCATCTCCACCGAGGACACCGACCTGGCTTCCTTGAAGGACCGGCTGGAGCGCGCACCCGGGATCCTCGGGAGGGACCTGGTCAGGGAGGTCACCTGCCGGGAGCCTTACGTCTGGCGGGACGCCGCCGCGCCGCCCGGCGCGCCCCGGGCGGGGGAGAGGCCCCTGCACGTGGTGGCCGTCGACTGCGGCATCAAGCGCAGCACCCTGCGCATCCTGGCCTCCCTGGGGTGCGAGGTGACGGTGGTCCCCGCGTCCACCAGGGCGGTCAAGGTGCTGGAGATGGCGGCGGACGGCATCCTCGTATCCGACGGCCCGGGCGATCCGCAGGGGGCGCCCTACCTGGTCGAGGAGGTAGGCAAGCTCTTGACGGTCAAGCCCGTCCTCGGCCTCGGCCTGGGGCAGCTGGTCCTCGGCCTGGCCATGGGCGGCCGCACCAGCAAACTCAAGTTCGGGCATCACGGCGCCAACCATCCGGTGAAGGACCTGCGCAGCGGGCGGGTGCTGATCACCACACAGAACCACGGGTTCAGCATGGACCCGGAGACCCTCCCCGAGGCGGTCGAGCCGACCTCCGTCAATCTCAACGACCGGACCCTGGAGGGCCTGCGGCACCGCATCTACCCGGTCTATGCCGTCCAGTACCAGCCGAAGGGCTCCGGCGGGCCCCACGACGCCGCCTTGCTCTTCGGCGACTTCATCCGGGCCATGCGGGCCAGGAGGGGTGATTCCCGTGCCTAGGCGCACCGATCTTTCCAAGATCATGATCATCGGCTCCGGGCCCATCATCATCTCCCAGGCCTGCGAGTTCGATTACTCCGGCACCCAGGCCTGCAAGTCCTTGAAGGAGGACGGCTTCCAGGTGGTGCTGGTCAACTCCAACCCCGCCACCATCATGACCGACCCGGAGGTGGCCGACCGCACCTACATCGAACCCATCATCCCCGAGGTGGTGGAGCGGATCATCGCCAAGGAGCGGCCCGACGCCCTGCTGCCCACCCTGGGAGGGCAGACCGGCCTGAACGTGGCGGTCAAGGTGGCCGAGTCGGGAGCGCTGGAGCGCTACGGCGTGGAGATGATCGGAGCCGACATCGATGCCATCAAGAAGGCCGAGGACCGCGACCTCTTCCGTAAGGCCATGCTCTCCATCGGCCTCGACCTGCCCCGTTCCGGCCTGGCCCACACCATGGAAGAGGCGCTGGAAGTGGCCGCGGACCTGGGCTTTCCCATCATCATCCGCCCGGCCTTCACCCTGGGGGGCACGGGCGGGGGGGTGGCCTACGACCTGGAGGAGTTCAAGCGCATCGCCTCCAACGGCCTGGCCCGCTCGATGGTCTCGGAGATCCTGGTGGAGGAGTCGGTCATCGGCTGGAAGGAGTACGAGATAGAGGTCATGCGCGACTCGGCCGACAACGTGGTGGTCATCTGCTCCATAGAGAACTTCGACGCCATGGGGGTGCACACGGGGGACTCCATCACCGTGGCGCCCGCCCAGACGCTGAGCGACCGCGAATACCAGTCGATGAGGGACGCCTCCATGGCCGTCATCCGCGAGATCGGGGTGAGGACCGGCGGCTCCAACATCCAGTTCGCCCTGGACCCGCGGGACGGGCGCATGGTGGTCATCGAGATGAACCCCCGCGTCTCCCGCTCCTCGGCCCTGGCCTCCAAGGCCACCGGCTATCCCATCGCCAAGATCGCCGCGAAACTGGCGGTGGGATACACCCTGGACGAGATCCCCAACGACATCACCAGGAAGACGCCGGCCTCCTTCGAGCCGGCCATCGACTACTGCGTGGTCAAGATACCCCGCTTCACCTTCGAGAAGTTCCCCGGCGCCGATCCCACCCTGGGCATCTCCATGAAATCGGTGGGCGAGGTGATGGCCATCGGCCGCACCTTCAAGGAGGCCTTCCAGAAGGGCATACGCAGCCTGGAGAAGGGCTATCACGGGCTGGGGGGCTACGGCAACGAGCTGCTGGACATAAGCGCCGGCGGGAGGGAGGGGCTGCTGGAGGAAGTGCGGGAGATGCTGGCCCGGCCCCACGCCGAGCAGTTCTTCTACATCCGCTACGCGCTGCGGCTGGGCATGGAGGTGGAGGAGATCTACCGGCTCACCCACGTGGACCCGTGGTTCATCCACAACATACAGGAGATGGTGGAGGAGGAGGCGGAACTGGCGGCCCGGGACGGGTCGCCGCTGGACGCTGAAGGGATGCGGCGGGCCAAGTCCCTGGGGTTTTCCGACCTGCAGCTGGCCCACCTGCTGGGCACGAGCGAGGAGGAGGCCCGGCGGCGCCGGTGGGAACTGGGCGTCCGTCCGGCCTTCAAGCAGGTAGACACCTGCGCCGCCGAGTTCGAGGCCTACACCCCCTATTACTACTCGACCTACGAACGGGAGAAGGAGCCGCTGCCGCCCTCGCGCCGGCGGGAGGCGAAGAAGGTGATGATCCTGGGAGGCGGCCCCAACCGCATCGGCCAGGGCATCGAGTTCGACTACTGCTGCGTCCACGCCTCCATGGCCCTGCGCGACGCCGGATACCAGTCCGTCATCGTCAACAACAACCCGGAGACCGTATCCACCGATTACGACGTCTCCGACTTCCTCTACTTCGAGCCCCTGACCCTGGAGGACGTGCTGGAGGTCTTAGAGGAAGAGCGGCCCGACGGCATCATCGTGCAGTTCGGCGGGCAGACCCCGCTCAACCTGGCCCTGCCCCTGATGCGGGCGGGCGCACCCGTCATCGGCACCAGCCCCGAATCCATCGACCGGGCCGAGGACCGCGACCGCTTCAAGGGCCTGCTGCACCGCCTGGGGCTGCGCCAGCCCGACAACGGCACCGCCATGTCGGTGGAGGAGGCCTGCCGGGTGGCCGAAAGGATCGGCTACCCGGTGGTGGTGCGGCCGTCCTACGTCCTGGGAGGCCGGGGCATGGAGATAGTCTACCAGCGCTCCTTCCTGGAGGAATACATGCGCGGCGCGGTGGAGGTCTCCCCCGACCACCCCGTGCTCATCGACAAGTTCCTGGAAGACGCCGTCGAGATCGACGTGGACGCGGTTGCCGACGGGCGCGACGTGGTCATGGCGGGTATCATGGAGCACATCGAGGAGGCCGGCATCCACTCGGGCGACTCGGCCTGTTCGCTGCCCCCCTTCTCCCTGGACGAGGCCATGCAGGCCGAGATCAAGCAGGCCACCCACGCCCTGGCCGTCGACCTGGAGGTGGTGGGGCTGATGAACGTGCAGTACGCGGTGAAGGACGAGAAGCTCTACGTCCTGGAGGTCAACCCGCGCGCCTCCCGCACCGTGCCCTTCGTCTCCAAGGTCACCGGGGTGCCCTGGGCCAAGGTGGCCACCCGGCTGATGATCGGCCACACCCTGAGCGAGATGGGGCTGCTGGCGGAGGTGGAGGTGCCCCACATCGCCGTCAAGGAGGCGGTCCTGCCCTTCAACCGCTTCCACGGCGTCGACACCGTCCTGGGGCCGGAGATGAAGTCCACCGGCGAGGTGATGGGCATCGACGTGGACCTGGGGATGGCCTTCGCCAAGTCGCAGGTGGCCGCGGGGATGGAGCTGCCGGTGGGCGGCGTCGCCTTCATCAGCGTCAAGGACTCGGACAAGAAGGAGATCATACCCATCGCCCGCCGCCTGCACGAACTGGGCTTCGACCTGCTCTCCACGCGGGGCACCGCCCAGGTGCTGGAGCGCGTGGGGCTGCCGGTGGAGCGGGTCAACAAGATCCACGAGGACCGCCCGCACGTGCTGGACTGCCTGGAGGCTGGCCGCATCCACCTGATCATCAACACCCCTTCGGGGAGGCGGCCCCGCTCCGACCAGCTGTCCATCCGCTCCTACGCCGTCTACTACAACGTACCGCTGGTGACCACCCTGAAAGCCGCTCAGGCGGTCACCTACGGCATCGAATCCCTGCAGGGGCGGGGGATGGACGTCAGGCCGGTGCAGGAGTGGTACGGCCACATCGCCGGCCACTCGGGACGCCGGGGGCACTGAGGGCGGGCTCCGGGGAGGGCGCATGCGGCAAGGGCCGCATGGCAAGGCTCGCGGTCAGCGGGTTCGGGGCGAGGGGGCTGTGCGGGGCTTCTTTGCGGGCTCAGTTGCCGGGGACGCCCTCGATTATCTCCCACAGCGGGATGTCGGCCAGGTGGGTGATGCTGTTGTAGGTGCTCCCGCTCCTCTGCCAGGCGACGAAGAAACCCTCTTCCTGATGGTAGGTAACGAGGTTGCGCCGGCTCGGCAGCCTCCAATCCCAGACCTCCAGCACCCCGTTGACGGTGAGGTAGCCGGTGTCGGGGCTGATGGGCGCCCCCTGCGTGTCCATGGTGAAGATGACGTCGGTGGAGTTGCCGACGATGTTGGGGTAGCGGGCATGGCGCCTCCAGAGGAAGGAAGAGTTGCTGCAGTCCTTGCCGAACTGGTGATAGGGGGAGCCGGGGGTGTGCACGATGAGCTGCAGGGGCATGTAATCCCAGGGGCGCAGGTTCTCCGGCCACTCGATATGAATCCAGAAGTGCAGGTAATTGGCGGCGTTCCAGTCGATGTTGTAGGGGGAGGGGGTTTCCCAGTGCATGATGACGCTCTGGGGGTCGATGTCGGACGAGGGCTCCACGGCGTTGAAGGTGTACTTGTAGTCGCCCCAGGTCAGGGAGGGCTTGACCGGGCCGGCATCCTCCTTCTCGGCCGAGACGACGGCCGGCTGGGAGGTGTCCTCGCCCTCAGCCCAGGACCAGCTGATCAGCACGCAGAGGATCATCATGCTGATGACCGCGACCATCAATGACTTCTTCATCACAACCACCCTTTCGGTATCAACCGGGGAATAAGCATATCATTAAATTAAGATGCCGTCAATATTCGCGGCAGCGCCAACGGCGCCGGGACCATGCCTGCCGGAGCGCCGTATCAGCCCGCGGAAGGGCCCGGCAAGGGCAGCGTCGCGAGGGGCTCGACGTCCAGGCCGGAGGTGTCGTCCTGCGCGAGCATGCGGTGACCCAGGCAGGCAACCATGGCCGCGTTGTCCATGCACAGCGCGGGCGGGGGGTAATAGAGGCGGATGCCCCCCGGCGCCAGCGCCTCCCGCAGGCGCTCCCGCAGGGTCCGGTTGGAGGCCACGCCCCCCGCCAGCACCACCCGGGCCGCCCCACGCTCCCTGGCCGCGCGCAGGGTCTTGGCCACCTGCACCTCCACCACCGCCTCCTGGAAACTGGCGGCCAGGTCGGGCAGGTCGATGGGCTCGCCGCGCTCGCGCGCCCTGCGGACGTGGGTGATCACCGCGGTCTTCAGGCCGGAGAGGGAGAAGTTATAGGTCCCGTCGTCCAGCATGGCGCGGGGGAAGCGGACGGCCTCGGGGTTCCCCTGCCGGGATAGGCGGTCGATGACCGGTCCGCCCGGATAGCCGAGGCCCAGGAAGCGGGCGATCTTGTCGTAGGCCTCGCCCGCGGCGTCGTCGACGGTCTCGCCGAGCAGCTCGTAGGTGCGGTGGGAAGGCATCCAGGCCAGCAGCGTATGGCCGCCGGAGACCACCAGGGCCAGGAGCGGAGGCTCCAGGCCGGGATGCTCCAGCAGGTTGGCGTAGATGTGCGCCTCCAGGTGGTTGACGGCCAGAAGCGGGACCTGAAGCGACAGGCAGAGGGCCTTGGCGGCGGTCAATCCGGTGAGCAGGGCGCCGATGAGGCCGGGCCCCCGGGTGACGGCCACGGCGGAGAGGTCCGCGAGGGACGCTCCGGACCCCTCGAGGGCCTCGGAGATCACCGGCAGGAGCCGCTCCAGGTGGGCCCGGCTGGCCAGCTCCGGCACCACCCCACCGAAGCGGGCGTGCAGGTCGACCTGGGAGGCGATGACGTTGGAGAGGACCTCCCTGCCGTCCCGCACCACCGCCGCCGAGGTCTCGTCGCAGGAGGTCTCCAGGCCCAGGATGAGCTCGCCGCCCCTCACCATCCCCGCTCCTTCTCCCGGAGGCGCGCGGCGACGGCCGCCAGCCGGCAGCGGTACCCGGGGGTGCCTATGTCCTCCGTCCACATGATCACGGCGTCCTCGTCGTCGTCCAGGTAGTAGCGCCGCCGTTCGCCGACGGCGGTGAAGCCGAATTCCTCGTAGAGGCGGATGGCTGCCAGGTTGGAGCGCCGCACCTCCAGGGTGAGGTAGCGGATGCCCCGGGCGGAGCCGTCTTCGATCAGGCGCAGCAGCAGCCTGGCCGCCACCCCCTTGCGCCTCTCCGGGGGCTGCACCGCCAGGTTGGTGACGTGCCCCTCCTCCAGTATGTAGAGGGCTCCCGAGTAGCCCATCAATTCGCCCTGGAAGCAGGCCACCAGGAAGACGCCGTCCTTTCTGCGCAGTTCCTGTTCGAGCATGCCCCGCGTCCACGGGTGGGGAAAACACTCCTCCTCCAGCGCCAGCACGGCTTGCAGGTCCTGCCGGCGCACGGGCCGTATCTCCAGCCCTGAGGGCTCGACCCGCACCGCCTCAGCCGGGTTCACGCCTGCCCCCCCGGCCGGCGCACGGCCGCGTCGGGCTCCCTCAGGTACATGGGCTCGAGCGTCAAGGGATCGGAAGAAAGCCCCGCTAGGGAGGCGAGGCGGCAGGCCTCCCACAACGCCTCCGGCCGGGGGTAGGGGTCTTCGCCGATGAGCCCCAGCGGCCCCAGTGCGTCCCGGTAGGCCGCCGCCCCCGTCCCGACCATCAGCACCTCGCCGCCCCGCCCCGCGGAACGCTCTTCGACGAGGGCGGGGAGGTCGCCGGGGGATGCCGTCACCGGGCTGCCGGTGGGCATGAGGCGGTCCCGCTCACGCAGGTAGACGTCGCAGTAGACCTCGCCCCGCCGGGCGTCGACGAGGGGGACCACCACTCCCTCTCCCTGCGCCCCTCGGGCCAGAACCTCCAGGGTGGTCGGGGCGTAGAGGGGTATCCGGTTGGCCCAGGCCAGCGCCTTGCCCGCCATCACCGCGCTGCGGACGCCGGTGAACGAACCGGGGCCGCGCCCCACCCCTACGGCGGCGACGTCCCGCATGGCCAGGCCCGCCTCCGCAAGCACCTCCTCGACGGCCGAAAAGAGCCCCCGGGCATGGTCGCCGGCCGCGCTGCGGCGGGAGATGAGACGGCCGGCGTCGGTCACCAGGGCCACCAGGGTGGCCGGAGTGGAGAGGTCGAACCCGAGGAAAGGCAGCTCGTTCATGCCTTCACTCGCCCTCCCCCGGGGCGGGGGCCCTGTCCGCCCATCCCGGCCCGAAGGTGCGCGCGCGGATCCGCCGCCCCTCCCCGGCGCCCCACTCCAGCTCGATCAGCAGGGCGTCTTCCGACCAGTACGCGGCCAGGCCGTCCGCCCGCTCTCCCCACTCGACGCAGGTCACCCCCTCGCCCAGGAAGTATTCCTCCAGGCCCAGGGCGGCAAGGTCCGGGGTGGCGAGGCGGTAGAGGTCCATATGGTATAGCGGCATGCGCCCGGCGTACTCCTTGACCAGGGAGAAAGTGGGCGAGGTGACGGCGGAGGCAACCCCCAGGCCGCGGGCGATTCCCTGCACCAGGCGGGTCTTGCCCGCGCCCAGTTCACCCGAGATGAGCACGATGTCGCCCGGGCGCAGCAGGGCGGCGAGGCGCTCGCCCAGGGCGCGCGTCTCCTCTTCTGAGCCGGAAGCCCACTCGCGGCTCCATCCCGCCGGCGCGCCGTTACCGCTCACAGCCAAAACACCTCCGAAGGGCATTATAGCATCGCGATTGCTACAATATTTGAATGGACAGGGATTTGCTGGCAGTGGTGTATCACCCCGATTTCGCCGCCTCGGGCTACTACGTCCTGCGCGACCGGCTGGCCCCGGCCTTCGAGGAACTCAAGTCGCGGGGCTGCCTGGACCGCCCGGGCGTGAGGCTCATCGAACCCCGCATGGTGGAGGAGGAGTACGTACACAGGGTGCATTCCTCGGGCCACGTGCGGGGCGTGGTCGATTCGGGGTACTACGATGTCGCCAAACTCTCGGCCGGCGCGGTGGCCGAGGGGGCGGAGGCCGTGCTGGAGGACCGCGCCGCCGCGGCCTTCTGCTTCACCGGGACGGCCGGCCACCACGCCTCGCGGGACGGCTTCTGGGGATTCTGCTACCTCAACGACGTGGCCATAGCCGTCGAGCGCCTGCGCGACCGGCACGGCAGGCTCCGTTTCTCCATCATCGACATCGATCCCCACTACGGGGACGGCACCCGGGATATCCTGGGACCGGACCCCGGGACGCTCCACGTCAATTTCAGCGGGGGATATGCCGGCCGGCAGGCGCAGGGGCCCAACAATCACGATCTCTACCTGCCGTCCGACGCCGGCGACGACCTGTTCATGGAGGGGGTGGATGACGCCCTGCGTCTGGTGGAGGCCTTCCGTTCCGACCTGCTCTTCGTCATCTTCGGCCACGACAACCACGCCGACGATTACGGGGCATTCGAGTTGACGGACGGCTTCTACCCGCGTTTCGCCCGCCGGGTGCGCCGCTCCTGCGCCGAGCGGGTCTGTTACGTGCTCTCGGGCGGCTCCAACCCGCGGGTGGCGCGGGCCGCCGTCGGGGGGGTGGTGGAGGTGCTGTCGGGGGACCGGGAAGGAGGCCTTCCGTCAAAGCAGAATAGTTCTTCCGGGGGCGAGTGATATGCCGTCGAGGGAAGCGAGGCTGAAGCGGGGCACGAGCGCAGGCGGCGGTGGAGGAAGCGCTAGATGGCCAGGATAAGAGATCTTCCAATAGCCGGGGAAGCGGGCGTAGAGCCGCGGCCGCTGTGGTGCCGCTCCCCCATCGTTCACCTGACCGCCCTATACGCCCTATTCGTCGGGGTCCTGGACGTCCTCTTATCGCGGGGGCTGGAACTCAACGGCCTCGCCTTCAGCGTCGAAAGGCACGTCAACGTGCACACGGGCGGGCTGGCCGGGTTCGCCCTGACATACCTGGGCTTCCTGATGGCCTTCCTCTCCTATCAGCTCTGGCAGAAGAAGCGGGCCGCGCTGGTATGCCTCTCCGGCCTGCTGTTCATCCAATCGGTGAGCCTGGCCGTGCGCCATCACGAGACACTGGCGGGCGGTATCGCCATGGCCCTGTCGCTGGCGCTCCTCTGGTTCGGCGGGGAGTTCCCGGCAAAGCCGGACCCGGCGGCGCTGCGCAGGCTGAAGCTGGCCGTCCCCGCCCTGGCCGCCTCCTTCTATGCCTACGGGCTGTTGGGCCTGTGGCTGCTCCACGGCCGGCTGGGCCTGGAGGTGGGGCTGCGGGAGCTCCTCGGCCGTCCCTTCCTCATCGTCGCCGGAGACGGTTACGGCATGACCTTTCGGGGTTGGGAGGAGGCATTCCACTACTCCCTGGTCCTCCTCTTCTTCCTGGGCTTCAGCTGGGTTGCCGCCATGCTCTTCCGTCCCCACCGGCCCCCCCTCGAGCAGGCAGAGGAGGAGCGCCGGTCGGCCCGGAAGCTGGTGGAGCGCTTCGGCTCCGACTCCGTGTCCTACTTCAGCCTGAGGCGGGACAAGAACCTGTTCCTGCTGGACGACCGGATATTTTTGGCTTTCCGCTGCATCGGGGGCACCGTGGTCGTCTCCGGGGACCCGGTGGGCCCCGCCGAGCTGGTACCGGAGCTTTTGACCAGGTTTCGCAACCACTGCCTGGAGCGGGGATGGCGGCTGACCGGCATGGCCGCTTCCGACCGCTACCTGGAGGAGTACGAACGGGCCGGCTTGAAGCACCTCTGTTACGGGGAGGAGGCGGTGATCGACCTTCAGGGCTTCTCCCTGGAGGGCAGGAGGAACAAGTCCCTGCGCCACGCCGTCGCCAAGTGGGAACGCTCCGGCGCGACCATGGAGTTCATGTTCAATGCGGGCATCCCCACCCACCTCAGGCACGAACTGACCCAGATATCCGCCGACTGGAGGGGGGACGACCCCGAGACCGGCTTCTCCATGGGACTGGGGCGGCTGATGAGCTCCGAGGACCCCGACTGTCTGCTGGCCATCGCCTACGGCGGCGGGGGGGAGCCGGCGGGCTTCGCCCACCTGGTGCCGGTCTATCCCCGCACCGGCTATTCGCTGGACGTCACGCGGACCTCGCGGGACGCCCCCAACGGCTTGAACGAGTTCATCTTCGCCCGCACCGCCCACTTCCTGAAGGGGCAGGGCTACCGTTTCATGTCCCTGCACTTCGCGGCGTTCTCCCAGCATTACCGGAAGGACCGCGGGGAGGAGGGGAGTGCCCTGGTGCGCGGCATCTGCCGCGCCGCCGACGCCTATCTGCCGGTGATGTCCCTCTACGAGTTCGACCGCAAGTTCATGCCGGGATGGACCCGCCGCAACCTCTTCTTCGAGAGCTATGCCGACCTGCCGCGCCTGCTGGCGGCGGCGGTCACGGCGGAGTCCTTTCACCGCTTGAGGCGCAGGCTCAAGCGCGGCGCGTGACGCTTGGCGCGCAGGCGGCCCGCCGGCAATTCCGCTTCCGGACCTAGGCCACCGTGACCCCTTCGCAGAGGTAGACGTCCTGGATGGCGCGGAAGAGCCTTACGCCTTCCTCGAAGGGCTTCTGGAAGGTCTTGCGGCCGCTGATGAGCCCCATGCCGCCGGCCCGCTTGTTGATCACCGCCGTGCGCACCACCGCCGCGAGGTCGTCGTCCCCGGCTTCGCCGCCCGAGTTGATCAGGCCGATGCGGCCCATGTAGTTGTTGGCCACCTGGTAACGGGTGAGGTCGATGGGGTGATCGGAGTTGAGGGCGGCGTACATGAGCTCGCTGTACTTGCCGAACTTCGCGCCGCCGGCGTTGAGGGCCCGGTAACCGCCGTCCAGCTCCGGCTGCTTCTGCTTGATGACGTCCGCCTCGATGGTCGCTCCGAGGTGGTCGGCCTGCCCGGTGAGGTCGGAGGAGACCGCGTAGTCCCTGCCGTCGACCTTGAAGGCGTCGTTGCGCAGGTAGCACCAGAGGACGGTGGCCAGGCCCATCTCGTGGGCGAGGGCGAAGGCCCGGGAGACCTCGACGATCTGGCGTGAGCTTTCGGGGGAGCCGAAATAGATGGTGGCGCCTACGGCCACCGCCCCGAGCTCGCGGGCCTGCCGGATGCCGGCGAACATGACCTGGTCGTACTTGTTGGGGAAGGTGAGCAGCTCGTTGTGGTTTATCTTGAGGATGAAGGGGATGCGGTGGGCGTACCTGCGGGACAGGCTACCCAGGACCCCCAGGGTGGAGGCGACGCCGTTGCAGCCCGCCTCGAGGGCCAGGCGCACGATGTTCTCCGGGTCGAAATAGATGGGGTTGGGGGCGAAGGAAGCCCCGGCGGAGTGCTCGACGCCCTGGTCCACCGGGAGGATGGAGAGGTAACCCGTCCCCCCCAGGCGGCCGTGGCCGAAGAGGGAGGCCAGGCTGCGCAGGACGGGGACCGGCCGGTCGGAGGGAGCGAAGATGCGGTCGACCCAGTCCGGGCCCGGGAGGTGCAGGAGGTCCCGCGGTATCTTGGGGCTCGAGAAGCCCAGAAGGCGCTCGGCCTCGCTTCCCAGCAGCCTCTCGATCTCTTCCAGTCTGCCCATGCTCTTCCCCCTCCCCCGGTAAACGGCGGTCCATCCTCCGGGTATCATTCTACATCACCGGCGCCGGGGCCTGGGCCCGGGCGGGATAAAAAAATGGGGCTTGACGAAACACGTTGCCTTGCGCAATAATTGCTTTAGGCAATGATTGTGGAAGGAAACCTTTGTTGATGGCAAGCAATAGGACGGACGAGATCGACGATTACACCCTCCAGGTCATCCTGACCATCCTCAAGATAATCGGCAACCTGCGCCATTCCGGCATGGAGGCCACGTCGGAGGTGGAACTCTCCTACCCGCAGATACTCATCCTCTACTACCTCTTAAGCCACGAAGCCGCCACCATCACCGAGCTCTCACACGGCATGAAGGTGACCCAGGGGGTGGTCTCGCGCATGGTGGACCGCCTGGAGGAGAAGGGCATGGTCGTGCGGGAGCGCGGCCAGGAGGACCGCCGGGTGGTGACGGTGAGGCTGTCCGGACCGGGGCGCGGGCACGCCATGAGCATGATCGACCTGCACCTGGACGTGATCAAGCAGGAGCTGACGAAGGTTCCCGCGAAGGACCGCGAGACCTTTCTCAACGTGCTCGTGAGCATCGACCACGAGCTGGAGAAGAACGGCAAGGTGGACAGGTGATGGTGGAGAAGGCCTTCTCCTGGTTCGGCAGGTTCAGCGACAGGCGCCCCTGGGCGGTCATCCTGGCGGTAGCCGCCGCCACCGCCTTCTTTGCGGCCGGAGTCTTCCGCATTCACCAGGAATACGGGCTCAAGACCATGCTGCCGTCGCGCTCCCAGCCGGTGGAGACCATGAACGAGGCCGAGGCCCTGGGGTGGGGCACCCAGGAGGAGCAGGTACTGATAGAGGCGGACGGCGGCCTGGACGGGGCGGCGCTGCGGCGGGTGCTTGACTACCGGGAGATGCTGGAGAAGAGCCCCGACATCTTTCCCGGTTACATCACCAAGGTGGAGACGCCCCTGGACAACATGGTCGTGCTCGAGGACGGGCGGGTGGTCAGCAACAGCCCTCCGGTGGCCCTGACCAAGGTAGCCCGCTCCCTCAACGACGACGAGTTGTTCCGGCAGGTCAGGATGAACCTCGACTACTGGCAGGGGAAGGCCGAGGAGACCGGCCTGCCCCTGCAGGTGCGCAACGTCATCTGGGACGAATCCTCCATCAGCGCCGTCCTCCTCAACGCCAAGGTCAACACGTCCCTGGACACCGGCACCCAGATGAAGCGCGACGGTGATTTCACCGGCCTGACGGAGGCCCACTTCGAGGGAGCGCCCGGAGCCGCGGTCAGCATCACCGGCCTGGTGGCCATCAACCGCGAATCGAGCAGGCTGACCATGGAGGATACCAAGCTGATCTTCGCCATCGCCCTGGGCTTCATTCTCCTGGTCCTCTTCCTCACCTTCCGCAAGGTCTCCGACGTGCTGCTGACCATGATGGTCATCGGCGTGACCATCGTCTGGGTAATGGGGCTGCAGGGCTGGCTGGGCTACCCCTTCACCTACACCGGCGCCGCCATCATGCCGCTGCTGCTGGGCATAGACATCGCCTACGCCATCCACGTCCTCTCCCGCTACTACGAGGAGAGGCGCAAGGGCAGCGATCCCCACGCCTCCATCTTCACCTCGACGGTGACGGTGGGGGTGGCGGTCTTTCTCACCGCGGCCACCACCGCCTTCGGCTTTGCGTCCTTCAGCATCTCCAACATACCCCCCATACAGCAGTTCGGCATGCTCTGCGTGGCCGGGGTACTTTTCAGCTTCTTCCTGGCGGTGACCCTGCTGCCCGCCACCATCGCCCTGCGGGACGGCGGCCTGAGGTCCCAGGTGAAGTGGGCGGCGGAGCAGCGGGGGGGCCTGGAGGCCGACAGGCGGTCCTGGCTGGACGCCTTCCTGGCCAGGGTGTCCGTCCTCTCCGAGCATCACCGCGGCATCGTGGGCCTGGTCACCCTGGCCCTCATCGCCGGCTCGGTGCTGCTGGCGCTGAACATCGGCACCGAGGCGGATATCTTCAAGATACTCCCCCAGGACATGCCGTCCATGCGGGCCTACAAGGAGATAAACGATACCTTCGGCGGCCAGGACCTGGCCTTCACCCTGGTCAAGGGGGAAGTGCTGGAGCCCGCCAACCTCCAGGCCATGCTGGACTACGAGGACGCCCTGGCCGCCAGCGGGGCCGCCGGGCAGGACGGGGAACCCATTTTCCGCCGCGACAAGATAACCGGCATAGCCGACATCGTCTACCAGGCCAACGGCAAGTCCATCCCCGCCACCCGGGAAGGGGTGCTGGCCTCCCTCTTCAAGCTGCAGGAGAGCCTGGGATATCCCGAGGTGGAGCTGGACAGCCTGCCCATCACCATGGACTTTGAGGCCGGCATCATCGAGGTGCGCCTGGACCGCGGCGACCAGGAGGACATGAAAGTCATCAGCGAGGTCATGCAGAAGGGGGCGGACAGGGCCGCCGCGGAGGCTGGCGGCTTGAAGCTTGCCAACAGCGGGACCCCCATACTGCTCAACGAGATCCTGGGGAACATCCTGCCCACCCAGCTGAAGACCACCGCCCTGGCCCTCTTCCTCTGCGCCCTCATCGTCATCCTGATCTTTCGGTCCTTTTTCTTCGGGCTGGCCGCCACCAGCGTGGTCTTCCTGGGCGTGGCCATGGAGCTGGGCATACTGGCGCTCATCGGCTGGCCCCTGGACTTCATGACCGTGATGGTCTCGTCGCTGGTCATCGGGGCGGGCATCGACTTCGGCATCCACGTCACCCACCGCTTCATGGAGGAGTGGCGAGAGGGCGGTCTGGAGGTGGACGAGGCCGTCCGACGGACCGTCGGGAGCGTAGGCAAGGCCCTGGTGGCGGCGGCGGTGACCACCGCCGGCGCCTTCGCCATCATCGCCTTCTCCGACATCTCCTACCTGCGCCGTTTCGGGGTGATCACCGCCTTGTCCTTGAGCATCGCCCTCCTCGCGGCGCTCTTCGTCCTCCCTTCCATCCTGGCCTGGAAGGCCACGCGCGACGAAAGGAAAAGGCCGGCACTTGCCGATAATAATACTCAGCTTGAAATGAGAAGAGGTTAATAGGGGGAAGAGATGAAGAACCGTACTCGTCTGGAGGGAAGCAGGGTGCTGGTTACCGGCGCCGGTTCCGGCATAGGCTTCTCCATCGCGCGCGAGGTGGCCCTGCGCGGGGCCTTCCCCATCCTGGCGGACATCAACGAGGAGTCCCTGGCCGAGGCCGTGGAGAGACTGGAGTCCATGGGGCTGAAGGGATACCCCTGCGTCCTGGACGTCACCGACCTGGAGAAGGTGAAGGCCCTGCGCGACCGGCTGGCCG
Source organism: uncultured Actinomycetota bacterium (assembly GCA_964515075.1). Lineage (GTDB taxonomy): Bacteria > Actinomycetota > Geothermincolia > Geothermincolales > Geothermincolaceae > CAVXXD01. Next base: position 16,533 of record CAZETE010000015.1, on the reverse strand, counting down.
AGGAGGGCATGAGCCCCGACGTGCTGGTAAACTGCGCAGGCATCACCCTGGTGGCGCACGTCAGCGCCACCACCTACGAAGACTGGTCGCGCATGGTCGAACTCAACCTGATGGGACCGGTGCACATCATCGACACCTTCCTTCCGGCCATGGTCGCGCGCGGTTCGGGACACATCGTGAACATAGGCTCCATCGACGGGCTCATCCCCATACCGGGGCAGGCCCCCTACTGCGCCTCCAAGTTCGCGGTGAGCGGGTTTACCGAGGTGCTCTACTTCGACCTGAAGAGCCGCGGCGTCGGCGTAACCCTGGTCTGCCCGGGGTCGGTAAGCACCCCGATGGCCCGGGCCATGCCCATCCGCGACTTCCCCCAGCGGATCGGCGGAGAGAAGACCATGAGCTTCCTCTGGAAGATCGTGGAGAGCCTGAGCAACTCACCGGAGAGGATCGCCTATCATACCGCCGATGCCATAGAGCGGGGGCAGTTCCTGGTCATACCCGGCTTCCCCAGCCGCATGATGTGGCATTATCGCCGGCTCTTTCCCCGCATCGCCACGGCGTCGGGCGTCGGAGTGGCCAAGATCTTCGACATGCTGCGCCGCGTGAAGCTCCGGCAGCTACGGACCACCGCCTGACGATGGCCGACGGGCGTTCGCGCAAGGAAGAGCTGGAAGGCGAGCTCCGGCGGCTGGACGGGCTTTACGAGGAGTTGATCAAGGGCGCTTCCCGCAGGCTCGGCAGGCTCTTCTCTCTCATATACGGCCTGCCCCTGGCGGGGCCGGCCCTGCTGCGGGGTATCGCCCGGCTCTCCTCCTTCGCGCTGGTGAAAGGAGGGGTGCTGGGGCTGCGGGCCGATAACGCGGGCGACCCGGTCAGGATCGTCGCCTCCTGGATGAGGTTCCCCTCGCTGCTGCGGGTGGCCTGCGAGGTGGAGGAGGCGAACGGCGAGCGGGTGGTGCTGCTGTGGCCGGAGTGCCCCATCGGCTACTGCCGGCCCGACCAGGCCCCCTTGTGCAGGGCGGTCATGGAGATCGACAGGATGACCGTCGAGAGGATGGGCGGGGAGATGACCATAGAGGAGACCGTCCTGGAGGGCGCCCCGAAGTGCCGCTTCGTCTTCACCCCGCGCCGCGGGGCCTGAGCCCCGCGCCCCATCCGGCGGAACGAGCGTCGGCGGGTAGAGGTCCCTAGGTGATACTGCGGAGGAGCGAATCCACCGCCTCCCTGGCCTCGTCGGTCATCCACCCGGCGTCCATCTGGGGATCCGTGCCCTCCCGGAAGGCCTTTTCGATGCGGGACAGGGGCCCCTCCCGCAGCTGCCGCTTCAGCCGCCCGTAGCCACCCAGCGGCAGCCGGCCGAGTTCTTCGGCGGCGTCGAGGGCGCGCGGCATGAGCTCCGCGGCGGGACGCAGCTCGTCGACGATGCCCATGGCAAGCGCCTGTTGCGGGTCGAAGAGGCGGCCGCTGAGAAATACCCGGCGGGCCGTCTGGCCGGACAGCTCCATCCAGATCAACTCCATGCAGGACAGGGGGAAGGTCAGGCCCATGCGGGCCTCGGTCAGGCCGAGGCTGCAGTCCGCATCGACGCAGATGCGGGAGTCGCAGGCGATGACCGGGAAGAACCCTCCCGCTATAGCGTGGCCGTTGACGGCGGCCACGGTGGGCTTGGGGAAGCCGTAAAGGGAACCGAGCATGCCGTTGAGGGAGTTCACCAGCCTGCGCTGCTCGCCGTCTCCATAGCCGGGGATGACCTTCAAGTCCAGCCCGGCGGAGAAGCAAGGGCCGGCCCCGGTGAGGACGACCGACCGGACCTCCGCATCCTCCTTCAGGCGGTCCAGGTCCTCGGAAAGGTCCTCCAGGAGTTCGATGACGATGGCATTGACCGGCGGCCGGTCCATGTACAGGACGGCGGTGCCGTTCCTCACTTCAAAGCGAGACAGGCCTTTTTCTCCCATACCTCATGACCTCCCTGTCGAGTAGCGGCACTCCCGCAAGGCGCGTTCACCCTTCCATTATAAGCGCAGGAGGGTTCCGTGGATAATGCCGTGGAATGGATGACGGGGGAGACGGCGCCGGCGGCGCGGGGCCTTGCGGGAAGCGTGGCATCCTCGAGCCATATAGATGGCCCTGACGGCGGAGGGGGAGGGCCCCGCAAGCGCACACCGTACCGCGTTTGAGCCGTGACGGCAGGGGTAGAATCCTCCTTGAAGGGGAAGGGCGGCAAATCTTGCAAGCGGTCAAGACAACCCGCATATCGCGATGCACGTCGGAGCAGGGTTCAAAGGGGACAACCATGGAGCCGGAGAAGAGCGAAGAAGAAGCGTACGAGCGGCTGCGGGAGTTCCTTGACGGGCTTCCCGCCGGCCTGCCGGCGAGCGAGAGCGGAGTCGAACTGAGGGTTCTGCGGAAGCTGTTCACTCCGGTGGAGGCGGAGTTGGCCGTGCAACTGAGGTACCTCCCTGAACCGGTCGGGGTTATCGCGGAGAGGTGGGGTTTGCCCGAGGCGGAGGCGGCTGAAAAGCTGGCCTCGATGGCCCGCCGCGGCCTCATCCTCAGCGTAGGCAGCGGAAAGAACACCTTCTATCAGGCGGCCCAGTTCCTCCTGGGGATATACGAATACCAGGTGGACAGCATCGATAATTCGTTCGCCGGATTGATGGAGGAGTTCACGGAGGAGTGCGTGAGGCCCAACGCCGACTTCCAGCGGAGCCTGCTGCGGCAGTTCAGGGTAATACCGGTCGAGACCGCACTGGACCCAACGACCTCGGTGGCCAGCTATGACCTGGCCAGGAAGCTGGTAAAAAAGCAGAAACTGGCCGCGGTGATGCCCTGTATCTGCTGCAAGGAGAGATCCCTGGTGGGAGACGACTGCGGCAGGATCGAGGAGAGGTGCCTCACCTTCGGCATCGGCGCGCGTTACATCATCGAAACCGGAAAGGGCAGGCAGATATCCATAGACGAAGCCCTGGAATACGTCGATATGGCGGAGAGGGAGGCCTTCGTGCTCCTTCCGAGCAACTCCCGGGACGTCGTCCACGTCTGCCTATGCTGCGGTCACTGCTGCGGGGTGCTGCGCATCCTAAAGATGAACCCGCGTCCGGCCGACGCGATCCGGTCCGCCTGCCGGGCCCGCATCGATCCCGGGCTCTGTAATGCCTGCGGCACCTGCCTGGATCGCTGCCAGACGGGCGCGATCATCGAAGAGGAAGGCGCCATGCGCGTGGACGCGGCCAGGTGCATCGGCTGCGGCCTGTGCGTCTCCACCTGCAAGCCGCGCGCGGCGAGCCTCGTGCCGAAGAAGGGGGGCGCCCCCGTGCCGGCCAACTACCTCGAGATGCTCTCCGGAATGTCCGGGGACCGCGGGCTCGGGTTCGGCAAGCTGAAAGCAGTGATGAAGGTGGCCAACGTTCCCCTGGCGGTGAAAGGCCTGCCCTGGCTTTACAGGACCGGTGCGGGGAAGTGGCTGATGGACCGGATGGCCCGGCGGGACTGGATATAAGGCTTGCCGGCAAACCCCCGGCGCAGCCGGCGCCGTCGGGTATCCGGATGCGCGGCGGCCGGCATTCGTCCGCTCTTTCCCTTGAGCGAAGCTGATATACTTGGCGTTGAGTGCTCGGGCACCGGAAGGAGGCGGTCATGGCTTTGCTGGAGGACATAAGGGGGATGGCGGCACAGATCGGCGCGGAACTCAAGGAGAAGAAGGGCGTCTGGACGCTTAGGTTGGTGGTGGCGGAGCGCAAGGCCTTCCTGACGAAGAAGAGGCTCGAGTATGTCGCGAAGTTCAGGGTGGACGACGCGGCCGCAAAGCTGCGGTTCACGGAGATGCTCAAGGAGTCGGGCGCCGGGGTATCCGGCGGCACCGACGACATCTCCCCGGGGTTCGGGTTCAAGGCCGGAACCTATAAGACGGGTGCGGGCCCCCGGGAGGGCTCCATCGCGGAGCAGTCCGAGCTCTTCGGGAAGGAGTACTCCTACAGCTTCGACTGGGGCACCATCAGGGGCTGGATGGAGCAGGCGGCCGGCGCCTACGGCTACGGCTTTGAGTACTCGATAACCGGGGCCGGCATCTGATCGGCAGCGCAGATCCAGGGATGCCTATTTCGGGGATCCACGGGCTCACGCCCTGCCGATGCCGGCTTTAAAACCCGCAAGGCTCCGCCTAGACCCAGCCGCGCAGCCTCACCGCATCCGCCACTCTGTTCACCGCGATGACGTATGCGGCATCGCGCATGCACAGGTCCCTCTCCCGGGAGAGCTCGTAGACGCCGCGAAAGGCCTTGGTCATGCTCGACTCCAGCTTTCCGAGCACCTCCTCCTCGCACCAGAAGTAGTTCATGTTGCACTGCACCTGCTCGAAATAACTGCAGGTCACCCCGCCTGCATTACAGAGGAAGTCGGGCAGCAGGGTGATGCCGCGTTCGCAGATCAGAGGGTCGCAGTCGGGAGTGGTGGGGCCGTTCGCCGCCTCGCAGATGACCTTAACCGCGGGCGATAAGAGCGGCAGCACCTTGGGGGTAATCTGGTTCTCCAAGGCGGCAGGGATGAGGATGTCGACATCCTGCTTGATCCATTCGTCGCCCGGAAGCAGCTCGCACCCCAGCGACTCGGCCTTCTTCTTGTCGATGCTGCCGTAAGCGTCCTTGATCTCCGCGAGCTTATCGATGTCGCACCCGTCCTCTTTCCGGTAGGTATAGGACCTGGCGTCCGCGTGATCCCAGCAAGACACCGCAATCACCCTGCCGCCCAGCTGGGTGTATTTGCGTGCCGCATACTCCGCGACGTTCCCGAAGCCCTGGATGCTGGCGGTCGTGGACTCCAGCGGAACCCCCGTCTCGCGCAGCAGCTCCTTCAGCACGTAAATCACGCCGAAGCCGGTGGCCTCGGTGCGCCCGAGGGAACCCCCCATGCCCAGGGGCTTGCCCGTGATCATGCCGGGATACCTGCCGCCCGCAATCGTCTCGTATTCGTCCAGCATCCAGAGCATATGCTGCTCGTTGGTCATCACGTCTGGCGCCGGCACGTCCAGGTTCGGGCCGAGCTGGGTGAAGAGCTGGCGGATGTATCCGCGGCACAACCTCTCCTGTTCGGTGGCCGAGAGGTTGTGGGGGTCGCAGATGACGCCTCCCTTTCCTCCCCCCAGAGGGATGTCGACGACGGCGCATTTCCAGGTCATCCACATGGAGAGCGCCCGTACGGTATCGGCCGTCTCGTGGGGGTGGAAGCGGATCCCGCCCTTCGCGGGGCCCCTGGCGTCGTTGTGCTTGATTCTGAAGGCCTTGAAGACCTGCGTCGAGCCGTCATCCATCTTGACGGGGATGGAAAAATGCATCTCGTTCATGGGCTCACGCAGCAGGGCCCGGAGGCCGCCGTCCAGCCGGAGGATGTCGGCGACCCTGTCGAACTGCGCCTGAGCGTTTCCAAACGGGTTGTAGTCCTCTGCAACCATACCGCGGCCTCCTGACCTCTTCATCGCTTCCCGGCAACTTACCTGCGGCCCACGCACCGCCCGGATGAGGCCCCCCGCCCGCCGTCGCTCAATTCTCCCGAACCGAGGGGGACGGCCGTCTTGCGCGCTCCGCCGGCTACGCCTTTCCACGGCTTGGGTTAAACGGGGAGACCTGTTCTTTCGAAGCCAATGTCGCCTCGCGCACACTCCGTCGTGCAGTGGCTCAAGAAAAATCTTAGACGCCATTCCGGGGAGCGTCAATAGTCCCGCTGCGGGAGCAGCAATGACCGCTGCGCCGGCGGCTCCGCGGCTCAACCCGAAGGACGGGGCCCGGCAAGCAAAGAGCGAGGCCGTGCGGCCTCGCGCGGTCCTGCTGATGCTCCGTAGTGGGTGAGGTTAGAACCAAGGTATATGGCCTGGGCGGGGAAATTATAATCCCAGGGTGCTTGAGCCGCCCCTTTTGTTACCCATAATTGTTGTGTTAACATTAAATATCATGGAACACGAAACTATTAGAAAGGGCCGTCCCCCACGTGAATTAGTATACCAGCGATTGAACGAGGCGGTGGCAGAGCTTAACGAACGCATGGGCGGGCTGCCTTCACCAACTGAAGCAGAGGACATTTGGACTTCAATCTGGTATCAGGAGGCGCACCATTCCACTGCGATCGAGGGAAATACTCTTGTCATTAAGCAGGTCGAGCTCCTGTTGGAGCAGGGACTCGCCGTTGGAAACAAAGACCTCAGTGAGTACTTGGAGGTAAAGGGTTATGCCGATGCTGCGAAATGGGTCTATGGTCAGGCATTAGAAGCCAGTGGGTGGCGGCCTGGCGAACTGCTCAGTATCACGGAGGTCCGACATGTGCACGAATTGGCCCTTGGGCCTGCTTGGGAGGTAGAGCCCCATCCCAGCGCCAGCCCTGATGAGCGACCGGGGAGCTTCCGGCAGCATGATATCAATCCATTCCCAGGCGGTATGACTCCTCTGCCCTGGGTCGAGATCGAATCCGCAATGTCGGACTGGTTATCAGCGCTTTCGGTAATCGAAGAAATTGAAAATCCCATTGAGATCATTGCTGAGGCACACGGCAGCTTTGAAAGGATACACCCGTTCCTGGATGGCAATGGACGAACGGGACGGCTGCTCTTAAACCTTATTCTGGTGCGTTGTGGTTACCCACCGGCGGTGATTTATAAGAGGGATCGGAACAGATACTTGAAAGCACTACGCAAGGCAGATGCTGGAGATGCGGGGCCGCTAGGAGAACTCATTGCCAGAGCTGTAACAGATAACCTCTACCGCTTCGTCGTACCGGCCGTAGCCGGACCTAATAGGTTAGTCCCACTTGCTGCTTTAGCAACGAAAGAACGGGGAGTAACAACGCTTAGGGCTGCAGTGGAGCGTGGGCGTCTCAAGGCTCAGAAAGGCCCAGACGGACAGTGGCGCAGTACCAGTGCTTGGTTAGATGAGTATATAGCTAGTAGATACAAGAGGGATTAAGCTTCTTGTCAAAGACTTGTAGGCAGAAAGAAAGCGGGAGCATACACTCCCGCTTGATATGCTGGCTCCCCGGGAGGGACTCGAACCCCCAACCTAGTGGTTAACAGCCACCCGCTCTACCGGTTGAGCTACCGGGGAAGGTCGTCAGCTAAAGAATTATAAGCCACGCCGAACGTCTTAACAAGTTTTATCCGCCTGCGAGTCGGTTATAATAGGCGCGAGATACGCGACGAGCGGCCATGGGATGAACGGAGGTGCGAGTTGGCGGAGTGGGTCTGTTCGAAGTGCGGGTACGTGCGGGATTCCCGCTGCAAGCCGAAGAAGTGCCCGGAATGCGACGCCGGATCGAGTTTTGAGCGGCAGGAGGACGTCAAGCCCGCGGCCAAGAAGCCTGCGGCCAAGAAACCTGCGGCCAAGAAGGCCAAGTAACGGGTCACTGGTGCCCGCGGAGAGGATCGTCCGGGCCGTAGACGGCAGGCTGGCGGAGGAATACGGCAGTCGTGACGGCCTGCGCGGGGTAGGGGAACCCCTCGACGGACTGGTCCTGACCATCCTTTCCCAGAACACCAGCGACGTCAATTCCGATCGAGCCTTCGCCCGGCTCAAGCAGGCCCTGCCCACCTGGGCCGAGGTGCTGGAGGCCGATACCGCTGTGATCGAGGAGGCCATCCGCCCCGGGGGCATCTCAAATATCAAGGCCGAGCGGATTCAGCGGGTGCTGGAGATGGTCCGGGAGAGGCTGGGCCGCCTCGACCTGGGAGAGCTCGGCTCCTGGGAGACCGGGCGCATCCTCGACTTCCTGCTCTCGCTGCCGGGGGTGGGGCGCAAGACCGCCAGCGTGGTGCTGACCTTCTACTTCTCGAGGCCGGTATTCCCGGTGGATACGCACGTCTACCGGGTGACCCGGCGCCTGGGATGGGTGCCCCCGCGCGCCGGGCTGGAGCAGGCCCACATCATCCTCGACGCGGCGGTACCCGACGAGCTCAAGGGGCGCCTCCACCTCAATCTCATCTCGCACGGGAGGGCGGTCTGCGCCCCCCGCAAGCCGCGATGCGGTGCCTGCGTCATAGAGGGGTGGTGCGACAAGGCGGGCCTGGGGGAAGGCGAGGCCGGGAGCGCGCGATGACGGCACGGCGTCACCTTTCCGTGGTTTAATCGTCTTAAGGATAAACCTCGATGAAGGGAGTGGGCATGAGAAGGATATTCCGCGTCGTCGCTCCGGCGCTGCTGGCCCTGTCGCTGATGGCTCCGGCGGTCCTGGCCCTGTCCCCGGGGACCCTGGAGGCCATCGAGGAAGTTAAGCGGGAGACCGTTGAGATACGCGGGCTGGCCGAGCTTGAGCCCATCGACGTCCGGTTCATGACCGTCGAGGAACTGGAGCGGAAACTCATCGAGGACCTCAACAAGGATATGACGGAGGAGGATTGGGCCAGGGACCAGGCTCTCCTCAAGCTGTTGGGCTTTCTCGAGCAAGACGACGATTACTACGATATCATGCTGAGGCTCTACACTGAACAGATCGCCGGGTTCTACGACCCGGAGGAGAAGTACCTGGCCATCATCTCCGACAAGAAGGAGATGAGCGCCATGGACAAGCTGTTCTTGAGTCACGAGTTGACCCACGCCCTGCAGGACCAGCATTACCACCTGGACCAGCCGCCCTTCGACAACCCGGACAGCACCAACCTGGATGCGGATTTCGCCGCCACCTGCCTCATTGAGGGGGACGCTACGCTCACCATGACCCGGTTCCAGGAGACCTTCAGCTACGAGGACCTTCTAGGGATGATGGGGGAATACGGGGACGTCGAGACGGACGAGTTCGACGCGGCCCCCCGCTACATCCGGGACAGCCTGCTCTTTCCCTACACCGAAGGGGAAGCCTTCGTCAGGAAGCTCTACAAACGGGGGAGATTCGCGTCCGTCGACGCGGCTTACGCCAACCCCCCGGCCTCCACCGAGCAGGTCATGCACCCGGAGAAGTACTTCTCCGGGGAGGCCCCGGACCAGGTGGAGTGTCCCGACATCGCCTCCGCGCTGGGGGAGGGGTGGAAGCTGGCGGACACCAACGTCATGGGGGAGTTCGACGTGGCGGAGCTCTTGATGACGGAGCTGTCCGACCACGATTCTGAACGGGGCGCTGACGGGTGGGGAGGGTGCCAGTACCGCTTCTATACCGATGCGAAGAGCTCGGAGAGCCTCCTGGTCATCGATCTGACCTGGGACGACGAGGCCGAGGCCGAGGAGTTCGCGGGCCTCTTCGGGCAGTATGCCCTTAAGCGGTATGGCCTGGAGAGGGGCTCGCTCGACATGGAGGAGGGCTGGGCCCGCTGGGACGCCGGTGAGGATGGGGGCCTGGCCCTGGGCCTGGAAGGGGTGGAGACCCTGGTGTTGTTGTCGGACGGCCGGGACGGGCTGACGGCCGCCCTGGGGGCCCTCGGGGGCAGGGGCCCGGGACTGCAGGAAGTCCTTGAGCGGCACCCCGAAGCGGCGGTAAGCCCTGAGGGTTCCAAGGGCGTCAACTGGACGGCGCTGGGGATAATCGCCTTTGCCGCGGCCCTGATGCTGCTGATAGCGCTGGCGGTGCTGACGGTCAGCCGGCGCGAGGGCCGGGCCCGGGAGCTCGGCGGACCCGGCTCGCCGCCCGATCCGCCGCCATCCATTGGTGACGCGTAAAGGTGTTATAATCTTTCCGTGATGCCGGGCCCATAGCTCAGTTGGTCAGAGCAGCGGACTCATAATCCGCGTGTCGGGGGTTCGAGTCCCTCTGGGCCCACCAGCAAAAGAGCAGGTCAGACGGTATATCGGATGGCCTGCATTTCTATATGCCGCGCCCGGGCCAGGACCGAGGTCCCGCGGAGCCGGGCCTTAAGATGCGGCCGGCTCTCCTTGATGGCCGGCTCAGAGTGCGCCGAAGTCGGTCCCGGTCACGGCGGAGGCGCAGAGGATGCCGCTCGAGCAGGAGCAGTCCACGCCGGCCCCGCGGCATCTGACCGTGTCTCCGGCGAAGAAGAGCCCCTCCACCCCCGGGGCCTTCACCTCCACCTTGAGGCGTTCCGGCTGGTCGACGCTCACCACCGCGCCCATCGCCTTCCAGCAGACCGGGTAGAGCTCCCACTCGACGGTATCGAGGAACTCCGGGTAGGCTGACTCGAGAAAGACGGGAATGGCGGCGATTATCCTGGCGACCTTCGGAGGGTTGAGCGCCTCCGCTTCGCTGACCGGCAGGTAGGCGGTGAGAAGGTGTTTGCCCGCAGGGGCGCAGGACGCGTCGGTGTACGACCGGACCCGCCAGGACATGTAGATGTCCCAGTCGAACCCCTCCTTCCGGCTGACCACGCAGGCCGTGTTGATCAGCCGCTCGGCGTGGTCGTCCGGGATGACCAGGTCGCTCAAGCCGAAGCAGGGGGCGATGCTGCCGTAGCCGGAGAGCTGGTTGACCCGCGAGACGAAATCTGCGGGAAAGTGGGACTCGGGCGCGTAGGTGAAGAGGTCGGGGACGGGAGGGGTGAAGACGACGGCCGAAGCATCCAGCGACTCCTCCTCATCCTCACCCGTCTCGATGACCACCCCGGCGACCCTGCCGTCCCTTATCTCGATGCTCTTGAGCGCCGCGCCCAGCCGTAGGACCCCGCCGAGTTCGGCAAAGCGCCCGGCCACCTCCGCCGCCCAGCCGGCCGCCACGTCTTCCGGGGAGCTTGCGGAAGGCGCCGCTTCCCCCTGCGGACGAGCCGCCGCCGCGTGAAGGCGGGAGAGGCGCTCGACGACCTCGCCGGCGCATATGTCGTGCGGGTTGTTGATGGAGGTGACCAGGGTGCCCAAGCACCTGGCTACGGCATAGGCCATCTCGCTGCGGTCAAAGCCGATGCCGGCCAGGTGGTCGTGGAGGGAGGTCCCTTCGAGGGCGCCGAGCTCCTGGGGGGTCAAGCCGTTCCAACCGCCGAAGAGGGCGGAGAAGGACAGTCCCAGCCCCTCGAGCTCGGCCGTCAATGCCGGGTCCGCCTTGCCGTGGACCCCGGCTGCGTCCTTCAGAAGGGCTCCGTCGAACCAGGTCCCGGTCTTGCAGGGCCCGGCGGCGTAGGGCTGCCGGACGGGGCTTCCGATGAGCTCCTTGAGCAGGGAGAAGGAGCCCGCGTCGGCGCATGCCGGGGCGTGACGGCCGAGGTCCAGGGAGTAGCCCTGCAAGAGCCCCTTGCCGGCCATCTTGCCTATGACCGGGTCGGCCGCCGCAAGGTAGGAGTAGTGGTCCGCGAGAAGCCGCTCGTACCATCCCGGCCCGTTGGCCGAGACTTCCTCTCCCTCGAAAGTCAGGGCGCGGCCGCCGACCCGGTCGCCCCTTTCGACGATGAGGGTGCGTCTGCCCTCCCTAGCCAGCAGGGTCCCGGCGGTCAGGCCCGCCGCGCCGGCTCCTACCACGATGGCGTCCCACTTCTCGCCCATGCGCACCTCCCTGTCCGTATGGCTTGAGGGGCGGCCGTAATTCCTCCTCAGGCTCCATAGAAATATGGTTCAGGCAGGGCGGTTTGTCAATGGGCGACACGCCGTATGACCCCTGGTTCGCTCGCCCGTTAGATGGGGATAATAGTGTATGTCATCCGGAGCGCGTGGAAAGGGGTTGAAGATGGCTGGCGCAGACGATTTCGCCTTCATGGACGCCACCGCCCAGGCGGCGCTGGTCAGGAACGGGGAGGTCAAGGCGGAGGAACTGGTGGAGGCGGCCGTCGAGCGCATCGAGCGGCTCGACCCCCGGATCAACGCCGTGGTCGCGCCCCTGTTCGAGCGGGCCCGCGAGGCGGCGCGGGGCGGGTTGCCCCAGGGTACTTTCACCGGGGTCCCCTTTCTTTTAAAGGAGATCTAGGCGGACCTCGAGGGAGTGCCCACCACCAGCGCCTCCGCCTTCTGCAAGGACTTCGTCCCCGAGCAGGACAGCGAACTGGTGGCGCGGCAGAAGCGGGCGGGCCTGGTCATCATGGGAAAGACCAACGCGCCGGAGTTCGGCATCCTGCCCACCACCGAGCCGCACCTCTACGGCGCCTGCCGCAACCCCTGGGATACCGGGAGGACCACCGGCGGGTCGAGCGGGGGGTCGGCGGCGGCGGTGGCCGCCGGGATGGTCCCCATGGCCCACGCCAACGACGGGGGCGGCTCCATCCGCATACCCGCATCTTGCTGCGGCGTCTTCGGGCTCAAGCCCACCCGGGCGCGCAATCCCTCGGGCCCCCCCCTTGGAGACGTCATGGGCGGCCTCATCGTCGAGCACGCCGTCACCCGCTCGGTGCGGGACTCGGCAGCGCTGCTGGACGCGACCTCGGGGCCGGACTCGGGCGACCCCTACTGGGCCCCGCCGCCGGCCCGCCCGTTTCTCGAGGAAGTGGGCGCCGATCCCGGAAGGCTGCGCATCGCCTTCACCACCAGGTCATTGACGGGAAGCCCGGTGCATGGGGACTGCGTGAAGGCGGTGGAGGACGCGGCCGGGCTCTGTTCCGACCTCGGGCACGACCTGGCGGAAGACGCTCCGGCCGTCGACGGTCAGATGCTGACCCCGGCCTTTATGACGCTGTGGGCGACGGGGATAGCCTGGAGCATCGACGGCATGGCCTTGACCACCGGAAAGGAACCGAAAGCGGAGCTGGTGGAGCCGCTGTCGTGGGCCCTGCGCGAGATGGGGGAGTCCACCGGCGCCCCGGCCTACCTGCTGGCCGTCAGCCTGCTGCAGCGGATCTCCCGCGAGGTGGCGCGGTTCATGCAGCGGTACGACCTGTGGCTCACCCCCACCCTGGCGGAACCCCCGGTGCCCCTGGGCACCTTCGAGTCCCCGCCGGATAACCCCTTGTATGGCATCGTCCGCGCGGCCGGGTTCGTGCCCTTCACGCCGTTGTGCAACGTCACCGGCCAGCCGGCCATGAGCGTGCCCCTCTTCTGGAACGAGGCGGGACTGCCGGTCGGGACCCACTTTGCCGCGCGCTTCGGGGACGAAGCCATCCTCTTCCGCCTGGCGGCGCAGCTGGAGGAGGCGCGCCCCTGGGCGGACCGCAGGCCTCCCGTGAGCTGACGCATTCTGTGAAATAGAAGACCGGGGCTGAGCCGGTTCATGCCGGCAGACCTTCAAGCCGTGGCAATAACCCATGCTCAGATGGGTTATTTGACTATAGATCAATCCTGCGCCGCCCGCCCTTGAGGTCGAGCTGACCATGATTTCCATCAATGAGGAAGAGCGGGCCGATGAGCCTCATCATAATGGCTTCAGATGCATATGTGTTTTTGTGGTTTGAAGGATAGTCCCCTCAGCAGGCGATAACAGGAGGCGAGAAGTGAGAACGAAAACCCGAACCAAGCCCGCAGGAACCATGGTAGTCCTGCTGGCAGCCATTATCATGATCTTTTCCCAGTTGTCTCCGCTAGTGGCTTCTATCGCCGGAGGCACCAGTGTCTCTTCTTCCGGGGTCGATGGCGCCATCAAAGCGCCGGCCCGCGGGACTGCCGTCATGGCAGGCGCGCTGGGCAGCGGCTCGCTTACGACCATGCTGCTGGCCAATGCACCCGGCGTGGCGCCGGGGGACATCGCCATCAAGTTGGCCGACCTAGATTTCTCCAACCGCAGCGAAGGTGAGGAGTTGTCACTCGAGGAGGCTTACCGCGCCCTGCTGTACGTCTCCACCAAGCCGGCCGATCTGGAGAGGGTGGCAGGTACGGGCGAAAAGCCCCTTCCGGGAAGCGTCCAGAGACAAATAATCGACGAGGTTGCGGGGGTGGCGGCCGCCGAGAAAGAGATCTCAAGGAAGGACGTCGACGGAATAATCGCGGGGGTCCTGGCCGGGAATGGCATCAAGCAAGCAGGATCGGTGGCGGAAGAGGATGGCGCGGAGCTGAGAATCCTCAGGGTGACGGTGACGGACAGGTATGGCGGGGATTTCGAGGTCCCCGAGGAGAACATCCGTTTCCAGGCGGGCTCGGTGGTCATGGTCATCGAGCCCCTCCGTCGCTTCACGCCCGGTTTGTACAAGGCCAGGATTACCGTTGATAACCCCATCACCGGGGTGGTGAGCGAATTCGAGCAGGACTTTGCCTGGGGAGTGCTGGCCCTCAACACCGATCAGGACGTCTACGTGGCCGGTCAGACGGCGGACATCCACATCGGGGTTCTGGACGACCGCGGGGACATCGTAGGGGACGCAGCGGTTGAGTTGAAGGTGACTGCTCCGGACGGTGCGGAGGAAACTCTGCAGGTGTCGGCCACCGGCACCTGCGGCGTCAAGGAAGTGGGCTTCATCGAGCCGGACTACCGGACTTCTTATCAGTTTAGCCAGGCCGGTGAGTACCAACTGGACCTGACGGCTACCCACGCCAACGGCACTCGCTCGATGACCTCTTTCGTCAAGGTGTTCGGGAAGGCAAAGGATGTCCCGTTCATGGTGAAGAGGACGTCGGCCACCCGTAATTACCCCGCCGGCCCGACTCCCATGATCGTTGAAGTGCAGTTCAATCAGGACTATTCGGGCGATGTCATTGACGTGGTGCCGGCGAGTTTCGACGTGACCAACGTGACGCCTGCCGCGGATTTTGGTGGCGGCGAGGGTGGTGTGGCGAAGCTCATCGTCTGGAACGGCAGTTGGCGGGCGGGAGAGGCCGCAACCTTCATCTATGACTATGAGACCCCGGTGACTTCGCCGGACTTCTTTGCTGTGGGATCGCTGAAGGTCGGGGACGAATACGAGAGGCGCACGTGGCAGATCGCCAACGACCTGGCGGGAAGCTACATCTACGGCGGCAACACTAGTGGGAGGATCTACAGCACCCATCTTCCGGACGGCGCCAGCACGCTGGCTGCCAGGACGCCGCAGGGCGGCAACGTCAATTCCATGGCAGCCAACGCCGATAACGGCGGACTAAGCTATTACGGCAGAGGCAAGGTCATGTACTACTGGAACCCTGCAGAAGGTACGGGGGCCGGCGCCTTCCATACTTTGCGGGACTTCACCGGGATCTTTCCAGCCAACGTGGGCAATCTGGAGGGTGCCGGTGGGGCCTACATGGACGGGCACCTGTATGTGGGCCCGGAAGACGGCAGCGGTAACATGTACGACGTCTACGACTGTACCCTGAATGCGGCTGGGACTGCCATTACCAGTTACGTCAGGCTTAACCTCACGACCGTTTCAGGTTACACCTCGGCCCAGTTCGGGTCCTTCGGCGACTTGATAGTCAAGCGCAGCGGGAACAGCAAGATATTGTATGGCTCAACGGGCTTCAGCAATTCCGGGTGGTGGTGGTCATACAACTTGGTCAGCGGAGTCTTCACCCGCATCAGCACCACTCCGACCTGGAATACGTATCAACTCGGCGAGATGGTCTCGGGAAGGGTGTTCGCGGGCAACAACAATACATCACAACTGCGGGAGCTGGACGTAACTACCGGAAACCTCTTTGGGCCGACGGTCACCCTATCCTACAAGCCTTATGACTTCTCGGAGCCGTACAACGCGGTTATCGGGACGTGCGACCTCGAAGTCTCCAAGACGGTCAACAACTCCACCCCTTACATAGGATCGACCGTAACGTTTACGATCGCCCTAACCAACAGCGGGCCCGACAAGGCGCACAAGATAACCGTGACTGACGCGGTGCCCGCAGGTTACACCTATGTGGCGGGCTCCATCGCTGGAGGCGATTCCAGGAGCGATACAGGGGCACCCACCTTGACATGGACGCAGAACGAACTGGCCTCGGGCGCATCAGCCAACTTGACCTTCCAGGCGGTGGTGAACTCAGGCGGCAACCACACCAACACTGCCTCGATAACGGCACTCGACCAGTACGATCCCAACCCGGCCAACGATACTTCTTCCGTAACGGTGACGCCGCGCGCGTACAGCGTGACATTGACAGCCACGCCGGGAACCATCAACGCCGACGGGACCACCCAGAGCATTATCGTGGCAACGGCGCGAGACATCAACGGCAACCCGGTGGGCCCGGGGTACAACATCGATTTCACCACCACCTTGGGGAGCCTTTCATCGGTCTCCGGGACAACCGATGCGAATGGTCAGGTGACCACTTACCTGACAGGGACAGTCCCGGGCACGGCGACGGTTCGGGGGACGGCTGACGGGGGAGCGTACGGTGAGGTGTCAGTAGTAATAAGGCCTGTTGTGACGGCCTCCGTCTCAGGTGGGCACGGGAGTGTGAGTCCTGTTACCCAGCATGTGGACTATGGAAGCAATGCCAGCATCTCCATTTCACCAGATACCGGATACCACATCGCTTCCATCACCGACAACGGGACACCGGCCACCATAGCGGACCCTTACGTGATCAATAGCGTGACGGTCAACCATGCGGTAGTGGTGGCGTTCGAGATCAACACCTACACCCTGACCGCCTCGGCCTCCGGCTCCGGCACCATCACCCCGCCCGGCGCCACCACCGTGGACTACGGGGCCGACCAGGCCTACGCCATCACCCCCGACACCGGCTGGCACATAGCCGACGTGCTGGTGGACGGGGTCTCGGTGGGCCCGGTGGCTTCCTGGGACTTCACGGACGTCGCGGCCGACCACACCCTGAGCGCCTCCTTTGCCATCAA
>CAZETE010000014.1:0-46415 GCA_964515075.1 uncultured Actinomycetota bacterium | reverse complement strand
AGGTCGAGGCGCCCGCGCCCCGCGTCCGGGCGGCCGGCGCCGGGGAGGCGCTGGAGCCGGAGGCCGTGGAGGCGGCCGCGCCGCCCGCCCCCGAGGAGGAGGCCCCCGAGGCCCCCGAGGCCCCCTCCGGCGGGGGAGCGGAAGAGCAAGAGGAGGTATAGCGGCATGTTGATGCCGAGGAAGATAAGACACCGCAAGGTCCAGCGGGGCCGCATGAAGGGCATGTCCAAGGGCGGCACCAAGGTCAACTTCGGGGACTACGGCCTGCAGGCCCTGGAACCCTCCTGGATCACCAACCGGCAGATCGAGGCCGCCCGCATCGCCATGACCAGGCACATGCGCAGGGGCGGCAAGGTGTGGATCAACATCTTCCCGGACAAGCCCGTCAGCAAGAAGCCCGCCGAGACCAGGATGGGGAGCGGCAAGGGGGCCCCGGACAGGTGGGTGGCCGTGGTCAGGCCCGGGCGGGTCATGTTCGAGGTCTCGGGCGTGCCCGAGCCGGTGGCCAAGGAGGCCTTGCGGCTGGCCGCCACCAAGCTCCCCATCAAGTGCAGGTTCATAAAGCGCGAGTCCTGGGGTGGTGATTGAGGATGAAGACGGAGGAGCTGCGCCAGCTCTCCGAGGAGGAGCTGAACGCGAAGGCGCGGGACGCCAAGGAGGAGCTTTTCAACCTGCGCTTCCAGTCGGCCACCGGGCAGTTGGACAACACCAGCCGCATCAAGGAAGTGAAGAAGGACATAGCCAGGATCTTCACCATCCTCCGGGAGCGGGAGCTGGAGGGCGAACGGGTCTAGGGATGGAGCAGGGGAGGAGATTCGCGAGATGACCAAGCGCAACGCGGTCAGAAAGGTCATGCAGGGGACGGTGGTGTCCAGCGCCATGGACAAGACCGTGGTGGTGGCGGTGGAGACCCGCAAGCCCCACCCCCTGTACAAGAAGATAGTCAGGAGCACTAAAAGGTACAAGGCGCACGACGAGCGGAACGCCTGTGCGGTGGGAGACGTGGTTCGCATCATGGAAACCCGCCCGCTCTCCAGGGACAAGAACTGGAGGCTGGTGGAGATCGTGGAGAAAGCCAAGTGATCCCGCCTGCTTGAAGAGGCAGGAGGAGCGGTATGGTTCAGGTAGAGTCGAGGCTTAAGGTGGCGGACAACACCGGCGCAAAG
This sequence comes from uncultured Actinomycetota bacterium, assembly GCA_964515075.1. Lineage (GTDB taxonomy): Bacteria > Actinomycetota > Geothermincolia > Geothermincolales > Geothermincolaceae > CAVXXD01. The sequence goes on along the minus strand of CAZETE010000014.1, from coordinate 45,249 downwards.
GAGATCCTCCTCATCCGCATCACCGGGGGGTCGAAGCGGCGTTACGCCTACGTGGGCGACATCGTGGTGGCCACGGTCAAGGAGGCCATCCCCGGGGGCGCCGTCAAGAAGGGGGACATCGTCAAGGCCGTGGTGGTGCGCACCCGCAAGGAGCGACGCCGCCCCGACGGGTCTTACATCAAGTTCGACGAGAACGCGGCGGTCCTCATCAACGAACAGCTCAACCCGCGCGGCACCCGCATCTTCGGGCCGGTGGCCCGCGAGCTGCGCGACCGCAAGTTCATGAAGATCGTCTCGCTCGCCCCAGAGGTCCTGTGAGACGCGAGGAGAGAAGGAAGAGATGGGCGGTCTGAAGGTTAAGAAGGGCGACAAGGTTGAGGTGCTGACCGGCAAGTACCGGGGCCAGCAGGGCCGGGTTCTCAAGGCCTATCCGGCGGAGAACCGGGTCATCGTGGAGGGCGTGAACGTGATCAAGCGCCACACGCGCCCCTCGCAGGAGAACCCCCAGGGCGGCATCATCCACCGGGAGGCCCGCATCAACGCCTCCAACGTCGGCCTGGTGTGCGGCGGCTGCGGCAAGGTGGTGCGGGTCGCGTACCTGGTGGACGAGTCCGGGGCCAAGAAGCGGGTCTGCCGCAAGTGCGGCGCCGAGCAGGAATAGGGTCCGGGAACGGATAGAGGTATTAGAAGAAGAGGTAGACGATGACACCTAGACTCAAGGAAAGGTACCGCGCGGAGCTCCTGCCGCAGTTGAGGCAGGAGTTCGGGTACCGCAACGACATGGAGGTTCCCCGCCTGGAGAAGATCGTCGTCAACATGGGGGTGGGGGAGGGCGCGCACGACCCCAAGGCCATCGACGCGGCCATGACCGACATGGGCATCATCACCGGCCAGAAGCCCAAGCTCTGCCGGGCCAGGAAGTCCATCGCCGGGTTCAAGCTGCGCGAGGGGATGTCGGTGGGCTGCAAGGTGACCTTGCGGGGCGACCGCATGTACGAGTTCCTGGACCGCCTGATGTCCCTGGCCATCCCGCGGGTGCGCGACTTCCGGGGGCTCGATCCCAACTCCTTCGACGGGCGCGGGAATTACAGCTTCGGCCTGGACGAGCAGCTGGTCTTCCCGGAGATAGACTACGACAAGATCGACAAGGTCCGGGGGATGGACGTGGCCATCGTCACCACGGCCAGGACGGACCACGAGGCGTTGACCTTGCTCAAGAGGTTCGGCATGCCCTTTAAGGAGAAGTGAGGAGGAGGGTATGGCAAAGAAATCGATGATCGCCAAGCAGGGACGGCCGGCCAGGTTCGGCACCCGGTCCTACAACCGCTGCAGCCGCTGCGGGAGGCCGCGCGGGTACTTCCGCGACTTCGGGCTGTGCCGGATATGCCTGCGGGAGATGGCGCATCGCGGCGAGGTCCCGGGCGTCAAGAAAGCCAGCTGGTAGGGGGTAACGGTTAGATGACCATGACGGATCCGATCGCAGACATGTTGACCAGGATAAGGAACGCCAACTCCGCGCACCACGAGGAGTTGGAGATGCCCTATTCCAAGGCCAAGGAAGAGATCGCCAAGATACTGGAGAGCGAGGGCTACATCCGCGGTTACGAGGTGGTGGCGGGCGGGGCTTTCAACCGCTTGAAGGTCGCCTTGAAGTACGGGCCCAACAAGGAGCAGGTAATCAGCGGGATCAAGCGCATCTCCAAGCCCGGCCTGCGCATCTATTCCAAGAGCGCCGACCTGCCGCGGGTGCTGGGGGGGATGGGCATAGCCATCGTCTCCACCTCCAAGGGCATCGTGACCGACAAGGAGTGCCGCAGGATGAACCTGGGCGGAGAGGTGATCGCTTACGTCTGGTAGGGGAGGGGCGTCCCCTTAAGAGAGCAGGAAGGACCGGGAGGAGAAGATGTCCAGAATCGGCAAGATGCCCGTGCAGATACCGGCGGGCTGTCAGGTACTCGTGGAGGAGCGCACGGTCACGGTGACCGGCCCCAAGGGCACCCTCTTGACGGTGGTGCCGGCGGAGATGGTCCTGGAGCTGGAAGGGGACGTGCTCACGGTCAGGCGCCCATCCGATTCGCGGGAACACCGCTCCCTGCACGGGCTCACCCGCACCCTGGTGGCCAACATGGTCGAGGGGGTCAGCCAGGGCTTCCAGCGCAACCTGGAGATTCACGGGGTGGGATACCGCGCCAACCTGCAGGGGGAGAACCTGGAGCTGGCCCTGGGGTTCTCCCATCCCGTGGTGATCAAGCCCCCGGAAGGGGTCAGCTTCGAGCTGGTGACGCCCACCCGCATCCGCATACACGGCATCGACAAGCAGAAGGTGGGGCAGGTGGCCGCGGACATCCGCGCCCTGCGCAAGCCCGACCCCTACAAGGGCAAGGGCATCCGCTACGCGGGAGAGCAGGTGCGCAAGAAGGCCGGGAAGAGCGTCGGCTAGAGGAGCATGGAGTTGATTTTTGAGATGAAGCACGGCAGTTACAAACAGCAGCTGAAGGACCGCCGCAAGAGGCGCGTGCGCAAGAAGGTGGCCGGGACGGGCGCGCGGCCCCGCCTCTCGGTCTTCCGCAGCAACCGCCACATCTACGCCCAGATCGTCGACGACGCCTCGGGCCGCACGCTGGCGGCCGCCTCCTCCATGGAGGGGTCCCTGGAGGTGGCGGGCAAAAAGAAGACGGAGCAGGCCTCCGAGGTGGGCAAGGCCGTCGCCGCGCGGGCCCGGGCGGCCGGCATCGAGGCGGTGGTCTTCGACCGCGGCGGCAACCTCTACCACGGCCGGGTCAAGGCCCTGGCCGAGGGCGCGCGGGAAGCGGGGCTGCTCTTCTAGGGAGCGACGATTGACTACAACGTGTGAGACGACGTGGAGGTGAGCATGAGCAAGATCGATCCTGCCGGCCTGGAGCTGGAGGAGCGCGTGGTCGACATCAACCGGGTGGCCAAGGTGGTGAAGGGCGGGCGCCGCTTCAGCTTCACCGCCCTGGTGGTGGCGGGCGACGGCGCCGGCCTGGTTGGTTACGGCTACGGCAAGGCCCGGGAGGTCCCCGCGGCCATCCAGAAGGGCGCCGAGAGAGCCCGGCGCAGCCTGTACAAGGTGCCCACGCAGGGCACCACCCTCCCCCATCAGGTGGAGGGCAGGTACGAGTCGTCCCGGGTGCTCCTCAAGCCGGCCCGCGAGGGCACCGGCGTCATCGCCGGCGGGCCGGTCCGCGCGGTGCTGGAGCTGGCGGGCATCCAGGACATCCTCACCAAGTCCTACGGCTCGCGCAACCCCATCAACGTGGTCAAGGCCACCTTCGCCGGCCTGCAGACGCTGAAGCGCCGGGACGAGTTGGCCCGCCTGCGCGGGGTGAGCCCGGAAAACCTGAAGGAGTAGGCCAGTGTCGAGTCTGAAGATAACCCAAGTCAAGAGCTCTATCGGCAGGCCCCCCAAGCAGCGGGGAACCCTGCGCGCCCTGGGGCTCAAGCGCATCAACCACACCGTCATCAAGGAGGACTGCCCGGAGGTCAGGGGCATGACCGCCAGGGTCAGCCACCTGGTGGCGGTGGAGGCCCTGGACGGCGCGTCCGGGAAGCCGGGGCGCCAGGCGGCGGCCGCAAGCGGCGAAAAAGAGATCGAGGGTGATTCCCGATGACCTTCAAGATCCAGGACTTAAAGCCCGCCCCCGGTTCCACGCGCAAGCGCAAGCGGGTGGGGCGCGGGCGCTCCTCCGGCCACGGCAAGACCTGCGGGCGCGGCACCAAGGGCGAGAAGGCGCGCGGCAAGATCCGCCAGGGCTTCGAGGGAGGCCAGATGCCGCTGCAGCGCCGGGTGCCCAAGCTCAAGGGGTTCAAGCCGCGCAGCCGCCGGGAGTTCCAACTGGTCAACGTGGAGAAGCTCAACGTCTTCGCCGACGGCGAGATGGTCGGCCCGCAGGCCCTCGAGGAGCGGGGGCTGATCAGGGAGGCCGCTAGGGACGTGAAGATCCTGGGGTCGGGCGAGCTGGAAAAGAGGCTGACGGTCCAGGCCCAGGCCTTTACCGCGGGGGCGGTCGCCAAGATCGAGGCCCGCGGGGGGAGCGCAGAGGTGGTCTAGGTTGCTCAAGGCCCTCCGCAACGTCTTCGCCATCTCCGATCTCCGGAACAAGATCGCCTTCACCCTGCTGATGCTCCTGCTCTACCGCCTGGGGTGCGCCATCCCGTCGCCCGGGGTCAACCTGGACGCCCTGCGCGAATACATTACCGAGGGCGGCGGGGTCTTCGGCCTGCTCAACCTGTTCTCCGGGGGGGCCCTGGCCCACCTGGCCATCTTCGGGCTGGGGATCATGCCCTACATCACCGCCTCCATCATCATGGAGCTGCTCATCTCGGTCATCCCCAAGCTCAAGCAGTGGCAGGAGGAGGGGGAGTCGGGGCGCAAGAAGATCACCCAGGTGACCCGCTACGCCACCCTGGCGCTGGCCCTGATGCAGACCATCGGCCTGGTATATTCGCTGGCCCAGCCGCGCACCGTCGGCTCCCAGGAGTACATCCGCATCATCGAGTTCACCTGGCTCAAGGGCACCGTCATCGTCACCTGCCTGGTGGCGGGCATGGCCCTGCTGATGTGGCTGGGTGAGCTCATCAGCGAGCGGGGCATCGGCAACGGCATGTCCCTGCTCATCTTCTCCGCCATCATCTCGCGCATCCCCGGGGAGGTGAAGGTGATGATCGACAAGGCCTCGGTGCGCAATTACTTCCCCCTGATGGTCGCGGCCATCGCCGCCATCGCCGTGGCGGTGGTGGTGGGGGTGGTCTACCTGGACCAGGGCGAGCGGCGCATCCCCGTGCAGTACGCCAAGCAGGTGCGCGGCCGCCGCATGACCATGGGCGGCTCCACCTACATCCCCTTGAAGATCAACACCTCCGGCGTCATCCCCATCATCTTCGCCTCGTCGGTCATCTTTTTCCCGGCTATGCTCGCCCAGTTCATCCCCTCCCTTCAGGGCTTCGCGCAGTGGCTGCAGACCGGCCTGCCCTACTTCATCATCTTCCCGTCCTTCATCGTCTTCTTCGCCTACTTCTACACCTACATCGTCTTCGACCCCTTCACCCAGGCGGAGAACCTGAAGAAGTACGGGGCCTTCGTGCCCGGCATCCGGCCGGGGGCGCCCACCGCCAACTACATATCCAAGGTGCTCAACCGCATCAACCTGCCGGGGTCGCTGGCCCTGGCGGCCATCGCCATCCTGCCCATGGTCCTCTTCTACTTTTACGGCACGAGGGAGATCCCCTTCGCCGGCGCCTCCATCATGATCATCGTGGGGGTGGCCCTGGAGACCATGAAGCAGATCGAGTCCCAGCTGCAGATGCGCCACTACGAAGGGTTCCTGAAATGAGAGAAGGGACGGCCGCATGAACCTGATAATGCTGGGCCCGCCCGGGGCGGGCAAGGGGACCCAGGCCGTGCGCCTGGCCGAGGCTTATTCACTCCCGCACATCTCCACCGGGGATATCTTCCGGGAGAACGTCAAGGCCGGGACGGAACTGGGCCGCAAGGCCAAGGAGTACATGGACCGCGGGGAGCTGGTGCCGGACCAGCTGGTCATCGACATAGTGGCGGACCGGCTGCGCAGGCCCGACTGCGAGCCCGGGTTCATCCTGGACGGCTTTCCCCGCACCGTCGCCCAGGCCGACGCCCTCAAGGAAATCCTGGCCGGGCAGGGACGGGCCGTCGACCACGTGGTCAACGTGAACGTGCCGGACGAGGCGCTGATCAGGCGCATCTCCGGGCGCCGGGTGTGCCGCGAGTGCGGCGTCATCCACAACGTCCACTTCGACCCGGAGCCGGTGGGCGAGGAGTGCCGGGAGTGCTCGGGCCAGATCTACCAGAGGGACGACGACTGCGAGGAGACGGTGCGCCACCGCCTCGAGGAGTACGCCGCCAAGACGACGCCCCTGATCGAGTACTACCGGCGGGAGGGGCTGCTGCGCGACGTGGACGGCGCCGCCGCCGCCGGGGAAGTCCTGGCCTCCATCCGCTCCGTCCTGGGCTGAGGGAAGAGGCAGGGGCGGGGCCGCCGATGATCGTCATCCGTTCGAAGGAGGAGATAGGCAAGATGAGGGAAGCCGGCCGCGTGGTAGCCGGGGTCCTGGACCTGATGGAAGAGAGCATCGCGCCGGGCGTGAGCACCGGCCGGCTGGACCGGCTGGCCGACGAGTACATCCGCGCCCGCGGCGGCGTCCCCTCCTTCCTGGGTTATCAGGGGTTCCCCCGGTCCATCTGCACCTCCGTCAACGAGGTGGTGGTGCACGGCATACCCGACGAGCGCGGGCTGGCCGACGGGGACATCATCGGCGTCGACGTCGGCGTGATCTTCATGGGCTACCACGCCGACGCGGCGCGGACCTACGCGGTGGGCGCCGGGGTGGGCAGGGAGGCCCTGCGCCTGATGGAGGTGACCAGGCGTTCGCTGGAGAGGGGCATCGACCAGTGCCGGCCGGGCAACTACCTGGGGGACATCTCCCACGCCATCCAGACCGAGGTGGAGAGGGCTGGGTTCTCGGTGGTGGTGCAGTTCGTGGGGCACGGCATCGGGCAGAAGATGCACGAGGAGCCGCAGATCCCCAACTACGGACCGCCGCGCCGCGGCCCGAGGCTGGCGGCGGGGATGGTCTTCGCCCTGGAGCCCATGGTCAACCAGGGCGGATACGAGGTGGAAGTGATGGAGGACGGCTGGACGGTCAAGACCCGGGACCGCAAGCTGTCGGCCCACTTCGAGCACACCGTGGCGGTCACGGAGGAAGGGCCCCTGGTCCTGACGGCTGCTTGACGACCGGATATGGACTCGTACGGGTCTTTTTGATAGTATTAAATTTCTGGTGTTTGAGGAGTCGCGGCGGGGAGCGCCGCCGCGGCGGAAAAGAGCGGACTTGACCGATAAGGAAGATACCATAGAGGTCGAGGGGACGGTGCTGGAGTCCCTGCCCAACGCCATGTTCAAGGTGGAACTGGACAACGGGCACAGGGTGCTGGCCCATATCTCCGGGAAGATGCGCATGCACTACATCAAGATCCTGCCCGGGGACAAGGTCAAGGTGGAACTCTCGCCCTACGACCTCAACCGCGGCCGCATAATCTACCGGCACAAGTAGGCGGCGCGGGGCCGGCAGGAGACGATACGAGGGAGACGGAGATGAAAGTCAGGGCATCGGTGAAGAAGATGTGCGAGAAGTGCAAGATCATCCGGCGGCACGGCCGGGTGCTGGTGATCTGCCAGAATCCCCGCCACAAGCAGCGGCAGGGGTAAAGGCCGGCAAGGAGGTAGGAGGATTTGGCCAGAATAGCAGGAGTCGACCTTCCCCGGGACAAGCAGGTGGAGACCGCCCTCACCTACATCTTCGGCATCGGCCGGACCAGGTCCAAGCAGGCCTTGCAGACCTGCCAGATCGAACCGGAGACGCGGGTGCGCGATCTCACCGAGGAGGAAGTGGTCAGGCTGCGGGAGTACATCGACCAGAACCTCAAGGTCGAGGGGGACCTGCGCCGGGAGATCGCCCAGAACATCAAGCGCAAGATGGAGATAGGCTGCTACCAGGGCCTGCGCCACCGCGTGGGCCTGCCCGTGCGGGGACAGCGCACCCACACCAACGCCCGTACCCGCAAGGGCCCGCGCAAGACGGTGGGGGTCAAGCGGAAGAAGTAGGCGCCGTTCGGAGCAGGCAGGAGACGACTCAGGAGGAAGAGCGTGGCGAAACCAAAGGTAAGGACCAGGGTAAGAAGGCGGGAGAAGAAGAACGTCCTGCACGGCGAGGCGCACATCAAGTCCACCTTCAACAACACCATCATCACCATCACCGACAAGACCGGCGCGACCATCGTGTGGACCAGCGCCGGGACGGTGGGCTTCAAGGGTTCCCGCAAGAGCACCCCCTACGCGGCCCAGACGGCGGCGGAGAACGCGGCCCGCAAGGCCCAGGAACACGGGATGAAGCGCGTGGACGTCTTCGTCAAGGGGCCGGGGTCCGGCCGCGAGACGGCCATCCGCACCCTGCAGGCCCACGGCCTGGAGGTCGTGAGCATCACCGACGTGACGCCCCAGCCCCACAACGGCTGCCGCCCCCCCAAGCGGAGAAGGGTATAGGTGACGGGCCATGGCCAGAGACACCGATCCCGCCTGCAAGAAGTGCCGCCGCGAGAGGCAGAAGCTCTTCCTCAAGGGCTCCAGGTGCGAGACGGAGAAGTGCGCCATCGAGCGGCGCCCCTACCCCTCCGGAGAGCACGGCCGGGGCCGGGTCAAGGAGACCGAGTACCTGCTCCAGTTGAGGGAGAAGCAGAAGGCCAAGCGCATCTACGGCGTGCTGGAGAAGCAGTTCCACAACTATTACGAGCTGGCCGTACGCCAGAAGGGCATCACCGGCGAGAACCTGCTGCGCCTGCTGGAGTGCCGCCTGGACAACGTGGTCTACCGGGGCGGCCTGGCCGCCTCGCGCAAGCAGGGCCGGCAGATCGTGCGGCACGGGCACGTCACCGTCAACGGCAGGAAGGCCAGCATCCCTTCCCTGCGCGTCAAGGAGGGGGACGTCATCGAGATCAAGGAGGGCAGCCGGGACTCCGCGGTCATCCTGAACGCGGTGAGGCTGGCGGAGGGCCGGCACCTGGTCAACTGGCTGAAGGTCGACCCGGCCGCCCGGCGCATCAGCGTGACGGCGCTGCCCATGCGGGAGGAGATCGACATCCCGGTGAAGGAATCGCTCATCGTCGAGCTCTATTCCAAGTAAAGAGGAGGAATATCCATTGCTGGTCCTGGAGATGCAGAAGCCGAGAATCGAGAGTGAGGTGCTGGAGGACGACTTCGGCCGCTTCACCATAGAGCCGCTGGAGCGGGGCTGGGGCTACACCCTGGGCAACTCCATGCGCCGCATCCTGCTGTCGTCCATCCCCGGAGCGGCCATCAATGCCCTGCTCATCGAGGGAGTCATGCACGAGTTCTCCACCATCGAAGGGGTGAAGGAGGACACCATCGAGATCGCCCTCAACCTGAAGGGGCTGATCCTAAAGATGCACGAGGACGGGCCGGTGTCGCTGTTCGTGGAGGCCAAGGGCCCCAAGACGGTGACCGGGGCGGATATCGAGGCGCCCGGCGAGGTGGAGGTCCTCAATCCCGAGTGGAAGATCGCCACCCTCAACAAGGAGGGCGTGCTCAAGATGGAGATGATCGCCGAGCGCAGCCACGGATACGTCCCGGTGGAGCGGAGCAGGCGCGACCGGGAGGCCGTGGGCACCATCCCCCTGGACGCCATGTATTCCCCCATCACCCGCGTCTCCTTCAAGGTCACCAACTGCCGGGTGGGCCAGCGCACCGACTACGACAAGCTGATCCTGGACGTGCACACCGACGGGAGCATCCGGCCGGAAGAGGCCCTCTCCATCGCGGGGACGGTCTTAAACGATCACGTCAAGCTGTTCTCGTCCCTTTCCGACGTGGAGGTCGAGACCCATCCGGACCCGAAGCCCGGGCCCGGCGCCGCCAAGCTGGAGAAGTCCATCGACGAGTTGGAGCTGTCGGTGCGCGCGCTGAACTGCCTGCACCGCGAGGGGATCCGCACCGTCGGAGAGCTCGTCGAGCGCACCGAGGAAGACCTGCTGGCCATGCGCAACTTCGGCTCCCGCTCCATCGAGGAGCTCAAGGAGCGCCTGGCCGCCGAGGGGCTGGAGCTGAAGCAGGGCGAGCCCTCCGCCTCCAAGCCCGTCCAGGAGGAGGAGCCGGAGGGGGATTTCGCGCAGGAGGGGCCGGAGGGGGAGCCCGAGGGCGCCGCCCTGGATGAGCTGGAGGGCCTGCAGGTTCGCGTCCGGAACATCCTGCTGGCCAACGGGATCACCACCATCGATCAGCTCGCCGGGATGGAGGATGGCGACCTGCTGGCCATCCCGAACATCGGGGAGGGCGTTCTCGCGAACATCAGGGAAGCCCTTAAGAAGCGGGATTAGGCCTTTTTAGCGGACAACCGGAAGAAGAGAGTGGATTAAGATGCCGAAGCCGAAGAAGGGACCCCGGCTGGGAAGCGGACCGGCCCACCAGAGAGCGATGCTCGCCAACCTGTCGCGCTCTCTCATCGAGCACGAGAAGATACGCACCACCCAGACCAAGGCCCGGGAGGTGCAGCCCCTGGCGGAGAAGCTCATCACCCTGGCCAAGGACGGCGACCTGCACGCCCGGCGCCAGGCCTTGAAGGTGGTCGCCGACAAGGCGGCGGTGCACAAGCTGTTCGACGAGCTCGGCCCCCGCTACCAGGACCGGCCGGGCGGGTATACCCGCATCGTCAAGCTGGGCCCGCGCCTGGGCGACGCCGCCCCCATGGTCATACTGGAGCTGGTTTAAGTAAGACCGGTGCCAGGCCTTTACATGAGTACATGTCAAGGCGCTGGGACACCGGGTGAAGTCAGACCGGTGCCAGGCCTTTACATGAGTACATGTCAAGGCGAAGTATGACCGGTGCCAGGCCTTTACATGAGTACATGTCAAGGCGAAGTAAGACCGGTGCCAGGCCTTTACATGAGTACATGTCAAGGCGCTGGGGCACCGGGTGAATCACTGGGTGAATCGCCGGGTGAATAAGTAACCGATTCCAGCACCAGCCCGTGCGGCGGCAGGGCCGGCGCGCAGAGCGCGTTGTCCCGGGCCTCCATCACCTCCCCGAGGTAGGGCACGGTCCAGCGTCCCCGCCCCACCTCCAGCAGGCAGCCGCAGAGCATGCGCATCATCATGTAGGCGAAAGCGTTGGCCGCCACCCGGATGACGACCACCTCCCCGCCCCAGCGCGCGCAGGAGGCCTCCAGCACCTCCCGGACGCGGGAGCGGCCCTCCTCCGCCCGGCAGAAGGAGGAGAAGTCGTGGGTGCCCTCGAGGCCGCGGGCGGCCCGGTCCATGGCCGCGTCGTCCAGGGCCAGCGGGTAGTGGTAGAAGTACTTGCGGCCCAGGGCCGGCTGATGGGGAGTGTTGATGATGTAGTAGCAGTACTCCCGCCGCACCGCGCTGCGGCGGGCGTTGAAGCCCTCGGGCACCACCTCCGAGTGCTTGACCACGATGTCGGGCGGGAGGCGGGCGTTGAGGGCGGCGGGCAGGCGGCCGACGGGCACCCGGGTCGAGGCCTTGAAGTTGACCACCTGCCCCCGCGCGTGCACCCCGGCGTCGGTGCGGCCCGCCCCGTAAAGCGGGGACTCCATGAAGACCAGCTGGCGCAGCGCCTCCTCCAGCCTCCCCTGGACGGTGGGGAGGTCGGGCTGCTTCTGGAAGCCTGAGTACTCGCTCCCGTCGTATTCGATGATCAGCTTGATGTTGGCCACGTCCATCAACCCCCCGCCTCCCGGGATAAGGCCAGTATACCACCTGCCCCGCGGCCCGACGCCCGCCGCCGGTGTGTTATCATAGGTCGCATGGATATCGACGCGAGCATCTTCAAGGCCTACGACATCCGGGGCATCTACCCCGAACAGATCGACGAGGGGGCGGCGGGGCGCATCGGCCGCGCCTTCGTGGCCTTCCTGGGCGAGGAGCGCGTGGTGGTGGGCAGGGACATGCGCCTGTCCTCACCCTCCTTGAGCCGGGCCTTCATCGAGGGCGCCCGGGAGCAGGGGGCCGACGTGACGGACATCGGCCTCTGCTCCACCGACACCATCTACTTCGCCTCCGGCGTGCTGGACCTGCCCGGGGCCATGTTCACCGCTTCCCACAACCCCAAGGAGTACAACGGCCTCAAGCTCTGCCGGCGCCGCGCCGCGCCCATCAGCGAGGACACCGGCATCGCGGAGATCCGGGACTTGGCCGTGGGGGGGGACTTTCCTGCCCCCTCCCGCAGGGGTTCGCTGGAAGAGCGGGACATGCTCCCGGACTACGTGCGGCACGTGCTGAGCTTCATCGACGCGGGCGCGGTCAAGCCCTTGAAGGTGGTGGTGGACGCGGGCAACGGCATGGCCGGCCTGCTCATCCCGGCCGTCTTCGAACACCTGCCGGTGGAGCTGGTGCCCTACTGCTTCGAGCTGGACGGCAGTTTTCCCCACCATCAGCCCAGCCCCATCGAGCCCCAGAACATCAGGCTGCTGCAGGACTGGGTGCTTCAGAACCGGGCCGACCTGGGCATGGCCTTCGACGGCGACGCCGACCGGGTCTTCCTGGTGGACGACGGGGGGGAGCCCGTCAGCGCCTCCGTCACCACGGCCATGGTGGCCCGCCGCATCCTCGAGACCCATCCCGGGGAGACGGTCATCTACAACTGCGTCAACTCCCGCATCGTGCCCGAGACCATCCGGCAATACGGCGGCACCCCCGTGCGCGAGCGGGTGGGGCACTCCTTCATCAAGCAGACCATGGCCGAGACCGGCGCCGTCTTCGCCGGCGAGCACTCCGGCCACTACTACTTCCGGGACAACTACCGGGCCGACTCCGGGCTCATCGCCGCCATGATCGTCTTAGAGACCGTCTCCCTTAAGGGCCGGCCCCTCTCGGAGGTGGTCGAGCCCTTCAAGAAGTACTACGACTCGGGCGAGATCAACAGCCGCGTGGAGGACATCCCCGCCAAGCTCGAACAGATCGTCCGGGCCTACTCCGATGCGGCCATCGACCGCAAGGACGGCCTGAGCGTGGAGTACCCCGACTGGTGGTTCAACGTCCGCCCCTCCAACACCGAGCCCCTGCTCCGCCTCAACCTGGAGGCCTCCTCCCGCGAGCAGATGGAGGAGAAGCGGGAAGAGGTCCTCGCCCTCATCCGCTCCTGATCCACATGGGGTCAGCCCTTCATTCTTCACATCCACATGGGGCCGACCCTCAATCCTTCAGGAGGCGCGCCGGCACCCGGGCATGAAGCCGGAACGCCCGCGAAAGGGGCCCTCGCGGCTCAAGCGGTCCCGGGCCCGGGCGATTGGCGCACCAGGGAGCGGATGAGCCTCTCCAGCGCCGGCGCGGCCCCCTCCGCCGCCCGCAGCACGTCGGCGTGGCCGAGGGCATGCGGCTTCAACATGTCCCAGACGTTGGTGATGCAGCTGACGGCGGTCACCCGCAGGCCCAGCCAGCGCGCGAAGATGGCCTCGGGCACCGTGCTCATGGTCACCGCGTCGCCCCCCAGCAGGCGCAGGAAGCGCAGCTCCGCGCCGGTCTCGTAGCAGGGGCCGGCCACCGCCACCAGCACCCCTTCCTCCATCCTGGTGCCCTGGGCCCGGGCGATGGCCAGGGAGAGGTCGCCCGCGGCCTCGTCGTAAGCGTCGGAGAGGTCCAGGAAGCGTTCTCCCTCCCCGGGCTCCAGGGCCAGGAGGGGATTGCTCCCCATCAGGTTGATGTGGTCCCGCACCAGCATCAGGTCTCCCTTCTCGTAGACGGGGTTGAGGGCGCCCGCCGCGTTGGTGAGGATGACCTGCTCCACCCCCAGCTCCCGCATGACCCGCAGGCTGAAGGTGACCGCGTTGAAGTCGCCGCATTCGTAGTAATGGATGCGGCCCCGCTGCACCAGGACCGGCTGCCCCTCCAGCATGCCCACCCGGATGCTCCCCGCGTGTCCCGGGACCGCCGGCGCCGGGAGGTGGAGGACCTCCTCGAAGCCCCACTCCAGGAAGCCAAGGCCGGGGTCCAGGTAGGAAGGGGCCTGCATGCCGCTGCCGAGCACCACCGCCCAGGTCGGCCCGGGCAGGCCTTCCGCCCGCAGGCGCTCGCTCATCCTCCCGGCCGCCTCGAGGGCCCGTTCCTGCCAGGGAGAGCCGGCGGGGGGCCTTACGCTCATCCCTTCTCCGGCCTCATTCCCCACGGCAGGCCGGTTCGTCCCCGACCTCGGCCATGCGCGATTTAAGCCGGCCGATGCAATCCACCGGGGTGGGGTCCCGGCCGTTGAGGAGGGCCAGATAGACGCTGACGAAGTCCCCCAGCAGGATGGCCAAGAGCAGCTTCTCGGTGTGCGAGGCGCCGCTGACGTGGACCATGCTGACCCCGCCGACCTTGTCCTTGATCAGCTCGGAAGTGATCCTGGCCCGGTGCGCCAGGCGGGGGTGGTCCTCCTCGTCCATCAGGAAGACCGCCTCGACCCGCCGGGAGAAGTCGTCCAGGGCCTCCCAGCCCACGATCTCGTTGTGGTTCATCTCCGGGATGACGTTGTAGAAGGCGGGCGCCTTGGAGTTCTCGTTGATCTGGCACTTCCAGCGGTAGGCGGCCACGGAGAGAGGTCCCTCCGTGCCGTAGATCACCGGCACCCTGCCCAGCATCCGTTGTGCCAGCTGCTTGGCGAAGTTGTCGGCGGCCGGCCGCAGGCGCCCCCACTGCTCGGCCCGCGCGTCGAGGCCGGTGACCGCGGCGCCCAGCTCTCCGGCGAAATCGCCGACCATTCCCATCTTCTCCAGGGTGAGGGCCATGGGCAGGGTCAGGTAGGGCAGGGCGGCGCGGGGCTGCAGCCCCGCGGGCACCCGGATGAGCGGCCAGCGGTGCTCCCGGGCCCTCTCCAGCAGCGCGCCCCCGGAGGTGACGGCGACCACCCTGCACCCCCGGCGGGCCGCGTCGTCCAGGCCGGCCAGGGTCTCCTCGGTGTTGCCGGAATAGCTCACGGCGAAGAGGAGGGTGCGCGGGGAGCAGCGCTTGGCGGGGCAGTAGCCGCGGTGGACGGTCACCGGCATGCCCAGCTCGTTCTCCAGCAGGACCCTGACGACGTCCCCGCCGATGGCCGAGCCGCCCATGCCCAGCACCACCACCTCGGAGATGCCCTCCGCCGGATGGAGGGCCGTCAACTCCCCGGCGATCCTTATGCCTTCACGGCAGTGCTCGGGGAAGCCCTCCACCGCGGCGGTCATGCCGGAGGGGTCGAGCCGGCCGTATGTCCCCACGTCATCCAGGTTGAAATCGCTGCCCAAAACGGTTGTCTCCTCTCCCTCGCCGGTTGCCATCATATTAGCGAAAATCCCGCGCAGATTCAAAGGAGGCGGCGGGAGGGCAAGGAGCCGCCGTTCCGGGGCTTGAGGCGCGCAAGGGCCCCTACCGCGCCCCGGCCGGCCTCAATAGGTGTGGCCGATCGAGCAGAGGGCCCAGGGGGGGTTGGTGGACGAGAGCGAATAGACGCCGCCGGCCGGACAGGCGGGGATCTCCCTCAGGAACTCCGGCTCCAGCTGAGAGATGTCGGTCGGCCAGTCGCCGTGGCGGGCGGAATACTGGGAGACGACCCCGTCGATGGTCCTCAGGTTGTCCTGGCAGGTCGCTATCTCGCCTTGGCTTCTGGCGCTGAAAAAGACCGGGACGGCGATGGCCACCAGTATCCCGATGATCAGGATGACCACCATCAACTCGATCAAGGTGAACCCGTCTTCGCTCCAATGCGCTCTGCCCATTCCGCCTGCCTCCGCAAAGTCCGTTCCGGCCCGCTCCCATCATCTCCTTTTATACCCACCATGATACCACAGCGCACCGGTTGGGCTCCGCATGCCGCCCGCCTCAAAGCCGCATGCGTTTCCTTGACTAGCCGGGGCGTTTCGTCTATCATTTAGGCTTGTCGTGTTGGAGGCCTGAGGGCCGAAAAGCGGGATCCGGACGGAGAGGCAGATGAAGACATACGCGGTCAAGGCCGGCGAGATCGAGAGGAAGTGGTACCTCATCAACGCCGAGGACCTGGTGCTGGGCAGGCTGGCCAGCGAGGTGGCCCAGATCTTGAAGGGCAAGAGGAACCCCGCCTACTCCACCCACATGGACGTGGGCGACAACGTCATCGTCATCAACGCGGAGAAGGTCAAGCTGACCGGCGGCAAGCTGGAGAAGAAGATCCACTATCGCCACTCCGGCTACCCCGGCGGCCTCAAGGAGACCTCTTACTCCGTGCTGATGAGGGACAAGCCCGACTTCGTGGTCACCAAGGCGGTGCGGGGCATGCTCCCGCACAACCGCCTGGGCCGCCAGATGCTCAAGAAACTGCACGTCTACAAGGGGCCCCGCCACCCCCATCAGGCACAGCGGCCGCAGACTCTGGAACTGGCGGGAGCCAAGCGTTAGAAAGGCTGGGTGGAGCGTTGCCTGAGACCCTGGGTTACGGGACGGGAAGAAGGAAAGAGGCGGTGGCCAAGGTCAGGCTGTACCCCGGCACCGGGGAGATCGTGGTCAACGGCAAGGCCTTTGAGGAGTATTTTCCCCGCGCCACCGTGCGCGTGGACATCCTCAAGCCCCTCGAGGTCACCGGGACCGCGGGCCGCTACCGCATCGTCGCCGACATCCAGGGCGGGGGCAATTCCGGGCAGGGCGGGGCCCTGCGCCACGGCATAGCGCGCGCCCTCCTCGACTGCGACGACACCTTGCGCGGTGAGCTGAAGCGGGCGGGGTTTCTCCGCCGCGACCCGCGCATGAAGGAGCGCAAGAAGTACGGCCTGAAGAAGGCCCGCAAGCGCCCGCAGTTCTCCAAGCGCTGACATGCGCCCTTCCGCCTTCCCGCCCCGAGCAGGCCTTCCGGCTCGAACCCCTGCGCGGCGACTCCCGAGTGCCGGCGCGTGCGCATGACGGCCGGGGCATCCACCCGCGGGGCGCGGCCTTGCCCCCGGGCCGCCGGGCGGCGCCGGAGGCGGCTCCCGGACACCGCATGAACAGGGATTATCAAGGCGGCGGCGCGGTTTGAAAGGCGGTGCGTCCGGGTGATATATTCTCCTTGTGTTTTTAACCCGCCGAGGGACGTGACGATATGAGCGCAAAGCGGAGACTGTTCGGCACGGACGGCATCAGGGGCAGGGCCAACCGGGACCTCAGCCCCGAACTGGCCTTCCGGGTGGGCTTCCACGTGGTGGGGGTGCTGGCCCGCGACGCCTCCCGCCCCCGGGTGCTCATCGGCCGGGACACCCGCTGCTCCGGCGAGATGCTGGAGTCCGCCCTGGCCGCCGGCGTGGCCGCCGCCGGGGGGGACGCGACGCTCCTGGGGGTCTTGCCCACGGCCGCCATAGCCGTGTTGACCAGGGACTGGGGCGCCGGCGCCGGCGTGGTCCTCTCCGCCAGCCACAACCCCATGGAGGATAACGGCATCAAGATATTCCACTCCAGCGGGTTCAAGCTGCCCGATGCGGTGGAGGAGGAGATAGAGGAGGCCGTCGGGGGTCACCGGGACGGCTCGGAAGGGCGCCCGCAGGGGCGGGGGGTGGGCCGGGTGACCCGGCATCCCGAGGCGCTGGACTGGTACGTCCGGCACCTGGTGGACACCGCCGGCGTCGACCTGGCCGGCCGCCGCCTGGTGCTAGACTGCGCCAACGGCGCGGCCTGCGAGGCAGCCCCCCGCATCTTCGCGGCCTGCGGGGCCGAGGTGCGGGCCTTCTTCTGCCGCCCGGACGGTTACAACATCAACGAGGGCTGCGGGTCGACCCACCCGGAGCGGCTGCGGGAGCTGGTGTTGAAGGAAGGGGCCGACCTGGGCCTGGCCTTCGACGGTGACGCCGACCGGCTCATCTGCGTCGACGAGCGGGGCGGCCTGCTCAACGGTGACGCCATCCTGGCCCTCTGCGCCGCCCACATGGCGGACCGGGGCGAATTGAGCAAGGACTCCCTGGTGGCCACGGTCATGTCCAACAAGGGCTTCCACCTGGCCATGCGGGAGCGGGGCATCACCGTCCACCTCTCCGCCGTGGGCGACCGTTACGTGTTGGAGGAGATGCTCGGCCGCAGCCTCAACCTGGGGGGCGAGCAGTCCGGCCACGTCATCTTCCTGGACCAGTCCACCACCGGGGACGGCCTCCTGACCGGCCTGCGCTTCTGCGCGGCCTGGCGGGACCGGGGGGGGCCGGCCTCCGAGATCACCGGCTCCATCCGGTATTTCCCCCAGGTGCTGGTGAACGTGCCCGTTGCGGACCGCGGGCTGCTGGAGAGGAGCGAGTTGATCAGGGGCCGGGTGGCCGAAGCGGAGCGGCAGCTGGGAGACAACGGCCGCGTGCTCATCCGCCCCTCCGGCACCGAGCCCCTGGTGAGGGTGATGGTGGAGGCGCCCACGCAGGAGGAGGCGGAGGGCATAGCCCGCCGCCTGGCGACCGTCATCGAGGGGGAAGCGGGATGAGAAGAAAGGCGGCTTGACCACGTGTGCGGCATCATCGGATACATCGGCCCCCGGGCCAAGAGGACCCTCCTGCTGGAGGGGTTGCGCAGCATGGAATACCGCGGCTACGACTCGGCCGGGGTCTCCATCTGGGAGGATTCCCGCATCACCACCATAAAGAGCGAGGGCAGCCTGGACGGCCTGGAGGCCGCGCTGGACGGCCGCGAGGCGGACGGGCCGATGGGCATCGGCCATACCCGCTGGGCCACCCACGGCCAGCCCTCCGAGGCCAACACCCACCCCCACCTGGACTGCAAGGGGCGCATCGCGCTGGCGCACAACGGCATCCTAGAGAACTTCCACGAACTCAGGCAGGCGCTCAAGGAGCGGGGGCACCGCTTCGTCTCCGAGACCGATTCGGAGGTCCTGGTTCACCTCATCGAGGAAGGCCTGGCCGGCTGCGACCTGGCCGGAGCGGTGCGGCAGGCCCTCAAGCAGGTCCGCGGGTCCTACGCGATCGTCTGCTTCTCCCTGGACGCTCCGGGCGTGATGGTGGGAGCCCGCAAGGACAGCCCCCTGCTGGTGGGCGTGGGTGACGGCGAGACCTTCCTGGCCTCCGCCGCCCCGGCCTTCATGCGGCATACGCGCCGGGCGGTCCTCCTCGCCAACGGGGACGTGGTGCTGGCGGGCCCGGGCTTCTTCGAGGTCACCGACCTGGAGGGGGAGGCGCGGGAGCGCGAGGAGTTCGAGATCACCTACGACGTGGAGGCCGCGGAGAAGGGCGGCTATGAGCACTTCATGCTCAAGGAGATCCACGAGCAGCCCGCGGCCTGGGCGGACACCCTGCGGGGCAACCCCTTCCACCCCGTCAAGGGCTTCGGCCCCGACCTCATACCTTCCGACCTCATCGACGCCGGCGGCCTGTCCCGGGTGGTCTTCGTCGCCTGCGGCACCTCTTACCACGCCTCGCTGCTGGCCCGTTACGCCTTCGAGCGCTGGTTGGAGATGCCGGTGGAAGTGGAGGTGGCCTCCGAGTTCCGTTACCGCGGGCCCAGGCTGGATCAGCGCACCCTGGTGGTGGCGGTCAGCCAGTCGGGGGAGACGGCCGACACCATGGCCGCCCTGCGTGAGGCCCTGGAGCGGAAGGCGCGCACCGTCTGCATCGTCAACGCGGTGGGCTGCCAGATGGCCGCCGACGCCGACGCCGCCATATATACGCACGCCGGGCCGGAGATCGGCGTGGCCGCCACCAAGACCTTCATCGTCCAGATCGCGGCGATGTACCTGCTGGGGCTGTACCTGGCCGGCCGCACCCGTTCCCTCGAGGAATCCTACATCCAGGGCATGCTGGAGAGGCTGGAGGCCGTCCCCGCCCTCCTGGAGAGGGTGCTCGAGAACGGCTCCGCGGTGGAGGAATACGCCGAGAGGTACCACCGCAGCGACAACTTCTTCTTCCTGGGGCGCAACATCAACTTCCCGGTGGCCATGGAGGGCGCCTTGAAGCTCAAGGAGGTCTCCTACGTCCACGCGGAAGGCTATCCCGCCGGGGAGGTGAAGCACGGGCCCATCGCCCTGCTCCACCCCGGCTTCCCCGTGGTGGCCCTGGCCCCCCGCGACGCCGTGTACGAGAAGATGGTCAGCAACCTGGAGGAGATCAGGGCGCGGCGCGCGCCGGTCCTGGCCGTGGCCACCGAGGGCGACCCGGACATCGCCTCCCACTGCGACCAGGTGATCTACGTGCCGGAAGCGGACCCCGTCCTCAACCCCGTCCTCATCGCCCCGGTGCTGCAGCTGCTGGCCTACCACGTGGGCAGCAAGCGCGGATGCAACGTGGACCAGCCGCGCAATCTGGCCAAGACGGTCACGGTGGAGTAGGGCGCCTTGCGCGGGCCGGGGCAGGATTGAGGTAGCGCTGAGGGGGAGGCATGGGTAATACGCACCGCATCGGGGTGGACATCGTCGAGGTGGAGCGCATCCGCGGGATCATGCGCAGGCATCCCGGGTTCAAGCGGCGCGTCTTCACCCCCCGGGAGCGCGAATACTGCGAGCGTTTCCCCGACCCGGCCCGCCACTACGCGGCCCGCTTCGCGGCCAAGGAGGCGGCCTTCAAGGCGCTGGGGGGCGGGTTGGGGGCCTTGAGGTTCCTCGACTACGAGGTGGTCGTGGGAGAGAGCGGACCCCGCCTGGAGATATGCGGCGGCACCCTGGAGGAGCTGCGGGGCCGCGAGCCGGGGGAGATCTCCCTGAGCATGTCGCACGAGAAGGGCCACGCTGTGGCCGCGGTGCTGGTCTCGCAGGGGGGCGGCGAGGGATGAGGGTCATCTGGCCCGACGAGATGCAGGCCCTGGACGCGCTGGCCGTCGCGGGCGGCGCCGACCCCCTCGAATTGATGGAGAGGGCCGGCCGCGCCGCGGCGGAGCAGGCCCGGGAGATGCTGGCCATCTGCGCGGGCAAGCGCGTGGTCGTCGTCGCGGCCAAGGGGAAGAACGGCGGGGACGGACTGGTGGCCGCCCGCTACCTGTCCGAATGGGGCGCGTCGCCGGAGGTCTTCCTGCTGGACGCGCCGGCGGACCTCCATCCCGACGCCCGGAGGAACCTGGAGCGCCTGGAGGCTGCCGGGACGGCCTGGTGCGGTTACGACGCGCAGGCGTTGGCCGGGGCGCTGGGCCGGGCGGATCTGGTGATCGACGCCGTCTTCGGCATCGGCTTTACCGGCACCGCCGCCGGGGCCTACGGCGAGTGCATCGAGGCCGTCAACCGCGCGGGCCGGCCGGTGCTGGCGGTGGACGTCCCCTCCGGGGTGGACGGGCGTTCCGGGAGGGTGGAGGGGCCGGCCGTCCGGGCCGACCGCACGGTGACCTTCGCCTATCCCAAGGCCGGCCTGTACCTCTACCCGGGCGCGGGCCTGGCGGGCGAGGTGGTGGTCCGGGACATCGGCATACCGCCCGGGCTGTTGGACGAGGCCGCCCGCAGCCGCATGGAGGCCG
The DNA here is from genome assembly GCA_964515075.1 of uncultured Actinomycetota bacterium. Lineage (GTDB taxonomy): Bacteria > Actinomycetota > Geothermincolia > Geothermincolales > Geothermincolaceae > CAVXXD01. The sequence continues at coordinate 24,289 of CAZETE010000014.1, read as the reverse complement.
TCGATAAGGCCATCGAGGGCGCGTACCCGGTGCGCCCCCCCGACGCGCACAAGGGAGAGTGCGGGCGGGTGCTCGTCGTGGCCGGCTCCCCCGGCCTCAGCGGCGCCGCCGCCCTCGCGGCGCGTTCGGCCCTGCGGAGCGGGGCGGGCGTGGTGACCCTGGCGGTGGCGTCGGGGCTCAACCAGATCATGGAGATCAAGCTGACCGAGGTGATGACCCTGCCCCTGCCGGAAGGCCCGCCGGGCCACGTCGGGGAGGAAGCCCTGGAGCCCGTCCTCGAGGCCCTGGAGGGCTTCGACGCGCTTGCGGTGGGGCCCGGACTGGGGCGGGAGCCGGGAACGGCGCGCCTGGTGGAGGGGCTGCTGGAGCGGGTGGAGAAGCCGCTGGTGCTGGACGCGGACGGGCTCAACTGCCTGGGAGGCAGGGAGGGCCGGCTGGCCCGCGGCGGGGCCCCGCTGGTCATAACCCCCCACGCGGGGGAGCTGGGACGGCTCACCGGCCTCTCGACCCGGGAGATAAATGAGGACCGCATCGGAACGGCCGCGCGGGCGGCCGCGGAATACGGCTGCGTGGTCGTCCTCAAGGGGGCGCACACGGTGACGGCGGATGCCGGCGGGAGCATCGGCATCAACACCTCCGGCCATCCGGGGATGGCCACCGCGGGCAGCGGGGACGTGCTGACCGGCTGCGTGGCCGCCTTCCTGGCCCAGGGGGTCGAGGCCTTCACCGCCGCCTGCTGCGGGGTCTACCTGCACGGCAAGGCCGGGGAGCTGGCCGCCCACCTCACGGGAGGGGTGGGCATGGTGGCGGGGGACATCCTCTCCAACCTGCCCCTGGCCAGGGCCAGGAGTTGAAGGGCCGCGGTGGGACGAGGGAGATGAGTGACATGCGGAACGGAACCGCCGGGGAAGCCGGGGCCGGGGGTCCCGGACCGGGAAGGGGCCCCCGGTCGAACTGGCGCCCCACCCTGGCCCGCGTCTCCCTGCCCGCCGTCGCCGCCAATATCGGGCTCATACGCTCGCTCCTGCGGCCCGCCACCGGGTTGATGGCGGTGGTCAAGAGCGACGCCTACGGGCACGGGGACCTGGAGGTCGCGCGCGCCGCCCTGGACGCGGGGGCTTCGTGCCTCGGCGTGGCCCTGGTGGAGGAGGGGGAGCGCCTGCGGGAGGCGGGGATCTCCGCCCCCGTACACCTGCTCTTCGAGCCACCTCCCGCCGCCGCCGCCCGGGTGGTGGAGCTGGAACTGATCCCCTCGGTCTACACGCGCGCCTTCGCGGAAGAGCTCGACCGCGCCGCCGCCCGGGCCTCCCGGCGCCTCTCCGTCCACCTCAAGCTGGACACGGGTATGCACCGCGTGGGAGTGGATCCGGCGGCCTGCGTCGAGGAGGCCGGCTTCATCGGCGGGCTGGGCTCGCTGGAGATGGAGGGGGTCTACACCCACCTCGCCACGGCTTCCGAGCCCCGCTCGCCCTTCGCCGCCCGGCAGATGGAGGTGTTCCTGGAGGCGGTGGAGAGGATGGAGAAGGCGGGGCACCGTTTCGCCTGCAGGCACGCGGCGGCGAGCGGGGCCGTCCTGTCCATGCCCGAAGCGGAACTGGACCTGGTGCGCATCGGCATCGCCATGTACGGGCTCCATCCCGGACCGGCATTCGAGGCGGCGGCGGCTCTGGCCCCCGCCCTGCGGTTGACCACGGCCCTGGCCCACGTCTTCCGGGCCCGGGCGGGTGAGGGGATCGGTTACGGGCTCACCTGCAGGCTCGAGCGGGATGCCTGGATCGGAGTGGTGCCCGCGGGCTACGGCGACGGGCTGACCCGGCGCCTCTCCAACCGCATGTCCGTCCTCATCGGCGGCAAGCGCTACCGCCAGGTCGGCACCATCTGCATGGACACCTGCATGCTCGACCTGGCCGACGACGCCCGCGAGCCGGGAGAGGAGGTCGTGCTCATCGGGGCTTCGGGAGAGGACCGCATCGGCGTGGAGGAGCTGGCCGCGCTGGCCGACACCATCAATTACGAGATCGTCTGCGGCCTGGGGAAGCGGGTCCCCCGCGTCTACGAATGACCCCGCGGGCCCGCGGCCCGTTCCGGCGGGGAGGGTTGAGGGCGCGCCGGGAGGAATACTGGATAGGGAGGCTGTCTTCGCTGCGAAAAGGGGGGGAAGATGAAGGTCTGTCCTTCATGCTACGCGGTCTGCGCGGAGGAGAAGTGGTCTTTCGACGAGGCCTTGAGGGAGAAGGTGATGCGCGGGCGCGGCTGGGAGCGCGGCCTCTGCCCGGGGTGCGACCGGGTGGCCCGGGGCAGGGTGGACGGGGTGGTCCACCTCTCCGGCGGCTTCCTTGATGAGCATCGGGAGGAGGCCAAGAGCCTCATTCACAGCGTGGCCGGGAGGAGGCTCGGGAAGAACATCGCGGCCCGCGTCGCCCACATCGAGGAGAGGGACGGGGAGATGATCATAGAGACCACCGACCAGGCCCTGGCGGAACGCCTGGGCAAGGAGTTCGAGAGGGCCTACGGCGGCCGGCTGGACATCCAGTGGCAGGAGAGGTCCGCGTTCGCCAGGGTCTACTGGCGCCGGGACCGATGAAGCGCGCAAGCGGGGGGCTCCGCGCCGCGGCCGCCGCCGCGGCCCTGGCCGGCATCCTGATGGCGCAGGTCTACGGCTGCGGCGTCTCCACCGACCGGTACGTGGAGGAGGTCCTCGAGGGGTGGTCGTCCGTCGAGGCCCGGACGGAATGGCTGGCGCGGGGCCTGGACGGCCTGGCGGAGGAGGGCGGGGCGGAACGGCTCCGGCTGCTCGCCGGGGAGGCCGCAAGGGCCACCGAATCCTTCCTTAAGGACCTGGACCGCCGTATCCCGGTCCCCGGCTATCAGAGGAGGTTCAACGACCTCCTCCGGACCTTCCTCTCCGATTACGCCTCCTACCTCGCGGGCTTGAGGGACTACCTGGATGCGGCCGTCCTGGGCGCGGAAGGGGAGGTCCCGGACCTGGAGGGCCTGGCCGCCCGGGCCCGGCAGTCCCTGGGGGACTACCAGGACGCCCAGGAGTACAACGGGGCCCGCATCGACGAAGGCGTCTGGGAGATGGCCAGGGCCCTGCCGGCGGCGGCCCGGCAGGCGCGGCCCGGGGAGGGCCGGGCGCCGGACGGCGAGCCGGGGCCCCTCCCGGTTCCGGGGCCGGAGGATGCCCTGGCCCTCTGGTACGAGGCCTTCGCCCGGAGCGACGGGGGAGCCATGTACGACCTCCTCTCCCCCTACTCCCCCCTCCTGGAGGAGTACGGCACGGACGGCTTTGCCGCCCGGGTCGAGGAGGCGCGCGCCTCCGGCGTCGAGGCCTGGTGCCTGGTCCTGGGCACGGAGACCGCGCGGGAGGAGGGGCTGGACTGGGCGGTCTGCCGGGTAGCCGTGGATTACGGGGGTGGCGCCCCGGAGGAGTTCACCGTGGAACTGGACTGCGTGGAGGGCCTGTGGAAGGTGACCCGCGTGAACAGCCCTTCCGGCATCTGGTAGCGGGCGGATGGACGGCATCGTGCGCAGGCTGCCCCGCCAGGCTTACGCGGTCCTGGAGAAGGCCGCACGCTCCATCGAACGCTACGGCATGCTGCGGGGCGGGGAGAAGGTGCTCGCCGCCGTCTCCGGCGGCCCCGATTCGCTGGTGCTGCTGGACGTCCTCTGGCGGCTCAGCCGGCCCCTCGGGCTGCGACTGGAGGTCTTCCACGTCGACCACGGCCTGAGGCCCGGCTCCGGCGATGAAGCCGCGTACGTGGGCCGGGTGGCCGAGGCCTACGGCCTGCCCTTCGCCGCGCAGCGGGTGGAGGTGGAGCGCCGGGGCGGGCGCGGGAGGATGAGCCCGGAGGAAGCGGCCCGCGAGGCGCGCTACGCGGCGCTGGAGGGGCGGCTGGCCGCCGGCGGCTTCGACCGGGCGGCCCTGGGCCATCAGGCGGACGACCGGGTGGAGACCTTCCTGCTGCGGCTGCTGACCGGGGCGGGGCCGCGGGCCCTCGCCTCCATACCGCCGGTGCGCGGCCCCTACGTCCGCCCCCTCATCGAGGTGTGGGAGAGCGAGGTGCGGGGCTACCTGGAGTGCCTGCCCTTCCCGCCCCTGGAGGACCCCACCAACCTGGACCTGGCCGTCCCCCGCAACCGGGTGCGGCACGGGCTCCTCCCCTACCTGGAGAGGGAGTTCAACCCGGCGGTCAAGGCCAGCCTGGCCCGCGCCCTCGAGTTGACGGCGGAAGAGAGGGCCGGGGCGGCGGAGGAGGGCCGGGAGGACTGCTCGGACCCGTCCGCCCCCGTCGAACTGGCGGCCTTCGACGGGCTGCCGCTGGCGGGCCGGCGCCTGCTGCTCTGGCGGAAGCTGCTGGCCATGGGCATCCGGCCCACCTTCCGGCTGGTTGAGGACCTGCGCGAAAACATCTGCGAGGGCCGCAACGGCAGCCGCATGGCCCTCCCCTCCGGCTGGGAGGCGGTGCGCGAATACGACCGCGTGGCGGTGTTCAGGAGCGGGGAGGCCGGGTCCTCTCCGGGGGTCGCGGAGGACCCGGAGGCGGTGATGGAGGGCGAGGGGGTGTATGCCTTCCCCGCGGCCGGGCTCACCCTCGAGGTCGAGTTCTTGGAGGAGGTCCCGGGCATGGAGGAGATCGCCGCCTCCGGGCCCCTCAATGCCTGCCTCGACCTGGACAGGCTGTCCTTTCCCCTGCGGGCCCGGTCCATCCGGCCGGGGGACCGCTTCTTCCCCCTGGGCGCTCCGGGCAGCCGCAAGGTGCAGGACTTCCTGACCGACGCCAAGGTGCCCCGCCGCCTGCGGGCGCGCACCCTGGCGGTGCTCTCGGAGGGGCGCATAGCCTGGCTGGTGGGCCTGCGCATCGACGACCGCTTCAAGGTTACCGCGGACACCCGACGCGTGGCCCGCATCAGCGCCGGGGCGCCGCCCCCCTCCCGTCGGGTATAATGGGCGTGAAAAGAAGGAGGTGGACGCCGGTGCCCGACGGTCCGGAAGTTCTCATAGCGGAGGAGAGGCTGGCCGCGCGCGTCAGGGAACTGGGCGCGGAGATAACCCGCGACCACGCCTCCTCGGACCTGGTCCTGGTGGGGGTGCTCAAGGGGGCCTTCGTGGTCCTGGCGGACCTGGTGCGCCACGTCGACCTTCCGGTGCGCATCGATTTCATGGCCGTCTCCAGCTACGGCGCGGACACCAGGTCGTCGGGGGTGGTCAGCATCATCAAGGACCTGGACCTGGACGTCGCCGGGCGGAACGTCCTCATCGTGGAGGACATCGTCGACTCCGGGCTGACCCTCGACTACCTGGTGCGCACGCTGAAGGCGCGGGAGCCGGACTCGGTGGAGGTCTTCACCCTGCTCTCCAAGCCGGAGGCGCGCAAGGTGGAGGTTCCCGTGCGCTACTGCGGCTTCGAGGTGCCCGACCGCTTCGTGGTGGGCTACGGCCTCGACCGCGCGGAGGAGTTCCGGGGGCTTCCCTACGTGGGGGTGCTGGATGAGGGAGGGGCGGGCCGGCCGGCGTGAGCGGCGGCGCCGCGGCCCGCGCCGGCCCGGCTCAACGTCGCGAGAGGAACGGTCGATCAGAACCGATAACGAGCACAGGCGGAACGGGATGGAGATGAGGAGGACGTGAACCTGGGAGGAAAGCGCGCCCGCACCATCATGTTCTACCTGGTCATCGTGGTGATCCTGCTGGTCGCCTGGTACAAGTGGCCCAGCGGCGGCAGGAAGCCGCACGACCTGGGCTGGTTCAACGACCGGCTGGAGGCCGGCCAGATCAGGACGGTGACCATCCTGGACAAGGACCACAAGGTGATCGGCGAGGTCGCCGGCGGGGAACAGTACGAGGTGGCCTTCCCGGCGGACTACACCGACGAGCTGGTGGGGCAGATCGACGATTACCGGGCCAGGTCGCAGAGCAGCGACCCGGAGGTGGCCGAGCGCTACCGGGGTTACGCGGGACTGGAGATCAAGACCGACCCGCAGGGCGGCATCGACGTCATGGGCGTGGTCATCAGCCTGCTGCCCTTCGTGCTCATCTTCGTCATCTTCCTCTTCTTCCTGGAGCGGATGCAGGGAGGCGGCAACAAGATCATGGCCTTCGGCAAGAGCCGGGCCAAGGTGGCCAACCGGGACAGCCCCAAGGTCACCTTCAAGGACGTGGCCGGCCTGGACGAAGCGGTGGAGGAACTGCAGGAGATCAAGGAGTTCCTGGAGAACCCCGGGAAATTCCAGGCCCTGGGCGCCAAGATACCCAAGGGGGTATTGCTATTCGGCCCCCCGGGGACCGGCAAGACCCTGCTGGCCAAGGCGGTGGCGGGCGAGGCGGGGGTGCCGTACTTCTCCATTTCCGGCTCGGACTTCGTGGAGATGTTCGTGGGCGTGGGCGCCTCCCGCGTGCGCGACCTCTTCGAGCAGGCCAAGGGCAGCGCGCCCGCCATCATCTTCATGGACGAGATCGACGCGGTGGGGCGGCACCGCGGCGCCGGCCTGGGGGGAGGCCACGACGAGCGCGAGCAGACCCTCAACCAACTGCTGGTGGAGATGGACGGCTTCGACACCAAGTCCGGGGTCATCCTCATCGCCGCCACCAACCGCCCGGACATCCTCGACCCGGCCCTGCTGCGGCCGGGCCGCTTCGACCGCCAGATCGTGGTGGAGCGCCCCGACCTCAAGGGCAGGGTGGGCATCCTCAACGTCCACGCCAAGGGGAAGCCGCTGGCCCGCGAGGTGGACCTGGAGGTCCTGGCGCGCCGCACCCCCGGCTTCACCGGGGCGGACCTGGCCAACCTGGTCAACGAGGCGGCCCTGCTCTCCGCCCGCCACGACAAGAAGGAGATCGACATGGAGGAGCTGGAGGAGTCCATCGACCGGGTCATCGCCGGCCCGGAGAAGAAGACCAGGCTCATCAGCGACAAGGAAAAGGAGATCATCGCCTATCACGAGGCCGGCCACGCCCTGGTGGCGCACGCCCTGCCCAATGCCGACCCGGTGCACAAGATCTCCATCATCCCGCGCGGCCGCGCGCTGGGATATACCCTCACCCTCCCCCTGGAGGACAAGTACCTAGTGACCCGCTCCGAGCTCGTCGACGAGCTGGCCATGCTGCTGGGCGGACGGGTGGCGGAGGAGATGATCTTCGGCGAGATCACCACCGGCGACCAGAACGACATCGAGCGGGCGACCAAGGTGGCCCGCCAGATGGTCTGCGAGTACGGCATGAGCGAACGCCTCGGCCCGCTCACCCTGGGGCAGAAGCAGGGGGAGGTCTTCCTGGGGCGCGACTTCGCCTCCCAGCCCGACTACTCGGACCAGATCGCCTTCGAGATCGACCAGGAGATCCGGAGGCTGGTGGACGACGCCTACGGCGAGGCCCGGCGCATCCTCACCGGCCAGCTGCAACTGCTCAAGGAGGTCGCGGCCGCCCTGATCGAGCGCGAGACCCTCGAGAAGGAGGAGCTGCTGGCCATCATGGAGGGGCGCGAGCCGGAGGCCGCGGGGGCCGGGCGCGAGGCTCCCCCGGCCCCGGCGGCGGCCCCGGAGCCCGGCTCCGGGAAGCGCCGCCGGCCCTCCCCGGTCAAGGGCAAGCCGGCCATCCAGACCGATTGAGGCCCTGATGGACGGAGTGTCCCGGTGCCTTGACCCGTACCCGGGAGGAGGCCTGGCGCTTCCCCGCCGCGGCGCTTGAGCGCAGCCGGCAATGGCCCACTTTGATATAATGTTCCTCGTTCTTTTGGCCCGTATGCGGAGGAGGGTGCTTTGGACAAGGACAAGATCAGGCAGGGCGTGAGGATGATCCTGGAAGGCGTGGGGGAGGACCTGGGCCGCGAGGGCCTGCTGGATACCCCCGAGCGGGTGGCCAAGATGTACGAGGAGATCTTCTCGGGCATGGAGACCGACCCCCGGTCCGTGATCACCACCATGTTCGCGGAGGAGCACGACGAGATGGTCATCGTCAAGGACATCCCCCTCTACTCGGTGTGCGAGCACCACCTCATGCCCTTCCTGGGCAGGGCCCACGTGGCCTACATACCGGGGGAGCGCGGACAGATCACCGGCATCAGCAAGCTGGCCCGGGTGGTGGACGTGCTGGCCAAGCGCCTGCAGGTGCAGGAGCGCCTGACCTCGGACGTGGCCGACACCCTGGTCAGGGCGCTCGACCCCCGCGGGGTGCTGGTCATCGTGGAGGCCGAGCACCTGTGCATGTCCATGCGGGGCGTGAAGAAGCCCGGCACGGTCACCGTCACCTCGGCCGTGCGGGGGACCTTCCACACCAACGCCGCCTCGCGGGCCGAGGCCATGTCCCTCATCCGCAACGGGGGCTGAACGCCGCGCCCGGCCTGCCTGCGAAAGGGGTGAGCGCTTGAGCTTCAACGTCCGCATACTGAAGGTCGGGTCCTTGAGGGACGCCGAGGCGCACCTGCGCGCCCTGGCCCCCAGCGAAGAGGGCTACGAGATCATGCGCCCCAAGCTGAGGCATTACCTGCTCAAGGTGGAGGGGCTGGACACCCGCGCCGCCAGCATCCTGAAGCAGAACATGCTCTCCCTCGGCGGGGAGGTCTCCCTTCCCAAGGACGTCTTCCGCTTCGACGGGCAGACCACCTCCTGCATCGTCAGCGGCACCGCTTCCCAGTTCCGCCTGCTCCGGGGCAAGCTGGTCAACCAGCCCTTCGGGCTGCGCCGGCTGAACGAGGAGATGCGCGAGGCCCTCCACAACCTGGAGGGGCGCCGCAACCGCCGCCTGGAGATCGGGGGGAGGTCCTTCGACCTGGACCGGCGCACGCTGGTCATGGGGACCGTCAACGTCACCCCCGACTCCTTCTCCGACGGGGGCCGCTTCTTCTCGCACCCCCGCGCGGTGGACGAGGCCGCGGCCCAGGCGGAGGCGGGGGCGGACATCCTGGACATCGGGGGGGAGTCCACCCGCCCGGGGTCGGACTTCATCTCGCTGGAGGAGGAGTTGAAGCGGGTCATCCCGGTCATCCGGGAGGTGGTCGACGGGGTGGACGTGCCGGTGAGCGTGGACACCACCAAGGCGGAGGTGGCGCGGCAGGCGCTGGAGGCGGGGGCGGCCATGGTCAACGACATCAGCGCCATGCGCCTCGACCCGGGCATGCCCGCCCTGGTGGCCGAAGCCGGGGTGCCGGTCTGCCTCATGCACATGCAGGGCATGCCCAAGGACATGCAGGACGATCCCCGTTACGAGGACCTCATGGGAGAGGTGGCCTCCTTCTTGCGCGAGCGCGCCGGGGAGGCGGAGGCGGCGGGCATAGCGCCGGAGCGCATCCTGCTCGACCCGGGCATCGGCTTCGGCAAGACCCTGGCGCACAACCTGGAGATCATCCGGCGCCTGGACGAACTGGAGGCGCTGGGCTACCCTCTCGTGTTGGGGCCCTCCCGCAAGGCCTTCATCGGCCGGATACTGGGACTCACCGTGGAGGAGCGGGTGGAGGGCACCGCCGCCGCGGTGGCCCTGGGGGTGGCCAACGGCGCGGACATAGTGCGGGTGCACGACGTCAGGGAGATGGTGAGAGTGGTGAGGGTGGCTGAAGCCATCGCCGGAAAGGATGGAGAGGCATAGATGGGACGGGCGCAGAAACTGAAGCAGCAGCGGCGCGACGAGGAGCGACGGAAGCAGCTGGAAAGGATCGCCAAGCGGAAGAGGGCCCTTGCGTGGTCCATGGGCCTGACCCTGGCCGCCGCCGCCGTCGCTCTGGTCCTGGTGGTCGTGCTGGTCCGGCTGCCCGTCTACGTCAAGCAGATGGTCATCGAGACGGAGCGGGGCAATATCGTGGTGGAACTGAAGGGGGCCGACGCCCCCCGGACCAGCGCCCACATGGAGAAACTGGTGAAGCAGGGGTCTTACCGGGGAGCCAGGTTCTACCAGGTGGACGAGGTGGCGGCCATGACCGGCATCCGGTCCCGCGACCCCTCGGCCAACATCGACGCGGGCACCCGGTCGGCCGCCGCCGAGCGGGACGCGGGCGTGGGCACGGTGGCGGACGAGGTGGGGCTGCCCAACGTGCGCGGCGCGGTGGCCATGGCCAAGCCCAGCGACCCCTCCACCCAGCGGCCTCTTCCGGACAGCGCCACCCACGAGTTCTACATCCTCAAGTCCGACGCCGCCTGGCTCGACCCCGACTTCACCGTCTTCGGCATGGTCGCCGAGGGCCTGGAGGCGGTGGACGGCCTGGGGCTCAACCAGGAGATCGCTTCCTTTACCCTGGACGATACCGGAAGGTACTTGACCATCGCGCAGAGCACCGGCGACATCGTCATCGAGCTCAAGCCGGAGGACGCCCCCCTCACCGTGCAGCACTTTACCGACCTGGTGCGTTCCGGCTTCTACTCCGGCATGAACTGGTACCGGGTGGAGGACTGGGTGGTCCAGACCGGCAGCCACGCCCGTTCGCTGGAGGCCTCCGCTTCCATGGTCGAGGATCCCTCGCTCAAGCTGGAGGAGTCGGCCACCGTCCCCCCCGAGGGCAAGCTCCCCGCGGTGCGCGGCGCGGTGCTCCTCTACTGGATGGCCGAGCCCGCGGAGGAAGCGGAGGGCTACATGCCCGAGAACGCCACCGAGTTCCTGATCATGAAGCAGGACTACTCGGAGCAGGTGGGGACGGCCTTCACCGTCTTCGGCGAGGTCGTCGAGGGCATGCCGGTGGTTGATTCCCTGCAGTCGGGGGACGTCATCAAGACCATCTTCGTCCGCGAGGTCAGGCGGGACTAGATGCGCGGCACCGTCATCGTCCGGGGCCTGAAGGTCTTCGCCTTCCACGGCTGCCTGCCCGAGGAGCGGGAGAAGGGACAGGACTTCTACCTGGACCTGGAGATCGATTACGACATGGGCCCCGCGGCGGAGGCCGACGCCCTGCCCCTGGCCCTGGACTACGATGCTCTCACCCGCGAGGTCCACGCCCTGGCGTCCACCGAGCGCTACGACCTCCTGGAGGCCCTGGCGGCCCGGGTGGGCCGCCTCCTCGCCGACAAGCCCGGCGTGGAGCGGGCCCGGGTGCGGGTCCGCAAGCCGCAGGCCCCCCTCATCCACCCGGTGGAGTGGGTGGGGGTGGAAGCCGAGTTCGAGGGATAGCGGGGATGGGCGCGCGGGCCCGCCCGGCCTGGCTCGGACTCGGCTCCAACCTGGGGGACCGGGAGGGCAACCTGCGCCGGGCGCTGGAGCTGCTTCCCGCCGCCGGGGAGGTCGAGATCATCAGGGCCTCCTCCGTCTACGAGACTGCGCCCGTGGGCATGACCGGACAGCCCGAGTTCTTGAACCTGGTGGCCGAGGCGAGGACCGTCCTCGGTCCCCGCGCGCTGCTCCGCCGGTGCCTGGAGGTGGAGGACGCCCTGGGGCGGGTGCGCGGGGAGCGCTGGGGCCCGCGCCTCATCGACGTGGACCTGCTGCTCTACGGGGACGAGGTCGTCGACACCGGGGAGCTCGTCCTGCCCCATCCCGAGATGCTCCGCCGCGCCTTCGTGCTGGTGCCCCTGCTGGAGCTGGATCCGCAGCTGCGCATGCCGGACGGCCGCCGCGCCGCGGAAGCGCTGGAAGCGCTGGGTGAAGAGGGCCGCGCCGGCGTGGTAAAGTGGAAGGACACGGAGGGAAAGGACCGCGCATGAAGGGCAGGCGCCGTTTCGTCGTCGTGGGAGCCGGTCGGGTGGGGACGGCCATGGCCCACCTCCTGCAGGAGAAGCGGGAGAGGGTGGCCGCGGTGGTCTCCCGCAGCGAGGCCTCGCTCAAGCGGGCTTCCCGTTACCTGGAGGGGGTCCCGCTCACCACCGACCTCGCGGAGGCGGCCGGCGGGGGCGACGTCTTCCTTCTGACCACCCCGGACGACCTCATCGCCGATACCTGCCTCGACCTGGCCTCCTCCGGCGCCCTGGGGAAGGGGAAGAGGGTCGTGCACATGAGCGGGATGCTGGGCCTGGACGTGCTGGCGGCGGCGGAGGAGGAAGGGGCCGCGGCGCTCTCCATCCACCCGCTGCAGGCCTTCGCCGACGTGCGGGGGGCCATCCGCAAGATACCCGGCACGGTGTTCGCCGTCACCGCCCGGGCCCCCGGGGAGCGGGCCTGGGCCGAGAAGTTCGTGGCCGCGCTGGGCGGAGAGCCGGTGATCCTGGCCGAGGAAGACAAGCGCCTCTACCACCTGGGCGCGGTGATGGCGAGCAATCTCCTGGTGGCGCTGGAGCACGTCGCCGAGCTGATCTACCAGGACATCGGCATGGAGGGGGACCGGGCCTTGAAGGCCCTGGCCCCGCTGATCAGCGGGACCGTGGACAACCTGAAGAACCTGGGCTCGGAGAGGGCCCTGACCGGGCCGGTGGCCCGCGGGGACGCCGGCGTGGTCCGGCGCCACCTGGAGACGCTGGAGGCCGGCGAGAACGAGGCCATGCTCAAGGCCTACGCCTCCCTCTCCCTCTTCGCCCTGGACCTGGCCCGCTCCGGCCTGAGCATGGCCCGGGCCGACGAGATCGAGGAACTCCTCAGGCGCCACCTGTGACCGGGCAAGCGCCCGGCGCCCGACGTGAAGGGCGGTGCCCCCGAAGGAGAAAGGGCGGCGGAAGGGATGGACATAGTCACCGACCCGCGCGAGATGCGCTCCATCGTCAGCCTTCTCAAGGAGGAAGGCAGGGAGGTGGGCTTCGTCCCCACCATGGGCTGCTTCCACCGGGGGCATCTGTCCCTGATGCGCGCGGCCCGCGAGGAGAACGACGCGGTGGTGGTGAGCGTCTTCGTCAACCCGCTGCAGTTCGGGCCGGGGGAGGACCTGGAGGCATACCCGCGCGACTTCGAGCGTGATGCGCAGGACGCGCGGGAGGCGGGGGTGGACTACTTCTTCCATCCTTCCGCGGAGGACATGTACCCCCAGCCGTTCCTCACCGGGGTGGCGGTGCGGGGCGTCAGCGAAGGCCTCTGCGGCGCCTTCCGCCCCGGCCACTTCGAGGGGGTGGCCACGGTGGTGGCCAAGCTCTTCCACCTGGTCCCCGCCCAGCGTGCCTACTTCGGGCAGAAGGACGCCCAGCAGGTGCGGGTGATCCGCAAGATGGTGGAGGACCTCGACTTCGACGTGGAGATACGGGTCTGCCCCACGGTGCGCGAGCCGGACGGCCTGGCCATGAGCTCCCGCAACGCCTACCTCGATCCGGACCAGCGCGCCCGGGCCGCCCTGCTCTACCGGGCCCTGCGCGCCGGCGCCCGGGCCGTCGAGGCGGGTGAGCGGTCGGCGGCGGCGGTGGAGGGGGTCATGCGCGGGGTCCTGGCGGAAGAGCCCGCGATAGAGGTCGAGTACGCGGGCGTCTATGATAAAATGACCTTGGAGCCGGTGGGCCGCCTTGAGGGCGAGGTCCTGCTCGCCCTGGCGGCGCGCCTCGGGAGAGCGCGCCTTATTGACAACATGCCGGTCATGTCGGACGATTGAATCAGGTGGAATAGATCGATCCTTAACGGAGGTTCCATGCAGAGGTTCATGCTCAAGAGCAAGATACACCGGGCCACGGTGACCGGGGCCGACCTGCATTACGTCGGGAGCATAACCATCGATTCCGACCTGATGGAGATGGCGGACATCTTCCCCTACGAGAAGGTCCAGGTGGTGGATATCGAGAACGGGAGCCGCCTGGAGACCTACGCCATAGCCGCCCCGGCCGGCAGCGGCACCATCTGCATCAACGGCGCCGCGGCACGCCTCATCCACCACGGGGACCGCGTCATCATCTTCTCCTACGTGGTCGCGGACGACGCGGAGGCGGCCGCGCTCAAGCCCCGGGTGATCTACGTGGACGAGAACAACCGGATGGCGCACGTCGAGGACCACGTGGACGCGGACGACGTCTGCTGAGACGCTCCGCCCGCATCCGGTACGCCCTTTTTTACCTGGAGGAACCATGCAGCCCACCGGAGAAGTCGCCGTACTCGCGGAGATAGAGGAACTGAAGCGCGAGCGCCGGGCGGTCATCCTGGCCCATAACTATCAGCGGGCCGAGGTGCAGGCCGTCGCCGACTGCCTGGGGGACTCCCTGGAACTGGCCCGGCAGGCGGCGGCCGCCGCGGCCGAGGTCATCGTCTTCTGCGGCGTCCACTTCATGGCGGAGACCGCCAACATCCTCTCCCCGGAGAAGGTCACCCTGCTGCCCGATGCCGGGGCGAGCTGCCCCCTGGCCGACACCATCACCGCCGAGGGCCTGAGGCGCTTGAAGGCTGAACACCCCGGCGCGGCGGTGGTCACCTACGTCAACTCCCCGGCCGAGGTCAAGGCGGAGAGCGACTTCTGCTGCACCTCGGGGAACGCGGCGCAGGTGGTGCAGGCCGTCGGGGAAGGGGAGGTCATCTTCGCCCCCGACCGCAACCTCGGGCGCTACGTCCGCAAGGTGACCGGCCGCGAGCTGATCATCTGGGAGGGCTCCTGCCCCATCCACGACCGCATCACCCCGGAACAGGTCCTCTCCTTGCGGCAGCGGCACCCCGGCGCCCTCTTCGTGGCCCATCCCGAGTGCCGGGAGGAGGTGCTGGAGCTGGCCGACGAGGTCGCCTCCACGCGGGGCATCTACGACTACGCCCGGCGCTCGCCCGCCGGCGAGATCATCGTGGGCTCGGAGATGGGCATGCTCTACCGGCTGAAGAAGGAGAACCCGGACAAGGCCTTCTTCTTTCCCTCGGAGGAAGCCCTCTGCCCCAATATGAAGCTGATCACCCTGGACAAGATAGCCCGCTCCCTGCGCACCCTGGAGCCGCGGGTGGTGGTGCCGGAAGGCGTGAGGTCCCGCGCTTTGCGGGCGGTTGAGCGCATGGTCTCCATCGGGTGACCCCATGCCCAGGTACCTGATCGATTTCTCCCTCAAGCAGCTGCCCACCGAGGACTACCCGGTGGTGGTGGTGGGCAGCGGCGTGGCGGGGCTCTCCGCGGCCCTGGCCATGGCCCGCGATTACCGGGTGGCCCTGCTCACCAAGACCACCCTGGACCAGACCGCCACCAGCCGCGCCCAGGGCGGCATCGCCTCCGCCCTGGGGCCCGGCGACACCCCCGAACTGCACGAGCAGGACACCCTGACTTCGGGCAAGGGCCTCTGCGAGGAGCGGATGGTGGAGATCCTGGTGCGCGAGGGGCCCCACCGGGTGCGTGAGCTCATCGAGGACATCGGCGCCGACTTCGAGAAGGTCGGCGGCAAGCTCGCCCTGACCACCGAGGGAGGGCACTCCCGGGCCCGGGTGGTCTATGCCCGGGGGGACGCCACCGGCTCCGAAGTGGAGGCGAGCCTGCTGCGCTTCCTCCGCGGCGAGGAGCACATCGAGATATTCGAGGAGCATTTCGCCATCGACGTGGTGACCGGGCCGCAAGGGTGCTGCGGCCTGTTGGCCATGGACTCGGAGCAAGGGGAGGTGCGCTTCTTCCGCTCCCCCGCCGTGGTCCTGGCCGCCGGGGGGATGGGGCAGCTCTACGCGGTCACCACCAATCCCGCCATCTGCACGGGAGACGGGGTGGCCATGGCCCTGCGGGCGGGGGCGGAGGTGGCCGACATCGAGTTCATGCAGTTCCACCCGACCTCCCTCCACCTGCCGGAGACGCCGCGCTGGCTCATCAGCGAGGCGCTGCGCGGGGAGGGGGCGCACCTGGTGGACCAGTCCGGCCGCCGCTTCATGGAGGGGCTCCATCCCCTGGCGGAGCTGGCCCCCCGCGACGTCGTGGTCAACGAGATGGTCAGGGTGATGAGGGAGCAGGAGGCGGACCACCTGCTGCTGGACGCCACGGTCATCGAGGCGTCCCGCCTCAAGCAGCGCTTCCCCACCATCTACCGGCACTGCCTGGAGGCGGGCATCGACATCACCGACAAGCCCATCCCGGTTTCGCCGGCGGCCCACCACATGAGCGGCGGCATGGTCACCGACGCCTGGGGGCAGTCGGTGGTCCCCGGCCTCTACGGCTGCGGCGAGGTCGCCTGCACCGGTGTGCACGGGGCCAACCGCCTGGCCTCCAACAGCCTGCTGGAGGGGCTGGTCTTCTCCCGCCGCATCGGGGAGGCCGTCTACCGCCGCATGGAGGAGTGCGGGGGCGGGGCGCCGCTGCCGGAGGGGGAGTTCGTCTTCGAGCGCAAGGGCTCGCGCATCACCGCCCGCCTGCTGCGCGGCCTCATCCAGCAGATGATGCAGGACAACATGGGCTTCAGGCGTTCCCGGGAAGGCCTGGAGGAGGCGGCCCTGTTCCTGGCGGGCAACAACGGCGTGCTGCAGGCGGAATACCGCGCCGCCCGGGGCTTCGAGGTGCAGAACATGCTGGCCCTGGCCAACCTGATGGTGCAGGCGGCTCTGCTGCGCGAGGAGAGCCGCGGCTGCCACTTCCGCATCGACTTCCCCGCTCAGCGGGAGGGGTGGAGGAAGCACGTCGTCTTCCGGCGGGGCCCGGCAGGCCTCTCCGCCTACACGCGCGGCGTGGGCTCGCTGCAGGGCGTGCCGGGATATGACCGGGAGGGGTGAGGCGGTGGACCGGGAGTACCTGGAGGCGGTGCGGCAGGCCCTGGACGAGGACCTGCGCGGCGAGGGCGACGTCACCTCGCGGGCGCTCTTCACCCGCGAGGACCGGGGGGAGGGGCTCTTCAAGCTGAAGCAGGACGGCCGGGTGGCCGGGCTGCCGGTGGCCGCGGCCGTCTTCCACCTGCTCGACCGGGAGGTGGCCTTCCTGCCCCTGGCATCCGAGGGCGACGACCTGGAGGCGGGAGCCCTCCTGGCCCGGGTGGAGGGACCCGTCCTGCCCATCCTGGAGGGCGAGCGCACCGCGCTGAACTTCCTGCAGCGCCTCTCGGGCATCGCCACCCTCACCGCGGCGTACGCGCGCCGCGCCGCGCCTTACGGCGTGGCCGTCAAGGACACCCGCAAGACCACGCCCGGCCTGCGCCGCCTGGAGAAGTACGCCGTGCGGGTGGGCGGAGGGGTCAACCACCGCATGGGCCTCTACGACGCCGTCCTCATCAAGGACAATCACATCCGCGGCGTCGGGGGCATCGAGATGGCCCTGCGCCTGGTGCGCGGGGAGCTCGGGGACGCCTTCCCGGTGGAGGTGGAGGTGAGCGACCTGGCGGGGCTGGAGGAGGCCGTCGCCGGGGGGGCCCAGACGGTCATGCTGGACAACATGGACACGGCGGCCGTACGCGAAGCGGTGCGCCTGGCCGCCGGCCGGGTCAGGCTGGAGGTGTCCGGCGGGGTCAGGCTGGAGCGGGTGGAGGAGCTGGCCGCCACGGGAGTCGACTTCATCTCGGTGGGAGCCCTCACCCACAGCTGCCCCGCGCTGGATATCTCCCTCGACTTGCTCTAGTATGGTCGTATGTTGCTAGCCATCGACGTTGGAAACACCCAGACGGTCATCGGCGCCTACCGCGGCGACGAGTTGGTCCACCACTGGCGCACCTCCACCAACAGCAAGATCACCGGCGACGAACTGGCCCTCTACTACCAGGGGTTCCTGCTCCTCAAGGGCTTGGGCTTCGGCGATTTCTCCGGCGTCATCGTCAGTTCGGTGGTGCCCTCGGCCACCATGGCGCTGCAGCACATGACCAGGGAGATCTGGGACTTCGAGCCGCTCATCGTCGGCCACAACGTGCGAGTGGACATGCCGGTGCTCATCGACAATCCCGAAGAGCTGGGAGCCGACCGCATCGTCAACGCGGTGGCCGCGGTGGAGAGGTACGGAGCCCCCTCCATAGTGGTGGACTTCGGTACCGCCACCACCCTGGACGCCATCTCGGAGCGGGGAGAGTACCTGGGAGGGGCCATCGCCCCGGGCATCGAGATATCCTCGACGGCCCTCTTCAACATGGCGGCGCGGCTGCCCCGGGTGGAGCTGGTGCGGCCGGAGGGCCCCATCGGGCACGGCTCGGTGGCCAGCATGCAGTCGGGCATCGTCTTCGGCTTCGCCGGGCAGGTGGACCGCCTGGTGGAGATGATGCTCGAGGAGCTGGGGCCCGGATGCCGGGTCATCGCCACCGGCGGGCTGGCCGAGGTGGTGGTGGAGGAGTGCCGCACCGTGCAGACCCACGACCCCCTGCTCACCCTGCACGGGCTGTGGCTCCTCCACCGGGCCAACGCCTGAACGGAGCCTTCCCTTCGCGGTTACCACTGGGTTAACAAAATCCCTTCCGGCCGCGCCCCGCAAATCCCGGGAACCGCAGGTAAAAGGCGCTTGCAGGCGCCCTTCGAGCCCTACTTCCCGGGAGGTAAATCTGTTGACATAAGTGGAGCGCGTGGCTATTATGTTACAGGACATTCCTGTGGTCGAGGTCACGCTTGAGCGAAGGAAAGAAGCATGCACAAAGCAGGGAAGAGGGCCGGGAAAGAGAAGAAGCCGAAGAAGAAGCCCCAGCTGTCCAAGCAGCTGGAGGACAAGTGGGTGGGCTCCCGCAGCGAGGCCTTCACCCGCATCGTGGCCAAGGAGACGGAGATACGCTCCAAGACCGGCGAGGAGAAGCGGAAATCCGAGAGGATGATCGAGGACGCCAAGGGGAAGGCGGCCACCATCAAGCGGGAAGCCTTGATGGAAGAGGTCGGCAGGGAGGAATACCAGCAGGAGATCGAGGGGGCGCGCCAGGAGGTCGAGCGGATCAGGCTGGACTCCGAGCGGGAGGCCGAGAGGGTCAGGGAAGAGGGCATGAAGAACCTGGATAAGGCCCTCGACTTCATCCTCGGCTCGATCACCGCCGCCGCCAAGGGCAGCTGACCGCGTGCCGCAAGGGCGTCCCGCACCCGCCCGGGCCGCGGGCTTTTAACAAGCACGGGAGCGGAGAGAGGGGATGAAGCTGCCGAAGGGTTCAGGAGTTAGAAGGGGATAACGCATGCTGGTCAAAATGGCGAAAGTCGAGATCGTGGGGATCAAGGACCTCTTCTTCGACGTCCTCGAGGCCCTGCAGGACATGGGGATCCTGCACCTCGAGGACATCTCCAAGAAGAAGGGGCCCCGCTACGCGACCCTGATGCCCATGGAGATGGACCCGGCCATGGAGGAGGAGAAGGGCCGCCTGCAGAACCTGGCCATGCGCAACAACGCCATCCTGTCCGAACTGACGCCGCCGGCCGAGCGGGTCAGGAAGGAAGCGGTCAAGAAGCAGTACGAGGACTACGGCGGCAAGAAACTGGAGGACATCTCCGGCCTGGTCGAGGAGGAGGAGGCCTCCCTCAAGGGGCTCATCGGCCGCAAGCAGGAGCTGGAAGTGGAGATGTCCCGCCTCTCCAAGTACGAACCCATCATCCGGAAGGTCTACCCCCTGGCCAGTCAGGTCACCGCCTCCGAGCATTACACCTCCATCGCCCTGCTGGTGGAGAAGAAGTACGCCGCGGTCCTCGATTACATCAAGGGCGAGCTGGACAAGATCACCAATAAGCAGTGCGAGGTCCACACCGCGCGGGTGGACGAGGACACCTACGCGGCCATCGTCATCTTCAACCGGCTCTACTCCGAGCAGGTGCACAACTTCCTGGCGGCGGAGAACGTCAACCAGGTGCGCCTCCCCTCCGAGCTGGCGGACAAGCCCTACGACGAGGCCCTGCAGGAGATCGAGACCAGGTACAAGGAGCTGCCGCCCCAGCTGGCCAAGGTGCAGAAGGAGATCGACGAGATCTCCGACAAGTGGTACGTGCAGCTGCTGGCCCTGAAGGAGTACCTGGCCGACCGGATCGCCTCCATCGAGGCCGTCCCCAAGTTCGGCCAGAGCGGCCACGCTTTCGTCATCACCGGCTGGATGCCCGCCGACAAGGTCAACGAGACCCGCCGCACCCTCGAGAAGAAGTTCGAGGGCAAGGTGGAACTGACCGAGGAGGTGGTCAGCCACGAGGAGATGGAGTCGGCCCCGGTGGAGCTGCGCAACAACCCGGTCATCAAGCCCTTCGAGTTCATCTACATCCTGATGCGCCGGCCCAGGTACGGGGCCATCGACCCCACCTTCATCGTGGCTATCTTCTTCCCCCTGCTCTACGGCTTCATGCTCGGCGACATGGGCTACGCCCTGGTCCTTCTAGCCGGCGTCTGGTTCATCAAGCGCTGGATCAAGAAGAACGAAAAGGAGAAGAGCATCATCGCCCTCTTCTCCAACGTCCTCTTGATCTCGTCGATAAGCGCCTTCGTCTTCGGCTTCATCTACCTGGAGTTCTTCGGCAACCTCCTCTTCAAGCTCTTCTGGGACGCGGACTATCACCTGGCGTGGAAGTGGGGCACCACCTCCAACGGCGAGTCCTGGGGCTGGCCCATCGAGCGGGTGGCCCATGACAACAAGGACATGTTCAAGTTGATGCTCGTCGCGGTGCTGGTCATCGGCGGCATCCAGATGAGCCTGGGGCTGATCATCGGCATCATCGACCGCTGGAGGGAGGGGGAGCGCAAGCACGCCTTCGAGAAGATCGGCTGGCTGATGGTGATCTCGGGCATCGCCGTGGCCCTCTTCTTCGTCTGGGCCTTCAAGGTCCAGGCCGGGGCCCTGGCGGGGGTGTTCATCGCCCTCATCGGGGTCGGGTTGGGGGCGTACGGGGGAGGCTTCGGCGGCGGCATCGAGGCCGTCCTCATCTTCGGGAACCTCCTCAGCTACGCCCGACTCTACGGCATCGGCCTGGCCTCGGTGATCATGGCCGACGTGGCCAACGAGCTGGGGGCGGAGTTCGGCGGGTGGCTGATGCCCATAGGCATCGTCGTCGCCGCCATGCTGCACACCTTGAACATGGCGCTGGGCGTGCTCAGCCCGTCCATCCAGTCACTGCGTCTCAACCTGGTCGAGACCTTCAACAAGTTCTACCAGGAATCCGAGGAGGAATACAGCCCGTTCAAAAAAACAGGAGGTGAATAGCTTGGAATTAGGACTCATCGCAATCGGCGCAGCCCTGGCGATCGGGCTTCCGGCCCTGGCGACCGGGATCTCCCAGGCGAAGATCGGCGCGGCCATGGCCGGGACGCTGGCGGAGAAGCCGGAAATGACGGGAACCGCCATCATCCTCATCGCCATCCCCGAGACAATGGTCGTGCTGGGATTCGTTATTGCCTTCCTGGTCATCGGAATGAAGCCTGAGTAATGCGGAAGGAGGGGCGGGGGCGCCGCCGCGCGGCTGCGCCATGCCCGTGACGAACACGCCTAGGAAGTGAACCTATGTCATTAGAGGACATCTTGCAGGCTCTGGATGAACAGTGTCGCGAGGAGTGCCAGTCCATCTTCGGGGAAGCCCGGGCGGAAGTGGACGAGATCCTGGCCAAGGTGGAGGCGGAGGTGGAGGAGATCCGCTCCGCCAAGCTGGAGAAGGTGCGGATGGAAGCGGCCAACGAGAAGGCGGGCATGTACTACTCCGCCCGGCTGCGGGCCAAGAACCTGGTCATCGAGGCCAAGGAAGCGGTGCTGAAAGAAGCCTTCAGCCGCGCCCAGGAGGGCCTGGCCCGGCTGCGGGAGCGGCCGGACCACCCCGAGGTCTTCGGCGCCCTGTTAGACGAGGCCCTCTCCCGCATCGGGGGCGACGGGGTCGTCCACGTGGACCCGCGGGACGAGGAACTGGCGCGGCGGACCCTCGGCCGGGGCGGGCTGGAGCTCCCGGTGGTCGCCGACCTCCAGTGCTCGGGCGGGGTGGTGGTCGCGGACCGGGAGGGGCGCGTCCACATCGTCAACACCTTCGACGAGCGGCTGAAGAGGGCCCTGGAGCGCATGAAGCTGGAGATAGCCGACATCCTCTTCGGGGAGATGGAGCGGGGATTGTCGTCCGCCCAGGCCTGAACACGGTACTTGATACGGTCTTATAAAGGAGAGAGCTGCCGCGACAATGGGTCAGGTTCCATTAAGAGACTACGCGTACGGCAACGCCAGGGTGAGGGCGATGAGCGGGCGCCTGTTCGACGCCCTCAAGCTGGACGCCCTGCTGGCCGCGAAGGACCTGAACCACTTCCTGAGCGAACTCGACGACACCCACTACGGCCCCTACGTCGAGGAGGCCGTCATCGAGGGGCTGCACCCCACCATGATCGACCGCGCCTTCAACCGCAACATGGTCAAGGAGTTCACCGGCATCCGCGATTGTTTCGAGGGCCGCCCGTACGACCTGGTGCGCACCCTGCTGGCGAGGTGGGACCTCTACAACCTGAAGACCATCCTCCGCGGCAAGCAGGCGCTCGTCCCCAACAGCGAGATCGTCCGCGCCCTGGTGCCCATGGGGGACCTGGACGAGGTGGTCTTGGCGGAGATCGCCAACCAGCCCGACTTCCGCGCTTGCGTCGACGCCATGGTCATGTTTGGGCACAACTGGCGCATCAAGTACGGCTCGGCCGCCAACAGCAGGGTGCACGACTACCTCCGCGACCACGACCTGTCCGTCCTGGAGCTGGCCATGGACCGGATGCATTACGCGGCGGTGGCGGAGGAAGCGGAGGGCGGCGACTCCTCCAGCGAGAAGGTCTCGCGGATGATCCGCCTGGAGGTCGACGGCATCAACCACGTCACCCTGCTCCGCTTGAGCGGCCAGGACTTCGGCCGTGAGCGGCTGAAGGAGTACTACCTGCCCGGCGGGAACCTGCGGTTCGGCGCCTTTTCGCGCATCGCCGGGGCCAAGGACGAGGAGGCGGTGGTGGCCGGGCTCACGGTCGGCCCCTTGCGGGAGGCGCTGGCCGCGGCCCTGGACGAACTGGACGAGAAGGGGTACGGCGTCTTCCAGGACGAGCTGGACAAGCTGATGATCCGCACGGCCAGGCGGCTGGACGACAACCCCCTGGACATCGGGGTGATCATCAGGTACATGTGGCTCAAGTACATGGAGGTGGCCAACCTGCGCGTGATCATGCGGGGCAAGAGCATCGGCCTGATCGAGTCGCAGATCCGCAAGGAGCTTATCGACCTGGAGAAGGCGCCCGCGGCCAAGGCGGGGTGATCCCCGGCGGCGGGGACGGAGGAGAGCGTAAGGGATGTACAAGGTGATCGTGATAACCGACCCGGAGACGGCGGACGGGTTCCGCTTCGCCGGGGTCGACGTCATCAGCGTGGACACCGCCGACGCGGCGCGCGAGCAGGTCAAGCACCTGCTGGACGGCCCCGACTCGGGCATCCTGGCCCTCAACGAGAGCTACTACTACGCGCTGGACGAGAAGACGGTGGAGAAGATCGACAGCATCTACCGGCCCATCGTGATCCCCCTGCCGGTCAAGGAGAGCATCGAGATGGCCGGCGAGCGCCGCGCCTACCTGGCCCGCCTCATCCACCGCGCCGTGGGGTTCGATATAACGCTCAAGGGTAGTCAAGGAGAATGAAATGATCGAGGGAACCATCGTAAAAGTGTCCGGGCCGGTGGTCAACGTGGAGGGCATGGCCGGCAGCAAGATGTACGACATCACCAAGGTGGGCGACCTCGGCCTCATCGGCGAGATAGTCCGCCTGGACGGCGACGTCGCCGTCGTGCAGGTCTACGAGGACACTTCCGGCCTGCGGGTGGGCGAGAGCGCCGTCTGCACGGAAGAGCCGCTCCTCATCGAACTGGGCCCCGGGCTGCTCTCCTCCATCTACGACGGCGTGCAGCGGCGCCTGGTGGACATCTCCGCGGACCACGGCGACTTCATCCTGCGCGGGGTCACCACCGTCTCCCTGCCCCGCGAGCGCAAGTGGGAGTTCACCCCGGTGGTGGAGGCCGGGGACGAGGTGGGGGAGGGCGACGTCATCGGCGAGGTGGCCGAGACCCAGCACATCTCACACAAGATCATGGTCCCGCCGGGCGTTTCCGGCAGGGTGGCCGAGATCGCCGAGGGCGAGTTCACCGTGGAGGAGAAGGTGTGCCGCCTGGAAGGCGGCGCGGAGATCGGCCTGCTGCAGACCTGGCCCGCCCGGGTGCCCCGGCCGGTCAAGCAGAAGGAGAACCCCAACATCCCCTTCATCACCGGCATGCGCATCCTGGACACCTTCTTCCCCATCGCCCAGGGCGGTTACAGCATCATCCCCGGGGGCTTCGGCACCGGCAAGACCGTCACCGAGCAGTCCCTGGCCAAGTGGGCGGACGCGGACATAGTCATCTACGTGGGGTGCGGGGAGCGCGGCAACGAGATGACCGAGGTGCTGTCGGAGTTCCCCTCGCTCATCGACCCCAAGACCGGCGTCCCCCTGATGCAGCGCACCATCCTGGTGGCCAACACCTCCAACATGCCGGTGGCGGCCCGCGAGGCCTCCATCTACACCGGCATCACCCTGGCCGAGTACTATCGGGACATGGGATACAACGTGGCCATGATGGCCGACTCCACCTCCCGCTGGGGAGAGGCCCTGCGCGAGGTCTCCGGGCGCCTCGAGGAGATGCCCGGCGAGGAGGGCT
>CAZETE010000013.1:0-47664 GCA_964515075.1 uncultured Actinomycetota bacterium | reverse complement strand
AGGCCTTCTCCAGGAAGTCGGGGTCGTCGATGCGTATCTCGATGGCGCGGCGGGGACAGGCCGAAGCGCAGCGCCCGCAGGCCCGGCAGTATTCCCCGATGACCGCGCGGCCGCCGCTTATCTCGATGGCCTGGAGGTAGCAGGCGTCCAGGCATTTCCCGCAGCCGCTGCAGGCCTCGGTGACCTCGATGGAGATGCCTTGCAGGCGGGGGAAGAGGGGCTCCAGGCGCTCCAGCGGGGAGAGGCCGGTGAAGCGGGTGATGCAGCAGCACTCGCAGCAGAAACAGACCGTCAGCAGGCGCTTGCGGTCCTTGACGTCGAAGATGAGGTTGTCCGGCCGCGCCTTGCCCACAACGGGCACCAGCCCCGCGGCGACGGCCTTGCGCAGGTGGGAACGGGCCTCTTCCGCCCCCACCTCGCGGCAGCCGAAGCGCTCGATCTCTAAGGCGGAGTCGCCCATCAGCAGGCAGCCGAGCTCCACGGGGTAGCCCTCGCACCCGAACTTGCGGCGGCAGCCGCAGTAGGCGGCGATGACCCGGTGGGAGGCCTCCTCGATGAAGCGGTCCACCAGCTCCACGGGGAGCGGCGCGTTCTCCGGCAGGCGGATGTCCTGGTTGATGGGCAGCCAGCGCATGTCCGTGAGGTCCGGGCGCAGCCACGGGTGCCAGCGGTGGGAGAGGGGCAGGCGGACCAGGAGGGGGGAGAGGGCCTCCGCGGCCCGGTAGCCCGCGCGCAGGCCCGGGGACTCCCTGCCCGTGCGCCTGATCCTCCGCCTCTCCATCCTCGCGACCTCCTCCTTGCTGCCGGCGCTACGGGTCCATTATCGGCCGGAAGAGGCCGGTGAGTGAAGGGGGGTTGCGTCTTCCCCGGCCCCGCCGCGCCGGAGTAGCCGCCCGGTCGCCTTCCCCGCCGGTCCGCCGCGCCACCCTCCGCCCCCGGCAGGCGGCGGCTCTTTTGAGGCACTCTCCCGGCCGCGGTTGGTATAATCTATTATCCGCGGCATTGGGCCGGACAGGCAGGGACACGAGGAGCGGCCGATGGCCTTCAGCTACCAGTGGAAGAGGGAAGAGCAGCGCAGGTGGGCGGAGGACCGCCTCTTCCGCTACGTCCGCAGGAGCGTCTCCAGGTATCATCCTTATTACCGCAGGCTCTTCAAGGAACGGGGGATAGACCCGCGGGGCATCCAGACCTACGACGACTTCAGCAAGCTGCCCCTGACCCGCCGCGAGGACCTTGCTGCCGCCCCCCAGGCCTTCACCCTCCGTTTCCGCAAGGAGGACAGCGACCGCAGGGTGGAGCCGCTGCCCGCCGCCGACCGGCTGGGCTACGCGGCCCGCGCCTTCCTCACCCGCTACCTGAGGGACGGGTACGGCCCGCTCCGCCCCTTCAAGGAGCAGGCCGAGCAGGCCGCGTTGTGCGATTGGGAGCCGGTGCAGCTGGTCTATTCGGCCGGAACCACCGGGGAGCCGCTGGCCGCCGCCTTGACCGGCTCAGACCTCCGCCGCAACCTGCGCAAGGCCTGCGGGATGCTCTACGCCGCGGGTTGGGAGCCGGGGATGCGCACCCTGAACCTGCTCCCCGACCTTCCCCGTGCCGACTCGCTCCTTCTGCGCGCCGCGGCCTTGGTCCTGGATACCGGCGCCCCGGTGCTGCGGGTCCCCGGCGGCGGGGGGCTTCCCGGGGAGCGGGAGCTGGCGGCGGCCTCTTCCCTCCGGCCCGCGGCGCTCGTCTCCCGCCCCGGCTGGCTGCTCTTCTGGCTCAAGGAGGCCCGGGAGCTTGCGGAGCGGGGGGTCATCGAGGGCCTGCCCGGCGTGGAGCTGGTGGTGTCGACATCCGAGCCCCTGCCGGCGGGACTGCGGCGGCGCCTCTCCGGGCTGCTTGCGGAACTGGGCTCGCCGGAGGCGCGCAT
Organism: uncultured Actinomycetota bacterium; assembly: GCA_964515075.1. Classification (GTDB taxonomy): domain Bacteria; phylum Actinomycetota; class Geothermincolia; order Geothermincolales; family Geothermincolaceae; genus CAVXXD01. The sequence continues at coordinate 45,755 of CAZETE010000013.1, read as the reverse complement.
CGTCGAGTTCTACGGCATGGCCGAGATGAAGGCGGGCTTCTTCGAATGCGACGAGGGGACGGGGATCCACCTCAACCCCGAGCTCTTCTACTGGGAGGTGCTGGACCAGTCGAGCGGGGACCCGGTCAAGTGGGGCGAGCCGGGGGTGCTGGTCTTTTCGCACATCGACTGGCACGGCACCGTCTTGCTGCGCTACTGGACCGGCGACCTCGTCTCCGGCGGCATGGTCTGGGAGAGGTGCCCCTCCTGCGGCCTCACCCTGCCGCGCATCTTCGGCCCGCTGGTGCGGGCGGAGGAGGACTGCCTCGAGGTCAGGGGATCGCGCCTGTCCCTGCTGGCGTTCCAGCGGGCCCTGCACGGGGTGTCCGGGCTGGATTCCTTCCAGGTGGAGGTGGCCGGCGGGGAGGACGTTCCGGAGGGCCCGGCCGGCAGCGTGACCGTGTACGCCTGCGGCGTGCCGGGGGCCGGGGAGGAGGACCTGCGCCGGCGCATGGCCGACGCGCTCACCCTGGAGATGAGCGCGGCCCCCGTTGAGATCGTCTTCGAGGGCCCGGAGGAACTGGGCGCGAGGCTGCTCGGAGAGGCGGATGGCGGGGCGAGGTGGGTGACCGGGAAGGAAGCGGCGCCGCCCGCTCCCGCTCCGGAGGCCCCCGATGCCCCCGCAGCCGGCGCGGAGCCCGACGATCAAGCCGCCCCGCAGGAATCGCTCCCGGAGGAGTGAAGGCCGGTTCACGCCGGGAAAGCGCGGCGGGAGGTGTAAAGAAGCCTCCACCTTGACGATAATCAAGGGGAAGACCCGGGAGGCGAGATGACCAAAAGACACGCCCATCCCGCCCGGTCGCGCCTCGCTCAGGCGGCGGCGCGGCTGTTGACGGGACGCGGGCTGTTGCTGAGCCTGTTGTGCCTGGCCTGGCTGCTGCTGCGCAGCGGGCGCAGGCCCGACCGCCTGCGCTACCCCTGCCAGCAGTACGCGGCGGCGCAGTCGGGGTGGCTCATCGCCGGGGCGGTCTCGCCGCTGGCGCTCCCGCTCCCGCGCTCCTGGAGGTCCGGCAGGGCGTCCCGGACCCACCTCGCCCCCCCGGTGTCGGTCCGGCCGGCCCTGGCCTTCCTCCTGTGCCTCTCCCTGCTCCTCGCCGGCACCTTCCTCGACGGCGGAGGAGCCGGCGGCCTGCCGGACGGGGAGGGCGCGCGCATGGCCGCGAACGCGGCCGCCCTCGTGATCGAACCGCGGCGGGCGGCGGGAGCCGGGACGGCGGACATCTTCGTCGCCCAGGGGATCACCGAGGAGCGGGCCGACCAGGCCGCCGCGTCGCTGGTGGCCATCATGGCGGGGGGCGGCACGCACTTCTACCGCTCTTCCCGGCCGCGCCCCGACTGCGGGGCCGACGGCATCATCGGCCCGGAGGACGTGGTGGTGATCAAGGTCAACGCGGAGTGGCGGGAACGCGGCATGACCAATACCGACGTGGTCAAGGGGTTGGTGGGAAGCGTCACCGGCCACCCGGACGGCTTCTCGGGAGAGATAGTCATCTGCGAGAACGGCCAGTGGCAGGACCCCGCCTTCATGGACCATCCCGACCGCAACAACGCCTGCGACCGCACCCAGTCCTACGCGGACGTGGCCGCCATGTACTCCGGGAGCTGGCGCGTCTCCACCTACGACTGGACCCGGGTGCGCAGGCGCGCGGTGGGGGAGTTCGATGCCGAGGACTACGGCGACGGCTACGTGCGGGTGGACGCGCAGTCCGTCAACTACCCCAAGTTCACCAGCGCCTACGGCACGCACATCTCCATGCACGAGGGGGTGTGGGATGGGGAGGGCTACGACAACGGGCGCCTCAAGCTGCTCAACGTGCCGGTGCTCAAGTCCCACCGCGCCATGGGGGTCACCGCCGCCTGCAAGCTCTTCATGGGCTTCTGGTCCACGTCCCTGCTCGGTTACGACTACCACGCCGAGATGCTCTACAGCGGGTACATGGGCCGGGTGATGGCCTACGGGCGCTTTCCCGACTTGAACGTCGTCGACGCGGTGTGGTGCGCCCCCGATTACCTGCAGGGGCCCGACGCCCCCTACGCATCGGCCGTCCAGACGGCGGTGGTGCTGGCCTCCCGCGACCCCGTCGCGCTGGACTGGTACGCGGGAAAGCGCGTCCTCTACCAGGTGAGCGGCTACGGGCGGCACGACCCCGACAACCCCTGGGGCGAGAACCCCGGCAACGGCAGGGCCTACTCCGACGGGACCCCCTGCTGCGGCTATCCCTACAACGCCTTCAACCAGATGCTCTCCAGCACCGCCGCGGTACTGAACGGCATCGGCTACCGGGTGACCAGGGACGAGTCCATGATGAACGTCTATACGCGGGAACCCCTGGGCCTCGCTCAGGCCTCGCCGGCCATGGGGCCGGCCGGCGGGACGGTGGGGCTGCGGCTCACCGGAAGCGGCTTTCAGGCGGGGGCGGCTCTGCGCCTGGAGCGGTCGGGAGAGCCGTCCATCGCGGCGACCGGGGTAGTACTGGAAGGGTCGGGGCGCATGAAGGGGGAGGTGGGATTGGCCGGCGCCGCCGCCGGGGCCTGGGACGTGGTGGTGGAGAATCCCGATCACGCCGCGGCCAGGCTGGAGGGAGCCTTCACCGTCTACCAGGCCGCCTCCGAGGCTTTCTTCGCCGAGGGCTGTACCGGCCCCGGCTTCCAGGAGTATATCTGCCTGGCCAACCCGGACGCCTCGCCGGCCCTGGTCAACCTGACCTACATGTTCGAGGACGGGAGCGGGCTCGACGGAGGGGTCACGGTGCCCGCCGGTCACCGCCTGACGGTGGACGTCAACGCGGCGGCGGGCCGGGGGCGCGACGTCTCGGTCCGGCTGGTATCCGACCGTGAACTCATCTGCGAGCGCCCCATGTACTTCTCCTACGGGCCGGGATGGACGGGGGGGAGCGTGGTGGCGGCGGCGGAAGCTCCCGCCCCGCGGTGGTACTTCGCCGAGGGCTACACCGGCCCGGGCTTCGACACCTGGATCTGCGTGCTCAACCCGGGAGAAGGCGAGGCCGGCCTGGAGTTCCGCTTCCAGACCCAGGAGCGGGGAGAGGTGGTGAGGAGCGGCCTGTCCGTGCCGGCGCGCGCGCGGGGCACCTTCAAGGTCAACGACCTGCTGGGGCCGGGGTACCAGTTCTCCCTGGCCCTGGCCGCGGACCGCCCGGTGGTGGCCGAACGGCCCATGTACTTCGACTACATGGGCATGGGGGAGCACGGCTGGGACGGCGGCCACTGCGTCATGGGCGCCACCTCCATGGGCCGGGAGTTCCACTTCGCCGAGGGGTGTACCCGCGCCGGGTTCGAGGAGTGGCTGACCCTGCAGAACGCGGGGACCGTGCCGCTGGAGGTCAGCGCGGACTACCAGTTCGCCCCGGGCCAGGGGGAGGTGGTCTCGCGCGCCTACCGCGTCGGGGCCGGAGAGCGGGCCACGCTGTTCGTGCCGGCGGAGGCGGGGGCGGGCAAGGACGTCTCGGTGAGGCTCACCTCGCCCTCGGACTTCCTGGCCGAGCGGCCCACCTACTTCCGCTACCGGGGTTATGGGGCGGATTGGGACGGGGGCCACTGCAGCGTCGGGGCGCCCGCGCCCTCCCCTCTGTGGGTCTTCGCGGAGGGCTACACCGGGGCGGGATTCGAGGAGTGGCTGTGCCTGCAGAACCCCTCGGATGCGGACGCCCGGGTCGAGGTCGACTACCTCACCCAGGAGCGGGGCCCCCTGCCGCCCCGCTCCCTCACCGTGCCCGCGGCGAGCCGGGTGAGCATCCGGGTCAACGGGGACGCAGGGCCGGACCTGCAGCTCTCCTGCAGGGTCAGGGTGGTCTCCGGGCCCCCGGTGGTGGCCGAGCGCCCCATCTACTTCGACTTTCGCGGGCTCAGCGGCGGCCACGTCTCCTCCGGCCGCCGCTGACGGCCGCGTTGATGATCACGCAAGGCTGATCATGGGCGCCGGGCCACCCAAGCCGCGGCCGCCCCGCCGCCTGCGTCACTTACGCCACTTGCGCATGAAGGCCTGGACGGCCTCCTCGCCCAGCAGCATGGAGGAGGCGAAGAAGAGCTCGTTGCGGGGATAGGTCGCCAGCTCCAGGTAGCCGACCTCCCCGGCCAGCCGCCCGGCTTCCTCCCTCATCCTGCGCGACACGAGCATCTCCCTCGCGCCCACCCCGGCGGCGTTGCCGACCTGGACGATGCCGCTCAACGGGAGGCGCGGCAGCATGGCTATGTCCAGCAGGTCGGCGGGGTTGACGAAGTTGCCGAAACCGCCCGCCAGGATGACCCGGTCGATGCCGGTGGGGGCGAGGCCGGCGTGCTCCATCAGCATCTCCACCCCGGCGCGCACCGCCCCTTTGGACTTCTGCGCCTCCCGCACGTCGTCCTGGCTCAGGCCGATCCAGCCCCCCGCCCCCCCCGGCGGGGCCTCGGCGATGCGGAAGAAGCGCTGGCCGTCCACGGAGGCCACGGCCGGGTGGCCCTCGCGCAGCCTGCCCCCCTCGTCGAGGACGCCGCCGTCCCGCATGGCCGCCAGGGCGGAGAGCACCCCCGAACCGCAGATGCCGGCGGGCTCAGCCCCGTTCACCGTGGTGAAGCCGGGGTTACCCGCGCCGTCGAGGGTGACTTCCTCGATGGCTCCCGGGGCCGCGCGCATGCCGTGGGAGAGGCTCCCTCCCTCGAAAGCCGGCCCCGAGGCGCAGGAGCAACAGGTGATGCCGTCGGGCGTCTTCAAGGCTATCTCGGAATTGGTGCCCAGGTCCACCAGGAGGCTGACCCCGCTCTCCCGGTTCAGGCGGGTGGAGAGGAGGGCGGCCAGGTGATCGGAGCCCACGAAGCCGGCCAGGGGGGGCGGGAGGATCACCGCTGCCCGCGGCAGGATGCCCAGGCCCAGTTCCTCCGCCGTCATCTCCAGCGGCCGGGTCAGGGCGGGCGCGTAGGGGCTGAGGGCCAGCTGGCGCAGGGGCAGCCCCAGGAGGAGGTGGTGCATGGCGGTGTTGCCCACCAGGCAGGCCCGGACGACGTCCGAGGGACGGATTCCGGCTTCCTCGCAGAGGCTCTCCGTCCCGCGGTTGACGCCCGCGACCAGGGCTTCCCGCAGCCGCCCGGCCTGCTCCTTCCCCTCCAGGGCGTAAACGAGGCGGGAGATGACGTCCTCGCCGAAAGGGAGCTGGGGGTTCATCACCCCGGTCGAGCCAGCCACCGCGCCGCTGGCCAGGTCGAGCAGGAAGAGGGCGATCTTCGAGGTGCCCAGGTCGGCGGCGAGCCCGTACCGGCCCGCCCCTTGCGAGCCGGGGGGCAGCGGGTCGGGGGGGCACCCCGCCGATTCCCCCTCCAGCTGGTAGCGCTGCTCCATGACCAGGGAGCGGGGGAGCAGCAGCACCTCCACCCGCGCCCCGCGGGCCCGCGCCTGGCAGGCCAGGCGGATGCCGTGTTCGCGGTCCCGGCGGGAGAGGGTCTCCTCCTCGGCGGAGGTGGGCCCGTCCACCCTGCCCCGCGCCACCAGCACCTTGCAGCTGCCGCACCTGCCCGTGCCGCCGCACTGGTTCTCCAGGCCTATGCCGGCCTGCCGGGCCGCCTCCATCAGGGTGGAGCCGTCCGGCACCTCCACCGCGCGGCCGCCCGGCTGGAAGATCACCCGCATGCCCGGTCATCCCCCCAGAAAGTCCGCGAGCGCGAACTCCCGGCCCGGCTCGAGCACCACGAACTCCTCGCCCCAGGCCCCGTCCAGCAGGCCGGTGAGCATGCGGTTGGAGCCCCGCACCTCCTCGTAGCCCAGCTCGAAGAGGTCCGCCATCCGGCGCGCGAACTCGCGGTACTCCTCCACGCGGTAGTTGCCGGTGTCGATGAGCATCACGCGGGTGTAGTTGGCCAGCATGACGCGGGACAGCCGGCGGGCGCGCTCCTCGCCGAAGCGTTCCACCATCCGGAGGTATTCGTGGTAGGGGAGGTCGGCCGCCTCCACCCAGCCCTTGGTGAGGAAGTAGGTGCCGGGCTCCTCGCTGAGACGGCGCCGGTGTTCGGCCCGCGAGCCCAGAAAGAGGGCGATGCAGTCGTCCACCCGCGGCGCCACCAGGCGGTGGGAGGCCGAGGAGAGGCCCAGCAGGGCGTTGGAGCAGAGGCCGTAACCCAGGAGGATATCGCCGTCGCCAGGTATCGAGTCTATCTCCTCCTTGAGGGCTTCCCTCAAACGGTCAGGGAAGATGTGCAGGCCGAAGTCGAGCACCTTGAGGCGCTCCTCCTCCACCCCCAGGTGGAGCAGCTCCTCCGCCACGGTGGCGCAGGCGATGATCCGTGCCTCGCTGCCGTCGTTCATGCCAACAGTATAGCCCATGGGATGCCGCGGGCGGGCGGGAGAGGCACCGCTCCCGGAGGCTCATCTCTCCTCCGAGACCATCATCCTGGCGATGCGGTCCGAGTGGGCCATGATGAAGAAGTGGGGGCCGCAGCAGGAGGCGATGGGCCAGATGGAGGCGTCGCTCAAGTACAGCCCCGGGTAGTTGAAGACCTCGCCGCGGTGGTCGACCACGCCCCTGTCGGGGGACGAGGCCATGGCCGCGCCCCCCGTGGGATGCACCGACACCAGGTTCTTGAAAGCCCTGGTCCTCTCGATCCTCTCCAGCTTCCTGCGCCGCTCCTCCTCGGACAGCGGCTGCGCGAGGGCCTTCATCTCCATGGATATCCGCTTCTCCGCCGCCGCGGCGCGGCGGTGGGAGTCCTGGGACGGGTAGTAGATGTCGAAGGTCTCTCCCGCCGGCCAGATCCTCCCTAAGGGCTCCTCCCGGGAGAGGGCCAGGTACGCGATGACGCCCCCGGTGAGCCACCGCAGGGGCCGGCGGCCCAGGGGGCCGTAGCGGCAGGCGAACATGTGGAAGTCGAAGTCGTGTTCCCCGGAGGCTATCTCCTGGTAGCGGAAGAGGCAGGGGCCGTACTCGTGGCCCAGCTGGAAGCCGGCCGGGTGGAAGGCGGCCCGGTCGCCGTTGAAGCCGAAGCGGAAGCCCAGGCGGTCGCTGAGGAGCGGCAGCCCGTCCGTCCGGTTGGCGCGGGAGGCGAAGAGGATCTTCAAGGTGCCCAGCGAGCCCGCGGAGAGGACGACCCTGGGAGCGGAGACGGAGCGCATGGCGCCGTCCGCAAGGTCCCGGTAGTCAACGGTGTATCCCCCGGCCGTCTTGCGGATCCCCTTGGCTTCGGCCAGGACGCGGATCTCGCCCCCGCCCTTGAGCACCGTCTGCAGGAAGGTGACGTCCATGGAGTTCTTGGCGCCCCGGTTGCAGCCGGAGAGGCAGTCGGCCCGGTAGTTGCAGTTGCGCTGCTCGATGCCGAAGCGGTTGACGCGGACCTGGTCGGTGTCCGGCCCGTCCCCGTACCACATGCTGGTCCGCTGGGGAACGGCTCGGAGGCCGGGGATGACGGAGCACGCCGCGTCGATGCGCTCCTGGTAAAGGGTGGTCTTGGGGGCCACGCACGGCTCGACCACCTCGGCCACCGCGTCGAAGTGCTTTCGCATCTCCTCTCGGGTGATCTCCGGCGGGTAGTGGTCGTAGATGTCCGAGGGGGGCTCGTCGACGAACCCGCCGATCACCAGGGAGCCGCCCCCCACGCCGCTGGCGGCCACGATGGTGTAGCCGTCGACGACGTGCAGGTCCAGCAGGCCCAGCTTGTTGAGGCGGAAGTACCTCTTTATGCCGGGCAGCCTGATGCCCACGCCCCGCACGTCCCGCGCCAGGTCGAGGAGGTTCTTCGCGAAGGGCCTGCGCCCCTCCTGCGGGCCCCGCCACGGCCCCCGCTCCAGCATGCACACCCGGGCGCCCGACTCCGCCAGCACGTGGGCGGCCGGCCCCGCGCCGCATCCCGTCCCGACGAAAACGACGTCCCAACCTTGAACAGCCATCTCTTCTCTCCTTACCCCTCGTTCAAGCGGGGCTCAGTCCCGCCCGCCAGCAGTATCTCCTTGAAGGGGACGCAGATGAGGTCGGGGACGACGAAGGCGATGATGTACCCCACGGCCATGAACCAGTACTCGTCCAGCTCCTTCCTGCGCGCCGCGGGCAGGATGACGCAGAGCAGCCAGATCACCTTGTAGAGGAACTGCATCCACAGGACGTTGGCGAACTTCCGCGGGTTGCGCAGGCCGAGAACGGCGGTGAGCCCGAAGGCCATGTACACCGCTCCCACGATGCCCAGGATCACCCGGTCCTGTTCCCTGCGCATGTTCATGGTCTTCATGAAGAGCCGGGGCTTGAACATGGCGTTGAAGCCGCAGGTGATGGCGATGAAGACGGTCCAGGCGAACTGCATCCGCATCAGCCTGACCTTCCTGGGACTGATCTTTGGTTCCGGCATGATCCCCTCCTTCTCCTCGGCGGGCGCACGGCCCCGCAAGGAGCCGGCCCGCATCGAATGGCAACACGGTCAAAGCAGGCGGTTACCGTCCTTCCGCCGGCTGCACGCCGAACACCTCCCTCATGAAGGTGAGGAAGGCGCGCCCGTTCTCCCGCCAGGCCGCGTCGGGCTCCTGCAGGGCCCTGGCCCGGCCCTGGTCCGCGCTGAACCAGGCGGCATAGGGCAGCCCCAGCTCCAGTACCGCGGGCAGCAGGGCCCCGACGGCGTCCGGGGCGGTATCGTACTGCCCCATCTCGCCGGCCACCGGCTGCAGCCCCGTGGCCTCACGCAGGAAGGATACCGCTTCGCCCAGGGCCGCGGCGTCCGGGGAGTACCAGTGGAAGCTGATGAAATCGATGCCCGCCGAAGCGTACTGGGCCAGGAGGCGCCTGCCCCGGCCGATGGAGTAACGCAGGCTAGCCCTGCCCCCCTCCGTCGCCATCATCTGCAGCTGCTCGGGGGAGGCGGCGCGCCGCAGGAAGTCCTCCGCCTCGTCCTCCCGGTCGCTTTCCCGGTAGCGGTCCCAGGTCAAGGCCACGACCAGTTCCGCGGAGAGGCCGCCGTTGGCGCAGGCTATCCCCCGGTCGCGGGCCACCTCCACGGCCGCCTGCAGCACCGCCCCGTACTGCTCCGGCGTGCCGCTCCAGCGCTCCGGAAGATCCTCCCCGCCCTCCACCAGGAGCAGGGCCGGCGGGTGTTCGTCCAGGATGGCGGAGAGGGTCCGGCGGTAGGCGTCGAGGTCGGCGGGGGGAGTGGAGGGCGCCGTCGGCGGCCCCGGGGTCCCGCCGCTGCGCACGGTCAGCAGGAGCTCGAAGCCGGCCGCCTGGAAGGCCGCGGCCTCGTCGTCGCGCCCGCTCCAGCCGGAGATGGTCAGGTCCCGCGGACGGAAGAAGGGCACCCCCAGCTCCCGGGCCAGGCCGGCGCGCTGCTGCGCCGTCAGGCCCTCGCCGTCCAACATGACCCCGAAGGGGTTGCGGGGCGCGGCTTTCCCGCCGGCCGGACGGAGGGGGGCGGCCGAGCATCCGGAGAGGGCCAGCGCCGGCAGCAGGAGGAACGCCGCCAGGGCGGCCTTCCCCCGCCCGACCACCGCCTGCGGTTCCCCCCTGAGGTTCCGCCCGGACGGGCCGCCCCGGCTCAGAGGCGGGAGACGCCGCTGCCCTGCGCGCAGGTCCCGGCGCCCCGCCCCTTCCAGCCGCATGGGCCCCCGCCGCCAGAACGTCTCCCGCAAGGTGTTCTCCTCAAGTCCGCTGCCGTGCCGAACCGCCGCGCGCCGAGACCATTGTAACAGAAGGCAGGACCGGGCGGCCTCCCGGCCGGGCGCGAACGGGCGGGGAAGGGGAAGCGGAGGTCCCCCTTCTTTCAGCGCTTGGCGCCGCCGGGGCGGCCCGGCGCGAAGCGCTTCAGGTACTGCCCGGTCAGGTGGAAGAGAGGATGGAAGCTGCAGGTGAGGAAGGAACACTCACGACACGCGCCGTTACAGGACATGGCATGAACCCCCTTGGTCTATCCTGCCTAATACTACTTCACCCTTAAGGGAAGTCCTTCCGATCAAGTTTGCGGGGCGGGAGTTCGATGGAATATGGAGCGAGCGCTTGCGATATAATCTGTTCATATGACCGGTGCGTGCTTTCGAGCAGGAGGGGTGCAAGATGCTGTTAAGGCTACTCGAAGGTATCGGCGGGAGGCTGCTCGGCTACAGCCGCTACGTCAGCGGGCCCATCGCCAGGCTCTCCCCGGAGATCATCACCTCGGCCATCAACGAGAACCCGGAGATGGTGGAGCGCATCGTGGAAGAGCTGGACCCCGGGGTTATCGCCGGGGCCTTCAACGACAGGCCCGAGTTCGTGTCCGGGCTGATGCGCTCCCTCGACCCGGACGTGGTGGCGGACCTGATCAACAGCAACCCCGGCTTCGTGGCGGACATCGCCGAGAAGATCGAGCCGGAGAAGGTGGCCTCCATGCTCGAGGAGAACCTGGACTTCGTCAGCGGGGTCATCTCCTGCGTCCGCGCGGATGCGCTGGCCGCGCTGATCAACTCCAACCCCACGCTGGCCTCCGACGTCACCCGCGGCCTGGACCCGGTGATTATGGCCGGGGTGGTCAATTCCAACAGCGCCTGGATCAGGGAGATGATCGGCCGGTTGGACCCGCAGGTCATCGCCTCGGCCGTCAACCTGGACCCCGCCTGGTTCCGCCGCCTCAGCGAGTCCCTGACCCCCTCCACCATCAGCGACATCCTCAACTCCTCCGGGGAACTGATGGCCGAGGTGATCAAGCAGGTCGATCCGCGGCTGGTGGCCGACCTGCTGGACGGCTACATCGACCTCACCATGAAGGTCCTCCAGGCGGTGGGGAGCGACAACCTCTGCCGCGCCGTCAACCGCCTCGCCGCCCACCCGGCCGTGGGCGGCCTGGTTCTGGACATGGTGGTGGAGATGCCCCCCTTAAGGAGGGCCATGCGCTCCAAGGTCAAGATGGTCGGCTGTCACCTGCAGACACCCGCGGAGTTCCGCAACATCCCCGGGTCCTGAGGCAGGCGGGAGGAGGCGAAGACAGGATGGACCTCAAGCAGTGCCTGTTCTACGAGTCCCTCCGCCTCTTCGGGGGGCCCCTCGTCTCGTTCCACACCCGCCTGCAGTCCGAGGGTGCGGAGAACATCCCCGCCGCGGGCGGGGCCCTGCTGGTCTCCAATCACCGCTCCCTGGAGGACCCCATGCTCATCGCGCTGACGGCCGACCGCTACGTGAATTTCGCCGCCGCCAGCTTCGCCTTCTACTTCCCGGTGCTCAAGGACTTGATCAAGCTGGCGGGCCTCTTCCCCTTGAACATCGCGGGAGGCCGGGAGAGCCGCCGGGCCCTGTCCCAGGCCTTCCAGCTCCTGGAGAGCGGCGAGCTGGTGGGCATCTTCCCCGAGGGCATCTACGCCATCTCCCGGCCGGACAAGGTCGACCGCATCACCGTCTTCCGCACCGGCTTCGTGCGCCTGGCCCTGGACGCCCGGGTGCCCATCATCCCCACCGCGGTGGTGGGGCTGGAGGAGCGGAAGCTGCCGCGGGTGCCCGGATGGCTGGCCCGGCCCTTCGTGGGGGACGAGGCCGTCGCCGACGGGGTGACCTGGATCTACTACCGGCGCGCCCGGGTGCGCATCGGGGTGCCCTTGGACCTGAGCCCCTTCTACGACGAGCCCCTGACCAAGGAACTGATCGACCGCATCAGCGGCAAGGTCAGGCGCATCGTGATCAAGCTCTACAACGGGGAGGACCGGGACCGTTTCCTCTACGGCACCCGGCCCTTCGACCTGGCCCGGGACCGGGTCTGATCACAAATGGTTGAACCATTAAACCAATATTGCATCCGGCGAGGGCTTGTAATAGAATGTTGACCATGCTTCAGGCTTGCGAGCAGTGTCGGCGGCTTCGATGTTAGGGAGGTGACAGCGCATGGAACCCAAGGACATCCCTTACCTCATTCTGGGGGCTATGTCCACGGCCAGGTCGGAGACGAAAAAGACAGTCGACGACCTCGTCAAGAAGGGGCAGGAGGCGATCAAGAAACAGCCCAAGAAGGCCTCCAGGAAGGGCGAGGAGTACATCTCCGAGCTCATCGAAAAAGGCAAGAAGCAGGAGGACGAGTTCGTGGCCACCGTCTCCAGGGAGGTCCAGCGCGTGCTCTCCGGCATGGGGCTGGTGACCAAGGAGGACGTCAAGAGGCTCTCCGAGCGCATCGACAAGCTGGAGAAGAAGATCTAGGGAAAGGGGGGTGGCGAGATGTCGCTCTTTGACGTATCGGAACTCCCGTACCTGGTCCTGGGTGCGGTGGCGGCCGCCCGCGAGGAGTCGTTGAGGCTGGCCAAGGACCTGGTGGAGAAGGGCAAGGGGTTGGCCCCGGCGGCCAAGGACAAGGCCAGGGAGGGCGCCAAGGCGGGGGACGCGCTCATCGCCAAGGCCAGGGAGGGCGCCAAGGGGGGCGCCAGGGCCAGGGAGGCCCTGGTGGCCAAGGGCACCCAGAGGTCGGACGAGGTCACCGAGGCGGTGGTGAAGAACGTCCAGAAGCTGCTGGCGCAGATGGGCCTGGGCACCAGGGCCGACGTGGAGTCACTGGAGAAGAGGCTGGAGGCCCTGGAGAAGAAGGCGGCAAAGCCGGCCGCCAAGAAGCCCGCCAAGAAGCCCGCCAAGAAGCCCGCCAAGAAGCCCGCGGCAGGGGAGTGAGGGCGCCGGCGACGAGGGGGGGCGGCCGCCCCCCCGTTCTTTCTTTTCGCTAGCCAAGGGATTCCGCCCGGTGCTTCACGTCCCGCAGGGCGGCGTCCATCACCGCCCGGTTCAGGCGCCCGGCCAGGAAGCGGGTGAGCGGCAAGCCCAGGTCGGCCCCGTAAGTGTAGGTGAGCAGGGTGCCCCCTTCCCCGTCGCTCTCCCAGCGGTAGGAGGCGCTGACGTCACGCAGGTCCCCCCGCACGTAAGAGATGTCCATGCCGTCCCGGGTATAAGAATAAGCCAGGACGTATTCGACCTCACGCACCACCGCGTTGATGCGGTAACGCACCTGCCGGGCCCGCTTCCTCTTATCCCGCTCGAGCACCTCGGTCTCTGATACGTTGGACATCCAGTCCGGGTAGCTCTCGAAGTCCTCGAGCGCCTCGCGGACCTTGCGAGGCGGCGCCCCGATCCTCACCGTTCTGCTCTGCTCCCTCACGACGGCCACGGCCTCCGCTCACCTCCCGGTCGTCGATGGCGTGATACCCTCTGAGATATTCTAACCCCCGCGCCGCTCGAACTTAAGGAGAGGTGTCGGGCGGCCGATAAACGGACGGGGTACCGGCAGAGGTTCCCCGCGCCGCGTTCCGGCCCGCAAGCGGGAGGAAGGAAAGCGGGCCGCTTCGGAGAACAGAGACATGAGATGACCGTGAACAGTACCGGCGCCGGGAAGAGACTGCGCAACCGGGGGAACTCGAGCGCGGCCGCCCAGAGCGTGTTGCAGAGGAAGGTGACCGCGACCGACCTGACCCCGGAGGAGAAGAAGCTCCTCTACGAGGACGCCGACGTCGAGCTCTACCCCGCACTGTTCGTCCCGGGGTATGCCTCGCCGGCCGCCTTCTCCCGCATCTTCCGCAACCGCCTCGAGGAGGCCAACGTGGAGGTGTACACCCTCCACCTGCCCTGGCTGGCGGTGGGGGACATCCGCCGCTCGGCGGAGGCGCTTGAAGACCGGGTGGAGGAGCTCAAGCGCGGCTTGCGGGTCAAGAAGCTCAACCTCATCGGCCACAGCCTGGGAGGCATCATCATCCGCTACTACTTGAAGAAGATGGACGGCTGGAAGAGCGTCAAACGGGCCGTATACATGGCCACGCCCCACCACGGCGTGCCGGTGGCGCGCCTGGTCCCCTTCACCAAGGCGGGGCGCCAGCTGGTGCCGGGCAGCGAGTTCTTGAAGGAGATGCAGGACGACCCCTCCCTGTGCAAGCGGGCCAGGTGCCTCTCCGTGTACAGCGTCCTCGACCCCGTCTCCCAGCCCGCCTCGACCTGCTCCCTCAACTGCGCCTACAACAAGCGGGTCTATTTCCCGGTGGGCCACGCGGGCCTGCTGCTGTCCGGGCGGGCGGTGGAGTGGATCGCCGGCTTCCTGGAGGGGAAATTCGACGACGACGAGAAGTTCGCCCAGCTTGAGAGGGACATGGAGGGAGAACCGGCCGCCCACAAGTACCTTAAAAGCCTGCGCAGCCTCTACCGCTTCTGAGCGGATACCGGCCAATGTTGCAACCCCGCCCGGCGTCTGGTTGAATGAACGCCGGAGGAGCGGCGAGTGCGTTCCTGAAAGAACAGTAGATTAAAGTTAAGGAATTTATGTCTTGATAATCATTGTTAATCATTGTAAATTGATAGGGTACGGACAAGAGGGTTTTCTGGAGCCTCGAACGAGGGGGGTAGGTCAGAATGAGGCGTAAGACGACGGTGGTCCTGACGGCGGCCCTGGTGCTGGGCCTGCTGGCCGCGGCCCTACCCATCCTGGGCTGCGGCGGCAGTGACAAGCAACTGCAGGACAGGTACAGCGAAGGCTACGAGGCCGGCGTAAAGGCCGAACAGGCCAAGTGGAGCGCCGAGAAACTGAAGCTGGCCCAGACCTACATCGAGGAGCAGCGGGACAGCCAGGAGAACGTGGTGCGCCTGCTGCGGGGGGACATAACGGGCTTCACCGTGGACTCGGTGGCGGTGGACGACGCGGCCGGCAGGTCCAAGATCTACATCACCGCCGTTTTCCGGGATGGCACCCAGTACAGGGGAGTCATCGACGTCATCAAGATCGACTCTTTCTGGTACGTCGAGAGGGTGACGCACAGCCCCAGCTGATCCGGCCGGCACCTCGAACGGCGCTCCCCGGGACCTGGCCGGCCCGCGGGGGGCCGGCGGCATCCGCCGTCCCCGGAGGCGGAGAGAGCGACTAGGGAACGAAGCGCGATATGGAGCTCAGGGATTACCTGCACGTTATCTGGCGTCGCAAGTGGTGGGTGATGGGAGTCGTGGTCCTGGTCACCGCCGCCGCGTTCGTCTATTCCAGTTTCTTCCAGGTGGAGCTGTACCAGGCCACGGCGAGCGTGGTCATCAAGGAGCAGCCGGCGGCCTCCTCGCTGCTGGCCGAGAGCTACCTGGAGGCGTTGAGCACCCAGCCGGAGCGGGACATCCAGACCCAGGTGGAGCTGCTGAAGAGCAAGGTCCTGGCCAAGCGGGTCGTCGGCGCGCTGCAGCTGGAGATGTCCCCGGGACAGCTGATGGGCAAGCTTTCCGTGGAGCCGGTGGGCAAGACCAACATCATCGAGATGAGGGTGGTGGACGAGATCCCCCTGATGGCCCGCGACCTGGTCAACCAGTATGCCCTGCAGTACCGGGAGTGGCGGCTGGAGGAGAACGCCAAGGGCATCCACGAGGCCAAGGTGGAGGTGCTCGACGGCATCCACGAGGCCGAGGCCCGGGTGAGGGAGATCGGCAGCCGGATCGGGGGGAGGCTCAAGAGCGAGGACCTCTCGGAAGACGACAAGCTCAAGCTGCAGAGCGCGGTCTCCATGTACCTCGAGTCGCAGAAGGACTGGCGGCAGCTGACCATCGCCGAGGAGCTGCTGGGCGGCCAGTACGAGGTCATCGTGGACGAGGACGCCCCCGGCTCCCCCGTTCAGCCCCGGCCCGTCCGCAACGCGCTGCTGGCCTTCTTCACCGGCGCCCTGCTCGGCCTGGGCCTGGCCTTCCTCGTCGACTACCTGGACGATACCGTGGAGACCAGGGAGGAGGCGGAGCGGCTGGTGGAGGCGCCCGTCCTCGGGGAGATCCCCCGCGCGGCGGATACGGGCAAGGACGAACGGAAATCGGTGATAACCATGGTCTCCGCCCCCAAGTCGGCCACGGCCGAGGCCTTCCGCTCCCTGCGCACCAACATCCAGTACATCAACTACGAGCAGGACCTGAAGATGCTCATGTTCACCAGTTCCGGCCCGGAGGCGGGCAAGTCGTTCATGGTGGCCAACCTGGGCGTGGCCCTGGCCGAGGCGGGGCACCGGGTCATCGTCATCTGCGCGGATATGCGCAAGCCCAACCTGCACACCTTCTTCCACCTGGACAACAGGGTGGGGCTGTCCACCGTGCTCATCGGCAAGGCCTCCCTGGAGGAGTGCCTCCGCTCCTCGGGCATGGTCAACCTGAAGGTCCTGAGCTCCGGCCCCCTGCCCCCCAATCCCTCCGAACTGCTGGGCTCGCGCCGTATGAACGAGGTCCTGGAGAAGGCCCGCCGGCTGGCCGACATCGTCCTGCTGGACACGCCGCCGGTGCTGGCCACCAGCGACTCCGCGGTGCTCGGGCCCAGGGCCGACGGGGTGGTCCTGGTCCTCTCGGCCGGCGCCTCCAAGCGGGACGAGACCAAAAAGACGCGCGAACTGCTCGAGCAGGTGAAGTCGAAGATCCTCGGGGTGATCCTCAACAACGTCAGCGAGGCCCACAGCCACGGCTATTATTACTACTACAGCTACGGCGAGCGGCAGAAGTCCAGGTAGTAACGGGCCGAGCGGGCTCCGCCCGGTTGACGCGGGCCCTTTCGTATATGCATGTTTCCGCATATGCTATATTTGATTAAGGATACGCTGAACGAAGAGGGGAGGCGTATGCGCAAGCCTGCAAAGAGTCCCAAGGCTCCGGGCAGGACCTGGAAGAAGGCCCGGCCCTGGCTGGTCTTTTCCCTGGTGGCCCTGTTCTTCCTGGCGACGATGGTCACCGTGGGGATAAGCAGGCTGAACGCGCCCTCCCGCGCCTCCGGCCAGGCGCCGTCGGCCGCCCGGGCGGGCAGGGGAGGGGCGGAAGGGGGCCCGGAGGGCGGGACGGCCGCGGAGGCGCAAGCCGAAGGCGCCGCTGCGGAAGGCGATGCGGTGCCGGGGGGCGGGGCGGACCGGGAGGGCGGCGGCACGGTGGAGAGCGCCGCCACCGGCGAGGACTTCTCCCACGACACGCCCACCCGGCGCTACGTGAGCGAGACCCAGCGGCATCAGAACTTCCTGCAGGCGGTGGCCGAGGGCAGGGTGCTGCGCATGGACTTCATGTCCGTCGACTACCAGCCGGTGGGCGACCCCAACTCCTCCTACATCACCTTCTCCCTGGCAACCACCGACGGTGCCCGGAGCACCGGTTCCATGGTGATGAAGTTCGAGGAGGGCATGTGGCGCATCTCCGCCGTCAAGCAGTTGGGCGGGAGCCTGGGCGGAGGCACCAACTACCTGGTGCCCGCGAGCTTCGAGGCCGACCTCAAGGCCGACCTGGAGAACAACCAGCCCTTCTTCGCCAAGCTGGCGGAAGGCAGGGTCAGCGCGCTCATCGTGGAGGAAGTGGTCAAGCCGTCGGACAGCGAGACCGACCTCTACGGGCGGGTGGTGGGGCGCAGCGGGCGTTACGAGGAGACCCAGATGCACTTCAGGAAGGACTACAGCCTCTGGCATCTCACGACCTTCGATTACCGCTGAGGGGGCCCGATGGCGAGGGATCTGCGGCGGCGGAGGTTGACGGTAATGGCGGCGGCCGCCGCGGCCGCGCTCTTCCTTATGCCCTTCCCCGTCACCCGGGCCGGCGCGGCCGGGACGGGTGACGGGCCCGCCGCCGGGGACTTCACCTTCAAGCAGGCGGTGCGCGAGGGGCGCGAGTTCCTGCCGGACGACCCCGGGACGGCGGCGGAACGCGCCGCTGCGGCCAGGCAGGCCGCCAGGTATCCGCGGACGGGACGGCAGCCGTTCGAGGCGTCCGCGGTGCTGGCCGGGGCCAAGGGGGTCACCGTCTCCATACCCTTCGATACCGTGAACGGCTGGATCTCGCCGTCCCACGCCGGGGGCGGCGTCCGCGTCGAGCTCTGGAGGGGCGCCGTCCAGGTGGCTTCAACCGATGTGACCTCGCAGAAGGACGGGTACTTCTATACGCCCCCGTCCTTTGCGGACATCCTCAACGGGGACCGGGTCCGCGTCACCGACCTGAGCGACTCTCCCCCGGCGCCGGTGGACGTCGAGGTCGACCTGACCGGGGTGGTGGTCCCCTCCTCCAATCAGGTGGTCGGCACCACCGCCGCCGGCAACACGGTGGACGTCTACATCAACACCCCTTCCTACTATTACAACGACATCCCCCCGGGGGCAGACCACCGGACGGCCGTCCTCAGCGGGACCGACTACACCGCCACCTTCACGAGGTTCCCCCTGCGCGTGGGGGACGCGGCCTACATCTTCTCCACCTATCCCGGCGGGCACCGGGTCCAGGAGACGGCGCGGGGAAGCAGCGACTACAGCCTGGTGGTCTACCCGCAGGACGACAAGGTCTGGGGCTACACCGAGCCGGGATGCGAGGTAACCGTCGACGTGGGGGCCTCCTCCCGCACCGTGCGCTCGGCCGGGGACGGCCTCTTCGACGCCTGGTTCGCCACCCACGACATCCTGCCGGGCGAGGTGGTCTCCTCAGACATCGGCGGCGTGGCCAAGTCCGTCGCCGTGGCCGACGTCTTCGCCCGGGCCGACCCCGGGACCAACAAGATAGACGGGAAGGCGCCGCCCAGCGAGCTCATCCGGGTGACGGTGACCCCCTACACCGACCCGGTGACCGTGGAGACGGAGACCGACGAGGGCGGCAGCTTCGCGGTGAGCCTGGACGGCTTGACTACCCTACAGGGCAACGAAGTCTTCAACGTGGCCTGGTACGACGCCGACTTCGACTGCGTCATCTATAACTTCAACACCTACAGCTGGTACCTGCCGGAGGGCTACACCGGGCCGGGCTTCGACGAATGGGTGCTGGTGATGAACCCCTCCTCCCGCAGCACCGAGGTCCGGGTGATCTTCCAGACCGCCGGCGGGCCGGTGAACGGGCCCCTCTTCACCGCCGCGCCCAATTCCCGCTCCACCGTGCACGTCAACGACCACGTGCCCAACACCATGGTCTCTACCCTGGTGACCTCGACCGACGGCGGGCAGATCATCGCGGAGCGCGCCATGTACATGTACGGCACCATCGACGGCAAGTGGGGGAGCCACGACTCCGTGGGCATCCTCACCCCCTCCTCCGTCTGGTACCTGCCGGAGGGCTACACCGGGCCGGGCTTCGACGAATGGGTGCTGGTGCAGAACCCCAACGCCCGCAAGGTCACGGTGGAGGTGCTCTTCCTCACGCCCGCGGGCGTGGGGGCCCGCTACGACATCGAGATAGGAGCCATGAGCCGGTTCTCCATCCACGTCAACGAGGTCCTGCTCAACACCGACGTGTCCACCTGCCTGACCTCCAAGACGGTGGTGGACGGCCGGACCCTGCCCATCTACGCGGAGCGCGCCATGTACATGATCGACACGCCCGACGGCAAGGTCGGGGCGCACGACTCCATCGGGCTTTCGGCGGCGCAGAAGGTCTGGTACATGCCCGAGGGCACCACGCGGCCGGGCTTTGACCAGTGGGTGCTGGTGATGAACCCTGGCGACGCCGCGGCCAGGGTCCGGGTCAGCTTCTACACCCCCGCGGGCCTGGGCGCGCAGCGCGAATACGACCTGGCCCCCTTGAGCCGTTACTCGGTCCACGCCAACGAGATCATCCCCAACGAGGACATCTCCACCGTGGTGGAGTGCATCGAGGGAGCGGGGGTGCTGGCCGAGCGGGCCATGTACATCGACACGCCCGACGGCAAGATCGGGGCGCACGACTCCATCGGCGCATACGAGGCCTCCGTCCTCTGGGTGCTCCCCGAGGGCACCACGCGGCCGGGCTTCGACCAGTGGGTGCTGGTGCAGAACCCCAACGACCGGGCGGCGGCGGTACGGGTGACCCTGTTGGGGCCGGACGGCGTGGCGGCCGTCCGCGACCTCCAGATGGCCCCCAACAGCCGCCAGTCGGTGCACGTCAACGACATGGTCAGCAACCTCGACGTCTCGACCAAGGTGGAGTCCAGGGGCACCGACCCGCCGCGCATCCTGGCGGAACGGGCCATGTACATGTGGACGGCGGACCACAAGCAGGGGGCGCACGACTCCATCGGCCTGCCCTGGGCCGACATCTTCCCTTATTAAGCGGTGTCCCAGCGCCTTGAGGCTCGTACTCGAGGGTCAAGGCCTGGCACCGCACAAACATCCGGGTGTCCCAGCGCCTTGAGGCTCGTACTCGAGGGTCAAGGCCTGGCACCGCACAAACATCCGGGTGTCCCAGCGCCTTGAGGCTCGTACTCGAGGGTCAAGGCCTGGCACCGCGAAACAGACGGAACCTACTTCAAGGCCGGGTACTTCAACTTGCGGTAGAGGTGGACGGGGATGTTGGCCGGCCCCGCCGCGCGCTGGCGCAGCCGGTCTCCCAGGAGCAGAAAGACCAGGTTGGGCAGGGAAGCGGCGCGGGCGCGGCGGCGGGGGAGGCGGGACGGCGGGGTCATGGCCCGGTAGGCGCGGAGCAGGGGATAACGGGGCCTCAACCGCAGCAGGTCCTCAGGGGAGAGGAAGCGGCCGCCCCCCACGCTCCGGAAGAGGGCGAGCCCCAGGAAGACGAAGCTCCTCACGTCCCACAGCCGTGCCCACCGGCAGAGCTCGTCGTGGTCGACGGGGAAGCGGCGGTATATCTCGAAGAGGTCCCGGAACTTGATGAGGCGGGCGAAGCGGTGGTTGACCGCCAGGTCCAGGCAGGTGTAGATGACCAGGTGCTCCGGGGCCATGGCCGCCGCCGGCGCCCCGTGGAAGTCGATGACCGACGCGCGTTCCCAGATGCCGGCGGGATCGAAACGGGTCCTGCGCTCATATTCGCGGGGCCAGTGGATGGACAGGTGCAGGTCCAGGTCGACCTTGAGGCGGCCCCCCTCGAGACGCTTGACGTACGTGGTGGAGTAGGGGGCGGGGATGAACTCCTCCAGGCTCCGTCGGGGCACGAAGCCGCCCGCGGCGAGCACCCCGGCCATGCGCGGCAGGTCTTCCTCGCGCACCATCAGGTCGATGTCGCGGTAGGGACGGGCCTCCCGGCGGGAATATACCTGCGAGGAGAGGTAGTTTCCCTTGAGGGGCAGGGGCCGCAGGCCGGCCTGCGCGCAGTCCATGAGCAGCAGCTGCAGGTGATGGTCGATGAGGGTGGCCCGCACCAGGTCGCGGTGGAAGGCGGCGGCGCAATCCGCGGGCAGCGCGGCGGGCAGCGCGGGGAGCAGGTCCCGGGAGGCCAGGTCCTCCAGGGCCAGGTGCATGAGGGAGGAGAGGCCGTGATAGGCCAGGTCGTCCAGGAGCGGCCGGCCGCGGCGGGCGCCCGCCGTCTCCAGGGCCCGCGAGAGGGCGCGCCCCTCCTCCCCGCCGTCAAACCCGTAGCCGCATAAGAGCAGAGGTGCCTGCAGATCGCCTCCGGATGCCATGCACAGTTTCCTCAGGTTACCGGGGCCCCGGAGCCCCGGGCAGCCGGAGGGGATGCGGGGATCAGCCGCCCTCACCCCGGCCGCCGGCGCGCCTCCCCGACTTCAGCCTGCTCAGGTAATCGCGGGCCCTGCCCCGCCCGCCGTCCTCCTCGTCCTGCCGGTAGTAGTAGTAATGGTAGTAACCGTAACGCTCCGTGGGCGTGACGTTGTTGATGACCAGCCCGAGCACCTCCGCCTTGACCTTGCGCAGCAGGCTGACGCAGTGGCGGGAGGAGTCGCGGTCGGCCAGGCCGTAGTTGGCCACCAGCAGCACCCCGTCCACCATGGGAGAGATGGCCACCGCGTCGCTTATGGCCAGGATGGGAGGCGCGTCCACCAGCACGTAGTCCGCCCCTTCGGCGGCTTCCCCGATCAAGGCCTCCATGCGGTGCGAGGAGACCAGCTCCGCCGGGTTGGGTGGCTTGATCCCGGAGAGGAGGACGCTCAGACCGTCGTACTCGGTCGGGCTGACGGACTCCGCAAGGGTGTACGCCCCCGCCAGCACCGCCGTCAGCCCCTTCTCGGGGCCGGGGGAGGCGGGTTCCCGCCGGGCCTTGATGCCCAGGTACTTCTGGAGGGTGGGCCGGCGCAGGTCGGCCTCGATGACCACCACCCGCTTGCCCATATCCGACAGGGCGGCCGCGAGGTTCACCAGCACGGTGGACTTGCCCTCCTCGGGTCCGGCGCTGGTCACCAGGATGGTCTTGACCCCCTTCTCCGCGTTCAGGAACTGGACGTTGGTGCGCAGGGTGCGGTACCCCTCAACCGCCGGGAGGGCGGGTCGGGTGAAGTAGATGATCTCGTACTCCCCCCCGTTCTCGGGCGGGGTGTAGGCGATCTCGCCCAGGATGGGGCAGTCGTAGTGCCTCTCGAAGTCCTCGCGGGTCTTCAGGGTATCGTCCAGGTACTCCCAGAGGAAGGCCAGCCCGATGCCGAGCAGCAGCCCCACCAGCACGCCCAGTACGGCGTTGCGCAGGGGCCGCGGCCCCACCCGGCCGCCGACGCCGGCGTTCTCGATGATCTCCAAGCCGCGCTGTTGAAGCTGTTCGGAGATCTTGAGGCTCATGTACTTCTCGTAGAGGCTTATCCACAGGTTGATGGCGCGGGACCCTTCAGCCTCCAGCGCGGCCGGGATGTCGGCCCCGCCGTATTCGTCTATGCGCCGGGAGACGTCCTCGATGTCCTTCTCCAGTTCCTGGAGGCGGTTCCAGACCACCTGGCGCGCCTCGCCGATCTGGCGGATGGCCGCCAGCTGCCGGTTGTTGATGTACTCCTCGGCAAAGGACTGGGCCACGTCCCGCGCCAGGTAGGGATCGGTGGTGGTGGCGCCGATCTCGAAGGCGTTGGTCCGCTCGTGCTGGCTCACCGAGATCATGGAGATGAGTTCGGAGGTGGCGGGGACCGAATCGGGGACGGAGGCCTCTCCCGCCGCGCCCTGCCGGTCCCGCCCCATCTCGTAACCCTCGATCAGCCGGGCCCTCACCCCCTCGGCCACCTTCTCGGTCCGGATGATCTCCGCCTGGGTCTTGATGAACCTGTCGGGGTCGAACATGGCGGCGGAGAAGAAGCTGCCCAGCACCGACTCGGAAGCCGTATTGACGTCGGAGAGGATGAGGGCGGAGGAGGTGTAGGTGGGGGCCTGCATCACCGAGAAGACGATGGAGAGGACCATCACCGCCAGCACGGACCAGATGATGATCCACTTGCGGTTCTTGATGACGTTGATGTAATCCCTGAGTTCCAGCTGCGATCGCCTCCCGTTAGCACTTTAACCATAGTAATCGTTTTATGGCCGCTGCACAAATGCCGGGCCGGCGCGCTCCGCCGGGAAAAGAAAGAGACGGGCCCGGCCCGTCTCGATGCCTGGACGCCGGATCCTTAGGCGGGGGGGGCTTCCGGGATGACGCTGACTACCTGGCGGTCTCCGCTGCGGGTGTAGCGGACGTAGCCGGAGGCCTTCGCGTAGAGGGTGTAGTCCCTGCCCACACCGACGTTCTCCCCGGGCTTGAGCCTGGTGCCGCACTGCCGGACCAGGATGGACCCGCCGGTCACGTACTGGCCGCCGAAACGCTTGGCCCCCAGCCGCTTGGAGTGGCTGTCACGGCCGTTGCGGGAACTCCCTACGCCCTTCTTGCTCGACATCTTCCATCACCTCACGCCGCTCGAGACGGTCATTGCGCTTCCGGGGCCGCGGGCTTCTCGCCGGCCTTCGCCCCGCCCTTCTTCTTCGCCCCGGCACCTTCCAGCTCGATGCCGTCGATGCGCAGTTCGGTGAAGAGCTGGCGGTGTCCCTGCTTGCGGTGGTAGCCCTTCCTCGGCCGGTACTTGAAGACGACGACCTTGGGGCCCTTGCCCTGCCCGGTCACCGTCGCCCTGACGGTGGCCCGGCGCGCATCCTGGCCGGCGGCGACGATGCCGTCGTCGCCCGACACCAGCAGCACGTCCTCCAACTCGATGGCGTCGCCGACGGAAGCGGGAAGCTTCTCCACCTTCAGGGTGAGGCCTTCCTCCACCCGGTACTGTTTGCCGCCGGTCCTGACTATCGCGAACATGGCTACCTCCATCGCTATTCTAACGCAAGGAAAAAGGTTACCATGCACTATAGGCAAAGTCAACGGAACGGGGACGCGCAGTGGAGGAAGCCGGGGGCGGCGGAGACGGCGGCCCCGGGATCAGGAGGGCCGGTTGTTCGTCGACGAGGCAAGGATATTCGTGAAGGCGGGGGACGGCGGCCGCGGGGCCGTCAGTTTCCACCGCGAGAAGTACCGGCCGCACGGAGGCCCGGACGGCGGCAGCGGCGGCGCGGGCGGCAGCGTCTGGGCCGAGGCCTCCCGCGACGCCGATACGCTGGCGGAGTTCTCCCACCGCCGTCACTGGAAGGCGGAGCCGGGCCGGCCGGGCGAGAAGAACAACCGGCACGGCGCCGACGGGGAGGACCTGGTCATCCGGGTGCCGCTGGGGACCCAGGTGCGCGACGCCGAGGGGAGGCTGCTGGCCGACCTCTCCTCGGACGGGCAGCGGGCCTGCCTGGCCCGGGGCGGCAGGGGAGGGAAGGGCAACGCGCGCTTCGCCACCTCCCGCCGCAAGGCGCCGCGCTTCGCGGAGAAGGGGGAGCCGGGCGAGGAGGGCTGGCTCGACCTGGAGCTGAAGCTCCTGGCCGACGTGGGCATCGTGGGCCTGCCCAACGCGGGCAAGAGCACCCTCATCAGCCGGGCCAGCATGGCCAGGCCGCGCATCGCCGATTACCCCTTCACCACCCTGGAGCCGGTGCTGGGGGTGGTGGCCGCCCGGGAGGACGAGGGGGACGAAGGGGAATTCGTCCTCGCCGACCTGCCTGGGCTCGTCGAGGGGGCCCACGCCGGCAGGGGCCTGGGCCTGCGCTTCCTGCGGCACGCCGAGCGCACCAGGCTGCTCCTGCACCTGCTGGACCTGGCGGCGGAAGACCCGGGCCCCCTGGAGGCCTTCGAGGTGATCGACGGGGAACTGGAGTCCTACGGGCGGGGCCTGGCCGGCAAGCCGCGGATAGTGGCGGGCAGCAAGCTCGACCTGGCGGACCCCGGCCGGGTGGAGGAAGTGCGGGAGGCGCTGGCCGCACGGGGCGTCGTCCTCCATCCCGTCTCCGCCCTCAGCGGGGAAGGCCTGGAGGAGTTGATGGCCGCCCTGCGCAGGGCGCTCCGCGAGGAGCGCGGGGAGGGCGGCAGCGGAGCGGAGCCCGGGAGCGATGGGGAGCGGACGGTATACCGCTTCCGCCCGCGGGCCGGCGGAGGACTCGAGGTGGTACGGGAGGGGGACGGCTTCCGCGTCAGGGGAGAGAGGGCGGAGAAGCTGGTGGCCCGCACCGACCTGGGCAACTACGAGGCCCTGGCCTGGCTGCAGAAGAGGTTGCGGGGCCTGGGCGTCGAAGAAGAATTGAAGCGGTTGGGCGCCGAGGAAGGAGACGCCGTCTTCATCGGGGACGAGGTCTTCGATTACTATCCCGATTAAAAGGAGGACGGCGGGAGGTCATGCAGGACGGAGCGCTGCAGGCAAGGGTCAGGCGGAGTCTCGGGCTGGCAGCGGGCCGTCCCGCCTGGTGGGCGGTGGCCTTCCTCACCACCCTGGTCATCGACCGGCCCCTGCAGTTCTTCTTCGCCTCGCTCTTCCTCACCGGCCGCAGGGACGTCTTTCCCTCCATCATCGGCCTCACCGAGCGCCGCGAGTCCCTGCTGCCCTCGTTCATCGCGGTCTCCGCCGTGCTGCTGGCGGCGGGGAAGGCGCTGGACTACTGGGCTCAGTCCTCGCTGGCGGCGCTGGTAAGCGGGGAGGTAGAGGGGGCGGGCGGGGGCGCGGCCGGAGCCCTGCGCCGGGGAACGGGGGCGCTGTCCCGCTACGCGGCCGCCGTCCTCCCGGTGGACCTGGCCAGGTACCTGCTCCTGCTGCTGCCCGGCTTTGTCTGGTTGGCCTGGCGCGGCTTCGACCCCCGCCTCGACCACTGGTGCGCCTACACCCTGGTCATCATGGCCTGGCTCTTCACCTGCGTGCCGCTGGCCATCGCCCTGGGGGTCTTTTCGGAGCTGGCCGGACGAGAGGTGGTGCTGGGATCGTCCCGGCCCCCGGCGGCCTGGCATTCCGCCCGCGGGCTGGGCTGGCGCAACCGGCGCGCCGTCCTGGAAGCCTGGCTGCCCACCATGGCCGCCGACCTGCTCATCGGGGCGGTCATGGCCGCCCTCTCCTTCGGCGGCGCCTACCTGCTCTTCGTCATCCGCAGCGGATGGGGGCTGCGCGGCGCGGCCTGGAGCGCCGTCTCCGCCGCGGCCTTCGCGGCCCTGTTCGGGGCGGCCAAAACGGCCCACGCGGCCTCCCAGACCTTCAAGTCGGCCCTGTGGACCCTGACCTGGCTGGAGTTTTGCGGCGCCGCGCCCGCGCGGGAGGCGGGGAGTGCCGGCGGGGAGGGAGAGGCGTGAGCGACGCCGTCATCAGGGCCGAGAACCTCTCCCGCCGCTACGGAAAGAAGTGGGCGGTGGCCGGCCTGTTCCTGGAGGTCTTCGGAGGGGAGATATTCGGCTTCCTGGGTCCCAACGGCGCGGGCAAGACCACCACCATCAAGATGCTCACCGGCCTGCTCCCGCCGTCCGGCGGGAGCTCCGCCATCTTCGGCACGGACTCGCGCGACCCCGCTTCCCACCGCTGGTTCGGTTACGCCCCGGAGAATCCCTATCTCTACGAGTTCCTGACGCCGCGGGAACTCCTCGGCCTCTACTGCCGCCTCCAGTCGCTCCCGGCCGGGTCCCGCGAGGGCGAGGTGACCAGGGCGCTGCGGGCGGTGGGGCTTTACGAGGTGCGCGACCAGAAGGTCAGGACCTTCTCCAAGGGCATGAAGGGCAGGCTCTCGCTGGCCCAGGCGCTGCTGGGATCGCCTCCCATAATCTTTTTGGACGAACCCGCCTCCGGACAGGACCCCCTGGCCCGCGTGGCCATCCGGGACCTCATGCTGCGCCACCGCGAGGCGGGCGGCACCGTCTTCCTCAACTCCCACATCCTCTCCGACGTGGAAAGGGTGTGCGACCGCGTGGCCATCGTCAAAGACGGCCGTCTGGTGAGCCTGGGCTCCCGGGAGGAACTGGAACGGGGAGGCGACCGGCTGTACGTGGAGGCCGCCGGGCTGGCGGATGGGGTCGAGGAGGCGCTGCGGGCGGCGGGCAAGGCCTGGCAGCCGGCGGAGGGGGGCTTGATCATCGAGGGGGTGGCGCGGGCCGAGATCCCGGAGATGGCCCGGCTGCTGGTGGAGCGGGGCGCGCAGGTCTTCTCCCTGCAACCCGTCAAGCAAACCCTGGAGGACTATTTCATCGAGGTGGTGAAGGGTGACGATCATCCTGGCGCTGGCGCATAGCGTCTTTCGCAGGCTTTCCAGGAAGAAGGCTTTCTGGATCCTCAGCGGCCTCTTCCTGCTGCTGACGGCGGCCCTATACGTCAGCTCTCTTCTCAACCAGGAGGCGGCCCTGGAGGGCGGGGCGGCGGAATTCGTCAAGGCCAACGCGAGCCTGGTGGCGGCCCTCTCCATGATCACGGCCGTCTTCGTGACCATGGACAGCGTCTCCTACGAGATAGGCAGGTCCACCATCCACCTCATCCTGGCCCGCCCCATCGCCCCGGAGAGGTGCATGGCCGGGATGTACGCCGGATCGGCCGCCGCGGCCCTGGTCCCCTACCTGCTCCTCTCGCTGGTCGCCTGCGCGGGGACGGCGGCGCTGGCGGGCTCCTACCTGCCGGAGGCGCTGGCGGCCATGCTCCTCTACCTCCTGCCCCTGTTCCTTCTGACGGCGGTGATGACCCTGCTCAGTTCCTGGATGCACGGTGGCTACGCGGGCCTCATCGGCTTCTCCCTCTTCATCTTCAGCTTCTTCAGCTCGGGCATGGACTCCTGGGCGGCGCGGGTTAACGTGGTCTTCCGGGTGCCCCTGCGCCTCCTCAACCTCTTCTCCTTGAGACTTGACAGCTTCGTCGATATGGTGGACAAGGTAGTAGCGGGTCAGGGTATGCCCTGTCGCCCCCTGGCCTGGACGGCCGCTTACGCCGTCATCGTCGTGGCCCTGGGGACAGGCCTCTTCAGGTTCAGGAAGGTGTGATGGATTTGCGTTTAAGGTTCGCTCCCAGCCCCACCGGGTACCTGCACATCGGCAGCGCCCGCACCGCCCTCTACAACTGGCTGCTGGCGAGGGCCAATCAGGGGGCCTTCGTGCTGCGCATCGAGGATACCGACAACTCCCGCTCCACCGAGGAGGCCATCGGGGCCATCATCGAGGACCTGCGCTGGCTGGGGCTGGACTGGGACGAGGGGCCGGACGTCGGCGGCCCCCACGGCCCCTACCGGCAGACGGAGCGGATGGGCCTCTACCGGGAGGCCGCGCAGGAGCTGCTCAAGCGGGGCGCTGCTTACCGCTGCTACTGCGAACCGGGCCGGGACCGGGATTCCCGGGGGGCTTGCGGGTGCCGGGACCTGGCGGGGGAGGAGGCGGGGGGCCGCCCCTTCGCCGTGCGCTTCCTGACGCCCGCCGGGAGCACCGGCTTTGACGACGCCATCTTGGGGCGCATCTCCTTCGACAACGCCTCCGTGGAGGACTTCGTGCTGCTGCGCCGGGACGGCGCCGCCACCTATCATCTGGCGGTGGTGGTGGACGACATCGGCATGGGCATAACCCACGTCGTCCGGGGAGCCGACCACATATCCAACACCCCCAAGCAGATCCTGGTCTACGAGGCACTGGGCAAGGAGCCGCCGGTATTTGCCCACATGCCCCTGACCGTCGGCGACGACGGCAAGCCCCTGTCCAAGCGCCACGGCGACGTGGCCCTGAGCCGCTACCGCGAGCAGGGCTTCCTGCCCGAGGCCATGTTGAATTACTTCGCCCTGCTGGGCTGGTCGCTGGACGACTCCACCACCCTCATCGACCGGGATGCCCTCATCGCCAACTTCAGCCTGGAGCGGGTATCCGCCAATCCCGGCGCCTGGGACCTGCGCAAGCTTACCTGGATGAACGGCCAGTACATCATGGGCCTGGAGCCCGGGGACCTGGCGGGCCGGCTGGCGCCCTTCCTGGAGGAAGCCGGGCTGCTGGAGCCGGGGGACGCCGCGGCCAGGGCGGTGCTGGAGAGGGTGGTCCCCCTGGTCCGGGAACGGTTGAAGCTCCTGAGCGAGGCCCCCGCCCTCACCGCCTTCTTCTTCAAGGAGGTGTCCCCGGAGCTGAGCTCGCTCGACCTCTTGAAGGGGGAAGAGGCGCGGCGCATGCTCACCGAGTCCTGCAGCCTCCTGGCCGGGCTGAAGCCCTTCGACGCGCCCCGCATCGAGGAGGCCCTGAGGGAGACCGCCCGCACGCTGGGGATGAAACCCCGCGCGGCCTTCCAACCGGTCCGCCTAGCGATCACCGGCAGCAAGGTCAGCCCGCCCCTCTTCGAGTCCATGGAGATAGTGGGGAGGGAGAAGTGCCTGGGACGGCTGGAGCGCGCCCTGGGACTGGCGGAGGAGCTCGCGCCGTGAGGTTCCGCTGGCTGGGCACGGCCGGGTTCGAGTTCGCAAGCGGAGACACGCGTCTTCTGATCGACCCCTATCTCAGCCGCAACCCTCGCTCGAATCCCCGGCAGGACCTCGGGCCCGCCGACCTCGCGCAGGCCTCGGCGATCCTGGTGACCCACGGGCACTTCGACCACGCCCATGACGTACCGGCCATAGCCGCGGAAGGCGGCTGCCACGTCCTCGCATCCTCGCAGGTGTGCCGGAGGCTGCGCCGCCGGGGCCTGGACGGTGAGCGCCTGGTGGCGGTGGCGAGTCATGCCTCCTACGACGTGGGACCCTTCCGCGTGCAGGCCGTTCCCTCCCGCCACGTGACCTTCGACGCCGCGCTCATCGCCCGCACCGCCCTGCGCTGCCTGCCGCGCCTCTGGGACCTGGCGCTGGTGAACACGCTGCGTTACCCGGCCGGCGAGGTCTTCGGCTACCTGGTGGAGGCGGAGGGAAAGAGCCTCTACCACATCGGCAGCGCCTGGCTGGACCCCCGGGAGGTCGAGGGATGGGAGGTGGACGCGTTCTTCGTGCCGGTGCAGGGGCGCTCGGACATCGCCGGCCTGGCCGCCCGGATGGCGGCGGAACTCAAGCCCCGGCTGGTGGTGCCCCATCACCACGACGATTTCTTCCCTCCCCTGAGCCGCTGCGTGGACCTCCATCCCTTCGAGCAGGCCCTCTTCGCACTGCTGCCCGGGGTCCGCGTGCACGCGCCTTCCATCAACCGGTGGGTGGAGTTTTAAGAAGGAGACCGCCGCCGCCGGGGCGAAGATATGCGCATGAAGAAGGCTTGGTTGCTTGCCGCCGCTTTCGAGGCGCTCATCGCCGTCTCCCTCCTCTTCGAGGGGCCGAGGAACCTCTACTACCATGCCGTCCTGATATGACTGGACTGCATAGGGCTGGTCTAGCCCATGAAGAAACGCCGCGCGGCCCAGGTCCTGAGCCTCTTCGCCCTTAACCCGTATTTCCCCTACTTCTCGACCCGGGTGATCTATCAGGGCGGCG
The DNA here is from genome assembly GCA_964515075.1 of uncultured Actinomycetota bacterium. GTDB lineage: Bacteria > Actinomycetota > Geothermincolia > Geothermincolales > Geothermincolaceae > CAVXXD01. Next base: position 15,418 of record CAZETE010000013.1, on the reverse strand, counting down.
CCAAATACCTGTGCGCCCCCGGCCTCAACTGCTATGCCTGCCCGCTGGCGGCCTTCTCCTGCCCCATCGGCGGGCTGCAGCACGCCTTCGCCAATCTCTCGCACCGGGTCAGGGAGTTCGCGGCGGGGCTCGGAGCGCTCATCTACGTGCTGGGGTCGGTGGGGTTGGTGGGCGCGGTGCTGGGCAGGCTCACCTGCGGATGGGTCTGCCCCTTCGGCTTCCTGCAGGATCTGCTGTACAGGGTCCCCCTGCCCAAATGGAAGCTGCCCCGCCGCGCGGCCGTTGGCCCTTACCTGTCCCTGGTGGCGCTGGTGGCGCTGCTGCCCCTCCTGACCGGGGCGAGCTGGTTCTCCCGCTTCTGCCCGGCCGGCACCCTGGAAGGCGGAATGCTCCTCAAGACGGTGCCGCCGGACGCCTCCCTGCCCCCGGCGGGATGGTTCTTCTGGCTCAAGGCAGGCCTCCTCGCGGCGTTCCTGGCCTGGATGATGACGAGCAAACGCCCCTTCTGCCGGGCGGTCTGCCCCTTAGGGGCCCTGTGGGGCCCGTTCAACCGCGTGAGCGTCTTTCGCATGGCCGTGGACGACAGCCGCTGCAACGCCTGCGGCGCCTGCCGCCGCGTCTGCCCGGTGGACTTAAACATCTACGACGACCCCAACTCACCGGCGTGCATCCGCTGCCTGGAATGCGTGGGGGCCTGCCCGCGCGGAGCGGTGGAGGCCGGCTTCAAGCGCCCCTGGGAGGGCCGGGAGCAATGGCGCGAAGGCCGGTGCCCTATGGGCCCATAGCCTCGCTTACGGCCTTTTCCAGGTCGGCCCGGGAGGGCGTGCCCACGAAGACCTTGACCTGCCTGCCGCCGGCGTCCAGCACGAGCAGGGTCGGAGTGCCCTGCAGCCTGATGCCGTACTCCCTGGCCGCGTCGCGCTTCTTGCTGACGTCGACCTCCTCGAGGACGATGCGGCCTTCCTTCCCTTTGATCTGACCCTGCACGAGGGCCTTGGCGGTGACGCAGGGGCTTCACCCGGGCTGGGTGAAGAGGACGATCCGGGCCTTTCCGGAAGCGTTGCCGCCCCCGCCCCCGCCCCCTCCGTTCGAAGCCTGCTCGCCGCAGCCCGCCAGCAAGGCGAGTAGCACTGCCAGCGCGGCTGCCAGCGCCAAGGCCGGAACTCTCTTCAAGACGATCACTTCCTTAAAAGCCGTAAGGGACCATTGAAGCCCGGTATGCCCCGCTCCGCTCCCCCGGGAAGAGCCTGCGGGGCGCCCGCGCTCAGGAGGACCGCCCGCGCAGCCTCCGCAGGGCCAGGCAGGCACCCAGGGCGGCCAGGGCCAGCGGCTGGAGCTTGATCAAGGGGATGAACCCCTGGCTGAATTCCGCCCTGAGCACCAGGTCCTTGACCACGCCCTGCTTGTCCTGGAGGATGGTGGAGGCAACCAGCTTGCCGGAGACCACCGCGCCCTCCATGCCCGCCGAGTGGCCCGCCTTGGTGAAGTCGCCGGCCAGGTAGAGGTTGCCGACGGGAGTGCGCTGGGTGGGGCGGTACTCGTCCATGTGGGGGAGCTGGGCATAGACGCCCTGCCGCTCGCGGACGATCTTCCACTTGCGCACCTCGGCCTCCCGCGCGCCCGGCAGGATGCGGCGGATGTCCGCCACGACCTTCTCCAGGATGTCTTCGTCGGTCCGGGGGAGCAGGTGCTTGCAGGGGGTGATCACGCACTCCAGCATGGAGCCTTCGTAGGGGAACTGCTCCGGGATGAGCTGGGTGAGGTCGGCGAACCAGTTGAAGACGGTGCCGACGCCGGTGGCGATGTTGTGCTGCTCCAGCACCTTGCGGTCGAACCACACCTGGGCGGAGAGGGAGGGGGCGTCCTCGAAGCGCCACAGGTTCTCGAAGAAGCGGTAGCGGAAGGCCTCCTGGGGCAGCACCCGGCGGAGCACCTGGAAGGGGAGGGCGGAGACGTAGAGGTCGGCCTCGAGCTCCGCTCCCTCGGTGGAGGTGACGCTCTTCACGTTCCCTCCCTCGAGGTTGATGCTCCGCACGCCGGTGCCGGTGATCACCCTGCCGCCCCGCGAGGTGATGTATTCCACCGCCTTGTCCACGTAGATCTCCCCCAGGCCGCCCCGCGCGAAGCCCACCCGCACCGCCTGGTTGGTCGTGGTGACGTTGCGGATCCAGTAGGCCGAGGCCTTGGCGGAGACCTCGTAGGGCTCCAGGAAGGTCAGGCCGTTGGTCATGGCCCGGAGCATGTTGTCGATGAGGTGCTGGGTCGCCCCGTAGCCGTGCAGGTAGTCCTCCAGGGAGATCTTGTCCAGCTTGGCCAGGGCCGCGTCGTTCATGGAGAAGGAGTTCATGGCCGCCGGGCCGAAGCGCAGCAGGTCGTAGAGGTTGATGTGCTTGAACTTGAATACGCTCATGCCGTGGAAGGGCGCCGGCAGGTTGAGGGCCTTGAAGTCGGCCCGGTCGCCGTCGTCCTTGTAGTAGGTGAGGGTGTCCGTCCAGCGGATGACGTCCTTGGCCCCGACGTGCTCGAAGAACCCGAGGATGTTCACGTAGTGGGGGAAGAAGACGTGCAGCGCGTTGTCGATGCTGTCGCCGTCCGAGTCCAGCCAGGACGAGGCGCGGCCGCCCAGCAGCGTCTCCGATTCGACCAAGGTCACCTCGAAGCCCTGGTCCAGCAGGTGCACGGCGGAAGAGAGGCCGGCCAGGCCGCCCCCCATGACCAGTACGTTCATTGCTCCTCCTTACCTCGCGGGCGCCGGCCCTAGATGCGGGCGGGCAGCCACTTGTTGTCGATGTACCACTTCACCGTCTCCTGCAGCCCCTCGCGCGAGTCGGGGTAGTTGAAGACGAAGCCCGCGTCGCGCAGGCGCGAGACGTCCATCTCGTGCTGGCTGGTGAAATAATCCAGGGCGTCCGAGTCGATGCTGGGCGTGAACCCGGGAGAGAGCCCCTCCCTTCTGACCGGGCCCTTCCACAGCCAGGCCAGCACCCAGTTCACTGGGGCATAGGGCCATTCCGGAAGCCTCGCCGCGATGGAGAAGACCTTGCCCAGCAGCGGGAACCACTTGAAGGCCTTCATCTTCCGGCCGTAGGGCGCGAGGAAGGCGTTGATCTGTTCCTCCAGGGTCGAGGGCCGCTCCTCGCCGCAGTTGAAGGCCTTGCCCTCCACGCCCTCGGCATCCAGCAGGAAGACGGAGGCGCGGGCCAGGTCCCGCACGTGCACGATGTGGAAGTAGAGGCCCCGGGTGGGAAGGGGTATGTACCTCGCCGGGGTCCTGGAGAGCATCAGCATGGAGGTCATTACGGTGGCCTCGCCGTAGCGGGACCACGGCCCGTATACCGCCCCCGGCCGCAGGGAGCAGACGGGCAGCCCTTCCTTGCGGTGGGCGTCGAACACCGCGTCCTCGCCCATCTTCTTGGTCCGCTCGTAGTTGTTGCGCGGATGCTTGGGGCAGTCCTCCACCAGCGGGATGGAGTCCGGCCGTCCGTAGACGGCCATGGAGGCGATGTGCACGAAGCGCTTGACGTCGCCCTTGGCCGCGGCGGCGCGGCTCATGTTCAAGGATACCTGCACGTTGGCCGAGTAGAGGGTGTCGTAAGGCAGGGCCATGACGAACAGCCCGGCCACGTTGATGATGCGTTCGCAGTCCGCGATGGCCCCTTCCACGAAGGAGTAGTCGGTCAGGTCGCCCAGGCGCACCTCCGCCCCCAGCGCCTCGGCGTAACCGAGGTCCTTGCCGGGCAGGTCGTTGGCCACCACCTTCCACCCGGCGGCCACGGCTTCCTCGACCACGTGGCGCCCGACGAATCCCCCGGCGCCGTTGATGAACACCTTGCCCGCGGAACCCTTCTTCTTGCCGGGCTTATCGACGCTCTCTTTACTCTTAGCCAAGGCCGCCTCCCTCCTGTATGGTCCCCTCCATCCCCATAGGTTAGCACCTATGAACAAGCCGGACAACACGCCCCCGGGGAACGCGCCGCGGCGGCGACGATCAAGGTGTGCGGCAGGATGGCGGCGGCCCGCGCAGGCCTTCGGCGCAGCTCCGGGCGCCCGCCCCTGCTCAGCGGCTCTCGAGGAAGGCCAGGGCCCTCTCGGCGTCCTGGCAGTAGGGGTAGAGCTCGAGCGCCGTCTCGTACTGTTGGAGCGCCGTCCGCTTGTACCCTTCCTCGCCGCTGAACAGGTAGACGTAGACGTAGGCGGAGCCCAGCAGCACGAAGGCCCGGGAGTTGGTGGGATACCTGGAGATACCTTCGCGCGCCAGCACCACCGCTTCCCAGGCCGGGCCGGTGGACCTGGCCTGCTCGGCCTGGGTGAGGAGGAGCTGGACCAGGGGGGTCAGGTAGTCGTTGTTCAAGGGGTTGAGGGAAACGGCCCTGCGCAGCTCGTCCATCACCGGGTCCAGTTCGGCGACGGTGTCCACCGGATCCTTGCCGAGTTCCCTGGCCAGGTAGTAGTGGCGGTCCGCCAGCAGGAAGCGCACGGCGTAGACGGTGGAGGTGACGGAGACCGCCGCGGCCAGCAGGACGGCCAGGCAGGACAGCACGGCCCGGAGCCGCCCGCCCCGCCGCCCGACCCCGTCATCCGCCGGCCCGCGTGGGCACTGCGGCGCTTCCGGCCCCCCCTGCGGGGGTTGCGGCAGGGCCTCGGGGCCGTCCCTTCTCCCGACGACCAGCCCCGCCAGCATCCAGAGATACGGGGTGACCGCGGGGTGGTCGCTTAAGAACTGCACTCCGACGAAGTACCCGAGGACCGAACAGAGTGCCGCCCCGTAGAACCAGGGGTCGTCCGAATCGCGGAAGCGGCGTCCCGACCACCACAGCAGCACTCCGTACGACAGCAGGTAGAAGGCCATCCCCGCCACCCCCAGGGAGACCCCCGAGTACAGGGTCTGGTTGTGGGGGTTGTCGTAGAAGGGGATCGCGCTGCGCCTCTTGCCGAAGTCGCCCACGAGCTCCTCCATGTAGCGCTGGTAATCGTAAGGGTAGCTCTCCATGCCGTAGCCCTGCAGCGGCCGGTCTCCGATCATGCGCAGGGAGGAGCGCCAGAAGGAGTAGCGGCCCTCGATGTTGTCGTCGGAGCCGAAGCCCACGGCCGAACGGAGCCGCGCGCCGTACCTGGTGTTCCAGGTCGCACCGAACAGCAGGGCGATCACCAGCAGGAGGACGCCCGCACCCGCCAGGATCACCCCAAGCGGGCTGCGGCTGCGCAGGGCGAGCAGGGCCAAGGCGGCGATGGCGGAGGCCAGCACCCCCAGGGCGGCGGCGCGGTTGCCGGTGACGTAGAGCATGTACAGGTTGAGCAGCCCCCCGGCCGCCAAGGCCAGGCGCCGCCACGGGACCCTTTCACGCCAGGCCAGGTAGGCGACGAGCGGCAGCACCAGCGCCAGGTAATAGCCGTAGAAGGGCCGGTTGCCGAAGGTGCCCATGTAGGTCATCACGTCGCGGCGGAAGAGCCCGGAGAAATCGACCCCGGACTTCTGCAGCAGGGTGATCACGGCGGGGGCCAGGGAGGAGAGGGCGAAGAGGCGCAGCGAAGTCAGCCACCTCCTCCCCTTTGCCAGGTACCAGGCGGAGAGGTAGTAGAGCACGGCGTAGACGAACATCATCCAAAGGCCCTCCTGACGGATGGCGCCGGCCAGGCTGGCCTGCCAGTTCATGGAGAAGGCGGTGGAGATGACGCCGGTCAGAAGCAGGCCGGCCAGGGGGATGTCCAGGGGGGTGCGCCGCCACTTGAGCTCGCCGGAAAGGGCGCACGATACGGACCACAGCAGCAGCAGGACCGCTGCGGTGACGCGCAGTACGGTCGCCTTGACCAGCAGGAAGGGGCTCTCGAAGCCCGGCCAGCAGATCAGGGTGAACGACGCCGCCAACCCGTAGAGGACGTACAGGATGATCTGGTCCACGATCCGGGCAGTCTTCCGCAAGGCGCTCCCTCCAGCTCGACCGGGGCGTTCTCAAGGATTATAGCAGAGGGGGAGCCGCCGTCCCGCGCGGGCGGGCATCCCGGGACGGGGGAGTCCCGGCGCGCGACCTCACATGGCGCACTCGGTGGGGCTTCCGGAGAGCTTCTCTAGGCCGTGGGGGAGGGCCGGCAGGATGACCTGCAGGTTCTCCCGCGCCGCCCGGGGGCTGCCCGGCAGGTTGACGATGAGGGTGCAGCCGCGGATGCCCGACGCCGCGCGGGAGAGCATGGCGTGGGGGGTGACGCTCAGGGAGGCGGCGCGCATGGCCTCGGCGAAGCCGGGCGCCTCCCGCGTGAAGAGCTCGCGGCTTACCTCCGGGGTGACGTCGCGGGGGGAGAGTCCCGTGCCGCCGGTGGTCAGCACCAGGTCCAGCGCCTCCAGGTCGCTGTATTCGATCAGCTTCAGCTTGATGGATTCCGGGTCGTCCGGGACCACGTCCCGCCGGGCGACCTCCCAGCCCTGTTCCCCGACGAGCCTCTCCACCTCGTCGCCGGAGAGGTCCTCGCGTTCGCCCGCCGCGCCCTTGTCGCTCACCGTGAGGATGCCCACGCGAAAGGTCACGGCCCCATCACCTCGATGCGGTCCCCGCTGCTCACCCTTCCTCCCGCCACCACTATGGCGAAGATGCCCTCCCTGGGCATGATGCAGTCGCCGGCCTGATAGTAGATGGCGCAGCGGTCCACGCACTCCTTGCCGATCTGGCTGACCTCCAGGATCACCTCTTCCCCCAGGCGCAGTCGCTGGCCTACCCGCAGCGAGACCAGGTCGATGCCGCGGGTGGTGAGGTTCTCGCCGAAGGCGCCGGGGCGCAGGCCGGTCAGGCCCTTTTCGCGCATCTTGTCTATGGACTCGTCGGCCAGCAGGCTGACCTGGCGGTGGGCGAAGCCGGCGTGGGCGTCGCCTTCAAGCCCCGAGCCTTCCAGGAGCAGCGCGCTGCCCACGTCCTCCTTCTGCACGTGCTTCTCCACCGAGGTGCACACGGCGATGACCCGGCCCGCCTCCACGGTCACGCCTCCTTCTCCGGCCCGCGCTCCGGCCGGCGGAAGTTGCCGGAGCGGCCGCCGCTCTTAGAGATCAGCTGGATGTTGGAGACGGTCATGGCCCGGTCCACCGCCTTGCACATGTCGTAGATGGTCAACCCGGCCACCGCGGCCGCCGTCAGCGCCTCTATCTCCACCCCGGTGCGCCCGCTGGTCCTGACGCTGGTGCGGATGTCCACGCAGGATGCCTCCTCGTCCAGTTCGAAGTCCACCTCCACCGCGTTGACCTGCAGGGGATGGCAGAGGGGGATCAGGTCGGAGGTCCGCTTGGCCGCCATGATGCCGGCCACCCGCGCCACCGAGAGCACGTCCCCCTTCTTCACCCGGTCCTCCTCGATCATCTTCAGCGTCTCCGGCTGCATGATCACCCTGGCCCGCGCCGTAGCCCTCCTCTCGGTGACCTTCTTCTCTCCCAAGTCCACCATCTTGGCCCGGCCTTTCTGGTCGAGGTGGGTGAACCGCTGCTCGCTTCCGCCGGCTTCCTTCCTGTTTCTGGCCACATCACCCTCCTATGCGAGACATCTTATGGTCGAGACCCTGCGCTTGTCGCATCCACGCCTGGGGTTTGGACGCCAGGCAAGACCGCGTCGCCTGCAGGATCTCCTCGTCGGAGGCCCCGGAGCGCAGCAGGGCCCGCAGGTCCACCTGGACCCGGGACAACAGGCAGGGCTTGAGTTTCCCGTCGGCGGTCAGGCGCAGCCGGTTGCAGGCCGGGCAGAAGTGCGCGGAGACGGGGGAGATGAGGCCGACCCCTCCCCGCATCCCCTCGAGGCGCAGGTAACGGGCCGGTCCGGCGCCCGCCGGGGGCCTGCCCTCGGCGACCTCGCCCAGGCTCCGCATGACCTCGACGACCCGGTCCGCCGGAACGTAATAGGAAGCGTCCAAGTCGCCGCGCGGGCTCATGTATTCGATGAAGCGGACGTGGACGGGTTGCTCCGCCGCCAGGTCGATGAACGATGCGATCTCCCGGTCGCTGTCGTTGACCCCCTTGAGCAGGACCACGTTTATCTTGACGGGGTCGAGACCGGCCGCGAAGGCCGCCCGCATGCCCGCGAGGGCCTGGTCCAGGCTTCCGCCCCTGGTCAGGCCGGCGTAGGTATCGGGCCGCAGCGAATCGATGCTGATGTTGACCCGCCCGAGTCCGGCTTCCCTTAAGGGGCGGGCCAGGCGGGCCAAGAGGGTGCCGTTGGTGGTCAGAGAGAGGTCGATGCCGGGGTGGCTCCCGGCCAGTTCGCGCACCAGGCCTTCGACGCCCTTGCGCGCCAGGGGCTCCCCCCCGGTTATGCGCACCTTGCTGATGCCGGCCGCGACGGCGATGCCCGCAAAGCGGGATATCTCCTCGTAAGTGAGGATGTCGGAGTGGGCGAGCTGGGGTACGCCCTCCGGGGGCATGCAGTAGCGGCAGCGCAGGTTGCAGCGGTCTGTGACCGAGAGCCGCAGGTAGTCTACCTTCCTGGCATGAGCGTCTTGGAGCACGTCCCTACCTTAATTTTTACATATTCTAATTTCTCATAGATTATATCACAGGCAGGTAAGGGCCGACATGAGCCCGCCCCCAGGCTGGTCAGGAGAAGGGGCCGCCCAGCTCCAGCAGGTCCGCCGCCTCCCCGGTCACCTGCAAGGAAGGGAGGCCTTCGATCAGGCGGTAGCGGCCCAGGGCCCTCTCGTCCACCTCCACCAGGAAATCGGCGCTCAACGGGCGGACGGGTACCTTCCAGCCGCCGCGGCGGCCGCCCAGGGTGAAGACCACCTCGTCCCCCTGCTCCAGCCGACCTCCCCGCACCCGCACCTTGATCTTGGACTGCTCCAGGAGCAGGTTGTCGTAGTCGAGGCGCCGGAGGTCGGTGCCGCATGAGCGCAGCAGCTCCCGGGCTGCGATGCGCAGGGCGAAGCGCACCGGCAGGCCGGGCTTCCTCTCCACTTCCAGCGACGCCCTTCCCCGGGTAAACAGGTCCACGGTGAAGTGGTTGGCGCGGGAAGGGCGCGTGTTCTGGAGGATGCCCCAGCCCAGGGGCGAGAGCGGGTCGACCCGGCGGCGGCCGTCGGGCAAGCGCGTCAGTCGACAGAGGCCCACCTTGATCCCCCCGTCCTCGGAGATGCCTCCCGGCCCGGCGGTGAAACGGAGGACTACCGACTGGCCGGAGCCCGCCGCCTGGATCCGCGCCGGTTCCGCCCCGGCCTTGCCGGGCGCGGCCTCAGCCGACGGTGAGGGCGTTTCGCCGGCGCGGAAGCATTCAGGCTGGTAGAGGTAGTCCATGATGCCGTAGAAGACGGCACCGCAGCAGGCGGAGGCTATTCCCAGGGCAGCAAGGGCCAGCCCCTTCAAGGCCCTGCCGGCCGCTCCGTGAACAGATGTCGAACTGCCCATCATCTCCTCTCCGTTCCGATGCACGCCCGAAAGGCTGCCGTATGATTCTACTGCAAGCGCCGCCCGGCGCGCCAGGCGTCTTCCCGGGCGGGGCCGGCCGCCGTCAGCCGGGACGCCCGGCGGAGCGCCTGGAAGGCTTGCGGCCACCGCCGCCGAGGCGGCCGGAGAAGTGGTCCCGCAGCCAGAGGTCGGTACGGAGGTTGATGAGGTCCGGCTGCTCGATGGGCGTGGCGTGGGTGCCCTGTTCGATGAGCATGAACTCCGAGCCCTCGATGGCCTGGTGGAGCTCCTGCATGAGGTAGACGGGGGTCCAGCCGTCGTCGGTGCCCCCGATGACCAGGGCCGGCACCTTGATCTCGCCCACGAAGTCCGAGGCGTCGTACTCGATCATCATGCGGATGGCCCGCAAGCCGGAGGGGAGGTCGTTGCGGACGATGTTCTGGAAGTAGAGGTCCATCTCGTGGCGAGGGCAGAGGTCGGGATGGATCTCGATCCGCTTGGCCAGCGGGAAGTTGATGGGCAGCGTGACCGCCGGGGTGAACCAGGAGATGAGCCAGGGGCGCTCCGCCAACCCGCCCGAGACCGCCGCCGCCAGCCGGTGGAACCAGGCCGATCCGGAGAAGAGGGCCATGCTGTCGCGGTAGGGGCCGTTCAAGGGGATGAGCCCCAGGACCCGTTCGGGGTAGAGGCGCCAGAACTCCAGGATGACCATGACGCCCATGCTGAAGCCGAGCAGGACGGCCTGCTCCTCGCCGGCGGCGTCCATGACCGCCGCCAGGTCGCGGGCGAAGTTATCCATGGTGAAGCTCGAGGGGTCGTCGGGAACCTGTGAGCGGGCGTGGCCCCGGTAGTCCCAGAGGATCAGCCGGCAGCGGTCCTTGAAGTAGTCGGCCATGAAGTGGTGGTAGGTGTAGGTGCACCAGACCCCGCTGGAGATGACCAGGGGAAGGCCCCGGCCCAGCGTGACGTAACGGAGGCGGGTCCCGTCGAAACTCTCCGCCTCGCCGGGCTCAGCCCCGGGGAAGAGCGCGTCCACCTCGTCGTAGAGGTTCCTGGTGACGAACCGGTTGTATCGCTTGAGCAGGCCCATGGCCACCCCCGTTTTTTTCTAATCATCGAAGGATCGGCCCGGTTGCTTTAGCCCCTCCGGCCCGCTCCCGCTCTGTCCATCGGCCCCCGCAGAGTTTAAAATGGTGTGGTCGTCGTCTCGCAACGGACGGAGGTGGATATGGAGAGGAAGAAGGAACTCTTTTCCGCAGACCCCTTTGCCCGGCTGATGGGGATAGAGCTCTTCGAGGTGGGGGAGGGTTTCGCCCGCGCGCGCCTGCGCCTGGGGGAGGAGCACCTCAACTTCAACGGCTCCCCCCACGGCGGAGTGATCTTCGCCCTGGCGGACGCGGCCTTCGCCGCCGCTTCCAACAGCCGCGAGGTCGTCTCGGTGGCCACCCACGTCAGCATCGACTTCCTGCGCGCCCCGCGGGCGGGGGAGCTGCTCACGGCCACCTGCCGGGAGAACCTGCTGGCCCGCAAGGTGGGCCACTACGCCATGGAGGTGGCGGCGGGCGAGGGCGAGGGCGAGGTGGTGGCCGTCTGTCAGGGGTGGGTCTACCGCACCTCGCAGGCGCACGGGGGAGAGGAAGGATAAATTCTCATTTCTACCACTCGAAGAAAATATCCTGTATACTATGGGTTGTCTGGAGGTATATATGGATACCCTGATAGAGAAACTCAATAAGTACTACATCCGGACCAAGGGCAAGAAGCTCAGCGCCGGTTATGCCGTGCTGCTGCAGAAGAGCGAGGACGAGCTGACCACCGACGAGGAGCTCATCTACAACAACCGCATCGAGCCCAACATGGACTACTTCATCGATACCATGTACAAGATCTTCGTCGAGGAAGGCCGGCCGCTCGACGCCTGGCGCGAGGCGGTCCTGCAGGATTCGTCCATCCTCAACAGCATCGCCAAGAAAGTGGTGGTGCGGGCCATCCGCGACCAGGAGATGAACGGGTAGCAGCGCCGTCCGTCAGATGGCCACCACCCGCATGACCTCCTCGATGGAAGTGATGCCCGCCTTGACCTTGTAGAAACCGTCGTCCTTCATGGAGAGGAGGCCCTCTTTCTTGGCCTGCTCCATGATGGTGGTGGCGGAGGCTTCCCGCACCGTCAGCCGCTGGATCTCATCGCTCATGGGCATGACCTCGTAGAGGCCCACCCGCCCCTTGTAGCCGGTGTTGTTGCAGCGGGAACAGCCGGCATCGGAGGGCTTGTAGAGGATCATCTCCTTGCCGTTGTCGTTCATGGGAAAGCCCATCTTCTCCAGTATCTCCGGGTCGTGCTCGTAGGGCACCTTGCAGTTGGGGCAGAGCTTGCGGATGAGCCGCTGGGCCATCACGCAGTTGATGGCGGAGGAGACCAGGAAGGGCTCCACCCCCATCTCGATGAGGCGCGGCAGCGCACTGGGGGAGTCGTTGGTGTGCAGGGTGGAGAGGACCAGGTGCCCGGTGAGCGCGGCCTCGATGGCGATCTTGGCGGTCTCCTGGTCGCGGATCTCCCCGACCATCAGGATGTCGGGCGTGGTGCGCAGGATGTTGCGCAGGGCGGTGGCGAAGGTGAGCCCCGCCTTGGCGTTCACCTGCACCTGGTTGATGCCGGCGAGCCTGTATTCCACCGGGTCCTCCACCGTGGTGATGTTGACGCTCTCGGTATTGAGCACGTTGAGGGTGGCGTAGAGGGTGGTGGACTTCCCGCTGCCGGTGGGGCCGGTCACCAGCAGGGCCCCGTGGGGCTTGTGGTAGGCGTTGGAGAACTTGGCCAGCGGCTCATCCAGGAAGCCGAGGTCCTCCAGGCGCAGCATGATGCTGGACCTGTCCAGGATACGCATGACCACCTTCTCGCCGTAGACGGTGGGAAGAACGGCTACGCGGAAGTCGATGGGCTTGTCGCGGAAGACCATCCCGAAGTGGCCGTCCTGGGGGACGCGGTTCTCCGCGATGTTCAAGTCGGACATGATCTTGATGCGGGAGACGATGCCCTGGAGGATGTTCTTGGGGCTGCGGCGTATCTCCTGGCAGACGCCGTCGATGCGGTAGCGCACCAGGATGTGGTCCTCGCGCGGGTCGATGTGGATGTCCGATGCCCCCCGGCTGATGCCCTCGGTTATCAGCAGGCTGGTGAAGCGCACGATGGGGGCGTCGTCCACCAGCTCCTTGATGCCCTCGATGCCGGAATCGTCGTCGCCGGAGGTGGCGCTCAAGGCCTCCTCCACCACGTCGGTGTCCAGGTGGTAGTAGCGCTGGATGGCGGCCAGCACGTCTTCCCGGGCGCTGACCACGGCCTTGATCTCGTTGCCGGTGGAGAGGCGGATGTCGTCCAGGGCGTAGATGTTGGTGGGGTCGGCCATGGCCACCACCAGCCTGCCGTCGTCGAAATCGATGGGTATGCACATGTACCGGCGGGCCATGGCCTCGTCGATAAGGGAGGTGGCGTGGATGTTGATCTTGTATTCGAGCAACTCGACGTACTCGTGCCCCAGTTCCCTGGCGATCAATTCCGCCAGGGTGTTCTCCCTGACGAACCCCAGCTCCAGCAGGACGCGCCCCAGGGACTTGCTGGTCTCCTGCTGTTTCTCGTAGGCCTGGTCCAGCTGCTCCTGGGTGACGATCTCATGCTTCAAGAGCATCTGGGAAAGCCGGTCCATGTGCGTCGCCATCTCATCACACCTCTTGGATTCCACTCGATCTCATATTAACGGATTATCGACTCGTTTGTCATTGAGCATGAGCCCGGGGGGAGCGCGGCTTCCGGGTCATGGCCTGGTCAGCGAGGAGAGGAATTCCCGGTAGACGCAGTCGAGGTTGGTGCATTGGAAGCATTCGGTCGAGAGGTAGCGGTCGCCGCGGTCCGGCAATATGACCACGATGCGGCCCCTCTCCATCTCCTCGGCCACCTGCAGGGCCGCGTGCACGGCGGCTCCGGAGGAGATGCCCACGAAGAGGCCCTCGATATTGGCCAGCACCCTGGCGGTGTTGAAGGCGCAGCCGTCCTCCACGTTGATCTTGCGGTCCATGATGCCCGGGTCGAAGATGGGCGGCATGAAGTCGTTCAAATTGCGCAGGCCCTGGATGCGGGAGTTCTGGTAGGGCTCCACCCCCACGATGCGGATATCCGGGTAGGCTTCGCGCAGCCGCCGTCCCACCCCCATGAGCGTCCCCCCGGTGCCGATTCCCGCCACCAGCGCGTCGATGTCCGAGACCTGGTCAAGGACCTCGGCCCCGGTGCCCTCGTAGTGGGCGCGGACGTTGTCGGGGTTGGCGAACTGGTTGGTGTGGAAGTAAGCGGGGTCCTCCGCCAGTTCCCGCGACTTGGCGATGGCTCCGTTCATGCCCTCCTCGCCCGGCGTCAGCAGTATCTCGGCCCCGAAGGCCTGCATCACCCGGCGGCGCTCGATGCTCATGGATTCGGGCATGACGATGAGCAGCCTGTAACCCTTGTAAGCCGCGACCATGGCCAGGCCGATGCCGGTGTTGCCGCTGGTGGCCTCGACGATGGTCTTCTCCCCGTTCAGCTCGCCCCTCCGCTCGGCTCCCTCGATCATGTACAGGGCGATGCGGTCCTTGATGGAGCTGCAGGGATTGCAGCCCTCCAGCTTGGCATAGATCTCCACCTCGGGGCGGGAGGGGATTACCTTGGTCAGCTTGACCACCGGGGTGTTCCCGATCAGGCCCATGGTGTTCAGCGCTCTGTTCGACGTCAAGTCCACCGCTTCTCTCCTCTTCCGGGTCGCGAAAGAAATATTACCATACGGTCCGCGAAAAGCAGGTCAGTTGTTCACGTACTGGACGAAGGCGAAGTGGATGCCCTCCGCCCGCAGCGTCCTTACCATCTCTCCCACCACCGCCGGCGTATTGGGCCGGTGCCAGTGGCAGATGCCGATGGCGTAGCCGTTCCTGCGGGCCAGCCCGGCCAGATTGCGCATGGCCTGCCGGATGTAATCGGGATCGTTGTCGTGGTCGATAAAGACCTGGTTCTTCTTCCTGTCCATCCCCAGGTTCGCCGCCGCCACCGCCGCCTGCGGTTTCACCGAGCTGTTGCTGTCCACCACGAACAAACCCCGTTCCCTGGCCCACTCGCACTCCAGGGTCATCAGGGCCAGGTCGTTGAGGCCGGCTCCGCCCTGGTGGTTGTTGATGCCCACCACGCGGGGGATCTGAGCCAGGTCGGCGTCGAGGGTGGAGAAGACCGTCTCCCGGCTCATGCCCGACTCCAACTGGCCCTTGCCGGAGAAGGAGTTGGGGGGTTGGTTGGCCGTGGGGACGTGCATCATCACCTGGAAGCCCGCCTGGTGGAGCCGCTCGGCCTGCTCCGCTATGTTCGGGTAATAGGGCATGACCGCGAAGGAGAGCGGCGCGTCGATGGCCAGCCACTGCCCGAGGTTGGCGTCGCCGTTGCCCACGTCGTCCACCACTATGGCCACGCAGGGCGGGCGCAGGTCGGAGGCCTTCTCCGGCGGCATGCGGCCGTCATGAGGCCGGGCGGCTCCAGCCGCGGGGGCTTCGCCGTCCGGCGCTAGGCCGCCGGACGGAGGCTCCGGGGCGGGGGGGGCGGAGGTTCGTCCGGGGAAGAGCGCCTCGTCGAAGGGGCCGATGGGGCTGAAGAGGACGGCTACGCACAAGAGGGCGAGGGTCAGGAAGACGACGGCCCAGAAGCGGGCCTGCCGCTTGCGCCTGCCCCGCTCTCTCCTCCTGCGGACTTCCCGCATGTCCAAGCCGAACTCCTGAGTTTCCATAGGTATATTTAAAGTTCAAAGCGGACGGTTGGCAATAAGCAAGGACAAACCCAAGGGCCGTCCGTATCGGAGCGGCCCTTATATGATGGTGGAGCCGATGGGATTCGAACCCACGACTTCTGCCTTGCGAAGGCAGCGCTCTCCCACTGAGCTACGGCCCCGTGTCACCCACGAATGATAACACCAGCCTCAGCGGAACGGCAAACTCCTAGCCCAAGTTTACCGAGTTAGCCCTCAATAGTCCATCAAACCCGCCCGAGCT
>CAZETE010000012.1:0-47826 GCA_964515075.1 uncultured Actinomycetota bacterium | reverse complement strand
GGTGACGGCGGCCGCATGCGTCGGCGGCGGGGGAGTGCCAGGCCTTGACATGAGTACATGTCAAGGCGCTGGGACACTCTGTTTGGCGTTGGGGTGGCGTATAATCCGCTTCATGGAACCTTTCAAGGTCACCGAGGGAGTGTATCAGGTGGGCGGCCCGGAGATGACCGCGCCGGAAGACTGCTGCGTCTACCTGGTGGACCTGGGCGCCCCCACCCTCATCGACGCCGGCTCGGGCGCCGACGTCGAGGGGCTGCGGGACAACCTGGAGAAGGTGGGATATCCCCCCGCGAGCCTCAAGGCCCTGGTGCTCACCCACGCCCACATCGACCACGCGGGGGGCGCCCCCTGGTTCGTGGAGAAATATAAGCTGCCCGTGTACATGCACGAGCTCGACGCCCCGGTGCTGGAGCGGGGGGACGGCATCAGGTCCGCCGCCAACTTCTACGGCATGGACCTCAAGCCGCTCAAGGTGAGGCACCTCCTCCAGGGGGAGCGGGGGGTGCTGCAGGGGGGCTTCTCCCCCCTGCACTGGGTCCACACCCCCGGCCACACCCCGGGCTCCATCTCCCTCTGGGCCGAGGCCGGCCTGAACCGCGTGCTCTTCGGGCAGGACATCCACGGGCCCTTCTACGACGTCTTCGGGTCCGACCTGGACGCCTGGGCCGCCTCCATGCGCGCCCTGCTCGACCTGGGGGCCGACATCCTCTGCGAGGG
The DNA here is from genome assembly GCA_964515075.1 of uncultured Actinomycetota bacterium. Taxonomy (GTDB): domain Bacteria; phylum Actinomycetota; class Geothermincolia; order Geothermincolales; family Geothermincolaceae; genus CAVXXD01. The sequence goes on along the minus strand of CAZETE010000012.1, from coordinate 47,109 downwards.
CCATTTCGGCATCCGCCGCCCCTCCTCCGAAGTGCGCCTTTTCATCGAGGATTACCTGCACAGCTACGGGAAAGCGTGACCGTGCGCAGCCGCCGGGGAGGGCCCGCTTCCCCCGGCGAAGACGCCGGCCAGGACGCCGCTTGACAGGGCCGGACCGGCCGAGTAAAGTGGAATTAGATATATCAAGCCGATATATCATGTTGCTATATCGAAGTGATGTATCGGAACGAGAGGCCAAAGGCATTATACACCGGAAGGGGAACGGCGCAAAGTGATCGAACTGGCCATCCTGGGAGCCCTCAAGGAGAGGCCCATGCACGGCTACGAGTTGAGGAAGAGGCTCTCCGGCGCGCTGGGGCACTTCTGGTCCATCAGCTTCGGCTCCCTCTACCCCACCCTCAAGCGCCTGGAGGCCGCCAAGGCCATCGAGAAGGCCTACACGGTCAAGGAGAAGGCCCGCAGCCGTAACGTCTACCGCATCACCGACGCCGGCGAGGACCTCTTCGCCAAGCTGTTGACGGAACCCGGCCCGGCCTCGGACATCACCGACCCGGACCGCTTCAACCTGCGCATGGCCTTCTTCCGCTACATGGAGCCGGAGTCCCGGCTGTGGCTGCTGGAGAGACGCCGCGCCTTCCTCCAGGACCGGCTGGAGGAGATGAACCGCTCGAGCTGGTCGGGCAGGGAGAAGGAGGCCGACAAGTACCGGCTGGGCCTCACCCGGCACCGCATCGAGCAGACCGAGTCCGACATCGCCTGGCTCTCCGAGATGATCGAGAACGAACGGGAACAGGTGGTCAGCGAGGCCGGGAAGAAGACGGCGACCCGCAAGCGCAAGCGGAGGAAGGAGGAGGGTGCCATAAACCTGGTGGTCGAGGAGGCGGAGGGGCGGGCCGTCCCCTCCAAGGCATGATCTTTGATACGAGACAGTCGCGGATGAAGCGAAGAACCATAGATGGAAGGTTCCGGAAGGCGGCGGGAAAGGCCGTTTGCAGCCGAGCAGCATTAGGGAGGTTTCGATGGGTAAGGTAAAGGTGGCCATAGCAGGTGTGGGGAACTGCTCCTCTTCCCTGGTGCAGGGGGTGCAGTACTACAGCAACGCCCAGGAGGGCGACCTCATCCCGGGCCTGATGCACGTCAACATCGGCAGTTATCACATCAACGACATCGACTTCGTCTGCGGCTTCGACGTGGACGCCGACAAGGTGGGCAAGGACGTGTCCGAGGCCATCTTCTTAAGCCGCAACAACACCGTCAAGATCAGCGAGGTGCCATTCCTGGAGGCCCCGGTGTACCGCGGGCCCACCCTGGACGGGCTGGGGAAATACTACCGGCAGGTGGTGGAGGAAGACCCGGGCGAGCCGGTCAACGTGGCCGAGACCCTGGTGCGCCACGAGGCCGACGTGCTCGTCAACTACCTCCCGGTGGGCAGCGAGCGGGCCACCCGCTTCTACGTGGAGGAGGCCTTGAAAGCGGGCTGCGGCGTGGTCAACTGCATCCCCGTGTTCATCGCCCGCGAGGAGATGTGGCAGGGCAAGTTCCGCCGCTACGGCCTGCCCATCATCGGCGACGACATCAAGTCCCAGGTGGGCGCGACCATCATCCACCGCGTGCTGGCCAAGCTGTTCAACGACCGCGGGGTGGTGTTGGACCGCACTTCCCAGCTGAACATCGGCGGCAACATGGACTTCATGAACATGCTGGAGCGCGAGCGCCTGGAATCCAAGAAGATCTCCAAGACCGACTCGGTCATCTCCCAGCTCAACCACCACATCGAGCGGGACGACATCCACATCGGACCCAGCGACTACGTGCCCTGGCTCAACGACCGCAAGTGGGCCTACATCCGCCTGGAGGGGCGCGAGTTCGGCGACATCCCCATCAACATCGAGTTCAAGCTGGAGGTATGGGATTCCCCCAACTCCGCGGGCATCGTCATCGACGCCGCGCGCTGCTGCAAGCTGGCCATGGACCACGGCATCTCCGGGGCCCTGCTGGGGCCGGCGGCCTACTTCATGAAGTCGCCCCCGGTGCAGTATTCAGACGAGCAGGCCCGCAACATGGTGGAGGACTTCATCGCCGGCCGGCCGGCGGGCACCCTCTCCACCGCCGCCTTCGGCAACGGCAAGGACCTGGAGAGCTCCGAGAAGCTGGCGGAATCGCAGCTGGACTGAACACGACGGCGCCGGGCAGCATCGCTTCTTCGGCGATGCTGCCCGGCGCCTTTCAGGTGATGCGGAGGGTCTTGATCTCCCAGGGCTTCAAGTCGAGTTCCAGCGAGCCGTCCACCGGCTGCTCCGCCCCCTCCTCGCCGTCCTCGCTCATGAGGACCTCCCGGGCGCTCCCCTGGAGCATGGGCGAGATCAGCCGCACGCGGCCTCCCCGTCCCAACGAGTCGTACACCCGCACCACGATGCCGTCCCCGTCGTCGGCCGGCTTCAGGGCCGAGAGCACCAGACTCTCCCCCTTCATGTAGAAGTGGTTGCGCTCGCCGGGCTCCGCCCCCCAGGGCAGGATGGCCAGGGGCGTCTGCCGCTCCCAGCCGCGGCGCGGCAGGTTCTCCGTCCGCCAGTCGCCGCCGGTGGCGATGAGGGAATAGCGGAAGGTATGGCTGCCCCGCTCCCAGGCGGTGGAGCGCTGCCAGAAAGCGGCGGCGGCCTTGATCTGGTCCAGGAAGTTCCAGTCGCCGTGGTGGAAGCGCTTCACCCCGGGGGAGGCCCACCACTTCATGAGCATCCAGTGGACCGGGTACATGTTGGTCTCGAAGTGGTTGAGGCCCCTGCGCTTCGCCGCGGTGGCGGCGCGCAGGCAGCTCCGCACCAGCCCGCGGTTCCTCCAGTACCAGCGCACCCAGGCCAGCGAGGACTTGGAGACCGAGCGGAGCAGGGTGAGGGAGAGGACGCGCCCGTCCCACTGGTAGGACTGGTTGCCGGTGTTGAGCAGGGCCAGCCCGGCCCCCTCCCAGTCCACCGCCGCCCAGTTCTGCGCCGGCCACCGCCCCTCGCCGCGCTCGGTGGCGTGATAGGGCGTCTCGCAGGTGAAGCGGGCCCCGCCCTCCACCGCCAGGGGGAAGAGCGCCCGCACCCGCCGGTCCTTGCCGCGGAACTCGACGGCGGTCTCTACGTCCAGGCGGGGAAAGCGGCTCCACAGGGTGTAGCGCGTGGTGAAGGCGAGGTCCTTGTGGCGGCCGGCGATCTCGTAGACCGCCCGCACCGGGCCCCGTTCCACCCAGCCTCCGCCCTTGATCTTGAGCTCCCGGGAGAAGTCGCGGTCGGTCACGGCATGGCTCCAGAGATTGCCCACGTCCTCCTCCACCAGCAGCTCGCCCCCCTCGTGGTCCACGGTGTCCAGCAGGGCCCGGCCGGTGCGCCGGTCTTCCAGGTGGATGATGCCGCGCTCCCCGAAGACCAGCTCGAAGAACGAATTGGAGGCCGTGCGCCCCTCCACCCGCAGGTCGGCGGGGCGCTCCTCCTCCCCTTGGCGCAGCTCGTAGGTGCGCCAGCCCAGGGCGGGGGCGGAGAGCACCGCGCACGCCTCGTCGCCCTCCCGCTGCAGGGGATAGGCGCGGCCCTGGCCGTCCACCAGGTGCCAGGCGCCCTCCCCGCTCAAGGGGAAGACCACCGGCTCCCGCCGTTCCCAGGCCAGGCTGTTGGTGAGGGCCCAGCCGCCGCCGGAGTCCCACCCCTCCCGTGAGCCCAGGGCGGCCAGGGCCTCCCAGTGCACCCGCCCCGCGATGCCCAGCGCCTCCTCGTAACGGGCCAGGGCCTCGCGGGTCACCCGGTCGGTGCCGGTGCCGTTGATGGTGTCGTGGAAGTCGCTCTTGAGCAGCAGCTCCCAGGCCCGCTCGAAATCGCCGGCCGGAAAGGCGCTCAGCCCCAGGTGGGCGGCGAGGCAGGCCCAGCGTTCCGCCTCCAGCAGCAGGTAGGAGCCCCGGCGGCCCTGCAGCTTCAACTCCATGCGCGACTCGTAGCCCCCGGTGAAGATGGGGTTGAACTCCTCCCGGGTAGCCGGCAGGCCGCCGTCCTCCTCGATGCGGCGGAAGAAGCGCCCGGGGAGCGAGAACTCCAGGGGGGGCTTGCAGATGCGGTTCCAGGCCTCTGAGAAGTCGAACCAGTCGCGGCGCGGCCTCAAGAAGTCGGAGCCGAAGGGCACCAGCAGGGCGGTGGCGTCCGAGCGCTTTCCCTCCCAATCCAGGCGGGAGAACATCTCCCGGAAGTACATGTCCAGGTGCTTGCCGGGATTGTCGCCGATCTGGGTGAAGCCGATGTAGGTGCAGCCGAACCAGTGGGCCAGCACCCGGCTGCCGTCCGGCGCCTCCCAGTAGAAGTCAAGGGGGTGCCAGGCGTCCCACGGCTGGACGCCGCGCTGGAAGGCGTAGTGGGCGAGGCCGCTGCGGGCCAGCACCTGCGGCATCTGGGGCGGGTGGCCGAAGGTGTCGACGGACCACCCGGTGGTGGGGTCGCAGCCCAGCACGCGCCGGGCCCAGGCCTTGCCCTTGAGGAACTGGCGCACCAGGTTCTCGGCGGCGGGCAGGTTCTGGTCGGGGGCGGCCAGGGTGCCGCCCACGAACTCCACCCGGCCCTCCGCCACCCAGCGGCGGAAGTCCTTAAGCGCCTCCGGCTCCCTTGCGAAGTAGGGTATGAGCGACCAGGCCTGGTCGAGCACGAAGGTGAAGGCGGGGTCCGATCCCAGCAGCTCGCGCGCCCGGTCCAGCACCAGCTGCATGTCCTTGGCGTACTCGGACTCGGGCTTGAACCACTCCAGGTCGAAGTGGTAGTGGGGGAAGGCCATGATGCGCTCGATGCGGTCAAAGCGCCCGCCCTCCCGGGGTGCCCCGGTTTCCTCGGCCAAAACACATCTCCTTTGAGCAGAGGGCCAAACCGTGCCGAAACGAACATGTCTCGGGTTCCGGATAAATCATACCAGACGGCGCCGGTGCGCGGGGCGGGGCGGCCCGGAGCCGCGCAAGGGCCCGCAGGCCCTCCCTCCGCCGCGCATGACGTAGAATATCCCTATGGACTGCAAGGTGGTACTGGGCATGAGCGGCGGGGTCGACTCCTCCGTCGCCGCCTCCCTCCTGCGCGAGCGGGGCTTCGAGGTCGTCGGGGTCACCTTCCGCTTCCGGGAGGAGGGCGGGGCCCGCGCGGCGGCGGGCCGGCGCGACGCGGAGCGGGCGGCACGCGGCCTGGGCATCGAGCACCTGGTGGTGGACCTGCGCCGGGAGTTCGAGGAGGCGGTGGTGGGGCCCTTCGTCGACTCCTATGCCGCCGCTTCCACCCCCAACCCCTGCGTGGACTGCAACCGCCTGCTGAAGTTCCCCGGGCTGGCGGGCGCGGCGGAGCGCCTCGGCGCCGGCCGCATCGCCACGGGGCACTACGCGCGCGTCGTCGAAAGGGACGGCGCGTACAGGCTGCTGCGCGGCGCCGACCCCGCCAAGGACCAGTCCTACGTCCTCTACCGCCTCGACCAGGCCGCCCTGTCCCGCCTGCTTCTGCCCGTCGGCGAACTCCGCAAGCATGAGGTGGTGGAGCGGGCCCGAAAGCTGGGCCTGAAGGCGGCCGGGGGGGAGGAGAGCCAGGACATCTGCTTCCTGCCCGACGGCGACTACCGCCGCCTCCTGCGCGAGCGCAGGCCGGAGGCCTTTCTGCCCGGTTTCATCCTCGACCGGGAAGGCCGCATCCTGGGGAGGCACCCGGGCATCGCCTGCTTCACCGTCGGGCAGCGCCGGGGGCTGGGCGTGCCGTCGCCCCGTCCCCTCTACGTCGTCGAGCTGGACCCGCTCCGCAACGTCGTGGTGGCGGGGACGCGGGAGGAGGCGGAGGCCCTCGAGGTGCGCGCGGAGAAGGCCTCCTGGATCTCCGGGAGCCCGCCCGCCGCGGAGTTCGCGGCGGAGATGAAGGTGCGCTACCGGATGGACGCGGTCCCCGTCCGGGTCCGCCTGAGCGGCGCGGATTCCTTCCGGGCGGAGCTCGAGCGCCCCGTGCCGGCGGCCGCGCCCGGGCAGTCCGCGGTGCTCTACGACGGGGACGAGGTGCTGGGCGGGGGCATCATCGCGCGCGCGCGGTCGTGACCCGTCGGGGCCGCTTAAGAATGGGCCGCGGGGAGGGCTTATAGGTGAGGCTCGGCTTCCACGTGAGCATCGCGGGCGGACTCGTGCAGGCGCTCCAGCGCGCGGTGAGGCGGGAGTGCGAGACGGTGCAGCTGTTCGTCTCCAACCCGCGCAGCTGGCGGCACGCCGGGCCGTCCCCCGATGCCGGCCGCTCCTTCATAAAGGGGTGCGCCGGGGCGGGCATCCGCCCCGTCTTCGTTCACGCCATCTACCTGATCAACCTGGCCTCCGCCTCGGACGAGGTCCACGCGAAGTCGGTGGCCTCCCTCGCCGACAACCTGCGTGCCGCCTCGCTCGTGGGGGCGGACGCGGTGGTCGTCCACCCGGGCAGCCACGGCGGCGCGGGGGAGAGGGCGGGCCTCGGGCGCGCCGCCGCCGCCCTCGAACGGGCGCTGGCGGAGACCCCGGGGGGGCCGGGCATCCTTTTGGAGACCACCGCGGGCGCGGGCAGCTCCCTCGGCTCCCGCTTCGAGCACCTGGGCCGCATCCTCAGCTCCTTCCCGCGGGAGCCGCGCCTGGGGGTCTGCTTGGACACCTGCCACCTCTTCGCCGCCGGCTACGAGTTGCGCAGCCGGGCGGGCCTCGGGCGCACCCTGGAGGCGCTGGACCGGGAGGTCGGGCTGGAGCGGGTGAGGCTGCTCCACGCCAACGACTCCCGCGGCGGACCGGGCTCCCGGACAGACCGCCACGAACGCGTCGGCCGGGGGGAGATCGGCCCGGAGGGCTTCCGGGTCCTGGCCGGCGACCCCTTCCTGCGCGGGCTGCCCTGGATACTGGAGACCCCGCAGGCCGCGCCGGGGGAGGACCTTTACGACCTGGCGTTCCTGCGGGGCCTGCCCGGGCGTTGAGGGCGGTTCCCGGGAGGGCACTGCAAATGCCCCCGCCCAAAGTGGTAGAATTATTATCTCGTGACGTCGACGGAGAGAGAAGGACCGGACCATGGATTTCTACAACGCGAGCCTGGAGTTCTCCACCCGCGGAAACGCCGACATCGTGGAGATGACCGGGGAGGTGGAGCGGCTGCTCGCCCGGAGCGGCTTCACCAGCGGCCTGGTGAACATCTTCGTGCCCGGAGCCACCGGCGGGGTGACCACCCTGGAGCACGAGCCCGGCGTCTGCCAGGACTTCCGGGAGCTCTTCGACGCCCTGGCCCCGCCGGACAAGGACTACCACCACAACCGGCGGCAGGTCGACTCCAACGGCCACTCCCACGTGCGCGCCGCCCTGCTGGGCCCCTCCCTCACCCTCCCCTTCCGGGACGGCCGGCTGCTCCTGGGCACCTGGCAGCAGATCGTCTTTTTGGACTTCGACGAGAGGCCGCGCGACCGCCGCATCATGGTCACCTTCCTGGGGGAGTAGGGCGGGATGGACTACTTCGACTACCGGGGTCCCGACATGTTCTGCGAGGGTGTCCCGGTCAAGGACATCGCCGCGGAAGTGGGCACCCCCTTCTATCTCTACAGCCACCGCACCCTCATCGAGCACTTCCGCAAGGTGGAGGAGGCCTTCGGGGACGTCCCTCACCTGGTCTGCTTCTCGGTGAAGGCCAACTCCAACCGGGCGGTGCTCGAGGCCCTGGGAAGGGAGGGGGCGGGGGCGGACATCGTCTCCGGGGGCGAGCTCTACCGCGCGCTCTCCGCCGGCATCCCGGCGGATCAGGTGGTCTACGCGGGCATCGGCAAGACCGCCGACGAGATCCGCTACGCCCTGCATGCGGGCATCCTCATGTTCAACGTCGAGTCGGGGCAGGAACTGGAGGCCATCTCCCGCACGGCGGGGCAGGCCGGGCTGACCGCCCGCATCGCCCTGCGGGTCAACCCGGACGTGGACCCGCACACCCACCCCTACATCGCCACCGGCTTGAAGTCCGCCAAGTTCGGCCTGGGGGTGAAGGAAGCCCTGCGCGAGTACGAGCGCGCCGCTTCCCTGCCCAACCTGGAGGTGGTGGGCGTGCACCAGCACATCGGCTCCCAGATCACCGAGGTCGGGCCCTTCCGGGAGAGCCTGGAGAGGGTGGGGGAGCTGCTGGAAAGGCTGCGCGAGAGGGGCACGGACATCCGCTTCCTGAACATCGGCGGCGGGTTCGGCATCCCCTACAAGGGAGAGGAGGTGCCGGCGCCCGGCGACTACGCCCGCGCGCTCCTCCCGCTGCTCCGCTCCACCGGGTGCAAGGTCATCCTGGAGACGGGGCGGATGATCGTGGGCAACGCCGGCGTGCTCATCTCCCGGGTGCTCTACCGCAAGGCCACGGAGGAGAAGGGCTTCCTCATCATCGACGCGGCCATGAACGACCTGGTCCGCCCCAGCCTCTACGACTCCTGGCACGAGATCCTGCCGGTGGAGCGGAAGGACCGCGACGAGGAGACGGTGGACGTGGTCGGGCCGGTCTGCGAGTCCGGCGATTTCATGGCCAGGGGGAGATCGCTCCCCCGCCTCGAGCCCGGCGAACTGCTGGCCGTCATGAGCGCGGGCGCCTACGGCTTCACCATGTCCTCCAACTACAACTCCCGCCTGCGCGTGGCCGAGGTGATGGTCAGGGGGGAGGGGTGGAAGGTGGTCAGGCGGCGCGAGGGCTACGCCGACCTGGTGCGCGGAGAATCGGGTTTTTAAGAAGGAGGAGAGGCGCCATAATCCTGGAAGGCCCCCACTTCCACGTCGACTACCAGGGCGTCGACACCCACCCGAGGAAGGGCAAGGCCTATTTCGCGGTGGAGTTCGAGCCCGGGGAGAACGCCGCCGGCTGGCTCTGCGCGGCGGGCATCGCCACGGGCGGCAGCACCCCGGAACGGGTGCAGGCCAGCGCTTACGCCCTGGACGTGGTCAAGGGCTACCTCCTCTCCCGCGGCCGCGAGCTGCGGCCGGGCGATCCCGCCGACGTGCTGGAGCGCATGCTCGACTACATCGGGGGAAAGCTGCACCAGCAGAGCCGCAGCAAGGGCAGGGAGTTCCTCACCGACCTCAACCTGCTCGCCTGCACCGGGGACCGCCTCTGCGTGGTGGGAACGGGCGGCGCCACCGTCTTCGTCTCCCACCAGGGCCGGGCCAAGCAGGTGCTGGGCCACGACGCCCCCCGGGACCTGCTGGGTCGGGGCGGCTCTCCCGGCCTCTCCCGCCTGGACTCACCGGTGTGGGCAGGCGACCAGGTGGTCTTCCTTTCGCCCCCGCTGGCCGAGGTCTTCGGCCCCCGGGAGGTCTCGATGATACTGCAGAAGGTGGCCGACGCCGGCAGGGCCGCCCTTACCTTCAACACCCTGGCCGTCCGCAAGGGCGTGGAGGGGGAGCTGGTCACGCTGATCTGGGAAGTCCCCCGGGCGGAGGCGGCAGGCCGTTCCTCGCCGCCGCCCCCCCGCCCCGCCAGGACGGGGCACGGGGAACCCGGCGGCCTGGAGGCCCACGCTTACGCGGTGGACGTGCACGGGGGCGAGGCGCCCGCCGGCCCGCCCTCCCCCGGGGGGGAGGGCGCGGAGGAAGCGGCCGCCGCGGAACCCGCCCCTTACACCACGGAAGACGAGGCCACCGCGGTAAAGCGGCGCTGGCTCAAGCGCTTCAGCGGGCGCGGCAGGTCCGATCTTCCCCCTTGAGGAACTCCCCGACCCGGCGGCCCGCCTCGGCCGCGGCGATCCTCCGCACCTCCAGGCCCGCGGGCAGCGTCCCCAGGAAGAGCGAGGAGTAGTTGCGGCCCGTCACCCGCGGGTCGAGCACCAGCATCACCCCGCGGTCGGCGGCCCGGCGGATGAGCCTCCCCAGCCCCTGCCGGAACTGCATGACCGCGCGGGGCAGGTAGTACTCGCGCCAGCCGTCGCCCCGGCCGGCGGCCTTGATGAACTCCATCCTCCCCTCCAGCAGCGGGTCGCCGAAATAGGCGAAGGGCAGCTTGGTGATGATCACCAGGGAGAGGGACTCGCCCGGCACGTCCACCCCTTCCCAGAAGGACGAGGTGGCGAAGAGCGCCGAGCCCACCTCCTCCCGGAAGCGGCCCAGCAGCTGGACGTTGGAGGAGTCGCGCTCCTGCTTCAAGCAGGCGATGCCCTGCTCCTCGAGGGCGGGGAAGAGGCGCTGCGCCACCCGCTCCAGCACGCGGTAGGAGGTGAAGAGGACCAGCCCCCGCCCGCGCGAGGCCACGAGGGCGTCGGCCACCACCCCGCCCAGGGCCTCGATGTAGGGCCCGTCGTCCTCGGTGGCGCGCGGCTGCTCCGGCAGGTCGGACACCACCAGGCACCGCGCCTGGCTGGCGTAGTCGAAGGGAGAACCCAGGGCCACGCACTTCACCGCGCGCTCCTCGCGGTCCACCAGGTCGAGGCCGGCGCAGGAGGAGAAGAAAGCGAAGCCCCCCTCCCCTTCCCCGGCGCGCAGGGTGGCCGAGGTGAAGACGGCCGACTCCAGCGGAGCCAGCAGCCTTTCCGCCAGCATGGGCCCCATCTCCACCGGGGCCATGCAGATGCGGCCGTTGGGGACGGCGCCCCCGCGGTAGCGCCAGTTGGGGGTCATCTCCCACCAGCGCAGCCAGGACGGCAGCTCGCCCTCCGGCTCCTCGCGGAAGAACCCGCGCACCGTGCCGGCGCGGGCGGCGCAGGCCTCGGCCTGGCGGAAGGCCCGGGCCTCCAGGGCCTTGCGCTCGTCCTCGGGCACGCCCTCCCTCCCGGCCAGCCCGGCCGCCAGCTTGGCTAGGTCGGCCAGCTTGGCGGAGGCCGCCTCCAGGCAGCCGGCCAGGGCGTCTCCGCTCTTCTCCAGCTCCTCCCAGGCGGGCGTGGCGGTGACCTGCCGGGTGACCCGGGCCCGGACCTCCCGCAGCGCGAGCGTTGAGCCCCGCCCCCCTTCCTCCCCCCTTCCTCCCGCCCCGCCGCCCAGTCCCGGCAGCCCGTCGGCGAAGAACTCCCGCAGCCTCTCCCGCAGCTCGGCCAGGTCTTCCCGCAAGGCGCGCAGCAGGGTGGAGGCGGACTCGTCCAGCCCGTGGGGAAGGGCCTCGAAGCGCGCCAGCAGCCCCCGCCCGGCCTCCAGCCTGTCGACCAGGGAGAGGCCGCCTCCCAGGGACAGCTCGGCCGAGAAGACCTCGGTGGCCACCCTCTCCAGGTGGTGGGCCTCGTCCACCACCAGCCGGGTATAAGCGGGCAGCACCGGCCGGGGCGCCCCCTCCTCCAGCGCCTCCGCCTCGGCCGCGTCCGAGAGGAGCAGGGCGTGGTTGACCACCACCACGTGCGCGGCCGCCGCCCGGTCGCGGGCCGCCTCCACCCAGCAGCGTTCGCGCAGCGGGCAGGCCGGGCCCAGGCACTCCTCGGGATGCGAGCTGACCGCCGGGAGGTGTTCGCGCAGCTGCTCTCTCGCTTCAAGGGACAGTTCCTCCAGGTCGCCCTGGCGGGTGCGGTCGAGGTAGACGAGCAGGGCCGCCCAGGCGCGCAGGGGGCTGGCGCCGCCCAGTCCCAGGCGCCCCTCTACCCCGGGGTCCTGGAAGCGGTGGCCGCACCACTCCTCCCAGCGCTTGAGGCAGAGGTAGTTCCCCCTCCCCTTGAGGCGGCTGTAGGAGAGTCCGGGGACGGCCCGCGCCAGCCGGGGCAGGTCGCGGCCGCACAGCTGGTCCTGCAGGTTCTTGGTGTGGGTGGAGACCACCACCCGTTCCTCGTTGGCCAGCGAGAAGAGGGCCGCGGGCAGGAGGTAGGCCATGGACTTGCCCACGCCGGTGCCCGCCTCCACCACCAGGAAGGAATCCAGGTTGAAGGCCTCCAGCACTTCCCGCGCCATGACCCGCTGCTCGGGGCGGTCCTCGAATCCGGCGTCCCGGGCGCGCAGCGGCCCCTCCGGCTCAAGGAAGCGCTCCAGCTCGGCCGGGTCGACCTGCCGTCCGGCCGCGTGGCTCAGGTGATCCTCCCGCCCGCGGCGGCGCGGCGCCCTCTCCGAGAGGGTGATGAGGCGGGGACGGCCGGGACGGGACGAGAAGAACCAGGCCAGGGGGTCGCCGTCGGCCTGCAAGAGCGCCGCCACCTGGGAGCGCAGGGGCGGGTCCATCCCCCCGGCCAGGCCGCGCCAGTGGTTGAGCAGGCGCAGGTAGAGGCGGGCCCCCTCCGGTCCGGAGGGAACGGCGGGGGCGGCCGCTTCCCCTTCCCCGGCCTCCGCCAGGTCCCGCGCCAGGTGGGCGATGGAGTAGTCCACGCGCTCGGGGAAGAGCAGCATGGCCAGGTCGCACCCCTCCAGCCACTGCGCGGGCGGCAGCCCCCCCGCGCCGGCGGCCTTCTCCAGCAGGGAGAGCCGGTGGGTGAGGGCCGGCGCCCCGTCCAGCAGGCCGGCCAGGCGCAGGCGCACCCCTTCCGCGCCGCCCTCCCCGGCCGCCGCCGGGCCCAGGTCGTGCCGGGCGGCCTCGCGAAAGCCGACCACCTCCAGCACGCAGACGCCGGACGGGCCCTCCGCCCCGCCCCGCCTCGCCTCGCCGGCGTGCACCAGGAAGAAGCGCTGCGTCCAGTCCTCCGCCGCCGCCTTCGCCGCTATGCCTGTCACCCCTTTCGTCTCGCGCGTCCCATGATATCCGCCGCCGGCGACACCCGGACGCGGGTGCCGGCCGCCTGGACGCGCCCCGCGGAAGCGGCGTCCGAGGCCCGTGACCCGCGGCGCCGGCCACGGTTCACGGCACGATGAGGCCCTCAGATGTTCAGGCCGAGGTCGCGCGCCAGCCGCACGGCCTCCCGGCGCTCCTCCACGCTCAGGCGCCGGTCCATCCCGGGGTGGAGGGAGGCCCGGTATTCCGGCCGGTACTGGAACATCAGGTTGTAGTAGACGTCCGGCATGTGCCGGCTCACCCAGCGCATGATGGGAACGGCGCAGCATTCCAGGTGCCCGGGCAGCACCAGGTGCCGCAGCATGACCTCGCCGCTCCCGGCGGCGGCCAGGAAGTTGCGGGACACCGCCGCGAAGTAGCCTTCCACGCCGGAGAGCTCGGACGCGCAGGCGTCGCTGCCGTAGCGGAAGTCGGCCAGCCAGACGTCCACCACCCCGTCCAGCAGCCGCATGGCCTCGCTCGAGGCGTACATGTTGGAGTTCCAGACCAGCGGCAGTCCGTCGGCCGGCCCGCCCAGCGCGCACACGGTCTCCAGGACGGTATGGAGGTGCGGGTCGGGGTCGCCCCCCACGAAGTTGGCGTTGCGCGAGCCCTGCCCCATGCCCTCCTCCAGCAGCCGGGCCAGGCGGCGGGCGTCGACCACCGTCCCCGACTCGGGGTGCATGGCGATCTCCCAGTTCTGGCAGTAGGCGCAGGCGAAGGTGCAGCCCGAGAAGAAGACGGTGTGGGAGGGGACCAGTTCCGGCTCCTCCCCCATGTGCAGGAACTGGGAGGTGTAGCGGGAAGCGCGGGGCACGCCGCAGAACCCCTTCTCCCCCCGCGCCCGGTCCGCCCCGCAGCGCCGCTCGCAGAAGCGGCAGCTCGAAAGCATCCTCGAGGCCAGCTCGAACTTGAGCTCCAGCAGGGAGGGCCGGGCCGGCGGGGGCGCCTCGCCCGAGCGCCAGGCCTCGCGGAAGGCCTCCATGCCCCGCGCGTGCGCTTCCTCGAGTTCGTCCCGCGGGCGTTCGCCCAGCCCGCCCGGCCCGTCCAGCCCGGCGGGGACGCCCCGCGCGAAACGGTGGCGCGCCGGCCTCTTCCCTTCCAGTATGGAGAAGTAGTCCTCGAGCATGCGGCAGCCCTTCCTTGCCTCGGGAGCGGCCTTCCATTATCTTAACCTATATGGATAAGCGGGTCGCGGGAGCGGGCGGGAAGGTGAGGCATTGACCGCGTACATACTGGCCCTGGGGGTCGTCACCGTGATCACCATCCAGATGGCCGGGGCCGTTCTCTACGTCACCGGGAGCCTCTCCCACCGGGGCATGCTCAAGGTGCTGGCCCGCCACCTGCGGCGCGGGGAGGACGAGGCCCTGGTGGAGTGCTTCACGCCCTTCGAGTCCATGACCAGGGTGATGAAGAAGAGGCGGCGCCTGTGCCAGGTCATCGCCGGGCTGCTGGCGGCGGGAGCGGCGGCGGTGGTCGTCTGCGGCTTCCTCGCCCCCGGCGCGCTGGTCTACGCGATACCCGGGCTCCTGGTGTCGGCGCTGAACCTGCTCATCGCCGCAGGCGTGCTGTCGGTGTGGATAAGGCAGCTGCGCAGGATGCCCGATACGGGCTGAGCACCCGCCCCGGCAAGTATAATCGGAGGGGCCGATACGGCCCGGAACAAGAGATGCAAGGAGGTTCACGGATGAGAAGCAAATCGCCCTGGCCGGCCTGGTGCCTGGCCCTGATGCTGATGGCCGCCCTCTTCGCCGGGGGATGCGGCGACGGGGGCGGCGAACCGAACGGGGGCGAGCGGCAGCCCTCCTTCGACGCGACCCGGATGCCCGGCATCGGCAGCGTCTACGAATACTACGCAAACGCCGCCCTCCCCGGCGATTCCCAGGGGATCCCGGTCTCCTTCGCCCTGGAGAGGGAGTGGTACTTCGCCAGCGGGCCCGACGAGGTCACCGTGGAGGTCTCCCAGATCTCCCCGGAGGGCATGCCCGGGGCGGAGATGTTCCCCGGCGCCAACCTCTGCTTTATGAGCGAGGTCTCCGGCAGCGTCTCCTACTCGTACTACCTGCAGGACGACATGGCCCGGAGGATCATGGGGAGCTACGTCGCCTCCGGGGAGGGGGAGGGCTTCTGGAACAGGTACGACCCGCCCAAGACCGTCCTGCGCTTCCCCCTGGAGCTGCCCACCTGCAAGCCCGTGCCGGAGTCCCTGACCTACACCTCCAGGGACGGCCTCCCCCAGAGCATCAGCAGCCTCTCCACGGTACGCTGGATCGACACCGTAACGGTGCCGGCGGGCGAGTTCCCCGGCTCGGCCATGGTCCAGTACTTCGACGTCTACACCTCCGAGGAGGGGACATACAGCGAGCTGTCTTACGCCTGGTACGCGCCGGACGTGGGGCAGGTGGCCTTCCTGCGCGCCTTCCCCGACGAGACCCAGCCGGCCTTCAGGCAGGCGGCGGACTTCCGCAGGCTGGCCTCCTGCCAGGCGGTGAAGTAGGGTGGCGGGGGAGGGCGAGGTCCCCGGGGACCTGCGCGGCGCCGTCGACTTCCACGGGCATCTCTGCCCCGGCCTGGTCATCGGCTACCGGGCGGCCCGGGCGGCCCTGGAACGCCTGGGCGTCGAGCGGGCCCGCGACGAGGAGCTGGTCTGCGTGGCGGAGAACAACTCCTGCTCGGTGGACGCGGTGCAGTACCTGGCCGGCTGCACCTTCGGCAAGGGCAACCTCTTCTTCCGCGATTACGGCAAGCAGGTCTTCACCTTCGCCCGGCGCGACGCGGCCGGGCAGGCGGTGAGGGTCAGCCTGAGGCCGGTGGGGCCGGGGCCGGGCGGCGAGGCGCCAGCCGACCCGGCGCGGGCGCGCGAAGAGAGGATCGAGCAGTTCCTCTCCCTGCCGGAGGAGGAGATGTTCTCGGTGGAGGAGGTCGCCCTGGAGCTGCCGGGGGAGGCGCGCATCCTGCCCTCCGTCCCCTGCGAGGAGTGCGGCGAGCCGGTGATGTCCACCCGCCTGGTGGAAGCGGGCGGCCGCCGGCTGTGCATCCCCTGCTCGGAAGGCCGCCGCTGAGGAGGGGCCGGTCCTTCAACGGTTGTCGTACTCGGGCGGGCGCTTCTGCACGAAGGAGAGCGGCCCCTCCAGGAAGTCGTGGGTGGCCAGCAGGGTGTTGAAGAGCTGGCTCTCCATGCGCAGCCCCTCGGTAAGCGGCATGCCCAGGCCGCGGATGGTGGCCTCCTTGTCGGTGCGGATGGCCCCCTGGGGGAAGGAGCAGATGGTCTCGGCCAGCTCCAAGGTCCGCTCCATCAGCTTGTCGGCCGGGACGATCTCGTTGACCAGCCCGATGCGCCAAGCCTCCTCGCAGTCGATGAGCCTGCCGGTGATGATGAGGTCCAGCGCCCGCCCCAGGCCGACGATGCGCGGCAGCCGCTGCGTTCCCCCGTCGCCCAGCCCCACGTTCCAGCGCCGCTCCAGGCAGCCGAAGGTGGCGTGTTCCGCCGCGATGCGGATGTCCGCCGCCGCCGCAAGCTCGATGCCCCCCGCCAGGCAGGCCCCGTTGACGGCGCAGAGGATGGGCTTGAAGATGTCGATGCCGCGGGTGAATCCGCCGAAGCCCGGGCCGTCGTAGGCGCGCTGCCTCAGGTAGGTGGGCGAGCCGGAGATCTTGGGGTAGTAGGCCCCCAGGTCGGCGCCGGCGCAGAAGGCCTGCTCTCCCGCCCCGGTGAGGACGGCCACGAACAGGTCCTCGTCCCCCTTGAACTCGCGCCAGGCCTCCACCAGGAGGTCCTCCGTCTCCGCGTCGATGCAGTTGCGGCGGTCCGGCCGGTTGATGGTGATGACGTATACGTGTCCCTGCCTCTCCGTGAGTACCTTGGACATGTCTGCTCCTTCACTCCTTGGCGCGGCGGAGGGCGGCGGCGTGGGCCCGCTCCTCCAGCGCGTCGTCCAGCGGATCCAGTTCGACCTCCCCGTAGCGCCGCGCAAGCCCCAGGCGGATGAGCTCGTCCGCCAGGCGGGGGTTCTTGGGCAGCAGCGACCCGTGCAGGTAGGTGCCGAAGGCATTGGCGGCGCGGCAGCCCTCGAAGCCGTCCTCCCCGTTGTTGCCGCAGCCCTTCGCCACCCGCGCCAGCGGCCGGGCGCCCGCCCCCAGGTAGGTGCGGCCGGAGTGGTTCTCGAAGCCCACCAGGGTGCGCCGCGCACCGTCGCGTTCCTTCCACTCCGCCACCACGTTGCCGACGAAGCGCGTGTCCCCCTCCACCGTCCAGGCGTCGAAGACCCCGATGCCTTCAAGCTCCTCGCCGGTGCGGGTGCGGAAGTACTTCCCGAAGAGCTGATAACCGCCGCAGACGGTCAGGAAGCACGCCCCCGCCGCCGCCGCGGCGTGCACCTGCTCCCGCTTGGCTTCCCGCAGGTCCTCGCAGACCAGCACCTGCTCGCGGCCCTGCCCCCCGCCCAAGAAGTAGAGGTCGTGGCGGCCGGGGTCGACGGCCTCCCCGATGCTCACCTCCTCCACCTCTACCCCGAGGCCGCGCCAGCGGCAGCGCTGCGCCAGGGCGATGACGTTGCCGCGGTCCCCGTAGATGTTCATCAGCTCCGGGTAGAGGTGGCAGATGCGCAGGACCGGACCGCCCACCCTCATCCCTCCCAGTATCCCTTGACGTAGCCCAGGCCGGTCATCGCCCTGCGCAGGGCCAGGGTGGCGGTGTAGGTGGCGAGGGCGTAGAGGGTGCCGCCCTCCGGCACCCGCTCCAGGCTCTCCCGCAGGGCCCGCTCGAGGTCCCCCTCCACCCTCAGGCTGCCGGCGGGAAGGCCGGCGTACTTCATGCGCAGGGCCATGTCCTCCGCCCGCACGCCCGAGGCGGTCACCGCCGCGGCCTGCGGCACCAGCTCCTCGAAGTCGACGTCCCAGATCCAGGAGACGTCGGTCCCGTCGGCGACGAGATCGTTCAAGGCCAGCAGCACTGCCTTGCCGTCCCGCCCGTCGGCGGTGACCGTGCGGATGACCTCGTTGAAGCCGGTGGGGTTCTTGGAGAGGACCAAAAAGACGCGGCGTCCCTCCGCCTCGATCCACTCCGCCCGGCCGAAGACGGTGGCATAACCCTCGACGGCCCGCGCCGCGTCTTCCCGTCTGAGCCCGAGGACGCGCGCCGCCGCCGCCGCCGCCAGGACGTTGTAGACGTTGTAGAGGCCGGGCAGCTTCACCTCGAGCCGCAGGGGTTCGCCCCATCCCTCCAGGCGGAAGGAAGTCCCCTCCACCCCGCGCGCCCGAAGCCCGCGCGCGGCGAAGTCGGCGGGCGGGCGGGCCAGCCCGCAGGCGTCGCAGCGGTAGTCTCCCATGTGCCCGAAATAGACGGTGGAGAAGCGCAGGGGCCCGCCGCAGGCCCGGCAGTTCTTGGAGTCGGCGGCGTGCTGCATGGAGCCGCGCCCCGCGCCCTCGTCCTCGATGCCGTAATAGAGCACCTCCAGCGACGTGCCCTCCCCCAGCGTGGAGACCAGGGGGTCGTCGGCGTTGAGCAGCAGGGTGCCCCCCTCGAGTTCGCGCAGCCCCCGGTTCATCCTTTCCGCCAGGCCCTCCAGCTCCCCGTACCTGTCGAGCTGATCGCGGAAGAGGTTGGTCACCACCACCAGCCGCGGGCGCAGGCGGCGGCCCATGTCCTCGAGGGTCGCCTCGTCCACCTCGAAGAGGCCGATGTCCGCCCGCGGGTGCCCGGAGCGGGTGGCGGCGTCCGCCAGGCTGGCGGTCACCCCGTAGATGAGGTTGGCCCCGTGGCGGTTGTGGACGGGCTCGAGGCCCGAGGCGCGCAGGATGCCCGCGATGAGGTTGGCGGTGGTGGTCTTGCCGTTGGTCCCGGTGACCAGCACGCAGCCCCGCTCCAGCTCGGCGGCCAGGCGGTCCGGCAGGTCCGGCAGGATGCGCAGGGCCACCCGTCCCGGCAGGGTGGTCCCCGCCCCCCGGCCCAGCTTGCGGGAGGCGAACCCCACCGCCTTGGAGGCGTTCACCGCAAGCTTCCTCCTGGCTTCCAACTCGCTCCTCTCCTCGCGTTTCCCTCCATGGTAAACGCATTGCCGGCCGGTGAAAAGCCGCGTAGTCCCGCGTGTGCTATAATCAACGTGCAATATCATTACACTGTAAAATCTGAGGGCAGGCCATGATCGACGGCGTCCACATCAAGCGGCTGACGCGCCACTGCGACGAGCGCGGGTTCTTCATGGAGATCCTGCGCGACGACGACGAGCTCCTGGCGCGCTTCGGGCAGACCTCCTACACCATGTCCTATCCCGGCATCATCAAGGCCTTCCACTGGCACCGCCGCCAGGACGACCTCTGGTTCGTGGCCGCCGGCAGCGCGCTGGTGGTCCTGCACGACCTGAGGGAAGGCTCCCCCACCCGCGGAGAGACCCAGTCCCTGATCACCGGGGAGCAGGACCCCGCGCTCGTGCTCATCCCCGCGGGCGTGGCCCACGGGTACAAGGTGCTGGGAGACCGGCCGCTGGGCCTCTTCTACCACACCACCGAGTCGTACGACCGCGCGGCACCGGACGAGGAGCGCATCCCCTTCGACGACCCCGCCATCGGCTTCGACTGGGCGTCCGCCTGACGGCCCGCCGGCTCCAGGGCAGCGAGAAGGCCCCGCTGGGGCTCGCGCCCCCTCCGAGGCCTCTCGAATCAGGTCGCTTGCGGCCCGACCCCCCGGGGCTGAAGGTAACCGCCGGGCGGCGGGTCCGGCCCGACGCCTTGCTACTTCTTCTTGGCGGCCGTCTTCTTCGCCGCGGGCTTCTTGGCGGCCGTCTTCTTCGCCGCGGGCTTCTTGGCGGCCGTCTTCTTCGCCGCGGTCTTCTTGGCCGCGGTCTTCTTCGCCGCGGTCTTCTTCGCAGGCTTCTTCGCCGCGGTCTTCTTGGCGGCCGTCTTCTTCGCCGCGGTCTTCTTCGCCGCGGTCTTCTTGGCAGGCTTCTTCGCCGCGGTCTTCTTGGCGGCGGGCTTCTTCGCCGCGGTCTTCTTGGCGGCGGGCTTCTTGGCCGCGGTCTTCTTCGCCGCGGGCTTCTTCGCCGCGGTCTTCTTGGCGGCGGTCTTCTTGGCGGCAGGCTTCTTCGCCGCGGTCTTCTTGGCCGCGGTCTTCTTCGCGGGCTTCTTCGCTGTTGCCATACTGCCTCTCCTTTCTAACGACGGTTATACCTATTCATTCTTCCATTCATCCCTTTTTCCTTTGTCCCCCTTTCCGAATTATCGAGCTGCCCTGCAAACGCTTCCGGCCCCCTGCCCCAGGCATTCATTGAGAGCCATCGAAACCCTTCCGTCAAGCCATCTCTACGTATTGTAACATCTTGCGCGCGGGCCTATCCCCTGATGGCCCCGAACTTCCTCTCCCGGGCGCGGTAGGCCGCAAGCGCCCTCTCAAGGTCCGCGCGTCCGAAATCCGGCCAGAGCACGTCGGTGAAGTACAGCTCGGCGTAGGCGCACTGCCACAGCATGAAGTCGGAGAGGCGCCTCTCCCCGCCGGTCCTGATCAACAGGTCGACGTCGGGCAGCTCCGGGGCGTAGAGGCCCGCGCGGATGCTCTCCTCGTCCACCTCAGAGGGTCTCGTTCCGCCCGAGGCCACCCCGTCGGCCACTTTCAGCGCGGCGTCGAATATCTCGCGGCGGCTGCCGTAGTTGAAGGCGATGCACAGCTGCATCCCGCGGTTTGCTCCGGTGGACTCGGCGGCCAGGTCGAACCGGCGGAGCACGTCGTCGGGCAGGCCCTCGCGCAATCCCAGGTGCCGCACGCGCACGCCCAAGGCGTTGAGTTCATCCAGGCCCCGCCGCAGCGCGTCCCCGCCCATCTCCGCCGGAAAGACCGTTTCCTCCGGCGAGCCCTTGCGGTCCTCCATCGAGGGGGAGAACAGGGTCAGCGCGCCGACGCCCCTGCCCGCGCAGGCGCGCACCGTTTCCATTACGGCCTCCCCGCCCTTGCGGTTCCCCTCGGCGCGCGGCAGGCCGTGCCTCCCGGCCCAGCGACCGCTGCCGTCCATGATCACGCCGACGTGCCCTGGGATATCCCCGTTCACGGATCACGCATCCCTTCCGCCCTCAAGGCTCACCACGAATAACTATAGGAAAAGCGCCGCGTCCTGTCCACCTTGCGCTCTCCCTTTCTTTCGAGGGCGGATGCGCTTGGAATATAATCGTTGTGCCGGCGCGCACGGAAGCGTGTCCCGAGGCCGGGAGCGGGGCGGGGATGCCCGGGCGGCGTCCCGGTCGAGCGAGGGAGGCGCCGGAGGTGGCGGAAGGCCCTTCGGGCGCGCCGCGCAACGAGGAGAAGGAGCGTGAGGGATGGACCGGGAAATCGAACTGCGCGCGGAGATCTGCGAGATCGGCCGGCGGGTGTGGGAACGCGGGATGGCCTCCGCCAATTCCGGCAACATCTCCGCCCGCTTGAACGAGGCGGAGGTGCTCATCACGCCCACCCTGGTGAGCAAGGGCTTCATGCGCCCGGAACAGATCCTCGCCTTAAGCCTCGACGGACAGGTGCTGCGGGGCGAGGGCTACCCCACCAGCGAGACCCCCATGCACCTCTCCATCTACCGGGAGAAGCCGTCCATAGGGGCGGTGGTCCACTCCCATCCCCCCCGCGCCACCGGCTTCGCCGTCGCCGGCATCCCGCTGGACCTGCACCTGGTCCCCGAGGCGGTGCTCTTCCTGGGCGAGGTGCCGCTGGTGCCCTTCCGCTTCCC
Source organism: uncultured Actinomycetota bacterium (assembly GCA_964515075.1). GTDB lineage: Bacteria > Actinomycetota > Geothermincolia > Geothermincolales > Geothermincolaceae > CAVXXD01. Next base: position 25,775 of record CAZETE010000012.1, on the reverse strand, counting down.
CGGCTCCAGCGAGCTGGCGGAGTCCATCCTGCCCTACCTCGAGGAGTGCGACGCGGTGCTGCTGGAGAACCACGGGGCCCTGACCTGGGGGACCGACCTGACCCAGGCCTACCACCGCATGGAGACGGTGGAGTTCTGCGCCGAGATCACCTTCACCGCCGGGCTGCTGGGCGGCGCGCGGGAACTGCCGCAGGAAGCCAGGGAGAACCTTCTCAACGCCCGCAAGCTGATGAAGGGCGGCTAATGGCCGGGGGCGTTAAATGCTAGAATGGTCCAAATGAACGAGCGGGAAGGGTGCCGGGACGAGGAGTTGATCGCGGCGTTCCTGGAGGGCGACCAGTCGGCCTTCGAGGAACTGGCGCGGCGTTACGAGACACAGGTCTTCAACCTGGCCTACCGCATCCTGGGCAACCGCTCCGACGCCCTCGACGTCAGCCAGGAGGTCTTCATCCTCCTCTTCCGCAAACTGGGCACCTTCCGCAGCGAATCGCGCTTCTCCACCTGGCTCTACCGGGTGGCCACCAACGCCTGCCGCGACTACACCCGCAAGAAGCGCTACCACCTCTCCCTGGCCGACCGGGCCGACGAGGACATGCCGGAGTGGGAGGAGATGCTCCCGGGCGACGCGGAGAACCCCGACGACCTGCTGATCGTCACCGAACTGCGGGAGCGGGTGCGCACGGCCATCCGGGAACTGCCCCTGAAGTTCCGCGAGGTGGTCTTCCTCCACGACATCGAGGGATACAGCTACGGCGAGGTCTCGGAGATCCTGGGCATCTCCCTGGGAACCGTCAAGTCCCGGCTCAACCGGGCCCGCCGCCGGCTGGCCCAGGAATTGCGCGGGCTCGCGGAACCAACGGAAAACGCGCCTGCATCTAAACCGGTGGAAGAGGGGACCGCCGTCCGCGACGAAGGCTTCTCAGGGGACGGGAAGACGAGGAGGGATCGCCTGCCTTGAACTGCCGGAGATGCAAGTCACGCCTTTCCGCCTACATCGACGGGGAGCTCGGCCCCCGCGCCCTGCGGGAAGTCGGCGCCCATCTCGAAGCCTGCGCGGCTTGCCGGGAGAGCAAGGCCCGGCTGGAGCGGGTGGTCGCCGCGCTGGCGGCCCTGCCGCGCGCGGGCCTCAGCCCGGCGGAGCGGAGCAAGCTGGCGGAGGGGCTGCGCCGGGGGATGGAGGGCGCCGCCTCGGAGGAACGGCGGGCCCGGGCCGGCCTCTTCCCCCGCCTCGCCACCGCCGCGGCCATCCTGGTCACGGTGGTGGTGGTGAGCATCGCCCTGATGGCCACGCCCACTTCCCACCACGAGGCCGAGCCCGCCGGGGCCCCGGCGGCCGGCGCCGCTGGCGGAGGCCCGTCGGACGGCCGCCTGGGAGCCGGGGAGGCCGGGCGGAGCGGCGACGTGGCGAACGGGGCGGAGGCCGCCGCCGACACGCCCGGCCCCGCCGGCCCCTCAATCCTCGCCGCGGCTTCCCTGCTGCCGACTCCCCGCGTGATCAAGTCCGCAGTCGATTACGACTCGGGCCAGGTGGAGGAGTACTCCAAGGACCTGGGCGCCCGCCTCGACTTCTACTCCGACCTCTGGTACGGCCCCGCCCGGCGTTCCGGCGCACCGGCGGGAGTTTCCGCCGCCGACCGCTCCGCCGTGCAGCAGCACTACGCGGGCGAGCTCGCCGCCATGGCCGCGGAGCTGGGGGAGGACCCTGAGTCCCTGAAGAAGTCCCTGGCCCTGGCCGCTTCCGGGATACCTTCCGGCAGCTGCGCCGTGCCCTGCTTCGCGGAGAGGGCCTTCTACCGGGGGCGGCCGGTGTGGATCATCTCCTACAGCTCCCCGGAGGACTCCCGGCTCTTCGCCAACCCCGAGGTGGCCTCCCTGGTGAACCTGGCCAGGCAGCTGGCTGCCTCCGGCGGCGTACGGGAGAGCGCGCTCATGCAGGCCCTGGCCGACGCCATCGCCCCGGGGGCCTACTCCGGCGTCGGCAGCACGTCGCGGGGGGCGGAGGAGGCGGTCGTCGGGGCCGGCATCGACCTGCAGGCGCTCATCGCCGAACTGGCGGAGGGCAGCAACCTGGCGGCCTACCTCCGCCGGCTGTCCGAACTGGACTCCGACAAGCTGCTCGGACTGATGTACGGCGTGGCCTCCCACCCCGTCCAGGTCAGCTCCAGCCTGCTGGACACGCTGACCTGGCGCGTCTGGGTCATCGACCCCGACGGCGGGCAGGTCCTCTTCCGCCCCTCCCGCTGACCCGGACCCGCGGGCGGCGGGGCTAGAAGCAGAAGAGCTTGCAGGGGTCGACCCGCTCCCTCAGGCAGACCAGCTCCTCCTCGGTGGGCTTCTCCGTCTCGTGCACGTCGTCGGCCACCAGGAGCTCGAAGCCGGTGAACTCTTGGATGACCTCGACGGTCACTCCGGGGTGGTAGGAGAGCAGCTTCATGCGGCAGCTCTCCTCGTCGAAACCCATGATGCCCAGGTGGGAGAGGACCCGCCAGGGGCCCCTGCCCACCAGGCCGGCCCTCTCCCGCCCGCCCGGCCCGTCCAGGAAGCCGGGGGTGGTGATGTAGTCGACCTTCTCCGGGAAGCGCTGGGGGAGGTGCAGTCCCATGAAGATGACCCGGTCGCACAGGGAAGCGATGTCGTTGGCGCCGCCCGACCCGGTCAGGCGTACCGAGGGGCGGTCGTAGGAGCCGATGACGGTGGCGTTGATGTTGCCGTACATGTCGATCTGCGCCCCCCCCAGGAAGCCCACGTCGGCGTAGCCGGCCCGGGAATACCCGAAGACCGAGCTCATGGAGAGGATCACCGGCGCCTTGTAGAAGGTCCAGGGGTCCACCACCGACCAGGGGAGCTGGCGCGGCTGGGGGCCCACCGCCCCGCACTCGTAGATGGCCATCATCTGGGGCGCGTGCAGCTTCTGGGCCAGCATCGCCCCCACCAGGGGAAGGCCGGTGCCCACGAAGACGCTCTCCCCGTCTGAGAGCAGGCGGGCGGCGCAGCAGGCGAGGAGCTCTCTCGGAGTGTACTGGATGTCGCTCATCTCCATCCCCCCTATATGGCCCTCTTGGCCACTTCTTCGTAACTCCAGTCGCGGTCGCCGCCGATGCCCCACGATCCGAGGTTGTAGTAGGCGGCGTCGCAGGCCAGCTGCTCCAGCTGCTTCAAGTAATCGATGACGTTCATGCCCTCTTCCTCGGCCGCCACGCAGATCATCTCGTTGAGGTCGCGGGTGTTGTAGATGTACTTCTCCGCCCACTCCATGCTGCTCTCGAGGGTCTTCAGGCCGACGCGCACCGCCCTCTCCTGCCAGCGGCGGTCGAAGTAGTACAGGCCGGGCATGTCCCCCGGCCAGGCCCCGTAGGGCACCTCGCAGACGGCGTCCACGCAGAAGTGGGGGATGATGACCTGGTAGGGGTTGGACCTTATGTCGTCGGTGTCCACGATGCGCTCGCAGGTGACGATGACCTTGCGCGCCGCCGCGACGATGGAGGCGTCGTTGACCGAGGCTCCCCAGATGCGCCCGTTGCCGAACCTGTCGGCGTGGTGCACGTGGAAGATGGCCACGTCCGGATAGATGGCGGGCACCAGGCAGACCGGCTCGCCCGTCCAGGGGTCCTCGGTTACCTTGATGTAAGGGTTGCTCCCGATGATGTCCGTTCCCAGCATGCTCTTGCAGGCCACGTAGTTCAGGCCCTGCTCGGCCGCCCGCAGGGCCAGGGCCAGGCCGCCGTGGCTCCACTCCGAGTAGACCTTCAGGGTGCCCGATTCGACGCCCCGGCGGAAGGTGGAGAAGAGCCCGCGCATCTCCACTCCCACGTATGCGACGTGGGCGCCTTCCAGGCCGCCCAGTTCGTGCCAGATGGTGTTAAGGCCCCCGGGAGTGAAGATGCCCACCAGATCCTTCTTGCGCTGCCTCCCGATCTCCCAGTAGGCCCCCAGGGGGCCGCGGGCGTAGGCGAAGCCGGTCTCGATGATGGAGTCCCCGTCCTCCACGAAACGGGCGATCGCGTCGGACAGGGGCATGACCTTGTCCTTCTCAGCCCGGGATTTGGCTAATTTCCACTCCCTGGCCGCCCGGTGGTCGAAGAGACGGTCGTTGGCGTGGGGCATGCTGGACACCTCCTTGGTCAAGGCTGCTCTTCCCTTCCCTCCGTCTTTTCTGCAGTGCGATCCGGCCGCGCGGCCGGGGAGGTCTCGGGCGCCGGGGAAAAGCCCGGCGGCGTGCGGAGAAGCGGCGGGGTCGGGCGAGAACTGTAGTCCATCTGAACCTCGATCTTCCTGCTGCTCCCTCAAGCATTCCCTTCAGACCAATATTATTATCAGAGCGCGCGCCCGATGTCCAATGCCGCCGCCGAGCGCCTTCCCCGCCCGCTGCGAGCGGGCACCGTGAGCCCGCATTCGGCGCGGGTCGGTTATAATGGACGGGAGGCCGAAAGGAGCGCGACGTGCACGAACTTTCCGTGGTGGAGAGCATCCTGGACATCAGCCTGCGGCACGCCGAGCGCAACGGCGCCAGGCGCATCGTCAAGATCAACCTGGTGCTGGGCGAGCTCACCGGCATCGTGGACCATTGCGTCACCTTCTACTGGGACATGCTGGCCAGGGATACCATCGCCGCGGAGGCCGATATCGGCTTCCGCAAGGTGCCGGTGGAGGCCCGCTGCACCGCCTGCGGCAGGGAGTTCGCCCCCGAGGAGCTCGACCTCACCTGCCCGGGCTGCGGCTCCGGGCACGCCGAGCTGACGCACGGTCGCGAGCTCCAGGTGGAGTCCATAGAGATAGAGTGAGGGAGGGGGCATGGAGATAGACGTCTTCGAGGGCATCTTCGACCGGAACGAGGACCTGGCGCGCCGCAACGAGGCGGGCTTCGCCGAGGCGGGGGTGTACGTGGTCAACCTGATGGCCTCGCCCGGCGCCGGCAAGACCTCGCTGGTCATGCAGACCATCCGCGCCTTGAAAGACCGCCTGGCCATCGGGGTCATCGAGGGGGACATCGCCTCCCGGGTGGACGCCGACAGGCTCAAGGAGCTGGGCATCCCGGTGGTGCAGATCAACACCGGCGGCGCCTGCCACCTGGACGCCAACATGATCTCCCTGGCCCTGCCCCACTTCGACCTGCCCTCGCTGGACCTGCTCATCGTGGAGAACGTGGGCAACCTGGTCTGCCCGGCCGAGTTCCGCCTGGGGGAGAGCCTCAAGGTGATGATCCTCTCGGTGGCCGAGGGCGACGACAAGCCCCTCAAATACCCGTTGATGTTCAGCGAGTCCCACGTGCTCGTCATCAACAAGATCGACCTCCTCGGCATGGGCGATTTCGACCTGGAGGCGGTGCGCTCGACGGTCCGCAAGATGAACCCGGAGGTGACCATCTTCGAGGTCAGCGCGCGCACCGGCGAGGGCCTGGGGGCCTGGACCGAATACCTCCGCTCGAAGGTCAGGCCGGAATAGCGCGGGAGAGCGGCGGACGCGGCCGCCGCGGAACGGGGCGGGCCGCCGGGGGCTGGAGCTCCCCATCCGCCGCGACGCCGTTTTTTGTCGCCGCCGGGATCTATACTGCGCCCAGGTGATGAGATTGGAGAGCAAGCTTTACGAGAAGGCGCGGGCGGCACTGGACGACTCCTTCGCGTCGGCGGAGACGGCGGCGGATTACCTCCGGGAGATACTGCTCATCTGGACCGAGCACGGCTTCCTGGCCGGCGAGTGGCGCTGCGCCCTCAAGGCCGAGGAAGCGGTCTAGGGCGGGAGCCTTACCTTTCAACCCTTGTACAGCGGCGACATCAGCCGCAGCTTCTCGATGATGGGCGGCAGCTCGGCCAGGAGGTAGTCGATGTCCTCCACGGTGTTGTCGCGCCCCAGGGTGAAGCGCACGGAGCCGTGGGCCTCCTCGTGGGGCAGGCCCAGCGCGATCAGCACGTGCGAGGCCTCCAGCGCCTCGGAGGAGCAGGCCGACCCGGTGGAGGCGGCCACGCCCAGGAAGTCCAGGTTGAGGCAGATGGACTCCCCCTCGATGTACTTGAAGCGGAAGTGGACGTTGTTGGGCAGCCGCAGGGTGGGGTGGCCGTTGAGGCAGGAGTCGGGGATGGCCTCCTCGATGCCCCGGATGAGCCGGTCCCGCAGGGGGAGCAGGTGGGCCGCGCGCTCCTCCCGTTCCCGCGCGGCCAGTTCCATGGCCCTGCCGAAGCCGATGATGCCGGGGGCGTTCTCGGTGCCGGCGCGCCGCTTGCGCTCCTGCGCCCCGCCGTGGATGAAGGGGTGGACGCGGGTACCCTTGCGCACGTAGAGGCAGCCGATGCCCTTGGGCCCGTAGAGCTTGTGGGCGGAGACGGAGAGCAGGTCGGCTCCCAGGTCGTCGACGTCCACCTCCAGGGCTCCCGCCGTCTGCACCGCGTCCACGTGCAGGGGCACCCCCGCCTCCCGGGTGACGGCGGAGATTGCGCGGATGGGCTCGACGGTGCCGATCTCGTTGTTGGCGTGCATCACCGAGACGATGGCGGTGCGCGGGGTGATGGCCCGCCTCACCTCGTCCGGGTCGACCAGGCCCTGCCCGTCCACCGGCAGGACGGTCAGCTGGAAGCCGTGCTTCTCCAGGTAGCGGCAGGACTCCAGCACCGCGTGGTGCTCGATGGCCGTGGTGACGATGCCGCGCCCCTCCCCGCAGTTGAAGGCCACCCCCTTGAGGGCGTGGTTATCCGCCTCGGTGCCGCCGCTGGTGAAGACGATCTCCTCCGGGCTCGCGCCCAGCGCCCGCGCCACCTGCTCGCGGGCGGCCTCGATGGCCTCGCGCACCTCGATGCCCGCCTCGTAGACGCTGGAGGGGTTGCCGTAATGCTCCGTGAAGTAGGGCAGCATGGCTTCCAGCACCGCCGGGTGGGTGGGCGTGGTCGCCGCGTGGTCCATGTATATACGCCTCATCCTCTCCTCACCTTCCGTTCCGTTCCGGACACCCTAGATATAATACATCTCTCCGGAGCATGAACCCATCTCCCGCTGCAGCCTGACCAGGTCCTCCAGGGTGGTGCCCTCCAGCACCCCGCTCATGGCCTCGTGGAGGCGCTCCCATACCACGCGGGCGGCGCAGGCCGCCGACCTTGCGCAGGAGCCCTCTTCCTCCACGCAATCCACCAGCTTAAACGAGCCGGAGGTGGCGCGGACCACCTCCATCACCGTTATCTGGTCGGGGGGGCGGTTGAGGTAGTAGCCGCCCCGGGGGCCGCGCACGCTGCGCAGCAGGCCCCCGGTGCGCAGGCCGTTCACCACGTGCTCCAGGTAACGCTCGCTCAAGCCCTGGCGCTCCGCTATCTCCTTGAGCAGCACCGGCTCGCCCTCCCTCTGGTGGAGGGCGACGTCCAGCATGGCCCGCAGGCCGTAGCGCGGCTTGGTGGGGATGCGAAAGCTCACCTCTGCTCCCTATTACTGATATCCGATAGATATAATATATTTACCCGCCGCCGCCCCTGTCAACGCCGCGTCAACTCCGGGGTCAGGCCTTGAAGTTGAAGTCGACTTCAACTTCAAGGCCTGACCCCGGGGTTGACGAGGACCTTTATGCGGTCGATGAGCAGCACCGGCATGACGGAGCAGGCCGCCACCACCAGCCAGGCGGCGGCGCTCAAGTACCCGGTGTTGAAAGCCTCCATCAGGGGGGGCACCGTCACCACCAGCAGCTGCAGGGCCAGGGAGGCGGCCAGGGCCAGCGGCAGCATCCGGTTGTCGAAGAACTTCATGCGGAAGAAGGAGACGTGCTCGGAGCGGCAGTTGTAGGCGTGCATCAGCTGTGAGAAGACCAGGGTGCAGAAGACGGCGGTCTGGACGCAGCTCTCGCCCTGCATGACGCCGTCCACCTCGGCGACGAAGAGGTGGTCGTACAGCCAGTAGCGCGTAAGGAAGAAGGCCGCCAGCGCCCCCGCCGCGAGGATGCTCCCCTGCCACAGCAGCGTGAGCATCTTCCTGCCCGAGAGCACCCGATCGGCCGGGTCGCGCGGCGCCCTGTTCATGATGCCGGGCGCGGGGGTGTCCACCCCCAGGGCCATGGCCGGGAACCCGTCGGTGACCAGGTTGATCCAGAGCACCTGCACCGCCTGCAGGGGTATGTGGCCGGAGAAGAGCATGGCGATGAACATGGTCGCCACCTCGCTGATGTTGCAGGAGAGCAGGAAGTAGACGAACTTCTTCAGGTTCTCGAAGATTACCCGCCCCTCGTTGACGGCCCGCACGATGGTGGCGAAATTGTCGTCGGCCAGCACCATGTCCGCCGCCTCCTTGCTGACGTCGGTGCCGGTGATGCCCATGGCCACCCCGATGTCGGCGTGCTTGAGGGCGGGGGCGTCGTTGACCCCGTCGCCGGTCATGGCCACCACCGCGCCCCTCTCCTTCCAGGCGCGCACTATCTTGACCTTGTCGGCCGGGGAGACGCGGGCATAGACCCCGATGCGCTCCACCTTCCCCGCCAGTTCCTCCTCGGAGACCAGGCTCAGCTCGCGGCCGTGCATGACCTCCCTCTCCGCCGTGAGGATGCCCAGTTCCCGGGCGATGGCCGAGGCGGTCACGGCGTGGTCGCCGGTGATCATCACCACCCCGACCCGGGCCGACCGGCAGGCCTCCAGGGCGGGGAGCGCCTCGGGGCGCGGCGGGTCGATCATCCCCACCAGCCCGGCGAAGACTTCCTGCGTCTCCAGGGAGGCGTCCTCCAGGTCGCCGGGGGCCCGGTCCAGCGGCCGGTAAGCAAAGGCCATGGTGCGCAGGCCCCGGGCGGCCATCTCCTCGGCCTCGCCCAGCACCAGCGAGCCCGCCTCGCGGGTCAGCGGCGCCGGGCCGTCCGGCAGGAGGACGCGGTCGCAGCGGGAGGCGATGATCTCGGGAGCCCCCTTGGAGAACAGCAGGTAAGGGGCATCTCCCAGGGAGTATTCCTCCCCCGCCAGCCTCTGGTCTTCCACCCGGTGGAGGGTGCTCATCATCTTGCGCTCGCTGTCGAAGGGCATCTCGCCGACGCGGGGGAAGAGCCCGGCCGCGCGGCCGCGGTCGAAGCCCAGGGAATCGGCCATCTTCAGCAGGCCCACCTCGGTGCCCTCCCCCACGAAGCCCCCCTCCTGCCACCAGGCGTCGTTGCAGAGGGTGGAGATGGCCAGGACCGCCCCGGCGGCGGCGGCGTCCCGCCCCCCCTCCGCCTCCAGGTCGATGCCCTCCGCCTCGGGCAGCCAGATCCGGCGGGCGGTCATCTCGCTGCGGGTGAGGGTGCCGGTCTTATCGGTGCAGATGACGCTGGTGGAGCCCAGGGTCTCCACCGCCGCCAGCCTGCGGACGATGGCCTTCTCCCCCGCCATCCTGCGCACCCCCAGGGAGAGGGCCACGGTGACGATGGCCGCCAGGCCCTCGGGGATGGCCGCCACCGCCAGGCTCACGCTGAAGAGGAAGAGGCTCTCAGGCTCCTCCCCCTCGATGATGCCGAAGGCGAAGATGAAGGCGCAGATGGCCAGGCAGAGCAGGGCGATGCGCCTGCCGGTGACGTTCAGTTCCTTCTGCAGGGGCGTCTTCTCCTCCTCCGCCTCCTCCAGCAGGGCGGCGATGGCCCCCATCTGGGTGCGCCGGCCGGTCTCCACCACCAGCGCCTCGCCCCGGCCCTTCTCCACGAAGGTCCCCTGGAAGAGCATGTTCTCCTGGTCTCCCGGGCCCAGGCCGGGCTGCTCCAGGGGGGCCGTCCGCTTGGCGCCGGCCGCCGCCTCCCCGGTGAGGGAGGCCTCGTTCACCCGCAGCGAGGCCACGGAGAGGAGGCGCGCGTCGGCGGCGATGTGGTCCCCCTCCTCCACCAGCATGACGTCCCCGGGGACCAGCTCCTCCGCCGCCGCCTCCTCCACCCTGCCCTCCCGCCTCACCCGCACGGTGGGCGAGCTCAGGCGCTTCAGGGCCGTCAGCGCCCGTTCCGCCCGGTACTCCTGCGCGAAGCCCAGGACGGCGTTGGCCAGCACGATGGCCAGGATCACCGCCATGTCCGCGTATTCCCGGAGCAGCAGCCCGGAGACGGCCGCCGCGGCCAGCAGCACGAAGATCATGAAGTCCCGGAACTGGTTGAGGAAGATGGCCAGGGGCCGGGTGGCCCCCGCCTCGCCCAGGACGTTGCGCCCGTGCTGCTCCAGGCGGTCCCGGACGGCGGCCGGGTCCAGCCCGCGCTCCGCGCTCACCCCGAGGGCGGAAAGGGCCTCCTCCGTCGTCATGCTGTACCAGGCGCGCTCCTCCTGCGTCATGCGAAACATTATATCCTCTCCCGGCGGAGCGGGCACCGGGCGGGAGGATCGCCGGAAGCAGGTCGCCGGGCGCCGGCCCGCGCTCCGGAAATTGAACGCCGGGCCGCGCATCTGTTATCTTAATTACCTAGGGATTCAGCGAGGACGGGAGCTCGATGCCGGAGATCGTTTACGTTTCACTTAAGTACGCCACCATCCTCCTGCTGTACCTCTTCATCGTCCTGGTGGCTCGCTCCCTCTACATCGACCTCCTGCCGCAGGAGCGGAGGGCCAGGGCCGCCGGCGCCAGGCAGCCGCGGCTGAAGAAGGCGGCCACCCCCTGGCTGAAGGTGGTGTCGGAGGGCAAGGCGGCGGTGCGGCGTTATGACCTGGAGGCCGTTACGGTGATCGGCAGGGACCTGGGTTGCCAGATCTGCCTGGACGACGAGTTCGTCTCCCAGTTCCACGCCCGCGTGGCCGACAACCAGGGACACTACATCCTGGAGGACCTGGGCAGCACCAACGGCACCTACGTCAACGAGCGCAGGATCAACTACCCGGTGGACCTGCGCCACGGGGACCGCGTCAAGATCGGCGGCACGGTCATGGAGTTCAGGGGTTAGCCCATGCGGTACGCGGCGCTGACCGACCCGGGCAAGGTGCGGGAGATCAACGAGGACGACTTCTACGCCGACGGCTCCATATTCATCGTGGCCGACGGCATGGGCGGCCACCAGGCGGGGGAGGTGGCCAGCACCCTGGCCATCGAGACCTTCCTGATCCGCTTCGGAGGCCGGGCGGAAGGGGACGACATCCCCCGCGCCATGCGGGAAGCCGTGCGGGAGGCCAACGCTGCCATCTTCCGGGAAGCCGGCACGGACAGCGCGCGGGAGGGCATGGGCACCACCTTCACCGCCTGCGTCTTCCAGGACGGCACGATGTACCTGGGCCACGTGGGCGACAGCCGCGCCTACGTCCTCAGCGGCGGCGGGCTGGAGCAGCTGACCGAGGACCATTCCCTCGTGGCCGAACTGGTCCGCGCCGGCCGCATCACCCCGGAGCAGGCCCTCCTCCACCCCCGGCGCAACGTCATCACCCGGGCCCTGGGCATCGAGAGCGAGGTACGGGTGGACCTCTTCGAGGCGGAGGTGCCGGCGAGGGGATGGCTGCTGCTCTGCAGCGACGGCTTGAGCGGCATGCTCCCCGACGAGCGCATCTCCGCCGTGCTGGCCGGCGGCGGGGACCCCGACGCCCTGGCCCGCGCCCTGGTGGACGCGGCCCTGGAGGCGGGCGGGAGCGACAACGTCACCGTGGTGCTGGCCGACCTCTCCACCTACGACCCGGCCGCGGACCGGCCGGCGCCCGCGGCGGCACCCGGAGAAGAGGAAGGGGGCGGCGGGGGCGGCCGGTCGGTGAGACTGCTGCTCTGGTCCGCGCTGGTCCTGTTCACGGCGGCCGTCATCGCCTTTCTCTTCCTCTTCCCCCTGATGAGGAACCGCAGCTATTTCGTGGGCGTGGACGAACGGGGGGCCATCACCCTCTACCGCGGGTTCCCCTGGAAGCCCCTGGGCATCGACCTCAAGGAGGTGCAGCAGTCCTCTGCCGAGTCCATCGACAACCTCCCGGAGGAAAAACAGAAGGACCTGCGCGACCCGGTGGTCAAGGGCCTGGCGGAAGCGGAGCGGGACTTCAAGTCCTACACCAGGGAGGCGGAGACCCACCGGCGGGTCCCCGACCTCGAGGACCTGACCTGGGAGGAGGCCGGGGAACGGGCCGGGCAGGCATCCCTCGTGCTCAAGGCCGAGGACGCGGGAGAAGGAGCGGAGGAGCCGGACCCCGGGGCCGTCGTCGTCGGACAGAACCCCCCTTACGGGGAGTTGGTGGAACGAGACAGCGTCATAACCGTGCGCCTGCGAGCCCCGATACGGGAAGGCGGGGAGGAAGGCGAGCCGCCTCCCTCCCCCCGTCCGGACAACCCCTCGCCGCCCCGGGGCGGAGTGTTGAGGTGAGAGCGACGTGAGCCGACTTGCGTGACCTGGTCCGCCGGCTGGGGCTGAACAGCCGCCGCCGTAACCGCGAACTGCTGCTGCTGCTGGGCATCCTGGTCATCTCCTCCCTGGGGACCTTGAGCGTGGAGCTGGCGCGGGACGAACGCTTCACCTGGCAGTTCCTGACCTACCCGCTGGGCCTGTTGGGCATCTTTCTCGCCGCCCACCTCTGCCTGCGCATCCTCCTGGCCGAGGCCGACCACCTGGTCCTCCCGCTCGCCGCGGCCCTCTCCTCCCTGGGGCTGGTGATGCTGGTCCGCCTCGACCCCGACAAGGCGCGGCTGCAGTTCGTCTGGATCGCGGTGGGGGCCGCCTGCCTGGTGCTGCTGGTCCTGGTCCTGCGCGACGTCCGGGTGCTGGCGGGTTACAAGTACGTCATCGGCTGCGCGGGGCTGCTGCTGCTCTTCTCCACCTTCGTCTTCGGCACCGAGGTCAACGGGGCCCGCCTGTGGCTGGTAGCGGGACCGCTGCGCTTCCAGCCCTCCGAGTTGGCCAAGATCCTGCTGGCGGTCTTCTTCGCCGCCTACCTGGCGGACAAGCGGGAGGTGCTCACCGGGGCGGGACGGAAGCTGGGCGGCTTCGAGGTGCCCCGCCTCAAGCACCTGGGGCCGCTGCTGCTGATGTGGGCGCTCTCCCTCCTGCTGCTCATCTTCCAGAAGGACCTGGGGTCCTCGCTCCTCTTCTTCGGCATCTTCCTGGCCCTGGTCTACGCGGCCACCTCCCGCGCCTCCTTCGTCGTCATCGGGGCGCTGCTCTTCCTGCTGGGGGCGGCCTGCTGCTACTTCGCCTTCGCCCACGTCGAGCAGCGGGTGAGGATCTGGGTGGACCCGCTGGACCCCGCGACCATCAGCGGCCCCAGCTACCAGCCGGCCCAGTCCCTCTTCGCCATCGCCTCGGGGGGGGTGGCCGGCACGGGAATGGGGCGGGGGCATCCCGAATTCATACCCGACGTCACCACCGACTTCATCTTCGCGGCCTACGCCGAGGAGCTGGGGCTGCTGGGGGCGGTCTCCATCCTCCTGGCCTACCTCATGCTGGCCTGGCGGGGCCTGCGCATCGCCCTGAGCCGGGAGGACGACTTCTCCAGGTTGCTGGCGGCGGGGCTCACCGCCATCGTGGCCCTGCAGTCCTTCGTGATCATCGGGGGGGTGACCCGACTCATCCCGCTGACCGGCATCACCCTGCCCTTCGTGAGCTACGGCGGCAGCTCCGTCCTCACCAACTTCCTGCTGGTGGGCCTGCTGGTCATCCTCTCCAGCCGCCGGGAGGAGGCGCAGGAGCTTGGATAGGAACATCCGGCGGCTGGGGCTATTCTACGTATTGCTCATCGGAGCCCTGGTGCTCAACCTGACCTGGCTGCAGGTCCTGCAGAACAACCGGCTGACCGCCAACCCCGCCAACCGCCGCAGGCTGGTGGAGGAGTACGGCATCAAGCGGGGACGCATCCTCACCTCCGACGGGGCGCTGCTGGCGGAGAGCCTGGAGTCGACGGGGGAGTTCAAATATACGCGCCGCTATCCCCAGGCATCCCTCTACGGCCACGTCACCGGCTACGACAGCCCCCAGTTCGGCCGCACCGGCATCGAGGCGGAGTACAACGACTACCTGCTGGCCAAGGACCGGGTCCTCACCGAGCTGCAGCGGCTGACGCGCACGCGCAAGGAGGGCTACGACGTCACCCTGACCATCGACAGCAAGGTGCAGGAGGCGGCGGCGGCGGCCCTGGAGGGGCGCAGGGGAGCGGTGGTGGCGGTCAACCCGCGCAACGGGGCGGTGCTGGCCATGGTCTCCCAGCCCGGCTACGACCCCAATGAACTGATGGGACGGGAGCAGGTGGACGGGCGGACCGCCGGGGAGGCGGCCATGCAGGAGTACGCGGCCGACCCCTCCGCCCCCCTGCTCAACCGGGCGACCCAGGGGACCTACCGGCCCGGCTCCGTCTTCAAGGTGGTCACGGCGGCGGCGGGCATCGACGGCCCGGGCATCGACATCTCGCAGGCATACGACTGCCCCGGGGAGATGGTCATCGGCGGCTCCCGGGTCCACAACTACGGCGGCACCGACTTCGGGAGGATCGACATGACCACCGCCATGATCAACTCGGTCAACACCTACTTCGCCCAGCTGGCGGTGGACGCGGGCGGCCAGGGCCTGGTGGGCTGCGCGGAGGCCGGGGGCATGAACCGCCTCATCCCCCTGGACCTGCCCGGCGCGGCCCGCGCCTCCATCCCCCAGGCCTGGCAGATGGACGACGCCGCCCTCGCGGCCGCCGGCTACGGGCAGGGCAGCGAACTGGTGACGCCGCTGCAGATATGCATGTTCGGGTGCGCCGTGGCCAACGGCGGGAGCATCATGCATCCCCACCTCCTCAAGGACGTGCGCGACCGCGAGAACATCGTCGAGAAGTTCGAGACCCGGGAGTGGTCCAGGATGATGTCCGCCTCCTCCGCCTCCACCCTGCTCCAGATGATGCGCGAAGTGGTGATCCGGGGCACCGGGAAGGCCGCCGCCGTCCCCGGCCACGCGGTGGCCGGCAAGACCGGTACCGCGGAGGTGGCGGGGCAGAAGGACTACACCTGGTTCCTGGGCATCGCCGACGTCCAGAACCCGCAGGTCGTGGTGGCCGTGGTGCTGGAGGCCAGCGGCGGCTCCGGCGGATCGGTGGCCGCGCCCGTGGCCAGGCAGGTCCTGGAGGCCGCTTTGCGGTAGAATATGTGGGAACGCGTCTGACAAGCGACGGGAGTGATGAGGCTGAACGACACCGGCAGCCCGGACGGCATCTACGCCGGCATGATCATCAAGAACCGCTACCGCCTGGACGAACGGACCGGCTCCACCAGCGTGTGCGGGGTCTACCGCGGGTACGACCTGCTGGAGGCGGTGCCCGTGACCGTCAAGGTCCTGGATCCCGCGCCGGGGGAACTGCCGGGCGTGCGCAACCCCTTCCTGGCGGCCGCGCGGCGCGCCGCCCGGCTGGACTTCCCCTCCCTGGTGAAGGTGTACGACTTCGGGATGGAGGACCGCGCGGCCTTCGCGGTGGAGGAGACGGTGGAGGGGGAAGCCCTGGAGGCCAAGTTCGCCGGCGGGCGCAGGATGAACGTGCGGGGTTTTTTAAGCTTCGCCTATCAGCTGACCGAGGCGGTGGACCGGCTCCACTCCGCGGGCGGGGTGCACGGCGACATCCGGCCGGAGAACGTCTTCGTCCTGCCGGCTTCCCGGATCAAGCTGGCCAACGCCGGCTATCCCTACTACGGGCCCGCCGGCGGGGAGGTGGCGGTGCCCTTCCCCAAGGACGCCAACCGCGAGGCGGACTTGAGATCCCTGGGCTTCCTCTTCTACCGCTGCCTGACGGGGCGGGACCTCGACCCGGCCCTCCTTGAGGACGGCCCGCCCACGCCCCGGCTGGACCTGGGCGAGGAGGTGCCCTCCAAGGTCGTCCAGATAGTCGAGAAGGCCCTCTCGAGGGGGGAGAAGTCCCGCTTCGCCGGCGCCGGAGAACTGCTCAAGGAGCTCGGGGTGGCCCTGCAGCGGGAAGACCCCATGGCCGCCCTGCCCAGCGCGGCGCCGCCGCCGGAGGATGAGCCCCCGCCGCCCCCCGGCCTCCTGCGCCGCTTCTCCCGGACCCAGGTCCTCGCCGGGACGGCGGTGCTGGCGGTGCTGGCGGTGGCGCTGATGATCATCCTCTTCGGCCTGCTGGGCCCCAAGAACCGGGTGACCGCCCCCAACCTGGTGGACGTGAACGTGGAGGAGGCGCGCAAGAAAGCCGAGAGCGAGGGCTTGAAGCTGGTGGTGGCCAGGGAGGAGCACCGCTCCGACGTCAAGGCGGGGCGGGTGTTCTCCCAGAAACCTCCGGCCGGCAAGCGTATCAACGAGGGAGACACCATCTCGGTGACGGTGAGCCTGGGCCCGCTGCAGGTGCCCAACTTGAGCCTGCTGCCCGTCGACGACGCCGCCGCCCTGCTGCGCTCCCGCGGCCTGGCCTTGGGCGAGATCTACTACCAGCCATCCTCGGAGAGCCGCCCCGGCCTGGTCCTCGAGAGCGATCCCCCTTTCGGCACGGAAGTATCCGGCGGGGACCGGGTGGACCTGGTGGTGAGCAAGGCTCCCTAGGGGCCCGGCGGCGGCCGAGGGAACGCTCCTGCGGGAGCGGCGCGTCTTATGGGGCGGGCAGGCGGCGGACCGGGAGGACAAACGGGAGCCAAAAAGAAATATTGAAGGGGGTCGCTGCCCCTCGGAGGAAGGACGAGGCCGGTATGGTGGGAAGCGTTTTCAATAACCGTTACAGGCTGGGGGAGAAGATCGGCGCGGGAGGCATGTCCGACGTCTACCTGGCCGACGACCTGACCTTGAGCCGGCCGGTGGCGGTGAAGATACTCCACCCCGAATACGCCCGGGACCCCGCTTACATCCAGCGCTTCCGCTACGAGGCGCAGTCGGCGGCCAACCTCAACCACCCCAACATCGTCAGCGTGTACGACTGGGGCAACGAGGGCGAGGTCTATTACATCGTCATGGAGTACGTGGAGGGGCACGACCTCAAGGAGCTGCTGCGGGAGCGGGGCCGGCTGGGAGCGGAGCGGGCGGCGGAAATCGCCGCGGAGATCGCCGCGGCCCTGCAGTTCGCCCACCGCCACAACCTGGTGCACCGCGACATCAAGCCGCAGAACGTCATCATCACCCCCACCGGCCAGGTGAAGGTGATGGACTTCGGCATAGCCCGCGCCGCCTCCGGCACGGGCATGACCCAGACCGGCGTGGTCATGGGCACCGCCCAGTACATCTCCCCCGAGCAGGCCCAGGGCCTGCCGGTGGACGGCCGTTCGGACATCTACTCGCTGGGCATCGTCCTCTACGAGATGCTTACCGGACGGGTCCCCTTCGACGACGACAACCCCTTGACGGTGGCCTACCGCCAGGTGCGGGACGACCCCGTCCCCCCCTCGCTCCTCGAGCCGTCCATCTCCCCCACCATGACCTCCGTCGTCATGAAGGCGCTGGCCAAGAACCCCGCCAACCGCTACCAGACCGCGCAGGAACTCAAGGCCGACCTCCTGCGCTTCCTGGAGGGCATCCCAGTCACCGCCACGCCGGTGATGCCGGTGGCCCCGGCGGCTGCGGTCATGCCGGTGGCCCCGGGGGGCGACATGGCGGCCCCGGTCATGCCCACCTCCGCCATGCCCACCGCCCAGCAGCTGCCGGCGGAGGGCAGGAAGACCCCCGCCTGGGTCTGGGGGCTGGTCGCCTTCCTGGGAGTGCTGGCCCTCGTCGGCATCATCCTGCTCATCGTGACCACCGGCCGCAAGGAGATGGTGGACGTCCCCCGGGTCATCGGCATGAACGAAGCCGAGGCCCGCAGGGCCCTGGAGGCGGAGGGGCTCAAGCTGGAGATAAAATCCGAGCAGTACATCACCCAGGAGGGCACCCAGCCGGACGTCGTGGTCTCCCAGGACCCGGAGAACGGCACCCGCATCGGGAAGGGCAGCTCGGTAGCGGTGGAGGTCACCCGGGAGCTGCGGGTGCCGCAGCTGGTGGGAACGGCCTACGGCGACGCGGCCAGCCAGCTCAACCGGCTGGGCCTGAAGGCCGACCAGAGGCAGAAGCCCACCAAGAAGCAGGAGGAGGTGGGCCTGGTGCTCTCCCAGTCCCCCGCCCCCGGCGCCCTGACCACCCCCGGTTCCACCGTCACCCTGGAGGTGGGCGCCCTGCTGGAGAAGGTCTCGGTGCCCGGGGTCAAGAGCAAGACCGCCGCCGAAGCGGAGGCCCTCATCACCGGGAAGGGCCTGCTGGTCAACCGGGTGGAGCAGCCCTCCGAGACGGTCAAGATCGGGATGGTCATCGACCAGGACCCGGCCCCCGGAGCCACCGCCTACCAGGGGGACACCGTCACCATCCGCGTGAGCACCGGGACGGAGGTGCCGGTGCTGGTGGGGTTGACGGAGACGTCCGCCAAGGGCGCCCTGAACTCCAAGGGGCTGGCCTGGAACGTCATCTACCAGACGGTCACCGACCCCGCCGACCCGGAACTGGGAAAGGTCGTCGCCCAGAACCCCTCGGACGGGACCATGGTGGAGCCGGGCAGCGAGGTCACCATCACCGTCAAGAAACTCCCTTAAGGGTCCACCGTCGTTGCGAGGAGCACGGCAGCGAAGCAATCCCTGAAGGATCGCTTCGCTGCGCTCATGACAGGAGGCTGCGCTTGCGATGGCGGGAGCGCTCAGTGGCGTTCGTCGTCGTCGTGGATGGAGCCGGTGAAGAAGGCGCGGTCGGCCTCGTCGATCTGCTCGTCCAGCACCACCAGCTCGTCGGAGATGATCGCCTCCGGCTGCACGGCGATGACCCTGGCGACGCACAGCCGCTGCTGCTGCCCGCCGGAGAGGTTCTGGCCAGACTCCCTTGAGGTGTTCCTGACCTCGTCCCACGGGGCCGCCCGCTTCAGGCTGTCCTCCACGATGGAGTCCGGCCCGGCCTTGTCCTTCAGGCCGGTAAGCCTGGGGCCGTAGGCCACGTTCTCGTAGATGCTCTTGCCGCAGCCGGAGAGTCCTGTTAGCGCGGTGACCTTGCGGGCGGGGAAGTCCCTCCGCACCCGCCGGCAGACCTCCGGGCCGTCCAGGCCGGGAGCACCAGGTCGGGCAGGATGAGGTCGGCCCCGCCGTCCCGGGAGGCGGCGAGCCCCGCGTGCCCGTCGAAGGCGGTCTCCACCCGCTAGCCCTCCCGCTCCAGGGAATAGCCCAGGGCCTCCGCCGGGGGCCGCTCGTCCTCTATTGTCAGTATCTTTTTCATCATGCCACCCGAGACAGTTATTACACCCGGTCTCCATCATATCCGAAACGGCCCCAGCGCTCCCGGCCGTTCTCGTGCTATGATGTTCTCCATCATGGACGGCCCCATCGCTCCCCAGCCGGGAGAGCAGCGGCCTGAGCAGGTCCTGTTCTCCTTCGGGCCCCTCGGCGTCTCGGTGTGCCGGGGTCGCTACTCCATGTGGAAGTGGCAGCGCAAGAACTCCACCGTCATCGAACTCACCACCCTGGGCATCCGGGGCGTGCCCCGGCGGGGACCGGCGTCCCGCGCGTTCGCGATACCTTACCCCTCCATCGTGTCGGTCCAGGTATACGACCACCCGGCCCGCCTCGGGCTTCAGCAGGTGCTGGACGTCCAGCACCGGGTGGGCGCGGGCGTCGAGGAGCTGTCCATCTGCGCTTACCGGCAGAACGTCCGGCGCGCCTGCGAGGTCCTCGCGAGCCAAACCGGGCGGGCATCCGTCTTCCCGTCGTAAGAAGATACATGATATAATGCTTTGCGGGCGGCAGGCGCCACGGCTGCCGCCCGATAGATCCTCCGAGCCCGCGGACCTAAAGCATCGAGGCCAGGGGTCGCGGGCCGATAGGGTGCAGGGGGAAACGCCTGCGCCTCCCGTGCTTGGAAAGGAGGGTGGTCTGATGACGCTCGTTGTTGGCGCCATGGCCCGTGCGTCCGGTGTGGTGCTGGAAGAGTTCGCGTACATGACCGGCTGTAGCCGTAGCTCCATGAGAGGCCTGCCGGTGCGTGATCCGAAGCTGTCCGGGACGAAGTTCCTGCTGGCCCTCTGCCTGTGGATCCCCTTCCTGCTGCTTTCCCTGCTGGTGGAGTCTCCCCCGGTTTCGGGTGGCTGTGAAGCCCCGGGTGCCGGTTCCTGCCCCGAGACCGACCATGACCCGGATGAGGCCCCGGCGCGGACGGAGCCGGAGGCGCGGTACCGGCATCCCCACCAAAGGATCATGGACCCGGAGCTCATCGGCGCGGTCTCCGGCCACTTCCGCTCCATCTTCGGAGAGCAGGCGGCGGCGGCTGACGTCTACCTCGCCCGTGACTTCCTGCTCATCAGGACGGGAGGCCTCCTGGGGGCCGCGGAACAGAGGCTGCTCGAGACGGGAACCGACGGCGACGCTGATTTCATCCGGGCCATCAAGCTCAAGCTGGCGGAGAACAACCTGGCCTCCCTGGCCTCGGACATCGCTCGGTCCACCGGCCTCAGCTTCACCGATACCTACCTAACGTACTCGCCGGCGGAGGACGAGATGATGGTGATGCTCACCCTGCCCGGCGGGAGAGGGAGATAGGGATGGCATGGCACGAATCCCGCCCGGCCGACGCCGGACCTCGCCTCGGGGAGGTGCACGACCGCCTCTGCAAGGAGATCATCCTCTTCGAGAAGGAGATCATGGGGAGGGGCCCGGAGGAGGTCAAGGCCTACCTCATCGACGATTTGATCGTCCTGCGCCTGCGCGGAGTGCTCACCCGGGCGGAGATGAAGCTGCTGGAGCAATCCGAGGGAGACAAGGAGATGTCCCTCATCAAGGAGTTCCGCCAGAAGCTCATCGAGAAGAACCGGGGACAGCTGGAGCGGATAATCGAGGAGGCCACCGGCTGCCGTGTCCGCAGCATCCACACCGACCTGAGCACGGTCACCGGGGAGCGGATCATCATCTTCGTGATATATTGACAAGCGGGCAAGGCTCGCATTTAAATATATGAGACGCGGCGAGAAGCGTATCTGGACTTTGCAGCAGTTTTTCAAGTATGGCCGGGGCCCGGCGGGGAGCCGGTCGTAAGTGAAGAAACCATGGTTTCTTCACTTTTTTTATAGAAGGAGCCTGTAGTGCAGCCATCGGGCATGGCGATCGCAGTCGATATCGAAGGTCGCGCCCGGAGGAGGACGTCCTTTCATGGGTCCGCCTATCTGGAGTACGCGGGAGATTTCCATGCTTTCCTCCCACTTTTCTCGGCTGGACGGACGGAACGGTCAAGCCTTCCCGGGCGCACTATTTCCAGTAGGAAACGGATGTCTGAAGAAAGGCAGGAGGTGAAGGTTTCGTGGCATCAAGAGGTGTTACCAGGCGCCAGTTCCTGAAGTATGCGGGCGCCACGGCGGCCCTGCTGGGGCTGTCCGAGGCGATGGTCCCCGAACTGGCCAGGGCGCTGCAGGCCATGGAGGCAGGCAAGCCCCCGGTCATCTATCTTCAGGGGCAGAACTGCTCGGGGTGTTCGGTGTCGTTGTTGAACACCAACTATCCCATGGCGGCGGAACTGGTCCTGGACAGGCTCTCCCTGCGCTACCATCCCACGGTGATGGCCGGCACGGGGAGCGTGGCCCAGGGCGTGATCGAGGATACCGCGAAAGAACTGGCCGGAAAGTACGTCCTGGTGGTGGAGGGCCCCATCCCCACGGCCGAGGGGGGAGAGTACTGCACCTTCGGCCTGGGGAAAGAGACCACGCCCTTCAACGGCTTTCAGCGCCCCAAGGACAAGCCCATCTACGAGTGGGTGAAGGAGCTGGTGCCGGGGGCAGCCGCGGTCATTGCCAACGGCAACTGCGCCGCCTGGGGGGGGATTCCGGCGGCCAACGCCGCGGTCACCGGCACCAAGTCGGTGTCGGACCTCGTGGCGGAGATCGACCGGGATAAGATCCTGGTGAACGTGGGCGGATGCCCCTCCCACCCCGACTGGTTCATCGGCACGGTCATGGAAGGCCTGCTGGCCCTGCGGGGACTGGGCAAGCTGGATTTGGACGAACACAAGCGCTCCAGGACCTTCTTCGGCAAGCTCATCCACGAGAACTGCGAGCGGCGGGCTTCCTTCGACGCCGGCCTCTTCCTTGAGGACTGGAACGACTACAACCAGGATATGAATCTCTGCATGTTCAAGATGGGCTGCCGGGGCCCGGTTACCTACGCCGACTGCCCCACCCGCCGCTGGAACTCCGGGATGAACTGGTGCGTGGGCAACAACGCGCCCTGCGCGGGCTGCGCGGAGCCGGGATTCTACAAGGACTTCGCCCCCCTCTACGAGCCCCTGCCCAACGTCAACTTCGCGGGCATCAACAAGGTGACCGACACCCTGGGCTGGGTGGCCGCGGGCGCCGCGGCGGCGGGCGCAGGCGGCCACTACCTCTTCAAGCAGCTGGGCGGCAAGCCTGAAAGCACCGAGGGGGGTGAGTCCTGATGGGACGGCTGATCAGCATCGACCCGCTGACCCGCATCGAGGGGCACCTGCGCATCGACGTGGAGGTCGAGGATGGGGTGGTCAAGGACGCTTGGTCTTCCGGCACCATGTTCCGCGGCATCGAGATGCTGCTCAAGGGAAAGCACCCGTGGGACGCCCAGCAGGTGACCGAGCGCATCTGCGGGGTCTGCCCCCTGGTCCACGGCACCGCGGCGTCCTACAACCTGGACGACGCCATGGGCGTGGACCTGCCCGACAACGCGCGCATCATCCGCAACCTCTGCCTGGGCGCCAACTTCATCCAGTCCCACGTCCTCCACTTCTACCACCTGGCTGCCCTGGACTACGTGGACGTCACCGCGGTGCTGGGCTACGCCGGACGAGACCGGGCCCTGCTGGCCCTCAAGGATAAGATCGCCGGGCTGGCCGCCGTCAACGACCTCCACCCCTTCCTGCCCCGCTACGAGTCCGACGACTACGTGAGCGACCCCGAGACGGCCACCGTCCTGGTGGGGCATTACGTGGAGGCCCTGGAAGCGCGCAAGAAGGCCCACGAGATGCTGTCCATCTTCTACGGGCGCATGCCCATGTTCGTGGGCACGGTGCCCGGCGGCGTCACCAACCCGCCCACCCACCACAACATCCTGGCCTTCTCCAAGCGCCTGGAGGAACTGCAGTCCTTCATCGACCAGGTCTACCTGCAGGATATCCTCACCGTGGCCGGCGTGCCCGCCTACAAGCCCTTCTTCACCGCGGGCGACTCGGGCGGCAACTACCTGGCCTACGGCGGCTTCGACCTGGACTCCAAGGGCGAGAAGAAATTCCTCCCCCGCGGCTGCGTCTTTGACAACGACCTGGCCGGGGTAGGCGCCGTCGACGAGCAGCAGATCTCCGAGTCGGTCAAGCACTCCAGGTACGCTGACGCCACCGAGGGCCTCCATCCCAGGGAGGGCAAGACCGATCCCCAGCCGGACAAGGAAGGCGCCTACTCCTTCCTCAAGGCTCCCCGCTATGAAGGCAAGCCCATGGAGGTGGGCCCCATGGCCCGCATGCTGGTGATGGCGGCCTACGAGGAGACCGGCAAGAAGCCCAGGGAGCTCATGTCCCTCATCGACAAGGTGGGGCTCACCGACGTGGTCATGGACCTGGTGAGCCAGGGCAAGTTCGGCATCCTGCCCCGCCACGCCATGCGCGCCCTGGAATGCAAGTTGATCGCGGACCAGATGAGCGAGTGGCTGACCGAGCTCAAGCCGGGCGAGAAGATATGGGACAAGAAGGGGATTCCGGACGAAGCCTACGGGCGGGGCCTGGTCGAGGGGCCGCGCGGAGCCCTGGGGCACTGGATCCACATCCAGGGCGGCAAGATCGGCAACTACCAGGCCGTGGTCCCCACCACCTGGAACTGCTCGCCGCGGGACAAGGAAGGCGTCCGGGGACCGGTGGAGACGGCCCTGGTGGGCATCCCGGT
Source organism: uncultured Actinomycetota bacterium (assembly GCA_964515075.1). Classification (GTDB taxonomy): domain Bacteria; phylum Actinomycetota; class Geothermincolia; order Geothermincolales; family Geothermincolaceae; genus CAVXXD01. The sequence continues at coordinate 2,070 of CAZETE010000012.1, read as the reverse complement.
GCCGGACGCGGAGAACCCCATCAACGTGGGGCGCTGCGTCCGTTCCTTCGACCCCTGCCTGGCCTGCGCTGTCCACATCATCCATCCGGAGCACAACGGCGTCAAGGCATTTCGCGTGGTTTAAGGGGGTGCCCTAGATGAAAAAGACAAGCATCCCGGGCGCCGCCAAGGCCATGTACCTCATCTACCTGGGAGCGCTGACGGTGGCCCTGTACACGGGCTTCAATACCTTCGGACTGTTCCTCGAAGGGTGGAGATACCCCTGGGCGACGTCCTTCGCGGCCGACCTCAACCTGGCGTCCATCTGGGCGCTGGGCATCGTGTCCGTCGTGTACCTGTACTACGTGAGCCTGGGAAGGCCCAGGGGATGGCGCGAGCCGATGGTGTGGGCGAGGGTGCTCCTGGCCCTGCTGGCCGTCTGGTTCTTCTTCCTCTCCTACGCGGTCCTCTTCCCCCACGGCTGGATGAGCTGGCTGGTGGACTGGCTGGGCGGACTGAGCCCGACCTTCAAGGTCTATCGCGTCTTCCTGCCCCTGATGGTCATCTTCAACTCCCTCTACCTCCTGGCCTACTACTTCGTCCGCCAGCTCGGCGGCTCCGATGGAACCGGTGAAATGAAGGGGGTGAGGTGATGCCGGCGGCCCTGGCCCAGAAATACAAGACCTTCACGGGCGGCATCCATCCCCCCTACAACAAGGAGCTGGCGGCGGGCAAGGCCATCGCCCCCATCCCGGTGCCGGCCGAGGTGGTCATCCCCCTGGTCCAGCACATCGGGGCCCCCAACTCCCCGGTGGTGAGCGCGGGGGACCGGGTGAGCGTGGGCCAGCTCATCGGCTCCACCGACGCCTTCGTCTCGGCCCCGGTCCACTCCTCGGTGGCCGGCACGGTCAAGGCCGTAGAGGAGGTGGCCAACTTCACCGGCGCCAAGGTCAAAAGCGTGGTCATCACCCCCGACCCCAGCCAGCCCGACTTCGCGGGCGCCTCCCGCGACGCGTCGGCCCTCACCCCCGAGCAGCTGCGGGAAGTGGCCAGGGAGGCCGGCCTGGTGGGCATGGGCGGCGCCGCCTTCCCCACCCACGTGAAACTCGCCCCGCCCAAGGACAAGCGGGTGGACGTGGTCATCATCAACGCCTGCGAGTGCGAGCCCTTCCTCACCTGCGACCACCGCCTGATGCTGGAGCGCGCGGACGACCTGGTGGCCGGCCTCAAACTCCTGGTCAAGGCGGTGGGGGCGGACCGCGGCATCATCGGGGTGGAGGCCAACAAGCTGGACGCGGCCGACGCCCTCTCCGCGGCGGTGGAGGGGGAGGACGGCCTCTCGGTGGAGATACTCGAGGTCAAGTACCCGGAGGGGGCCGAGAAGATGCTCATCTTCGCGCTCACCGGGCGCAAGGTGCCCCCGGGCAAGCTCCCCTCGGAAGTGGGCTGCCTGGTGCAGAACGTGGGCACCGCCATCGCCCTGGCCGAGGCGGCCTCCACCGGCAAGCCCCTCTACGAGCGGGTGGTCACGGTCACCGGCCCCGGGGTGAAGGACCCGGGCAACTTCCTGGTCAGGATCGGCACCCCCATCTCGGCGCTCATCGAGGCGGCCGGCGGCTTCGTGGGCTCACCGGAGAAGCTGATCATGGGCGGGCCCATGACCGGCTGGGCCCAGTCCGACACCTCGGCCGTGGTGGTCAAGGGCACGAGCGGCGTGGTGGTGCTGGCGGGCGAGCTGGTGGACCTGGGCGAGGAGCGCGAGTGCGTGCGCTGCGGCAAGTGCGTGGAGGTCTGCCCCATGTTCCTCATGCCCAACTTCATCGCCCAGTCCGCCCGCCGGGAGCAGTGGGACCGCGCGGAGATGTGGGGGGCCCTGGACTGCTTCGAGTGCGGCTGCTGCACCTTCTCCTGCCCCGCCTACATCCCGCACGTGCAGTACGTAAGGAAAGCCAAGGCCGAGATAGCGGCCGCCAAGAAGAAGTAGAGGAGGTGTAGATACATGGCAACCAACAACCTGGTGGTCACCCCCCCGCCCCACCTGCGGGAGAAGGGAGACATCTCCACCGGCATGCGCGACGTGCTCATCGCCCT
>CAZETE010000011.1:36426-50167 GCA_964515075.1 uncultured Actinomycetota bacterium | reverse complement strand
ACCAACTACAATTTTAAACCGCCGTTTCAGGTACATTTTTACACCGCCGTTTACAATAATGCTACGAATGAGCCAGAATAGCCAATGATACTCAGTGAGTGGGTATAGAGAAATGGTTTTCGAACCAGCGCCAATGCTCTTTGCGGCGATAATATGCTATTCATTATCTGCGGTATTCCTATTTTATTTTGCCCCAACTGAGTCTCAGTATTACCAAAGATCCACATGCTCTGTTCCAAATTAGGCCTTGGAAAGTACAATATAACGATTTATATTGCCGCGCTTATTGTGTGATGTTTGGTTCCATCAGGTTTGATTGAGATCTGGTCTTATCGGTCGCCGCACCAGCAAACATCCTAACGCTCATACCCGTTGCGGAGAACTCGGGGTTATCGGGCATATAACCTATAGAGTTAGTGCCCCAGGTCCTGTCGTTTCCATACATGGATTTTTCGCATGTGATCGCGCCCTCTTTCGCGACGACCATGGTGGATACGTTATAGGACACTACGTAATACCCCACATCAAAGGATACCCGCGTGAAAGGCGGAATTTTGTAATCCTGAGGCCCTTGAACCAACCCGTTCTCTGTGAGGAAATATATATCCATCACTGCATCTTTATCGGTAGTGTTCAGTATGAGCAGCCAGGTTTCAATTCCGCCCATCGTACAACCTTCTGCCAAAGACCAGATGTTAGACGCAGCGGAACTTCCCACCGAATCATGTCCCCAAGTCCGATCATTGCCGTACATGGCTCTTTCGCAGATCACGCTGTCGGCGCCACCGTATCCATATTTCGCCAAGACCATGGTGGAGACGTTGTAAGACTCGACATAATTTCCCATATTGAAAGATTCTCGAGATCTGGGCGCGATACTGTGGTCTTTCAACACCTTGATCACACCAGCATCGGTCATAGCATACATGTCTATCACAACGCTCTCATCCCAAGGATTCTGCACCAGCACCCAAGTCTCGAATCCTCCCGCAGTGCAACCCTCGGTCATAGCCCATGCAGAACCAGGTGCGGTAACACCCACGGAATCAGTTCCCCAGGTCCGATCGTTGCCATACATCGCGCGTTCGCAGATGATATCGCCACCTGTGGACGTTACCTGGGTCGAGACGTTGAAAGTATGGACATAATTGCCCAGATAATAGGACTTCCTTGAGTTGGCTGGGATTCTCTCCTGGGGTCCCTGCTCGGGACCGGAATCGGTCTGGAAATTCATGTCAATGTCTACCGGGGCATTTCCCGGATTCTGAACCAGCACCCAAGTCTCGAATCCCCCGGCGGTGCACCCCTCTGCCATGTACCATGTGTCATTAGGGTGGGTGATTCCTATTGAATCATGTCCCCAAGTTCGGTTGTTTCCGTACATCGCCCGTTCGCATATGATACTTCCATACTCGGTCGTTACCATGGTTGAAACGTTATAAGAGGTTACGTATTGGCCGACGTTGACGGAAACACGGGAGGCTGCCGGAATGATGACGCTGGGCCCCTTTAATGGCCCTGTATCTGTCTGGAAAGTCAGATTGGCTGTGACACTTGCATCATAGGGGTTCTCCAACAACACCCAAGTCTCGAAGCCGCCGTCAGTGCACCCTTCAGCTAGATACCAGACGTTTGATTCGGTCGTGAAAATTGAAGGTTCGGAGTAATCACTGAAGACGAGTCCTTCATTCTCATATCGCACCCTTACGTAGTATGTAGAGTCGGGTTGTAGCCTGGTCTGACCCTCTAGGTCGTTGGCGAACTTCCCGTTCATATCCGTGTTTACTTTTGATGCTTCTTCGAAGATCCCGTAGCCGGTCCATTCCGGACTGGAGAAGTCGGGGTCATTGTCTATCTGCCATTCTGATGCATAGATATGTTGGTTGGGATCGGGGTCGGAGAAAGCGCTTCCTTCTAGATCGGTATTGCGGTTTGCACCCAGCGACCCGTTCTCGGGATAGGTTACGATGGGGGTAGCCGGAGCGTTTCCGCGTATCATCTGGCAGTAAAAATGGGTGAGATTGGGGGTGGCTATGCTGTCTTCGCGCATATCCACCCACGCGACATGGGCATTACCCACACCGAAAGAGGAGATATTGGGCCACTGCTGCATGCCTTGTGCCTCACAAACCCCAATACCGTTCGAAGACCACAGACAGGTGCCGGATGCATCGACCCTTTGCGCAAATATATCAGAATTCTTGTCGGTCGTATTAGTATTGCCAAATCGATAATCCTCCCATGCCACGATAGCACCACCTGCGCCATCCGGAGCTATCACGGGACGTCCCTGGCCCCCTGTTGCGTTGCATATTTCGACGGCGGTGCTACCCCATTGGAGGATGCCAGAAGCATTAAGGCGCTGGGCAAAGATCTCTTCTCCCCCAGAACCTTTAGTTCCTCCCCAAGCAACTATGACGCCGTTTGCATCGTCCGAGGTCATGACCATGTCCCGCCCTGTAAGACCCCCTGTGGTCACTAGCGTGCCGTTTGCCGTCCATTGCACTACGCCGGATGAGTCGACTCTCTGGGCATAGATTTCATGACTGGTCGCATTGCTTGGGTCATACCATCCGATTATGGCTCCTCCCATATCGTCGGAGGCCATGTCACACAACCATGGGTTTCCGTTGCCTGAACATATCGATACGACATCTGCCCAACTAAGATTCCCGGAGGCGTCGATCTTACTAGCATTGATATCCCTTACGGCGTAATTATCCTTGTTATGCCAAGCAATAATGGCGTTGCCGTCACTGTCGGTGACAATCATCAACTGATTACCATTGCAGTTGAAAATATCTCCTTTGTATATAGATACTCCATCTTGTGCCCATAGACTGGCGCCAGCTGCGTTTACCCTCTGTGCGAAGATCTGGCGGTTGCCATGGGCGGTCAATCGATCATCCATCCAGCAGGCCACAATACCGCCGGAGCCATCCGATGCAATCCTGAGAGCAAACTGATTGCCCGAATTCGTACATACCGGAGCCGGCGAACTCCATGCAAAGTTGCCAGATGCATCTATCCTCTGAGCGAAAAGATCATGGGTATTCGAAGTAGCCCCTTCCGACCAAGCCACGAAGACCCCGCCCGCTCCATCAGAGAGTATCTGAGGGGCCCATTGCTCCTTGCCAGAGTATGGTAAAACTACTCCATCTGGCCCCCATTGCTTTTCGCCGGAAGGGTTCAGCTTCTGTGCATAGATGTGTCCATCAACCAACCAAAACATTATGGCATTCCCCGAGGGGTCTGAGATGACCTCGGGTCTCTTTAGAAGACCATCGTATTGTGGGGATACCATCAACCCATCGTACTCCCATTGGGGAGCGCCTGCCGCGGCCGCTACTCCCAGCAGGACCAGGTTGAGTAAGTAAGTGGCAACGAGCACGGCAACAAGAGGTTTTATGAATCGCACAGCACGCCCCTTCTATTAAACCTATCGAGCAAGTTCTTGATAAATAATTGACGTCATGTCACTGATAGTTGAACTCGGTGCCCTTTCCTTGCATAGGTATTCTACCATAATCCCGCCGTTTGGTCATGGCCTTGCGGCCTCTCGAACATTCCGTCTGTCAATCTGAAGGCAGGAACCCCCCGGAAGAAGTGCTATTCCCTAATCTTTGCATGCCTCTGTCCCCGCGTGCCTGCTCATGCCGGTTGCGGGCCGGGTTATGCACGGATTCAGCCGGGCGCATATCTTAAGTCCGTGGATGCGGGCCATTATCTTTGAGAACAGGGCTTCCGACATCGCCACCTCCGCCAGCTGGAAGATGGTGCGGCGAGCATGAGAGATGACCTTGGCGCCGATCTTGACCAGCTTCAGTTGAATGCTGCGCAGTGACCAGGCCGGCACTTCCTTCGGTAGGGCGAAGCGGCGGAAGAGGTTGGCCAGGTTGTAGGCGTGCACAAACAGGGCCAGCCTCACCTGGTTAGAGGTGAAGCGAGAACACGACAGGCGGGTCCAGGTAAGAGCATGCTTACCCTCTTTGATGAACCTCTCACAGTTTCCCCTTTGGTTGTAGAAGCGGGAAGCGTTCTTGGCGCTCTCCTCAAGTTGGTGACGATGAATCCTACACGAGGCAGCAACTCCAGCCGGTGCCACTCGATCTTGGCCACCACTCTCCTGGGTCTGTCCCACGAGGCAGCCTGATAGCTGAAGTCATGGTAGAAGGCCCGGGGCAATGAAGCCGAGCAGAAGAACATGCCGGACATCTTGGGCATGAGTTGGGAAGAGGCTCGTGCGACGCTGGAGAAAGCGGGCATCGCGCTGGAGGAACGCACCCAGGCCGGGCCGGAGGAACTGGTAGGCATGGTGGTGGACCAGGAACCATCAGCCGGTGAGAAACTCGCGGAAGGCTCGCTGGTCACCCTCGTCATAGGCGTGAGCAGCCTGGTAGAGGTGCCCGACCTGATTGGCCTGACTCAGGATGCGGCGGCCGCTTTCCGGGAAACAACTGCGCTTCCTGTGGCGGCATAGGATTCACAACCGTCGAGAATCTACTGCCCAACTACGTGACCTGCCCCAGCTGCGGCGGTACCGGGTACGTCAGCCGCAGAGCCGCCCCTCGCAGCGCCTCAGATGTTGAAGCGGTAGGCGTAGGAGAAGGAGCCGTGCTTCCGCTCGGCCCGGGAGAAGGCCTGACGACCCCAGACGTTGGCCAGGCTGCCCGCCAGGATGCCCTCCATGAGCACCGGGTTGGAGGGGTTGTCCAGCACGATGGAGCAGGAGCCGCCGTCGTTGTTGAGGACGCTCGCCACCCCCATGCCCCTCAAGGGCATCTCCCGCAGCTGGCGCTCGAAATCCTGCCAGGTGGACAGGCCGCTGCCGGCGCAGGACTCCCGCACCGTCCGGGCGGTGATCTCCAGGGCCATCCGGGATATCTCCTGCCCCAGTTCCTCCTCCAGTTCGCGCAGGACGGCCTCCAGGGAGGCCACCGGCATGCAGGCCATCCGCCGCCCGGTGCGCCGGTCGCTGATGATGCCCTCGTCCAGGTTCCAGGCGTAGGTGGCGCCGATGAAGGCGGGGACCCGGCAGCCGGGACAGATCTCGTAGCTCTGCTTGCCCGGCGCGTAGACCGGATTGACCGGCAGCAGGCGTTCCTCCAGTTCCGCCCGGGGCTCACGGGACTCCGCTAGGCTTATGCGGAACATCCCGTTCTGCCGCTCCCCCCGGCAGGTGCCCTCCTTCTGTTCCAGGAACTCCCACACCCCCAGGGAGTCCCCCATGAGCAGTCCCGGGTTGTAGGGGTTGCGGCAGAGCACCGTCATCCGCCTGCGGTGCTTGTAGCTCAGGAGCACGAAACGCCCGTAGCCCAGGCCGGCTACGTGGTTGAAGATGTATCTCGACGGCGGGCCGATCAGGGCCATGGAGCGGTGGAGGTGGGTTAAGCCCAGGCGCGTGTAGAGGCCGGGCATCAGGGTCTCGATGAAATTGCGGCCGATGCGCCGTTCCGCCTCCACCACGATGCGCTGGATGTCGAAGCCGATGTTCTCGCTGATGCCGTCGATGATCCGGTTGAGCAGGTCGACCTCCATGAAGACCAGCCGCGTCCTGCCCCTGTCGGTGCCCACGATGGTCCCGTTGGGGAACCAGCGCAGGAACTTGGAGTAAGCGAGGGGGACCTCGCATACCCTGCACAGCTTGAGGTGTCCCTTCACGTGTTACCCCCGTATCGCCTGGGTCCGCATCCGGCAGCACCGTCGAATCCTCCACTAATGCTAAGCTTCGGCAGCCCGCCCGGGGAAGTAAAGGGGGCAAATGGCGTGAAGGGCGCCCCCCGGCGTTTATTTATGACGGATATTCGCCTATTATGATGGTTGAGACCCATATTGACCGGCTGGTTTGACGGAGATGCTGGAATCATCCCGTCGTCGGCGGGGCGCGGGGTCGTGCGGGCAAGTGCAGGCGGACGAGGAGGTCGTGGGGATGGAAGGGACCGGCGCCAGAGGGGGAGGGGGAGAAGCACCCCGGCCCGGCATGAGGATGCGGGAGCTCTCCGGCGCCACGGGACTCCCGGTGAGCACCATCAAGTTCTACATGTCCAAGGGCCTGCTCTCTCCCCCCCGCAAGGTCAAGCCCAACGTGGCCTACTACGACGAGGCTTTCCTGCGCCGCCTGATGATCGTCAAGGCCATGCGCGCCGAGGGCCTCTCCGTCTCCAGCATCAAGAGCATCCTGGACAGGTACCCCTTCGAGCAGGTCTCGGAGTGGGAGGAGTTCAAGAGCGAGGCCCGGGGCAAGGACGCCTACGAGCTGGAGGAGGAGGAGCGCCTGGCGACCTTGAGCGACGAGGAGCGCCGCACCGAGGCCATCCTCGAAGCCGCCTTCCGGGTCTTCAGCATTCGCGGATACCACAACGCCACCGTCGACGACATCGCCCAGGAGGCGGGGGTGAGCAAGGGCACCTGCTACCAGTACTTCTCCGGCAAGGAGGATATCTTCATGGCCTGCCTGGACCGCACCCTCAAGGCCCTGCTGGCTGAGGCCGAGGCGGCCGGGGCGGGCGCGCCCGACGCCCTGACCCGGCTGGGCTTGAAGGGGCTGACCTTTATCTCCAAGTACCGCGACCTGCAGTTCATGTTCCTGGGAATCATCTCCGAGGTTATGGGGGGCAACCGGAAGCTGCAGGCCCAGGCCGACGCCATCTTCAACCGGGTGGCCGACTTCCTCGCCGCGGACATCCAGTCCGGTATCGACGAGGGCATCTTCCGCGAGGTCGACCCCAAGACGGTCTCCTTCGCCCTCATCGGCATAGCCGAGATCGTGGGCAATCTCTACCTCATCGACGAGGACTTCGACGTGCTGCACTTCTTCGTCTCGCTGATGGACTTCATGCAGCACGGCCTGGCCGGGTAGCCCAACCAGCCCCCAACCAACCCCCAACCAACCCCCAACCAACCTGCAACCAACCCGGGGTCTGGCCCTGACGATGATTGACAAAACGCTGAATCACGGGTCAGGCCGGTTGACTTGTTTTGTCAATCATCGTCAGGGCCAGACCCCGGATTTGGACGGCGCCTTGCCTGCCGCGTTTTCAGCAAGTATAATGATACCGTTAAGTCAGGATGACTATCCGATGTAGGATGGGAAAGGAGAGGCCATGAAGACAAAGGCGATGTTGGCGTTGATGGCGGTGGCCGCGGCAGCCGCGGCAGCCGGCTTCTTCACGGCCAGCCAGAGTACCCGCCGTTACCTCGTACACCTGGGCAAGCAGGTCCCCTACCTGCCCTACCGTTACTTCATCTGACCGGCGGGAAAGGAGACGGCAATGCACGATTACGATGCCATCATCATCGGGGCGGGCCTGGGCGGCCTGTCCACCGCGGCCCTGCTGCAGAGCAAGGGCCTGCGCACCCTGGTCTGCGAGAACACCGACCAGCTCGGCGGCTGCTGCTCCTCCGTGGACATCGAGGGCTACCGCTTCGACACCGGGGCCAGCATCGTCGAGCTGAGCTTCGTCATCGACGAGCTCTTCAAGGGGATGGGCAAGCGGACCGCCGACTACATCGACTTCATGCCCATCGACCCCATCTACGGCTTCGTCACCGAGGACGGGGACAAGTTCAGCTACCCGGTGGACCCCGACGCCACCCGGGACGTCATCGAGTCCATGTCGCCGGAGGACGCCGTAAACTGGGACCGCTTCCGCAAGCTGGGCTACGAGGCCATCAACCAGGCCTTCGGCCGGGTGATGACCAAGCCCATGTACACCTTGCGGGACATGCTCAGGGTCATGGTCGAGAGCCCGAAGATGGTCAAGGTCGCCCCCTACATGATCAAGAACTTCGAGATGGCGCTGACCGGCTTCTTCAAGGATGAAAAGGTGCGCTCCTCCATGAGCCTGCAGTCCTATTTCCTGGGCCTGCCGCCCGCCCTCTGCCCCGGCTACGTCACCTTCCTGGCTTACGGGGAGCACGAGGGCATCTTCTACCCGCGCGGCGGCATGATCGGCATCCCCCGCGGCATCGCCGCCGCCCTCGAGGAGATGGGCGGCGAGATCAGGTTCGGAAGCCGCGTCACGCGAGTCCTCACCGAGGACAGGCGGGTGAGGGGCGTGGAGTTGGCCGACGGCAGCGAGATCTCCTCGGGGATCGTGGTCTCCGGCATCAACGCCCGCACCCTCTACCTGGACCTTATCGGCAGGGAGAACATCCCGAGATGGGCGGCGACGGCCATGTCCACCTTCCCGGTGTCCATCCCCGCTCCCATGATCATGCTGGGGCTGGACGCCGAACCCGACCTCCCCGGCCACCACACCTTCTGCTACACCAACCTGCAGAAGATGAACAGCATCTGGTTCGACGAGTACGTCCACGGCAAGATGCCCTCGGGCGGGTTCATGCTCATCTCCTGGCCCTCCCACGCCGACCCGTCCATGGCCCCGGAGGGGCGCCACTGCCTCAACCTGGTCACCTTCGCCCCCTACGACCTGGCCGAGGGGGACTGGGACTCCATCCGGGAACGCTACCTGGAGGATACCCTGGACACGATGGAGAGGAATTTCCACCTCGACTTGAAGGACCACGTCACCGTCTCCAAGGTCATCACCCCCTTCGACCTGGAGCGGCAGCTGCTGCATCCCCGGGGCGCCGTCTACGGCCTGCAGAACGACTTCTTCTCCACGGCCATGTTCCGCCCCCGCATGCGCTCCCGCCTCTTCAAGGGGCTCTACCTGGCCGGGGCCTCCGTCCACCTGGGGGGCGGCGTCCCCACCACCATCGGTTCCGGCGTGGCCGTGAGCGGGCTGGTGGAGCGGGACCTCTAGCCCGCCCGCGCCCCCGGCGCCGCTCCTTGTCGGCTGTGGTAGAATTACTCAGGGAGGACGACCATGGCCAAGATACTGCTGGACCGCGAGTTCCTGGGCAAGCTGGGCTACGTGCGCGTTAAGTTCTTCCGGCACGTGGAGAAGGGGACCGGCCGGGAGACGGTCAGGATCAAGGGGAGGAAACGGGACTACCGCTTCGACAACGAGACCTTCGACGACCTCTACGCGGCTCAGCGTTACGTGGCCGACCGCATCGCGGAGATAGACAAGCGGATCGCCTAGGGGCAGCCTCCCCGGGTGATGCCTCAGGGAGGTGTGGGCATTGAAGATACTCGTCATCGGGGACGCCGGCGGCGACGTCGGGATGCTCGGCAGGGTGATGCGGGACGTCGGGACCTGGAAGCCCGACCTGGTCCTGTTCACCGGGGACGTCGTCACCGGCGAGGAGAGGCAGAAGCTCTTCGACGCGCGCCAGGCCGGCAAGGCCATCCCGGCCGACTGGCGGAGCAAGCTGCGCAAGTCGCTGCAGGAGGACGCCCAGGCCTTCCGCCTCTTCCTGAAGGAGGTGGCCCGCTTCCGGGGCACGGTGCGCGTGGTCCCCGGCCACCGCGACGCCCCGCTCACCGACTACCTGCGGGCGGCCTTGAAGGACAACTCCGGCAGCCCCAACGTGGGGCTGGTGCACCAGGGCTTCATCAACGCCGGACGCGACTTCGTGCTGGTGGGCTTCGGGGGGGATATCACCGAGGACGAGCGCGAGACCGAGCTGGTCAACCGCTTCCCGGAGTGGGAGCTGGCCTATCACCTGCAGGTGCTGCAGCAACTACCCCAGGACCCCATCCTGCTCACCCACTACCCGCCCCTGGCCGAGACGGTGGACCTCGAGGGCGGCGAACACGTGGGGAGCCCGCTGCTGCGGGAGCTGATCGAGCAGCACCGGCCGGCCTACGTCTTCTGCGGGCACGCCCACGGCTCCCAGGGCGTGGAGTCCGTCGGGCGCACGGTGGTCATCAACCCCGGCAGCCTGCGCGAGGGCAACTACGCCATCCTCAACACCCGCAAGGAAACGGTCCGCTTCAACATGCTGGAGGAGGACTAGGCCCGCCGGGGCCTCCCTTTCAGCGGCGCTTGCCGCCGAGCCTGCGGCCCAGGGAGACCAGGCGCTCCACGTCCTTCTCGGACGCGTCGGGGCCCGTCCAGAGGCTGAAGGGCACCCCCGCCTTCACCGCCACTCCCTTGACCACCTTGCCGGCGCCGCGCTTCTTCAGCAGCCTGCGCAGGCCCTTGACGGTGTGCTTGCCCCGCATCCCGGAGTAGGCGCTGAAGCCCGCGGCGGTCATGCCCTTCAGGGCCTTCCGGTCCAGGCCCTTGAGGAACCTCTTCACCGCCCTGGCCGGGTTGCCGCCGCGCGTGGGGGAGCCCACGGCGAGGATGTTGTACCCGCCGATCTCCTCCCGCCCCACTTCGCTCAGGGACTTGACCACGGCCTTCACGCCGGCCGACTCCAGGCCCCGGGCGACGGCATCGGCCGCCTGCCGGGTGTGGCCGGTCTTCGAGAAGTAGGTGACCAGGGCGGTCTTCTTCCTCTTGAACATGCGTTCCTCTCCTCCCTTCCCGCGAAGCCAGAAACCGACCGTTTCAGCATAACAGAACGCGGTTCGGGCGGCAAAGGACAGGAGGGGTCCGCCGATTGAAGCGGGCCGCGCGCGCGACTATAATTGAGCGAGGCAGGGGCACACGCCCTCTGAGGAACGTGGAGGGGGAACCGCATGAGACGCTTCGCTTATGTCAAGGCGGCGGCGGTCATCGCAGCCGCGGCGGCACTGATCATCGCCCTGTTACCGCCGTCGGGATGCCCGGCGGCGCCGGCCCGGGGGGAAGAGGGCCCCGCCGCGCCCGCAGGCCTGCGCCAGCTCGACCGCCCCGAGGACGCCGGGAAGCGCATCGGCCTCACCTGGGAGGCCGATGCGGGCGTCATCGGCTACCAGGTCTACCGGTCCGGGGACCCGGGGGGGGCTTACGAGCTGGTGGGGGGCAAGTCGTCGGATTCCATGCTGGACTACCCGGTCTTTTTGGACGACACGGCGAAGGCGGGAGTCGCTTATTACTACCGGGTCACCTCCCTCGACGACTCGTGGACGGAGGGGCCGCCCTGCGAGCCGGTCGGCGCGCTTCTCAAGCCGGCGTTCACCGCGGCGGCGGGGGCCAAGAGCATCCTCATCTCCATCACCGACCAGAAGGTCTTCTACTACGAGGGGAGCCAGCTCGTCAACATCCTGCGCTGCTCCACCGGGGCGCGTCCGGGCTCCACGCCCACCGGGAACTTCCGGGTCCTCAACCACCTCCGCTACAACGCCGGGTGCGACTACTGGCTCAGCTTCACGGCCGGCCACGGCATGCACGGCTGGCCCCGGGCCACCCCCCGCTACGAGGAAGGGCTGGGCGCCCCGGCCTCCCACGGCTGCGTGCGCCTCCACCCGCTGGAAGCTTACTGGCCTTACGCCTGGGCCCCGGACGGCACCCCCATCCACATCACCTATGCCTCCCATGCCCGCAGGGTGGTCAACGGCTGCGCCGGCACCATCGGGTCCACCGGGCTCTCCAACGACTGGTACTTCGCCGAAGGCTGCACCTTCGACACCTTCGACACCTGGCTGCTGCTGGCCAACCCCGGGGACGCCGGCGCCGAGGTGCGCGTCGAGTTCCTGCTGGAGGGGGACGCCGCGGTGTCGCGGGACTACTTCGTGGCGGCCCACTCGCGCTTCACCCTGCCGGTGGACGAGGTGCCCGGCCTGCAGGAGGTCTCCTGTTCCATGAGCGTCCACTCCTCCCGCCCCATCGTGGCCGAGCGGGCCATGTACTTCATTTACGACAACAGCAAGTCGGACGGCTCGGTGACCACGGGAGCCACCGCCCCCTCCGGCGACTGGTACTTCGCCGAGGGCTGCTGCGCCGGCGACTTCGACAGCTACCTGCTGCTCTCCAACCCCGGCGACGCCGGCGTAACCGCCCGGCTGGACTTCCAGCTGGAGGGCGGGGCGACGCTGCGCCAGGAATATCCCATCGCCCCCCGGTCCCGTTTCTCCGTGCCGGTCGACGGCATCCCCGGCATGGAGGAGGCGGCCTTCTCCGCCCACGTCCACGCCTCGGGCCCCATCGTGGCCGAGCGGGCCATGTACTTCCGCAAGGGCCTGGTCGAGGGGGGGCACGTGTCCATGGGGGCCGCCCAGCCCTCGACCCGGTGGTACTTCGCCGAGGGCTGCACCCGCGAGTTCTTCGAGAGCTATCTCCTCATCGGCAACGGGGGGGAGCAGGACGCCACGGTGGACGTCGACTTCTTCCTCGGGGACGGCAACGTCCGCCATACCTTCTCGGTGGGCGCGCACTCGCGCGTCACCGTGCCCATACAGGAGCTTCCCTTCCTGGACTATCAGGACGCGGCCTTCACCCTCTCCTCCGATTGCCCGGTGGTGGCCGAGCGGGCCCAGTACTACAGCCTGGACAGCCGGCGCGGCGGGCAGGCCTCCATAGGCTCTCCGGAGGCCTCCGCCACCTGGTACTTCGCCGAGGGATACACGGGCGAGTCCTTCGACACCTGGCTGCTGCTCTCCAACCCCGGGGGCGAGACGGCCTCGATGATCGTCAGCTTCGCGCGGGAGGACGGGGCCGTCCTCGACTACTTCTTCACCGTCGGCCCCTGGCGGAGGGTGTCCGTCCACGTGGACGAGCTGGCGGGCCTGGAGGAGGCTGCCTTCTCCATCAGGGTGGGGGCGGATTGCCCGGTGGTGGCCGAGCGGGCCATGTATTTCGTCATACCCCGGGGCTATTAGCGCGCGGCCTGGGAGAGACGGGGAAGGCCCCGGGAGGAGAGCGCCTTCTCGTAGGCCTCCAGGTACCCTTCGGCCATGGCGCGGGGGCTGAACCTGCGCACCGTCTCCTGGCGGCATGCGACCGGGTCGATCTCCGAGACCCTCTCGAGCAGGGCGGGCACCTCCTCCAGCGAGTCCGCCAGGAAGCCGGTCTTCCCGTGCGCGACCACCTCCGGGGTGGAGCCCCAGCGCGTTGCGACCACCGGGGTGCCGCAGGCCATGGCTTCCGTCATCACCAGCCCGAAGGGCTCCTCCCACTGGATGGGGAAGAGGAAGCAGCGGGCCCGCTGGAGCAGGCGGACCTTCTCGGCCTGGGATATCTCGCCCAGGTAGGCGACGCGCTCTCCGTCCAGGCGCGGTTCGATCTCGCGCCGGAAGAACTCCCGGTCCCGGCCCTGCTCGATCTTGCCCGCCAGGAACAGGCGATGACCGTGCTCCAGGGCGATGCGTACGGCGTTGTGGGTCCCCTTGTCCTCGCAGATGCGGCCCACGCAGACCAGGTAGTCCTCCTTCTCCCCGCCGGGCCGGTGCTCCTCGATGTCCACGGCATTGTAGACCACGCCCGCGTAGTTCAAGCCGGGGCAGCACTGCTGCTGGTAGCGGCTGATGGCCACGTAATGGACGTCCGAGGCGAACGCGGAGTAGTAGTCCTTCACCTGTGGCTCGAAGGGGCCGTGCAGGGTGTGCACCATGGGGATGGGCAGGAAGTCCGCGAAGGCCACCCCCACGAACCCGGCGTGGTCGTGGACGAGATCGAAGCCGCCGTCCCTGATGCGCTTGAAGGCCAGCCCGGTATGATAGCAGTCGTAGAGGGCCTCCCCCATGTGGGCGGTGGGGGGCTCCTCATAGGAGACGACCTGCCGGGCCCTGGTCCGCGAGCCGCCGACGGTGAAGAGGGTCACCTCCACGCCCAGCTCCACCAGCTCGTCGGTGAGCAGCTTGAGCATCCTCTCGATGCCGCCGTAGCCGTCGGGGGGCACGGGAATCCACACCGGCGCGATCATGGCCAGCTTCATGGCGAACCTTCCTCCACGACGCAGGGATCACTCGCTACATATATATCCACATCGCCCGCCCGATAAACAAACAGAATCCGGGGTCAGG
>CAZETE010000011.1:0-36326 GCA_964515075.1 uncultured Actinomycetota bacterium | reverse complement strand
GGGTCAGGGGCGGAGGATGCGGATGTCGGGGCCGCGGGTGATGGTCAGGCGGTGGGGTTCCTCCAGGTCGAAGACCTCGCCGTCCAGGGTGTAGCCTTCCCGGGCGTCGATGATAAGTTCGGAGCCCCGGCTGTTCCAGTATTCCTCCCGGGAAAACGGCGGCCGGTCTCCCCGCACCCAGAGCAGGCGGTCCAGGCGCGACATCATCTTCCTGAAGGGGAGCCCGGCGGCCAGGACGTAGAAGTCTCCGCCGTCTCCCTCCCGGAAGGGGTTGAAGGTGAGCACCACCCGCTTGAGGGAGACGGCCAGCACGATGGTGAAGCTGGAGCCGGGCATCTCGAAGCCGTCCACCGTCACCCGCATCGGGGTGGCGCCGAAGATCTCGGCGTAACGCGTGAAGCCGGTGGCTCCGGCCAGCGCGCACTTGCAGAAGAGCCCGGCCGCGGCCACCGGGCCCCCGTCGGTCTGCCGGTAGTAGACGCGGTCGAAGCGGTAGAGGGCGCCGTTGCCGAAGAAGAACCCGTACTCCAGGTCGCTGTGGTCGGCGAAATCCCTCTTCAGGCGGAGGGTGGGCACGCTGGTCCAGGGAAGCTCCCCGCCCCGTTCCAGCCGCCGGACCACCCGGGCGGCCAGCTCGTCGGGCCTGCCCTTCAAACCCAGGTTGGCGGCGAGGACGTTCATGGTGCCGCCGCGCAGGGGGAAGAGCAGGGGAAGCGTGCCCTCCTCCCCCAGGCGGTTGATGAGGTGGGTGAGGACGCGCTGCGTGGTGCCGTCGCCCCCGTTGAGGCAGATGACCCCGGCCCCGGCCTCGATGAAACCGTCGACGGCCGGAGCGGTCTCCTCGACGGTCTCCGTCTCCACCACCGTGCCGCGGGAGCCGATGATCTCCGGCAGGCGGTATCTCGTGAACCTGCCGCGCCGGTTCCTGCCCGACTCGATGTTGGTCAGTACGGCGATGGGCGCGGCATCACCCCCGCTGCGCAACTTGCCGCCCTTCCTGCCAGGTCACCCGGCCGTGCAGACGATGCTCCCGACGGTCGACCCGACGGACCCGAGGAGCAGCACGTACATCCCCGCCTCCAGGCTGAACCCCTCGATGGTCAGGAAGGAGTAGGCGTTGATGCCCGCGACCATCAGCGCCCCGATGGACAGGAGGAGCGGGAGCACCCCCAGCCCCTTGGACCTCACGAACAGCGTCAGCAGCCCGAAAGGGATGATGACGGCGCCGATGATCAGCGAGCACAGCCCGGAGAAGATGAGCTTCGATCCCCCCGTCCCCAGGTCGGCGGAGTTGACGAAGGGGTTCTTGCCGCTGTCCTGCATATCCTTCATGAGGTCCCATCCGCTCACCGAGAAGAATCCGCCAACCCCACACCAGGCCATGAAGGAGGAGGCCAGGATGAGGATGCCGCAGATCAAAACGATCAAGGCCCCGGCGATGGAGGCGCCGCTCCGCCGGGAAGCGGCGCCTGCCGCCGCGGTCGCGGGGTAGGCCGGCTGCCGGTAAACGGGGGCATAGGGCTGGGGCTGGATGGGCTGGCTGTAAGGCTGGGCGGGGGGAGCGTAGGCCGGCGCCGGCGGCACATAGGCGGGGGCCGGCGGCGTATAGGGGGGAGGGGGAGGCGTGTGCGCCGGGGCCGCATCGGGCGTGACCGTGGGCAGAGCGGTGGTGGGGGCGGTGGAGGGGTCGAAGGCCGGCGGCGGCTGCATCACCGTCGCCGCGGAAGGCGGGATGATGGCCGCCCCGCAGTTCCTGCAGAACCTGGCGCCGTCGCTGTTCTCCTTGCCGCACCCCGGACAGTTCACAGCCATTGCGGACCTCCTTTTCCCCACTTGCCCTGCCCCGTATCCTCCCTCCTCCCGTTCAACCGGCGGCCGGGCGCCGGTCCACTATCCGCAGCTCCTTGGCGTGCGTGTCCAGGCCCAGCCGGTCCAGCAGCTTGTCCAGGCTTTGGAAGGTTATCCTGGTCGGGGCGATCTCCAGTTCCCTCAGGATGATCTCTTCGAGCTCCTGTTTGAGGACCCGGTCCTTGAGCCCCTCCATGGGCGTCACGAACAGGTAGATCTCGTCCAGGTCGAAGGGATCGTCGTTGCGCTTGCCGATGACCAGCTGCCATTCCTGCACCCCCGGGTGTCCGGAGAGGATGGGGTAGAACGCGTTCAGGTCCACCAGGGTCCCCTTGATCTTGGTCAGCTGGAACTCCTTGTAATCGGAGAGGCGGCCGATGGTCGGCCCGAGGCGGGGCACCGTCCGCCCGCAGTAGGGGCAGGGCTCGCAGGACAGCCCCTCCTCGACCACGTCGCCGGTGCGGTAGCGCAGCAGCGCGCTCCCGTGCCAGCCCAGGGAGGTGTAGACGATCTCCCCCCTCTCGCCCTCGCCCACCGGCTCCCCGCTCTCGGGGTCGATGACCTCGATGAGCTCGCGGTCGGGGAAGAGGTGATAGCCGGAGGACTCCCCCCTCTCCACGGCTTCCCGGCATTCCACCCAGGCCACCCTGCCCTCGGTGAGGGCGTAGCTGCCGAAGATGCGCACGTTGCCGGCGCCCGCCTGCCGCAGCAGGTCGTGCATCTTCGCCCGCATGCCCTCGGGCGCGCGCTCGCCGCCCAGGACGATGGTCTGCAGCGAGGAGAGGTCGAGTCGTTCCGTGGCGGCCAGGCGCAGCAGGTAATAGCAGTAACCGGGCGTGCCCACCAGGACCGTGGCCTTGAAGCGCTCGCAGGCCTCGAGGATCCTGGCCGACCCGAGCACCCTCCCGCCCCCGGTGTGAACGGCCGCCGCGCCCAGCGTTTCCGCGGTGAAGTAGGCCATCCAGAAGGAGAGGTGGGGAGCGAAGGGAAAGGCGTTGATTATGGTGTCCTCGGTGCGCAGGCCGATGACCTCGGCCATCCTGCGGCCGCATTCGCGGGTCAGGACGAGGTCTGAAGGGGTGTAGAAGATGGGAGTGGGCAGCGCGGTCCGGCCGGTGGTGAAGTGGACGTGACCGGGGTTGTAATCGAACAGCAGGCGCTGCCGGGCTTTCTCCCGTCCCAGCACCATCCTGGACCACCTGGCCCCCAGCGCCCGCATCCCCTCCGCCTGCGGATCCGCGCCGGGCGGCTGCAATACCAGCCTCGAGGGGCGCTCCGGGTCTTCGGGGACGGGGGCGATGTCCGCCTTGCAGGTGAAGGGCAGCTTTCCCAGGTCGGCACGGCTGCGGAAGTCCTTCGGCCCCAATTCCAGCCGTTCCGCCATCTCGCGGTAGTAGGGGCTCAAGGGGAGCACCGAGCGGCGCAGGTAATCGAGGAGCCTGCCCTCTTGGGCCAGCTTGATCTGCTTTGCCGGAAGCCTGTCCCAGCAGGTCTTGCCCACGCGTCCTCCCAACCTCCATCGGCTCCGCCTCGGTCGCCTGTCATTATACCAGAGTGGCGGAGTGCGGCAGGGCGGCCTTCCGGGCAAGGCGGAGGGCGGGCCAGCCGCCCGCCCTCCCGCGACGCTTTACCGAGCCTTTTTAGGACCTGCTCAGGTCCGTCCGGTGCAGCCCTCGGAGCAGTGGGCCACGCGGGGGATGGTGTAACGCTTCATCCCGGCGCACCTCCTTTCGCGGTCCTCCGGTCGTCCCGCAACCGTGCCTCTCAGATCATCTTCACCGCGCCCAGCGCGCAGGCGTGCACGCATTCCCCGCAGCGCTTGCATCTCTCGTAGTCGATGCCGATGCGGCAGCCCCCTGCGTCCGCGATCACCTCGAACGAGCCGTTCACGCACAACCGGGAGGCCTTGCACTCTCCGCACACGCCCGCGATGTCGCACTTGGTCGTGTCCACCCAGGGAAGCCTGTCGTTCATCTCCTCACCTGAAGACACGATATCCCGGCAGCCGCCACCGGCCTATGATGTGGAACATGCCGGGAAAGGGAAGGGTCTCGCCCCGCAAAGAGATCAGCTCCCGAGTAAAGCCTCTTTGACGTATCGGCGGAGATCCCCGCAATCTCGCTTATGACCTCGGGAGCCAAGTGCGCAACATCAATATAGCACGGGGCCGCCGGGATTGAAAGCAAGGGATGCACCGGCGCCCCCTAGAGGGCGGAGCGGAACACCCCCGCCACGTCGTCGAGCACCGTCTCGCGCGGATTGGAGGAGCGCAGGCGGGTGTTGAGAAAGGCCTCGGAGGAGAGGAGCTCCAGGCTGGCGGGCTTGATCCCCAGGTCCCCCAACGAGGACGGCAGGGGCAGCCGCTCCGCCAGCGCCCTCACCGCCTCGACGCCCTTCTCCCCGGCCGCCGCGGCGGGAAGGCCGGAGACGTCCTCGCCCAGGGCCTGGGCCAGCTCGCGGAAGAGGGCGGGGCGCGCTTCCAGGTTGAACCGCATGACGTGGGGGAGCAGGACCGCGTTGGCCGTGCCGTGGGGCACCCGGAAGCGGCTCCCCAGGACGTGGGCCATGGCGTGGGCCAGCCCCAGGCCGGCGTTGGTGAAGGCGATGCCCGCGATCATGCTGGCCAGGCTCAGGTTGCGGCGCGCCTCCAGGTCCTCCCCGTCCGCGCAGGCCCGCTCGAGATTGGCCGCGATCAGCTGGACCGCCCGGTAGGAGAGGCCCTGGGTGGGCGCCCAGGCCCGCCTGGCCACGTAGGACTCCACGGCGTGGGTGAGGGCGTCCATCCCCGTGGCCGCGGTGAGCTCGGGGGGCATGCTCGCACTGAGCAGGGGGTCCACCAGGGAGAGGGCCGGATAGATGTTCTGGCTGACGATGGACATCTTCTGCTTCCTGGCGCCGTCGGTGATCACCGCGATGGAGGTCGCTTCGCTGCCCGTCCCCGAGGTGCTGGGCACGCAGATGACGGGCCGGGCCCGGTTGCGGACGGCCCCCACCCCCGCCCAGCCGCTCACCGGCCCCTCGTTGGTCAGCCGGGCGGCGATGGCCTTGGCGGCGTCCATGGGGCTGCCTCCGCCCAGGCCGATGACGAAATCGCACCCGGCCTCCCGGGCCGCGGCCGCCCCGGCCTCCACCGTATCGGTGTCGGGGTCGGAGGGCACCTCGCTGAAGTGGACGCAGCCGATGCCCTCCCCCGACAGGATGTCCATGACGGATCCGACCGCGTCCAGCCGGCTGGTGGGGCCCGGGCCCGTCACCAGCAGCGCCCGCTCGCCGAAGTTGGAGGCGAAGGTCTTCAGGTCCTCCACGCAGCCTTCCCCGAAGACCAGCTGTACCGGAAAGCGGAAGATGTTCGAACCCACTTCTACCACCTCGCTCGATGCCGCGCCCGCCCTCCCCGGGGTTGCAGCGCCTCCCAAGTTTAGATGGAGTGGAGGTGAAGCGTCAAATGAGGCAGAAACATTATGCGGAAGGCCGCCGGCGGTGTATAAATGGATGCAGAAGAGGCGCGTGATCCAGGGAAGGGGGGAACTTGAGAGAGCCGTTGATCTCCACCACCTTTATCCTCGACTCCGACGGGACGGTCCTCGAGGCCATGGGCGACGCCGAGGTCTTCTCGGGCGGCGAGGCCCGGGGCCGCCTCCTCTCCTCCCTCGACCCGGACCTGGGCCGCATGCTCAAGAGCCTCCTGGACAAGGCCGCCCGCGGCCGGGGGGTGGAGAACTACGCCCTGGGGTACCGGCTGGGCAGGCGGATGGTGGCGCTGCTGGCTTCCGCCGTCCCCTACCCGCTGGCGGCCCTGGGCAAGACGGGCATCCTGCTGACCCTGGTGAGCCTGGAGGAGAAGGCGCCGCTCGACCGTAAACGGCCGCAAGAGCGCGAGACGCCGCTGCCCCTGCCGGGCATGGCGGAGGAGCGCGAGGTCTCCCGCAAGGAGGACCTCGCGGCCGTCGTCGACCCCCTCTTCATCCTGGACCGCGAGGGCAACCTCTCCTTCGCCAACCTCTCCTTCCAGAGGCTCATGGGCGCGGGGTGGGAGGAGCTCTGCTCGAGCCACCTCTCTTCCTGGATGGCCTCGCCCGAGCCCCGGCAGGTGGTGGAACAGATCATCGAGACGGTGAGGCTGGCGCCCTGGCGGGGCGAGCTCGAACTGCGCACCCGGGAGGGGCGGGAGGTGCTGGTCAACGTGACCTTCAGCGCGCTGCCGGGGGGCCGGGGAAAGCCCGGGGGCTTCCTGGGCTGCGCCAAGGACTTCACCGAACTGCGCCGGCTCTGGCGCGAGAAAGAAGGGGAGAGGGCCCGGGGCGCGAGCCTCCTGCACGACGCCCCCTGCGGCCTGCTGGCCTTCGACGCGGAAGGCCGGGTGACCCTCTGCAACCGCGAGGCGGGGAGGCTGCTGCAGACGGCGGGGGAGCGGGCCCCCGGCGCGTCGCTGGCCGAGGTGCTGGGCGCCGAGAACTGGGAGAGGGTCCGTGAGCTCGCCGGCTCGCAAGCGGCGGGCCCGGGGCGGGCGGAGGCGGTGCTCGCGTTCCCCGGCCGGCAGGGCTCCCGCTCCTTGCTGCGGATGAGGCTCGCCCCGCTGCGCGCGGATGGCGGGGCCGCGGCGGAGTTCGTGGCGGCGGTGGAGGACGTCTCCGGGGAGGAGGCGCTGCGGGCCGCGGCGGCGGAGGCCGGGCTGGCCATGGACTTCCTCGGCCGCTGCGCCGCCCGGGGCGCGCGGACGGCCGCCGGGGAGGAGCCGGCGGGCGTCCTGCTCAAGGAGTTCGCGGACTTCTGCGGCGCATCGGCATGCGCCGCCTACCGCGTGGAGGAAGAGCACGCCGACCTGAGGGCGTCGTACGGCTGCTCCGACGACTTCGCCGTCCATGCGGGCCGGCTGCGCATCCGGCCGGCCCGCATGGAGGCGCTGGAGGCGCTGGCCGGGCGGGTCCTGGGCCTCGGCGAGGGGCTGTCGCCGGACGAGGCCAAGGGCCTGCGGACGTTCTTCCGGGACTGGGACGATTTCCGGCAGGCCAACCTGGATGAGGGGCACGATCCGCTGCTCTTCCTGCCCGTAAAGGACGGATCCGCCGTGGAGGGCGTGCTGGTGCTGGGCGGGGTGCGGGCGCCGCAGGTGGACGAGGGGCGCCTGCAGGCGTTGAGCCGGGCCCTGCCCTGGCTGATGCCGGCGCTGCGCGGGCCGCGCTCCGCGGAGGAAGGGGAGCCGCCGGCGGGGCCCTCCGCCGCCCTGGACGAGGAGGACGTGCGGCGCCTGGCGCACGAGCTCTCCACGCCCCTCACCTACGTGCGCGGCTTCGCGCAGCTGCTGGCGGAGGAGGCGGACCGGCTGGACCCGCAGGCGCTGCGCGAGCTCATCGTAGAACTCGACAGGGGCACGGCGCTCCTGACCGAGACGGTCCGCCGCCATCTGCCGCAGCCTCCCCCCGACGAATGAGATGAGCCGGCTCACCTACCTTCCCGCCTTCCTCGAGGTCCTGCATGCCGCCGCCGGCCCGCGGGAGACGCTGGAGGGGTCGCTCCGTTACCTGGTGGAGAGGTTCGGCTTCTCCTGCGGGCTGGCCGTCGTCTTCCGCCCCGTCCCCCTGCACGCCGTCTCCCTGCCGGAGGGAGCCGAGCCGGCGCTGGACGCGGCGGGCCTCGACCGGCTTTGCGACGAGCTGGAGCGCATGGGGGACCTCTCGGCCCTGCTGGACGCCGGGAGCGAGCTGCGCCTGGACCTGTTGCTGGGAAGGCTGCTGGGGCGGCGGGTGGAGGAGCACCTGCTCTTCCCGCTGGTGGTCATGGAGGGGGTCGCCGGTTTTCTGGGCCTCTGCCAGGACGGCCGTCCGCCCCTGAGCGAGGAGGAGCGCTCCTTTTTGAGCATCATGGTCCGGCAGGTGCAGTTGGAGCTGGCGCGCGAACGGGCCCTGTGGAAGGAGCGGCTGCTGGCGGGGGAGGGCGCGGCCCTGCTGGAAGCGGGAAGGGCCATCATCTCCGAGCTGGACCTGGACGAGGTGCTCTCCCACATCGCCGCCGCCTCCCTGCATGCCCTGGGGGTCTCCCGCTGCATGGTCTTCCTGTTCAAGGGGGAGGAGGGCCTCTTGGAGCTGGCCTATGCCAGCGACCTCGACGACCCCGCCGTCGCCTTTCTCCTCGAGGCGCGGCCGCGCCAGGAGGAATTGGGGGAGGGGGGGCGCATCGTCCACGAGGAAGGGGAGACCATCCTGGTGGACGATGCATGGGAGGATCCCCGGCTCAACCACGGGCTGGTGCGGGCCATGGGCATCCGCTCCATGCTGGGGGTGCCCGTGATCTACCAGGGCGAGGTCATCGGATCCATCCTGACGGACGAGCCCGGCCGGCGCCACCGCTTCAGCGAGGAGGACGTGCGCGTCATGGAGGGCATCGCCGCCTTCGCGGCCATCGCCATCGAGAACGCCCGCCTCTACCGGGAGAGCCGGGAGCAGCAGGAGAGGACCGCCGACCTGATGCTGCGGCTGGCCCGGGTCCGCGAGGAGGAACGCTCCCGCATCAGCCGCGAACTGCACGACTCCATGGCCCAGACCCTGCTGGAGATCATCTACAAGGCCGAGGCCCTGCTGGGCTCCGGCCCCGACGAGCGCCTGCGCCGGGAGCTCGAGGTCATGCTCGCGAGCTCCCGCTCCTCCCTCTCCGAGCTGCGCCGCATCATCACCGACCTGCGCCCCTCCTCGGTGGAGGTGCTGGGCCTGACCCGGGCCCTGGCCAGCCTGCTGGACCGCTTCGCGGTGACCTACCGGGTGGAGGTGGAGCAGGACCTCGAGGAGGGGCTGGAGCCGGGCAGCCTCTACGAGAACTCCATCTACCGCATGGTGCAGGAGGCCCTGAACAACGTCTCCCGCCACGCCTCGGCCTCCCGGGTGCGGGTGAGCCTGCGCCGGGCGGGCGGCCGCATCCGCCTGGAGGTCTCCGACGACGGGGCCGGCTTCGACCCGGCCTCCGCCCCGCACCGCGGCGGCCTGGGCCTGGCGTCCATGCGGGAGCGGGCCGAGACCATGGGGGGGAGCTTCGAGGTGGAAAGCGCGCCGGGCCGGGGCACCACCATCCGGGTGGAGGTGCCGCCGGGGCGCGACCCCGGACCGGGAAGGGAGGGGTGAGGCCCCGTGGACAGGTTCCTGGCCTCCTTTCTGGAGAAGACGCAGACGGCCCCGGACATCGACCGGATGGTGGAGGCGGCGCTGGAGTACGTCGTCTGCGAGTTCGGCTTCGAGGAGGGAGCCCTCGTGCTCTTCGCTGTGGCCGCCCGCCGGATCTACCGCTACTCCGCGGAGGAGGGCGGCGCGCGCGGGCCGGGCCGGCTCGCCTTCGACGACGGGGTCGTGGCCGCCCTGCGCGAGGCCTTCAGGGACATCGACGGGCCCCGCACCATGCGGGAGTTCCTGCTCGAGGAGGCCGGCCCCGCGGGGCGCCTGATGCACGGCTCCTGGCTGGAGGAGAGGTCCGGCTCGGTGGCGCTCCCCTTGAGGCACCGCGGCGAGAACATCGGGGTCATCAAGCTGCTGGGGGCCCGTGGCACCCCCGCACTGGACGGGGAGCGGCGGGGCTTCCTGGACCTGGTGGG
This sequence comes from uncultured Actinomycetota bacterium, assembly GCA_964515075.1. Lineage (GTDB taxonomy): Bacteria > Actinomycetota > Geothermincolia > Geothermincolales > Geothermincolaceae > CAVXXD01. The sequence continues at coordinate 26,902 of CAZETE010000011.1, read as the reverse complement.
ACGCCAGATGGGCCTGGAGCTGTCCCGGGAGATGGCCCTGGAGAGGGAGAAGTCCCTGGCGCACGAGAGGCAGTTGCTGCAGGAGGTGGGCCGGGCCATCACCTCCGGCCTGGACCTGGACGAGGTGCTCGGGCGGATCGTCGCCATCTCCTCCCGGAGGATGGGCGGCATCAGCCGCGTCTCCGTCGCCCTCTTCGGCGACCGCATGGAGGTGGCCGCCGTATTCGCCCTGGACCCGGACGATCCCATCCCGGCGCTTCTTGAAGCCGGAGAGCTCGAGGCGGACTTCCTGGGCGAGGCGGCGATGCAGATGGTGGAGGAAAGGGAGACCGTCTACGTGGAGGACGCGCGCACCGATCCCCGCGCCAACAACGAGCACGCGAAGGCCGTCGGCATGGTCTCGGCCCTGGGAGTGCCCATACTCCAGAAGGACCGGGTCACCGGGTTCATCCTCATCTACGAGCCCGGCCGGCGCCACCGCTTCAGCGAGGAGGACGTGCGCGTCATGGAGGGCATCGCCGCCTTCGCGGCCATCGCCATCGAGAACGCCCGCCTCTACCGGGAGAGCCGGGAGCAGCAGGAGAGGACCGCCGACCTGATGCTGCGGCTGGCCCGGGTCCGCGAGGAGGAACGCTCCCGCATCAGCCGCGAACTGCACGACTCCATGGCCCAGACCCTGCTGGAGATCATCTACAAGGCCGAGGCCCTGCTGGGCTCCGGCCCCGACGAGCGCCTGCGCCGGGAGCTCGAGGTCATGCTCGCGAGCTCCCGCTCCTCCCTCTCCGAGCTGCGCCGCATCATCACCGACCTGCGCCCCTCCTCGGTGGAGGTGCTGGGCCTGACCCGGGCCCTGGCCAGCCTGCTGGACCGCTTCGCGGTGACCTACCGGGTGGAGGTGGAGCAGGACCTCGAGGAGGGGCTGGAGCCGGGCAGCCTCTACGAGAACTCCATCTACCGCATGGTGCAGGAGGCCCTGAACAACGTCTCCCGCCACGCCTCGGCCTCCCGGGTGCGGGTGAGCCTGCGCCGGGCGGGCGGCCGCATCCGCCTGGAGGTCTCCGACGACGGGGCCGGCTTCGACCCGGCCTCCGCCCCGCACCGCGGCGGCCTGGGCCTGGCGTCCATGCGGGAGCGGGCCGAGACCATGGGGGGGAGCTTCGAGGTGGAAAGCGCGCCGGGCCGGGGCACCACCATCCGGGTGGAGGTGCCGCCGGGGCGCGACCCCGGACCGGGCAAGCGAGAAGGGGGCGCTTGAGCGCCCCCTTCGGTGCTTTTCGGAAAACCGCTTACGTTCAGTCCTTCTTGGTGAGCTTGGCGAGCATCCGCCTGGCCAGGGCCGTCATCACCAGGCCGCCGACGGCGAACGGGGCCACCCGGTTGAAGATCTTCATGACGGGGGTGAAGCCGCGGTCGACGTTGAACTCCTCGTTGAGGCTGATGGTCTTGCCCAGCTTGTCCTGGGCCACCAGCTCGGCGCACTTGTTGGAGGTCCAGATGGCCGCCTCCATGCCGCCGGAGCTGACGTGGGTCTTGGTGTAGTCGCCGGCCAGGTACATGTTCTCGTAGGGGCTGCGCTGGAAGGGGCGGTGCTTCTCCATGCCCGGATAGGCGCGGTAGACGCCCTGGCGCTCCCGCACCACCTTCCACTTCTTCACCTCGGCCTCGCGGGCTTCGGGGAAGAGGCGCTTGATGTCGTTGATGGCCTTGTCGAAGATGACCTCGTCCGGCAGGCCCTCGATGTGGTCGGCCGGCGACAGCACCATCTCGAACATGGACCCGCCCTTGAAGATATGGGGCAGCACGTTGGAGAGGTCGGCGTAGGTGTTGAAGATGCAGTCGTTGGAGAAGAAGGTCACGTCGACGTCGGTGAGCTTGCGGTCGAACCAGACCTGCAGGGAGAGCGAGGGGGCGTAGGAAAAGTGCATGAGGTCCTTGAAGTAGTCGAAGTAGTAGGCCTCGTCCGGCAGCACCTTGCGCAGGGAGTAGGGGCTCATGGTGGAGATGTACAGGTCGGCGGTGCGCTCCTCGGAGCCGTTGACGGTGACGCTTGAGACCTTGCCGTCGGAGATGTTGATGGAGGTGACGGCCTTGCCCAGCTCCACCTTGCCGCCCTTCTTGCCGATGTAGTCCAGGCAGTTGCCCACCCAGATCTCGCCCAGGCCGCCGTTGGCGAAGCCGACGCGGGAGGTCTCGTAGGAGGCCCCGACCTTCCTGAACCAGTTGACCATGACCTTGGCCGAGATCATCCAGGAGGGGGTGAAGGTCAGGCCGTTGATGCCCGGCTCCAGCGGCTTCATGGCGTCGTGGGGCCCGCGGCGCGCGTTGTACTGCGCCAGGGTCATGCTGTCCAGGGAATCGATCTTCTCCTGGGAGAAGAGGACGGCGGTGCCCAGGGAGGCGGCGGTGAAGAGCATCTTCCACTTGGGGATGCCCTTGTAGGCCTTGATCAGCGACAGGAAGGCGGCCGCAGCGTGGAAGGGCGCGGGCAGCTTGGCGAACCGCATGACCGCCTGCTCGCCGTTGTCCTGGGCGTAGTAGAACTCCGTGCCCTTCCAGGCGATGTTCTCGTAGATCCCCATCTTCTTGAAGAAGTTGACCAGGTTCACGTAGTAGGGGAAGAAGACGTGCAGGGCGTTGTCGATCATGTCCCCGTCCTCGTCCAGCCAGGAGCTGGCGCGCCCGCCGAAGATCTCGTCGGACTCGATCAACTCGACCTCGATGCCCAGGTCGAGCAGGTTGATGGCCGTGGCCAGGCCGGCCATGCCTCCTCCCATTACCAGTGCTTTCATCTTGACACGCTCCTTTCTCTGTTCCCTTCGGAAATCTCCTCCAGCAGTTCGTCCACGGCGGAGAGGGCCCGCTCCTCGGTGAGGACGTGGTTCAGGCCCAGCATGGCCGCGAAGTTCAAGGTTATGCCCAGCGACATGATCTTCCAGGCGGTCAGCTCCACGTCGATGTCCGGCCTGACGTCCCCCGCCTCCATGCCCGCGCGCAGCACCTGCTCCATCATGCCCATCCCGTTTAGGAACTTCTCCTGCAGGATCCGCTTGAGGTGGTTGTCGCGGGAGGCGCTGAACACCTCGAAGAGCACCACCGACTCCTGGGGGTGGGCGGTGATGAAATCGTAGAGGGCCGCGCTCATGACGTGGATCTTGCCGACGGTGCCCGTTTCGGTCTCCGCCGCCCTGAACATCATCCCCACCAGGTTCTCGCTCACCGCGTCCAGGGCGGCCAGGATGATCTCCTCCTTGTTGAGGAAGTGCCGGTAGAGGGCGGGCTCGGAGATGCCCACCTCGCGGGCGATGCGGGCGGTGGTGGTGCCGGAAAGCCCGTGGCGCGCGAGCAGGCCGATGGTGGTGGTGACGATCTGCTCGCGGCGTCCTGATGCCGCCGGGCTCGCGTTGTCGGTCGCCAAGCGCCTGCCTTTCTCCTTGTTAGTAAACGCTAACTAACAATTCTATACAGAGTGCGGCGGTTGTCAAGCGGAGCGGCCGGCGGGGGTGCCCGCAGATAAATGACAAGGTGAAAATGTTTCTGGATAGAAATATCCATATGGCGTCGATTGACGCGCTCCTGGCGAAAGGGACGTGAGATGGAGGCGATAAGGGATTCCGCGTGCCGGCCGGCGGAGCAGGCTCCCCCGCGCCGCCGCCGCCTGGCCGTGCCCGCGCCCGCGCCGCAGAGGGCCTTCTTCGCCGACGCGCTGCGGGTGGCCGCCACCGTGGGGGTGGTGGCCCTGCACACCGTCTATCTCTCCTGGGTGATGTTCTCCTACAACGAGGTCTCCCGGGCCTGGTGGCTGGCGGGGGACGTCGTCAATGCGCTCTTCCGCTGGTGCGTGCCCTGCTTCGTGATGATCAGCGGCATGCTGCTGCTGGACCCGGCGAAGGACGAGCCGCTGCGCCTCTTCCTGCGCAAGCGCGCGTCGCGGGTGCTCGTCCCCCTGCTCTTCTGGACGGCCCTGTATTCGCTGTGGTCCCTGCGCTACGTGCCGGGACTGCTGGCGGCGCCCAAGACCTACAGGGACATCGCGGTGGGCATGGCCGAGGGATCCGTCTACTACCACCTCTGGTTCCTCTACATGATCGTCGGGCTCTACCTGGTGATCCCCATCCTCCGCCCCTACGTGGGGGCGGTGGGCACCGCCGGCCTTCCCTACTTCCTGGCGCTGTGGGCGGTGGCGGCAGGGGCTTACGGCCTTGCGGAGCGCTTCGCCCGCGTCCGCGTGGGCGTGCCCATCGAGATGGTCGGGGGGATGGCCGGCTACCTGGTGCTCGGCTGCTACCTCGGCGCCGCCCGGGTGCCCCTGGGGCGGCGGAGGCTGCTCTACCTGGCAGGCCTGGCGGCGGCGGCCGCCACCGCCTGGGGCACCTGGTACCTGACCGCCCGGAACGCGGGCGGCTTCGACGACTACTTCTTCGGGTACTTGAGCCCCACCACCATGGTCGTCTCGGCGGCGGTGTTCCTCTTCTTCAAGTACGTGCGCTGGGACCGCGTGGCCCCGCCGGGCTCGCGCGCCCGCGCCCGCCTCCTCCGCTGGAGCGGGGCCAGCTTCGGGATCTACCTGTCGCACGCGCTGGTGCTGGACGCCCTGGCCTACGCCAGGGTCGGCGCCGGCTTCGTGCATCCCCTGCTCGGCGTGCCCCTGACGGTGGGGCTGGCCCTGGCGCTCTCCTATGCCCTGACCCGACTGCTGCAGTCCCTGCCCTGGGCGCGCCGGCTGGTGGGATGAGCGGGGCCGGACCAACCGGACCCATCGGGGCGGGCGGAGCGTCTCAGTTCAAGGAGGATTCGCGGCGGGACGAAGTAACGAGAGAGGGAAGCGGGAAAGCGTGAGAGAAGAGGGTGAGGCCGTGCGGCTCTTTCCGAAGAAGCTGCTGGCGGTGCTGCTCGCCGCCGCGCTCGCCGCAGCGTGGTTCCCGGCGCCGGCTCCGCGCGCCCAGGCCTTCACCGATACGGGGGGCGAGCCCGCGGCCATCCGGGCGGCCATCGATTACGTCACCGACCGGGGCTGGATGGAGGGCTACGGCGACGGCGCCTTCCGTCCCTCGGAACACGTCACCCGCATCGACGCCGCGCGGGGGCTGGTCTGCGTCTTCGGGCACGGCTCGGAGGAGCCCGTGCCGGGCATCCACTTCCCTGACCTCCCCCCTTCGGACCCCCGTTACCGCTGGGCCAACCTGGCCTTCTACCACGGGCTGATGGACATCACCCCCGAGCACTGTTTCCTGCCGGACGAGCCGGTCATCTACGAGCGGCTGACCCTGGGGGTCACCCACGGGCTGGGCCTGGACGCCGTGGCCGCCAACATCTGCAACATCGTGCCCGGGACCCCCTACTACGGCGGCAGCATGGTGGTCTTCCACGACCTGCACCTCAAGTATTACGACCGCGACTACCCCTTCTCGGTGCGCGTCTGGCCCGGCGGGCCTTATCCCCGCGGCAACCTCGCCTTCACCCTGCAGAGGCTGGCGAACCTGGAGAGGTGGCGCACGGATTACCTGCGCAACAGCTTCACCGCCGCGCGCTGCCGGCCGCCCGCCGCCAACGACCTGCAGCAGACCGCCCTCGAGTACGGGTTCGAGCGGCTGGGGCAGGCCTACCTCTACGGCGGGGAGTCGGAGGCGGAGGGGGGGTTCGACTGCTCGGGCTTCATCTACAACACGCTGTGCATGCGCATGGGCTACCGCATGATGCGGGTGGCGGACGACCAGGCCCGCGACGACCGCTACCTCTACGTCTGCCGCGAGGCGCTGAAGCCGGGCGACGCCATCTTCTGGTACGACGAGGAGGGCGGGGGGTCCACCGGCCACATCGGCCACGCCGGCATGTACGTCGGCGACGGGCTGTTCATCCACTCCACCGGCTCCAACGCCGGGGTCAGCCTGGACTGCCTGGACACCAACTCCTACTGGTCGTCCCACTTCGCCTGGGGGCGGCGGGTGGCGGGAGGGCCCTATTACAACCGCTTCGACGAGTTCCTGCTCCTCTCCAACCCCTCGGAATACGACGCCGACGTGCACGTGGAATACCTGCGCCCCACCGAGCCCCCCCTGACCCGGGACTACCGCGTGGCCCCCAACAGCAGGGCAACCATCGGGGTGGACTCGCTCCTCCCCTACGACGAGGTCTCCCTGCGCGTCACCTCGACCGGCGGCATCGTGGCCGAGCGCGCCATGTACTTCGATTACGGCGGAAAGAGGCCGGGCGGCAGCGCCTCCATCGGCGCCCCCGAACCCGCCGCAAGCTGGTTTCTGGCCGAGGGCTGCACCCATCCCGGCTTCGACACCTGGCTGCTGCTGGCCAACCCGGACGGCCGGGAGACCTGGGCCCGGGTCTCCTACCTGCGCGAGGCGCAGGAACCCATCGAGCAGGAATACTACCTGGCGCCGCACAGCCGCGCCTCGGTCCACGTCAACCAGGTGCCCGGCATCGGGGGCACCGGCGTGTCCATGCGCGCGGACTCCGTCAACGGCGTGCCCATCGTGGCCGAGCGCGCCATGTACTTCGACTACCACGGGCTCAAGGGCGGCAGCGGGGGAGCGGGCATCACCCAGGCCTCGCAGGAATGGTTCCTGGCCGAAGGGTACACCGGCGCCGGCTTCGACACCTGGCTGCTGCTGGCCAACCCGGGCGGCAGCGAGGCGGCGGTGGACGTCGACTTCCTCCTGGAGGGCGGGGAGAAGGTCCCGCTCAAGGTGAAGGTGCCCGCCCGCTCCCGCTTCACCATCGACGTCAACCGGGAGGTGCCGCCGGGCAACGTCTCCGCCCGGGTCGCCTCCGACCGGCCCATCGTGGCCGAGCGCGCCATGTACTTCGACTACCACGGCAAACAGGGCGGCCATGCCTCCGCCGGCTCCACCTCCTGCGGGTGCGAATGGCATTTCGCCGAGGGCTACACCGACAAGGACTTCGACACCTGGCTGCTGCTGGCCAACCCGGGCGCGGAAGACGCCGCCGTCAGGTGCCGGTTCATGCGCGAGGACGGCGGGGTGGTGGAGCTTCAATCCCTGGTGGTCCCGGCGCAGAGCCGCTTCACCATCCACGTGGACCGTATCGAGGGGATGGAGGCCGCCGCCTTCGCCACCCTGGTCACCTCCGACCGGCCCATCGCGGCCGAGCGCGCCATGTACTTCAACTACAACGGCGTCTGGGACGGCGGGAGCGATTCCCGCGGCGTCGCCTCGCCCCGGCAGGAGTGGTACTTCGCCGAGGGCTACACCGGCGGCTAGGCCGCGGGCGCGGGCCCGCCCGCCCGCCCGGCGTTACGGCCCCCTCCGTGAAGGGAATATAACTCCTTACGGCGAGGGAGACCCGCGCGGGGGTTTCTCCGTCTGACCGCGGGCAAGGGATGGACATCGAGCGCATCGTACTGCTGCTGCTGGAGAGCGACGCCCTGGAGGCGCGTTTCGTCCGGGAGATGCTCGCCCGGGCGGAGGGCGTCCGCTTCACGCTGCGCCGCTCGGCGACGCTGGCCGGCGGGCTGGCGCTGCTGGACGAGGGCGGCATCGACCTGGTCATGATGGAGCTGTCCCTGCCCGACTCCCGGGGCCTGGACACCTTCCTGGCCGTGCACTCCGTCCGCCCCGACCTCCCGGTGGTCGTCTACACCGGCCTGGACGACGCCGATCTGGCCATGCAGGCGGTGCAGCAGGGGGCCCAGTACCAGCTGATCAAGGGCAGCCTGCCGGCCGGGCTGCTGGTCCGTTCGCTCCGCTACGCCGTCGAGCGCGGGCGCCTGATGACGGAGCTGAGGTCCCTGACCCTCAACGACGACCTCACCGGACTCTACAACCGCCGGGGTTTCATCACCCTGGCCCGCCAGCAGTTGAAGGCGGCGGCGCGCGCCCGCGCCCCCACCCTCCTCTTCTACCTGGACCTGGACGGCCTCAAGGAGATCAACGACAGGTACGGCCACGCGGAGGGGGACCTGGCCCTGCTGGAGACGGCGAACATCCTCAAGGCCACCTTCCGCGATTCGGACATCATCGCCCGCGTCGGCGGCGACGAGTTCGCGGTGATGCTGGCGGAGAGCTCCGCGGAGAACGCCGCGAACCTGCGCGGGCGGCTGGCGGAGGAGGTGAGCGGCAGGAACGCCAGGACCCGCACCCCCTACCGGCTCTCGGTGAGCTCCGGCTACGCGGAATGCCGTCCCGCCGAGCCCTGCACCCTGGAGGAGCTGCTCCAGCGGGCCGACGCCATGATGTACGGGGAGAAGCGCGCCGCGCGGCTCCGCTCCGCCCTCGCGGACCGCCGCCGGGACTAGCGTTTACGGCGGCCCCCGACCGGGTATTATAGACGAGGCGTAGTGAGGTCCGGACCTTGGATGGAGGTGGTCACGATTTCCAGGTGGGAGTGTACCGTGTGCGGTTACGTCTACGACCCCGAGGTGGGGGACCCCGATTCCGGCATCGAGCCCGGCACTGCCTTCGAGGACCTGCCGGAGGACTGGGTCTGCCCCGAGTGCGGGGTGGGCAAGGAGGACTTCGAGAAGCTCGACGAGTAGGGGGTGGCGTCTCCGTGCGCAAGATGACCGAGCAGGCCCTGCGCGAAGCCTTCGCGGGCGAGAGCCAGGCCCACATGAAGTACGCCATCTTCGCCGACCAGGCGGCCCGGGAAGGCCTGCCGCAGCTCTCCCGGCTCTTCACCGCCATCGCCTACGCGGAGCGGGTGCACGCGGAGAACCACTTCCGGGCCCTGGGCGACCTGGGCACGGAGGAGCGGAACATCCAGACCTGCCTGGACGGCGAGGTCTACGAGGTCGACGAGATGTACCCGGCCTTCAACGCCGTGGCCAAGCTGCAGGACGAGGCGGAGGCGGTGAGGTCCACCCACTACGCGTGGGAGGCGGAGAAGGTCCACGTCGGGATGTTTGCCGGGGCCAAGGAGGTGGTGGCAGCCGGCGGGGACCTGCCCGCGGCGGACATCCAGGTCTGCAGCGTCTGCGGCCACACGCGGGAGGGGGAGGCCCCGGAGAGGTGCCCCATCTGCGGGGCCGTCCGGGAGAAATTCGTTCAATTCTGACGGGGCCGGTAACATTGTAATATAATACTCCCGCTGGTCGGCGTTTCTTCGCCCGCGGGAGGAGAGGAGTCTTAAGATGTCTTGCGATCCCGTTGACGGATGCGGTTGCGCCGTGTGCGCCGAAGGCGCCTTCGACGAGCCCCCCAACCCCCTGGTCATGGCCCTGCGCTTCGCGGCCCTCGGCGCGGGCGTGGCGGTGGCGGGGGCGGGGCTCATCAGGGAGAAGAGGAAGAAGGAGCTGCTGGCCTGGCTGGGCGGCTGGGGGCTCTTCCTGACCTGGCCCCGCTATCTCATCTGCGCCGGCTGCAGCGGCTACGACAAGCTGTGCCACTCCTATTACCTGGGCAGGTACACCAGCATGATCCTGCCCCGGCGCGAGAAGCCGGTGCCCCTGTACGGGCTGGGCCTGGAGGGGCTGGCCCTGTCCACCATCTTCTGGGCGCCGGCCGTCGGCCTGCGCAAGAACTTCAAGTTCCTGGCGGCCTACCTGGCACTGATGCAGCTGGTGCTGGCGGGCCAGTTCCTGCACGCCTGCCGCTACTGCGGCACCCATTCCGAAGACCGGTTCAAGAAGTTCTGCCCCAACCACCAGTTCTGGAGGAGGTACCGTTAGAGGTCCCGCGACGCGGGCCCCGTCGCCAAGCGAGGAGGGACAATGGAGAACGGCAAAGCCTCGAAGAAGGCCCTGGCCGCCGCCGCCGCCTTCATCGGCGTCATGCATCCCATCGAGTCCGTGATCGCCGCGCGCATGGCCAGGAAGCGCGGCCGCAAGCCGCTGCCCTGGGCCGCGGCCACCCTGGTCTTCGGCGTGTTCGCCATGCGGCGCCTGAGGAAGCTGGGGCCGGCGCCCGCGGGCGCGAAGCAGGGGTGAGGCTGGGGCAAGGGGTGAGCACCGGTCCGGTGCTGCCGGGGCGCGGGAGGCCGCGCCCCCGTCTCTTTCGCCGCTGAAGCGGGGAGGCCGGGCCTGGAACCGCCGGGGCGGGGCGTTGTATAATTACCGTGCTTTCGCGTGAGCGTGCGGGCAAACCCGGTAATGGAGGCGACATGGGCAAGGAGGACGAGGGGCAGCGGGTCATCCTGCGCCGGCTGAAGAGGGTGGAGGGCCAGGTCAGGGGCATCACCCGCATGGTGGAGGAAGGCAAGGGCTGCGAGGAGGTGCTCATCCAGGTGGCGGCCGCCCGGGCCGCCCTCGACAAGGTGGGCATCCACATCATCGGCCACCGCATGAGGGAGTGCCTCCGGGACCAGGGGAAGTCCGGGGAGGAGTCCATCGACAGGTCCATCGACATGTTCGTCCGCTACGCGTCGAGCATCGGCCCCGTCAGCAACGGCTGACACCCGCGCCCGGCGGCTGTCTGCGCCGGGAACCCCCCTTTCTCGAGCACCGTCGTCAGCCCGCAAGGAAGCCTTCGGTAAGGAAGAAGGGGCGCGGCCGCCCGCGCCCCTTCCCAAACGCCTTATCCTATTCCTTCAGCCCGACGATGGCGATGGAGCAGACGTTGTTGTTGGGCACGCCGCCCAGGTTGTGGGTCAGGCCGAACTTCGGGTTCTTCACCAGGCGCTCCTCCGGCCAGCGCCCGAGCAGCTGGTTGTAGACCTCGTAGAGCATGCGCAGGCCCGAGGCGCCGATGGGGTGGCCGAAGCACTTCAGCCCGCCGTCCACCTGGCAGGGCACCCCGCCGCCGTTGAGGTCGAAGAAGCCGCTCAAGACGTCGTCCACCGCGCCCCCCTCGGGGGAGATGCCCAGGTCCTCCATGGTGCACAGCTCGGTGATGGAGAAGCAGTCGTGCACCTCCATCAGGCTGATCTCTGCCCGCGGGTCGGTGATGCCCGCCTCCGCGTAGGCGCGCTTCGCCGCGGCGCGGGTGGTGATCACGCTGGCCCCGTCCCAGGAGTCGTGCAGGGCCTCCTCGCCCGAGCTCACCGATACCTGCAGCGCCTTCACCGTCACCAGGTCCTGGTCGGGCTTGAGCTTGCGGGCTATCTCCGGCGTGGTGACCACGGCCATGGCCGAGCCGTCGCTCACCCCGCAGCAGTCGAAGAGCCCCAGGGGGTAGGCGACGATGGGCGCGCCGGCGATGGCCTCCTTGGGGATGGCCTTGCGCAGGTGGGCCCGGGGGTTCATCGCCCCGTTCTGGTGGCTCTTCCAGGAGATGTGGGTGAGGGCCTCCTTGATGCGCTCCATGGGGATGCCGTGCTTGGCCGAGTAGGCCGTGGCCAGCTGGGCGAACATGCCCGGGGCGGTGGCGTTGGGCCCGAGCATCACCATCAGCTGGCCGAAGACGGGGGAATTGGGCAGGCCGCCGTAGCCGGTGTCCTTGAGCTTCTCCACCCCCATGGCCAGGGCGATGTCGCAGGCGCCGGAGGCCACGCCGTAGCAGGCGCCGCGGAAGGCCTCGGTGCCCGAGGCGCAGAAGTTCTCGGTGCGGGTCACCGGGATGAGCGGCAGGTGCAGGGAGGCGCCGAGGTAGGTGCCGCCCTTGCCGATGTTGATCTCGTCGATGTGGCTGCCCAGCCAGGCGGCCTGGATGTCCTCCTTCTCGATGCCCGCGTCCTCCATGCACTCGGTGTAGGCTTCCACCAGGAGGTCGGTCGAGTCGGCCTCCCAGCGCTCCCCGAACTTGGTGCAGCCCATGCCCAGGATGGCCACCTTGTCCCTGATGCCCTCGGCCATCTACCCCACCTCCTTGCTCGAGGGGACCGCCTTCCAGTAGTAGAAGGTGATGTCCCGCTTGGGATCGTAGTACTTGACGCGGAAGCTGAAGTCCACCGCCATGCCCACCGAGAGGTCGTCGAGGACGCAGTCGGTGAAGTCCATGAGGGTGCGGCCGCCCCCGCTGAAGCGGACGGAGCCGTAGATGGCCGGCGGGTTGATGGAGGCGGCCAGCAGGTCCGAGGTGTAGGAGAAGATGGTGCCGCCCTGCTGGGAGAGGTAGAGGCTGTCCATCTGGTCGACGGCCCCGCACTGCGGGTTGGCGCAGACGCGCTGCGGCGGGTACTGCTGGGCCCCGCAGGCCCGGCACTTGCTCCCCTCCAGCCCCAGGATGGCCTTGTGGCTGCGCCACTCCAGCGACCAGCGGGTGAGGATGTCCTCCTCACCCCGCAGCCCCAACTCGGCCGGGGCCATGTCCCGCCACACCAGGTACTTGACGTAGCTGTCCAGGTCGGCGCGGCGGGCCAACGACCGCGACAGGCGGTCGCGCGGCTGCAGCCCGGTGATGGCCTCGGTGACCTCGAACCACAGGGCGTCGCAGCCGTTGCCGTAGCCGAGCAGCAGCACCTGGTCGCCGGGGGCCGCGTCCTCCAGGGCCCCGGCGAGCATCAGCAGGGGATGGGCGGCGCCGGAGTCGCCCACCGTGGCCGAGAGGTTGTCCACGACCGCCTCCGGCCCGAAGCCGGCGGCCTTGTCGATGGACTTGCGCGCCCCGCCGTAGTAGCAGGGGTAGATGACCTTGGCGAAGTCGGACGGGTTCAGCCCGTACTTCGCGCACAGCCCCTCGACGGCCCGGGGGATGAACTCACCGTAGCCGAGGTCGCGGATCCAGCGCTCCTCCCACTGCCGGTCGTACTTGGAGTTCGCCCCCCGCAGGTGGTCGACGAAGTCGCAGGAGAGCGAGTAGGAGCCCTTGTATTCGGCCACGACGTCGGAGTCACTCACCAGCACCGCCGCCCCGGCGTCACCGAAGTACATCTCCTGCACCGAGCCCATCCGGCCCAGGCGCATGTCCCCGGCGCAGACCGCGGCGGAGCCGCCGTTGGCGGAGACGAACTCCAGGGCCGAGAGCAGGGCGCCGGTGCCGGCCTTGAGGGAACCGGTGAAGTCGGCGGAGCGGATTTCTTCGCGCGCGCAGAGGGCCCCGGCCACGATGTTGGCGTTCTGCCGCTCCTTGTAGGGGGCGGTGGTGGAGGCGAAGTAGACGGCGTCGAGGCTCTCCCGGTCGAAGCCCTCGAGGCAGTCGGCCCCGGCGGCGACCGCCATGGTCAGGGCGTCCTCGTCGTAGTTGCAGACCGCCTTCTCCCCCTGCGCGTTCATCAGCAGCGCCGGCGCCAGCCAGCCCATGGCCCCGAAGACGGCGAAGCGGTTGAGGCGGTAGCGGGGGACGTAGGCTCCGTACGAACTGATACCTACCATTTCTTACCTCCCTTTCGACGACAGCCGGCCGTACCTGACAGGTTCATCATTCATCCAGCGTCCATGCCCGAAACGGAGAGGGAAGGAGATCAAGCGAAATCGACTTGATGGAAATGGGGATTGGCCTCCTTGAGGATGCCGGTTATCTCCTTCCGCTCGGCCTCATCGGTGACGCGTTCCACTTCGCTTATCCAGGATCCCTGCTCGTCCCGGCGGACCCGCGGCGCCGTGAGGTAGCCGGGCACGGAGATGAAGCCCATTCCCCCGGGCCCGCAGCAGGAGGTCTCCACCACGGCCGTCTTCATAAGGTAGAGCACCTCGCGGCCCCCGTACTCCAGCACGCCCTCCTCGAGGACCTTGTAATAACCGGCGATGGAGCGCACCTCTTCGCCCACCTCGACATGTACGTATTCCGCCATCTTGGCACCCCCGGGACCGCAGTCGGTCAGCAGGTGCATTCTAGCACAAAGGGGAGCAGGGGAGAAGGTGTTTTATGGCGGCGGTGGAGCGGGGCGCGCCCGGTCGCTACCGCGCCGGCTCCAGGGCGGCCTCGCTGAAGGTGCAGAGGGGGTCCCACAGCAGCCACTCCTCGACGCCGGCGTCGTAGCAGGCCTGGATCTGGGCGCGCACCATGTCCGGCGTGTAATTGACCTTGAGGGAGAAGTCCTGCAGCCAGGGGCGGAGGCGGCAGCCGGTGCCCTCCAGCTTCTTCTTGAAGTCCTCCAGGCTCAAGAAGACGATGTCGTGGGGGCTGTTCTCCGGCACGCTGATGTTGTATTCCCCGCGGTTGTAATGGGAGGGATAGACCATGGGGCACAGGTAGTCGAAATAGGTGCCCAGGGTGGTCGCGTCCTGGCCGATGCCCATGCTGCCCTGCTTGGAGGCGATCAGGCCGAAGACGTCCCCCGACAGCCGGATGCCCTGCGGCTTCAGCTGGTCCCGCAGGTACTTGACGAACTCCGTGATCACCTGGTCCTTGGTGCGGCCGTCGTACTTCGGGAAGACGCACGTGGTCACGTTGCCGTCGGAGGGGAAGCGCATGTAGTCGAACTGGATCTCCTTGTAGCCGTTGGCCCCCGCCTCCTTGGCGATGTCCACGATGTAGTCCCAGTTCTCGATGTTGTAGGGGTCGAGGTAGGTGAAGCCCTTGGGGTCCTTCCACAGGCCGCCGCCGGCGACCTGGACGGCCAGGTCGGTGCGCTTCTTGGGCAGGACGTTATCCTGGAAGCAGACCACGCGCCCGATGGGGTAGATGTCGTTGTACCAGCACTTGTCCATCACCTTGCCCAGGTTCATGCCGCCCGAAGGCATGTCGGTGCCCGCCTGGTCGGCCAGGGGGATCTTGCTGTCGTAACCGATGTAGCCGGTCTCGTCCTTGATGTCTATCTCCATGCCGTTGAGCTCGGTGCGGTTGACCAGGTCCACCATGCTCCCGAAGAGCTTGGCGTCCGCGGCGTAAGCTATGGACACGTGGATGCCCTTGATCTTGGGGGGCGGGATGGTGTCCAGGGCGAGTTCGCTGCGGTTGCCGGCGGCGTCCACGGCGTCCAGCTTGACCATGGGGTAGTCGGAGGGGCTCACCTTGAAAGAGAACGCGCCGTTCCTGTCGAAGGGCAGCGCGCCGCCCTCCAGGCTCATGGCGACGGCGTCCTCCACCCTCCCCTTGACCAGGGTGGTCCCGTCTTCCTGCGGCGTCATCTCCTCCACCAGGATCACCGGCGGCGTGGTGTCGACCCGGAAGGCGATGGACCTCTCCACCTTGCCGCGGTAGACGATGTCCAGCCGGTGTTCTCCGTCGGGAGTGTCCAGCTCGGCGCGGAGGGTCCGGCCGTCCAGCGAGGACTCGCCGGTGCGGTCCTCGTCATCCAGGGTCAGGGCGAGCTCGCCGCCGTTGATCCCCCGGCCGAAGACCACCTCCAGCGGCACCGGGTTGACCGTCTGGACCGAGCCGCCCTGCAGGGAGACGCTGGAGATGAAGGGGGTGCGCGTGACCTTGACGAGCAGGACCACGAGGAGGACGGCTCCCACCGCGGCTCCCAGGCTGATCCATCCCCGCCGGGTGATCCTGAGGTCGAAGCCCTTGCCCGCGCTCCGCTGCAGCCTGGGGCGGGGGCCGGCGGGGGTGTCGGTGGTGCCGGGGGTGACCTTGCGCGAGACCGAGCCGGTCATGCGGCGCAGCCTGCGCTTGTGCGAGAAGATCTTCTTCCTGGAACGGCCGGGATACGGGCTCAATACGTCCTCAACTGCTTTCCTTGCTTATCGAGGGACGCCTGGTCGAGGCGGGGGAGGATGTGCTTGGGGATGGTGACGGTGTCGGGGTCCCCGTCGCTGCGGAACCGCCGCTCCGGGTTGTCGCGGAAGTACTGGAGATAGGCCTCGGATCCCGCGCTCCCCTCCTTGTGGCTCAGGGCGAGGGCCTGGATGCGGGGAAGGCGCATGGGGTTGAAGGCCGCGTCGTTGGGGGCGGGAGCCGGGTTGGAGCCCACCAGCAGGGAGCTGACGAAAATGTAGCTGGTCTCCCCGCAGGTGCCGGAGGCCAGCACCGACTGGTCGGCCGGCTCCTCCCCCAGCGGCAGGGCGATGCTCCTCTGCTCGTAGTCGGGCAGGTGCTTTCTTACCAGGTCGATGTTGCCGGCTATCTCCTGCACCGCCTTCTCGCTGCTCAGCTTGCTCAAGGCGGTGTGGCTGACGGTGTGGTTGCCGATGTCGTAGCCGTGGTCCACCAGGTAACGCAGCTTCATGCCCGCGTACTCCTCCTGCCCGAAGAGGGAGGGGAGCACGTAGAAGGTGGCGGTCATGTGGAAGTCGGGGTGCCGGCGGGAGAAGTCCTCCATGATGCCCACGGCGCAGTCGGGGTCGATGACCGGGCCGCCGTCCTCCACCAGGTAGTTGAACTGGCTTCTGGTGGAGTCGTCGAAGGTGAGGATGACCGGGGTGAAGCCCGCCTCGACGCTGATGTTGTTGGTGACGTAGTCCTTCAGGGGTATGCAGCGGTAGCCCTCGGCGTAGAGGGTCTCCAGGTCGGCGCGGAAGTTCTCGGGCGAGCGGGTCCACCTGCCGTAGTTGGTGCTGGCGTCCTCCGGGCCGATCATGTGGTACTCCAGCACCATCACCGAGCCCATCTCGTTGACCTTGAGGCGGTTGAACTCGGCCACCCCCTTGGAGCCCAGCACCACCATGCCGCCCCCGCCGCCCCCGCCGCCCGCCGCGATGGCCACGACCACGATGAGCAGGATGACCGCGGCCACCGCCACGATCCCGTAGAAACGCGGGGTGAACCGGGCCTTGCGGCGGGCCGGCTGCCTCCTCCTCATCGCCCTCAAGTTTTCCATGACCGCTCCTTAGGGTATCCGTCGTAAGTGTATCACTGCCTGCGATTTTTTCAAATTGCGGGCGGTCGGGCCATGATGTTCGACAGGGCGGCCCGGGCATCTGTTCCCGCGGGGGGTGGGGCGGCCCGGGGGGCAGGTGTTACTTCTTCTCCCATTTCTCGAGGTAAGCCACCCGGGAGAGGGTGGAGCCGGCCTGGATCTCGGCCCGCAGGCGGTTCTCCTTCTCCAGCACGTCCTGGGCCCGGTTGGCGGCCTCCACCACCTTGTCGCGGGGGATGACCATCACCCCGTCGTCGTCTCCCACTATCCAGTCGCCGGGGAAGACCCTGATGCCCCCCACCGTCACCGGCACGTTGATCTCCCCGAAACCCTTGGGCTCGCCCGCGTTGGGCATGGCCAGGCGGCTGAAGGCGGGGAAATCGAGCTCGCGGATGTCGGGGGTGTCCCGGATGGCCCCGTCGATGACCACGCCCGCGGCCTTCATCTGGATGGCGCTGTGGGTGGCCAGCTCGCCCCAGAGGGCCGGCCCGCGCCCGGCGGCGTCGATGACCAGCACGTCGCCCTCCCGGGCCAGGTCGATGGCCTCCACCGGCTTGGACCAGTCGCCCGGATAGGCGCGGACGGTGACGGCCGGCCCCACCATGTGGAAGCCGGGCTTGACCGGCCTGATGCCCTCCATGCCCGCGGCGCGGTGCATGGCGTCGGAGAGGTTGGCGGTGGAGACCCGCTCCAGCACCTCGCGGACGTTCTCCAGGTCCACCCGGCGGTAGAGGTCGGTCTGGACGGCCTCGCCGGAGAGCATGGCCTGCTTGATCTCCCGGGTGGCCCGGGCGGCGTCCGAGCTCTTGGTGACGGCGCCCCCCACGATGACGATGCGGGCGCCGTTGCGCACGGCGCGGGCCGCCGTCTCCGAGTTGATGCCCCCGGCCACGGCCACCGGGACGCTCACCGAGTTGGCCACCACCTTGAGGCGCTCGAAGGGGTCGCCGCCGTGCATCTGCACGTCGATGGCGGTGTGCACGGCGATGATGTGGGCCCCCGCCGCCTCGGCCGCCCGGGCCCGTTCGGCCGGGTCGCGCACCTCGATGAGGTCGACCACGATCTCCGCCCCGTAGTTATTGGCCGCCTCCACGCACTCGCGCACCGTGGCGTCGGAGGCCGCGCCCAGCACGTCGATGACGTCGGCCCCGGCCTTGGCCGCCGCCTCCACCTCGGCCCGCCCCGCGTCCATGGTCTTCATGTCCGCGACGATGACCCGGTCGGGGAAGCGCTCCCGCAGGGCGCGCACCGCGTTGAGCCCCTCGCTCTTGATCAGGGGGGTGCCCGCCTCGATCCAGTCGGCGCCGCCCTCGACGGCCTCCTCGGCCACCTTGACGGCGCGTTCCAGGTCCACGAAGTCCAGCGCTATCTGCAGAACCGGTTGGTCGATCCTCATGGAAGTGATTATATATCCCGGGGGCGCCTCCCGCCAGCGGGGCGCCTTTTCGTGGTAGAATATCCCTCGTCGACGGAACGCGAGGCGGCGGACATGCAGGAAAAAGGGGTCATGAAGGAACTGGTCATCGGGCAGATCGGCTGCGGCACGGTGGGCTCCGGGGTGGTGGACATCCTCACCCGCAACCGCGCCCTCATCGCCAACCGCACCGGCTGCGACATGCGCATCAAGCGGATCGCCGTCCGCTCCTTTTCGGATCCCCGCTTCACCGAGGTCGACGAGGCCCTGCTGACCGAGGAGGCGGACGACGTCCTCTCGGACCCCGAGATCGAGGTGGTGGTGGAGGTGATGGGCGGGGTGGACCCGGCCCGCGCCTTCGTGACCCGCGCCCTCGAGGCGGGCAAGCACGTGGTCACCGCCAACAAGGCGCTGATGAGCACCCACGGGGGCGAGCTGCTGGAGCTGGCCGAGTCCAAGGGCCTGGCCATCGCCTTCGAGGCCAGCGTTGGAGGGGGCATCCCCATCATCCACCCCCTGAAGGAGGGGCTGGCCGGCAACACCGTCTCGGAGATCCTGGGCATCGTCAACGGCACCACCAACTACATCTTGAGCCGCATGAGCGAGGACGGGCTGCCCTTTGCGGAGGCGCTGCGCCGGGCCCAGGAACTGGGCTACGCCGAGGCCGATCCCTCGGCCGACGTGGAGGGCCTGGACGCCGCGGCCAAGCTGGCCATCCTGGCCTCCATCGCCTTCAACGTGCGCGTGCGCCAGGACGACGTCTACACCGAGGGCATCTCCGGCCTCACCACGGAGGACATCCACTTCGCGGGAGAGCTGGGCTACGCCATCAAGCTCCTGGCCATAGCCAAGAACGAGGAGGACGGCATCAGCGTGCGCGTCCATCCCACCATGATCCCGCTCGACCACCCCCTGGCCTCGGTGAAGGACGTGTTCAACGCCATCTTCGTCAGCGGGGACTCCGTGGGCGACCTGATGTTCTACGGGCGCGGGGCGGGCAGCCTGCCGGCCGCCAGCGCGGTGGTGGGCGACGTCATCTACATCGCCCGCGCCATCCTCAGCGGCGGGCGGGGGCTGGGCTGCACCTGCTTCGACAGCCGGCCGGTGAAGGGCATGGGGGAGACCGTCTCCCGCTACTACATGCTCTTCGACGTGCCCGACGAGCCGGGGGTGCTGGCGGGCATCGCCGGGGTCTTCGCCGACAACCGCGTCAGCATCAAGTCGGTCATCCAGCACGGCACCGGGATCGAGGCCCGCATCGTGCTCATCACCCACAGGGTGAAGGAGGAGAGCATCCGCGCGACCGTCCGGGGGCTGGAGGCCCTGCCGTCCATCCGGCAGGTCTCCAGCGTCATCCGGGTGGAGGGAGGCGAAGGGGACTGAGGATGAGCGAGCGCAAGGACTGGAAGGGGGTCATCGAGGCCTACCGGGAGTTCATGCCGGTGCAGGGCTCCACCCCCGTGGTCACGCTGCTGGAGGGGAACACTCCGCTGATCAAAGCGGAATATATAAGCCGGGAGCTGGGCGCCAGGGTCTACCTCAAGTACGAGGGGCTCAACCCCACCGGCTCCTTCAAGGACCGCGGCATGACCATGGCCATCTCCAAGGCCTGCGAGGAGGGCGCCCGGGCGGTCATCTGCGCCTCCACCGGCAATACCTCGGCCTCGGCGGCGGCCTACGCGGCCCGCGCCGGGCTGGACTGCGTGGTGCTCATCCCGGAGAAGGCCATCGCCCTGGGCAAGCTGGCCCAGGCCCTCATCCACGGGGCCCGGGTGGTGGCGGTCAGGGGCAACTTCGACCAGGCCCTGGAGCTGGTCAAGGAGGTCTCGGAGAAGTACCCCATAGTGCTGGTCAACTCGCTCAACCCCTACCGCATCGAGGGGCAGAAGTCGGGTTCCTTCGAGATCTGCGACGCCCTGGGGGAGCCCCCCGACTACCACTTCATCCCGGTGGGCAACGCCGGCAACATCACCGCCTACTGGAAGGGCTACCTCGAGTACAGGCGGGCCGGGCGGATCGAGGCCCTGCCGCGCATGGTCGGCTGGCAGGCGGAGGGGGCCGCCCCCATCGTCCGGGGCCGCGTGGTGGAGGACCCCGAGACCATCGCCACGGCCATCCGCATCGGCAACCCCGCCTCCTGGAAGAAGGCGGTGGCGGCGGCGGAGGAGTCGCGGGGCCTCATCGACATGGTCTCCGACGACGAGATCCTGGCCGCCTACAAGCTGCTGGCGCGGCGCGAGGGGGTCTTCTGCGAGCCCGCCTCGGCCGCCGCGGTGGCCGGTCTGTACAAGTACTTCCAGCGGGGAGAGCTGGAGGGCGGCTCGACGGTGGTGTGCGTCCTCACCGGCCACGGCCTCAAGGACCCCGACTGCGCCGTCGGGGTGGTGGAGGAGCCGGTGAGCATCGAGGCGGAACGCGACGCGCTGCTGGAGCTCCTGGGTCTTTAAGGGGCCATGGGTAAGTACGCCATCCTGGTGCCCGACGGGGCCGCCGACCGCCCCCTGGAGGAACTGGGCGGCAGGACCCCCCTGGAGGCCGCGAACATCCCCAACCTGGACTTCATCGCCCAGGAAGGCGTGTGCGGCACCGCCGTCACCGTGCCCGCAGGGCTGCCGGCCGGCAGCGACGTGGCCAACCTCTCGCTGCTGGGCTACGACCCCCGCGCCTATTACTGCGGGCGCGGGCCCCTGGAGGCCGCCAGCCTGGGCGTGGACGTCGGCGAGGGCGAGTACGCCTTCCGCTGCAACCTCATCACCGTGGAGGAGGAGAGGATCGCCGATTACAGCGCCGGCCACGTCTCCACCGGAGAGGCGCGCGAGCTGCTGGAGGCGGTGCAGGGCGCGCTGGGCGGGCCGGGCGTCCGTTTTTACCCGGGGGTGAGCTACCGCCACCTGATGGTCGTCGAGGGCGACTTCTCCGCCACCTCCTGCACCCCGCCCCACGACGCGGTGGGCAGCCCGCTGGCCGAGGTGGAGCCGCGCGGCCCCGGGGCGGAGGCGCTCATCGCCCTCATCGACCGTTCGCGCGAGGTCCTCGAGGACCACCCGGTCAACCGCGCGCGCCGCGAGGCGGGCCGGCGCCCGGCCAACCGCGTCTGGTTCTGGGGACAGGGGCGGAACCCGGCCATGCCCACCCTGCGGGAGAGGTACGGCTTGAGCGGCGCGGTCATCACCGCGGTGGACCTCGTCCGCGGGCTGGGGATCCTCGCGGGCATGCGGCCGCTGGAGGTGCCCGGGGCCACCGCTTACCTGGACACCGACTACGACGCCAAGGGCCGCTTCGCGGTGGCGGCCCTCAAGGAGAGCGACCTGGTCTTCGTCCACGTGGAGGCGCCGGACGAGGCCGGGCACGAGGGGCTGGCGGAGGAGAAGGTCAAGGCCGTCGAGGGGATCGACCGCTTCATCGCCTGCCGGCTGCTGGACGAGATGCCCCGCCTGGCCGGGGACTGGCGCATCCTGGTCGTCCCCGACCACCCCACGCCCATCTCCATCCGCACCCACGCGGCCGACCCCGTCCCCTTCGCCCTGTACCGCCCGGGCATCGAGCCCGACGGGGGAACCTCCTTCAGCGAGGCCGGGGTGACCGGCGGCACCTGGCGCGACTTCCCCGCCTGGGACCTCATGCGCCTCCTCACCTCCCCCTAAAACCTCCACTTGGGGTCAGCCCTTCATTCTTCACTTCCCCCAACCCGACCCCTTCCCGGTCCCGGATGCGGGGGCCGGCCGAGCGAGAGAGGCTCTTCACAAAGGAGCGCGGTACACGGGCCGATGGTGCTATAATATAAAAGACATTTACGGAGCGGCATTTCGCGCGAACGGACGGCAGCATGGCGCCTCGGGACGGCATCGAACTCGGCAGATCACCCATAACCATCGCCCACATCTCCGACTTCCACATCGGGTCGTACCACTTCGTCTCCAACCTGCTCAACCGCACCATCCAGGAGCTCAACGAGTACAAGCCCGACGTGATCATGGTCACCGGCGACTTAACCAACGAGGGCTTCCGGCAGGAGTACAACACCGCCCGCGCCTACCTCAACAACCTCGAGTGCGAGCGGGTCATCGTGGTCCCCGGCAACCACGACTCGCGCAACGTGGGCTACCTCCACTTCGAGGAACTCTTCGGCGAACGCGGCGCCCTCCTCGACTACGAGGGGGTGACCATCCTGGCGGTGGACTCCTCGGAACCCGACCTGGACAACGGGCGCATCGGGCGCGAGCGCTACAAACACATCATCCAGGCCTTCGACAAGCCCGGCAACCTGAAGGTCTTCGCCCTCCACCACCACCTGCTGCCGGTGCCCGGCACCGGGCGGGAGCGCAACATCATCTACGACGCGGGCGACCTGCTGGAGGTGCTCATCCACGCGGGGGTGCACCTGGTGCTCACCGGCCACAAACACGTCCCCTACGTCTGGGAGCTGGAGGGCATGTACGTGGTCAACGCGGGCACGGTGGCGTCGCTGCGGCTGCGCGGCCACACCAAGCCGTGCTACAATCTCGTGGAGATAAGGGAGGAAGAGGTCGCCATCCTCCGCAAGTACCCGTTCGGGGACAAGGATGTCATCGCGCGCTTCACGCCGGGATCGAACGGGGCCCGGCGCGGGCTCTCCAGCGCGGTCAGGGAGATCCTGGGCTACGAGTTTGAGTAGGCGCCGGGCCGGATAGATAAGAAGATGACCGCGCCGTTCGATCATCCTGTCCGCGAATGAGCCCCCGGCTCTATAGACCCGAAGGAGTGAGGGAAGTCAAGGCGCTATTCCTGGTGGACGGCGAGCATTACCCGCCGGTGACCCTGGACGCGATACAGGAGCTCTCCGCCGCGAACGGCTGGGACCCGGCGGCCCTCTTCTTCCTGGGGGGGACGGAGAAGGTCGCCTCCGACGGCGACCTGGGCCCGGCCGGGAAGCCGGTGGTCTTTGCGAAGGACCCGGCGGCCGACCTCGCGGCGGCGCTGCGCGACTACCGTCCCGAGGTGGTGGTGGACTTGAGCGACGAGCCGGTGGTGGACAACCGCCTGCGCTTCCAGCTGATCTCCCGGGCCCTGCGCGCGGGGGCCCGCTACCGGGCCGCCGACTGCGAGTTCTGCCCGCCCCCCCGGGAAAGGGTGCTGGAGAAACCGTCCATCAGCGTCATGGGGGCGGGCAAGCGCTGCGGCAAGACGGCGATAGCGGCCCACCTGGCCCGCCACCTCAAGCGGCGCTCCATCCCCTGTGCGGTCGTGGCCATGGGCCGCGGCGGCCCGCCGGAGCCCGTGCTGCTCCGCCCCCCGCGGGAGGGCATCGACTGCGCCTTCCTCCTGGAGCAGCTGGGAAAGGGGAGGCACGCCGCCTCCGACTACTTCGAGGACGCCTTGGTGGCCGGGGTGACCGCCATCGGCTGCCGGCGCTGCGGGGGCGGCATGGCCGGCGCCCCCTTCGTCACCAACTTCGCAGAGGGCGCGGCGCTGGCCAACCGCCTGGAGGAGGAGGTGGTCATCCTGGAGGGCAGCGGCGCGGCCATCCCCCCGGTGCGGGCAGACCTCGATCTCTACGTCGTCAACGCCGACCGTCCGCTGGAGGAGACGCTGGGATATCTCGGGCTCTATCGCCTCTTGATTTCCGATGCGGTGGTGATTACAATGTGTGAGGAATCGGACGCGGACATGGTTTCGCGCCTGGAGGAAGGGATCGCATCGGTAAGGAACGGCATCGCGTTAATCAGGACCATCCTAAGACCGTTTCCACTGCAACCCATAGAGAACAAGACGGTGTTCTATACGTGTACGGCGCCCGCCCGGATGCGGGGAACCCTCGTCGATCACCTGGAGAGGACGGCGGGCTGCGAAGTGGTCGGGTGGAGCAACAACCTGGCGGACCGCCGCGCGCTGGAGGCGGAACTGGCCGCGGCCCCCGGCTTCGAGGTGTTGTTGACCGAGTTGAAGGCGGCCGCGGTGGACGTGGCGGCGAGGTTCGCCGGCGAAGCGGGCAAGGAGACCGTCTTCGTGCACAACCGGCCCATCGCTGTCGGGGGGGAGAGCATCGAGACCTTTTTCGACGGGCTGATCGGCCGGCTGGGCCGGTAAGCGGCCCCCGGGAGCCTTGACACAGGGGAACCCTGCATGAGCGAGAGAGACAACAGATCCAGGCGGGTCATCATCATCGACGAGCACGGCAACATGGTGCCCTATTCCAAGGGGCTGACCGCCTCGGCCATCATGGCCTCGGGCGTCCACCCTTCCCGCGCCTACGACATCGCCGCCGACATCGAGGAGGGCCTCATCGAACGGGGGGAGGCGCAGGTGCGCGAGGACGACCTGCACCGGCTCATCTTCCGGACCATCCGCGAGGACATGGGCGAGCGCTACGCCGGCAACTACGAGAAGTACCACTCCTTGAGCCGGATGCACAAGCCGCTGGTCATCCTCATCGGCGGGAGCACCGGCGTGGGCAAGTCCACCATCGCCACCATGCTCGCCACCCGCCTGGGCATCGTGCGCATCGTCTCCACCGACGCGGTGCGCGAGGTCATGCGGGCCTTCTTCGCGCGCGAGCTGATGCCCGCCATCCACACCTCGTCCTTCGCCGCCGGCTCGGCCCTGCGCCACCCGCTGCCGGAGGAGGTGGACCCGGTGGTGGCCGGCTTCCGCGACCAGACCACCGCCGTGCTGGTGGGGGTGCGGGCGCTGATCAACCGGGCCATCACCGAGGGCACCCACATCATCATCGAGGGGACCCACGTCGCGCCGGGGTTCGTCAAGCCCGAGGACTTCCCCGGCGCCTTCGTCGAGCAGCTCATCATCACCGTGAAAGACGAGGCCCTGCACCGCAGCCACTTCTACATCCGCGAGATGGAGACCCAGGGCAGCCGCCCCTTCCTCCGCTACGTGGAGCACTTCGAGGACATCCGCCGCATCCAGGAGTACCTGGTGGAGGAGTCGGAGAAGCGGGGGGTCAGGATCATCGACAGCGTCAACCTGGACGTCACCATCGCCGAGGTGGTGGAGGAGGTCCTCAACAGCGTGCAGGAACTGGAGGAGGCGGAGCGGCGCCGTTCCGAGGAGCCCCGGCCGGGCTCGAGGCCGGCCGGCGCGGAAGAGACGATCAGCGGGAGGTATTGATGGAACTCTTTCTGGACACGGCCAACATCGAGCACATCCGCGAGATAAACGACTGGGGCATCCTCTCCGGGGTGACCACCAACCCCAGCCTGGTGGCCAGGGAGGGCCGCTGCATGCGCGACTGCCTGGAGGAGATAGCCTCCATCGTCTCCGGCCCCATCAGCGCCGAGGCGCTCTCCCTGGACCCGGAAGGGATGCTCGCCGAGGCGCGGGAGCTCGCCGCCATCGCGCCCCAGATCAACGTGAAGATCCCCATGACGCCGGCCGGCCTTAAGACTGTGAGGGCCCTGAGCGGGGAGGGCATCAAGACCAACGTCACCCTGATCTTCTCCACCAACCAGGCGCTGCTGGCCGCCGCGGCCGGGGCCACCTTCCTCAGCCCCTTCGTGGGGCGCCTGGACGACATCGGGAATCACGGCATCCAGGTGGTCGAGGAGATCGTGGACGTCTTCGACATATACGGCATCGAGACCCGGGTGATCGCGGCCAGCCTGCGCCACCCCATGCACGTCATCGAGGCCGCCCGCGCGGGGGCGCACATCTCCACCATCCCCTACGAGGTGATGACGGCGATGGCCAGGCACCCCCTGACCGATAGCGGCATCGAGAGGTTTGTGAAGGACTACGAAAAGATCAAGGATCTTTGAGTCCGGGAAAACGGAGGAATGATGGCAGAAAGAAAAGAGTACGCGGAACGGAAGCAGTACAATCAACGCAAGCCCTACGGCCAACGCAAGCCCTACGGCCAGCGCAAGGACTTCTCGCAGCACCGCAACGGCGGCGAGGGCGAGAGGGAGGACGTGGAGAGGGTGGAGCGGGGCGGCGCGGGCATGGGCGGCTCCAGCATCGAGCGGAGCGACCTGGAGAAGCTGCTCCTGGTCGATCTCAAGGAGATGGCCAAGAGCATGAAGATCACCGAGATCACCGGGGTGCGCAAGGCCGCCCTCATCGACTCCATCCTCAAGCGCAAGGCGGAGGACGAGGGGCTCTTCCAGCGCACCGGCGTGCTGGACGTCCTCTCGGAGGGCTACGGGTTCATGCGCACCAACGGCTACCTGCCCAGCGAGGGGGACATCTACGTGTCGCAGTCGCAGATCCGGCGGTTCCACCTGCGGCGCGGCGACGAGGTCGCCGGCCAGGTGCGCGCCCCCAAGGACTCGGAGAAGTACAACGCCCTGCTGCGCATCGAGAAGATCAACGGGGACGACCCGGAGGTCTGCCGCACCCGCCGGCAGTTCGAGCACCTGACCCCGCTCTATCCCACCGAGCGCCTGCGCCTGGAGTTCCCCGCCGGGGGCATGGCCCCGCGCATCATCGACCTCATCGCCCCCATCGGCAAGGGGCAGCGCGGCCTCATCGTCTCGCCGCCCCGGGCCGGCAAGACCACCATCCTCAAGCAGTTTGCCAACAGCATCACCGCCAACAACCCCGAGGTCAACCTGATCGTCCTGCTGGTGGACGAGCGCCCCGAGGAGGTCACCGACATGGAGCGGTCGGTCAAGGGCGAGGTGGTCAGCTCCACCTTCGACATGCCTTCCGACAACCACATCCAGGTGGCCGAGCTGGTGCTGGAGCGGGCCAAGCGCCTGGTGGAGCACAAGAAGGACGTGGTCATCCTGCTGGACAGCGTGACCCGGCTGGCCCGCGCCTACAACCTCACCACCCCCACCAGCGGGCGCATCCTCTCCGGCGGCGTCGACTCCACCGCGCTCTTCCCGCCCAAGCGCTTCTTCGGCGCGGCGCGCAACATCGAGGAGGGCGGCAGCATCACCATCATCGCCACCGCCCTGGTGGACACCGGCTCGCGCATGGACGAGGTCATCTTCGAGGAGTTCAAGGGCACCGGCAACATGGAGCTGC
>CAZETE010000010.1:0-56337 GCA_964515075.1 uncultured Actinomycetota bacterium | reverse complement strand
TGGAGGGCTGACCCGGTCTTACCCGGGACCCTCAGCCGCGCGGCTTCCTCTTCGCCGCGGGCTTCTTCGTTGCCGGCTTCTTCTTCGCCGCGGGCTTCTTCGCCGGAGCCTTCTTCGCCGCGGGCTTCTTCGCGGAAGCCTTCTTTGCCGCGGGCTTCTTAGCGGGCGGAACGCCGCCGGCCATGGCGACGGCCAGTGCCTCCTCGATGCGCTTGACCGGGCGGAAGGTCAGGCCCTTCTTCACCGTGGCGGGTATCTCTTCCAGGTCCTTTTCGTTGTCCGCCGGGATGATCACCGTCTTGATGCCGGCGCGGTGGGCGGCCAGGGCCTTCTCCTTCAAGCCCCCGATGGGCAGCACCTTGCCGCGCAGGGTGATCTCGCCGGTCATGGCCACGTTCTTGCGCACCTTGCCGCGGGTGATGGCGGAGAGCAGGGCGGTGGTCATGGTCACGCCGGCGCTGGGGCCGTCCTTGGGGATGGCGCCGGCCGGCACGTGCACGTGCATGTCGTTCTCCTTGAAGAACTCCTCGGGCACCCCGTACCTGCCGGCGATGTGGCGGACGTAGGTCAGGGCCGCCTGCGCCGACTCCTGCATGACGTCGCCCAGCTTGCCGGTGAGGATGAGCCGGCCCTCGCCCGGCACCACCTGGGCCTCCACGAAGAGGACGTCGCCGCCCGACTCCGTCCAGGCCAGCCCGGTGGCCACGCCGATCTCGTCCGACTCCTCGGCCACCTCGAAGCGGGCCTTGATGGGCCCCAGGTAGCCGTGGAGGTCCTTCCCGGTGACCTTCTTGGACTTGCGGACCCCCGAGGCGATGTCCTTGGCAACTTTTCTACATATTGTAGCTATTTCCCGCTCCAGGTTGCGCACCCCCGCCTCCCGCGTGTAGTTGCGGATGATGCCGCGCAGCGCCTCCGTGGTGAACTGCAGCTGGCTCTTGCGCAGCCCGTGCGCTTCCAGCTGGCGGCCCACCAGGAACTGCTGGGCGATCTTGAGCTTCTCCAGCTCGGTGTAGCCGGGGATCTCGAGCACCTCCATGCGGTCGAGCAGGGCCGGCGGGATGGGCACGGGGTTGTTGGCGGTGGTGATGAACATCACCTTGGAGAGGTCGAAGGGGACGTCCAGGTAGTGGTCGGAGAAGGAGAAGTTCTGTTCGGGGTCGAGCACCTCCAGCAGGGCGGCGGCCGGGTCGCCCCGGAAGTCCATGCCGATCTTGTCCACCTCGTCCAGCATGAAGATGGGGTTGTTGGACTCCGCCTTGCGGATGTTCTGGATGATGCGCCCCGGCAGGGCACCGATGTAGGTGCGCCGGTGGCCGCGGATCTCCGCCTCGTCGTGCACGCCCCCCAGGGAGATGCGGACGAACTTGCGGCCCAGGGCGCGGGCGATGGAGCGGCCCAGGGAGGTCTTGCCCACGCCGGGAGGCCCCACGAAACAGAGGATGGGCCCCTTCATGTCCTCCTTGAGCTTGCGCACCGCCAGGTATTCGAGGATGCGGTCCTTGACCTTCTCCAGGTCGTAGTGGTCCTCGTCGAGGATGCGCCGGGCGCGGTTGATGTCCAGGTTGTCCTCGGTGGAGACCTGCCAGGGCAGGCCGGTGAGCCACTCCAGGTAGGTGCGGGCCACCGTGTACTCGGCCGCCGCCACCGGCATGCGCTCCAGGCGGTCCAGCTCGCGCTCGGCCTCCTTGCGCGCCTCCGGGGGCATCCCGCTCCCCTCGATCTTTTCGCGGAACTCGTTGGCCTCCATGGTCTTCTCGTCCACCTCGCCCAGCTCCGACTGGATGGCCTTGAGCTGCTCGCGCAGGAAGTACTCCCGCTGGCTCTTGGACATCTCCGTCTGGATCTGGGTCTGTATCTTGGAGCCGATCTCCAGTATCTCGATCTCCTTGTTCAGGTAGACGGTGAGCTTCTGCAGGCGCTGGCTGACGTCCACCGCCTCCAGCAGGTCCTGCTTCTCGGGCAGGGTTATGTTGATGTTGGCGGCGATGAAGTCGGCCAGGTTGTTGGGCTCGCCGATGTTCATGGCGGCCACGAAGATCTCGTTGGGCAGGTAGGGGGCCATGGAGACCATCTTCTCGAACTGGGCCAGGACGTTGCGGGTCAGGCCCTCCAGCTCCACCCCCTTGTGCATGGTCTCCCGGACGGCCTCGACGCGGGCCCGGGCGGTGGGCTCCCGCTGGGTGTACTCGACGACGCGCACCCGCTGCACGCCCTGGAGGAAGAGCTGCATGGAGCCGTCGGGTATCTTGAGCATGCGGATGACCGCGGCGGCCGTGCCCACCCGGTAGAGCTGGTCCGGGGTGGGGGCCTCCGTCTCCTCCATGGAGGCCAGCCCGGCCACCATGCGGTCGCCCGTGAGGACCTCGTCGATCATGTGCACCAGCTCCTCCCTGGTGATGAGCAGGGGCACGATGATGTGGGGGTAGATGACCGTGTCCTGCAGGGGGAGCACGTTCAGTTCGGGCGGGATGTACGGCTGGACGGCCTCTCCGGAAGCTCCGCTGTTGCCGGGAATCATTTATCCTCCTTGTGACGCTTACCTACTGCTGGACGATGCGGATACCCCTGCCGCCGCTCCGTTCGACCTTGGGCAGCTCGATGAAGAGGAAGCCGTTGCGGTAGGCGGCGGAGGTCGCCTCCTGGTCGACGGGCTGGGGCAGCTCGATAACGCGCTCGAAGCGCCCGAAGTGTATCTCCATCTGCTGGACGGCGCCGTACTCGTCCGGCTGCGGCTGCGGGCGGTCGCCCCGGATGATCAGGGTGCGGCCCTGCAGCAGGACCTCGACCTCGTCTCCGGACACCCCCGCCAGCTCCACGATGACGTGCAGGCGCTTCGGGCACTCGTAGACGTCGCAGTTGGGCTTCCACGCTTTCTCGAAGAAGGCCTGGGGATGCTTCCACTGCGCGAAGTGGTTGAAGAAGCGTTCGATGTCGCGCTGGATGCTCTCGGATCCGTCCATCCTTCCGGAGACCTTGACTTCGTACATCGTTCAGGTACCCCCTTCAAAGTAAGGCAGACCGCCGCAAGATATTATACCCCATGCGCCGGGGCTTTTGACCGCCCCCCGCCCCCCGGCGTTCCCGGGGGCCCGTTGGCCGGTGCATTTGCTATAATCTGTGCAGCCCGTCGTACCGTCCGGCGTCTTCTATCCGGGGAGGTTGGTTTGGACCGCGTCCCGCTTCGAGTGCTGGCCGCAGCCGCCGCGCTGCTCCTGCTGGTCCCGGCCGCGGGTTGCGGCGGGAGGCCCGATCCCGTCGCGGTGGGCGTGCTCGAGCTCAAGGCCTCCTTCAACAGCGAAGGAGGGCCTGCGCTGGTGGAGAGCGGCTTGGGGCGGCTCCGTTCGGAGCTGTCCGTGGAGGCCGGGTTGACGGTGTGCGAAGGCGACGGCTTGAGCCGGGCGGTGGAAGCCGCGGCGGAGGGCGGCGAGGGGCTCATCCTCATTGCCGGCCGGGGCAGCCAGGCCCTGGACTCCGCGGCGGCGGGCACCGCCGCGCACCTCGCCGGCCTGGGGATAAACCTGACCGACCCCGCGGGGAACCGGCTGACCTCCGCCGAGGGGGTGACCTGTGTCCGCTACAAGGTGGAGGAGGGGGCCTATCTCAGCGGCGTGCTGGCGGCGGGCATGACCGTAACCCGGCAGCACCCCTGGCTCAACCCCGAGGCGGTGGTGTGTTTCATCGGTTGCGCGGAGGACCCCTGGGAGGAGGCCTATCTAAAGGGCTTCGAGGCCGGGGTGGCCGCGGTCAACCCCAAATGCGCCGTCGCCGGGTACGAGGTGCCGAGCCGCTCGGACGTGGAGAACACCCGGGCCATCGTCGAGGCGGCCTTGAAGCTCAAGGCGGACGTCTTCTTCTGCGTGCCGGGCGCCTTCTCCCGCGAGGTGCTGGGCCTGGGGGGCGCGCGGGGCTTCCTGGTGATCACCTCCGACGCGGACGGGACCGCCGCCACCCCCGATTCCCTGCTGGCCTCGACGGTGCTCCGGGACGACCTGGCCGTCTTCCGGGCCACCCGGGAGTTCCTGCGGGGGGGGCTCCCCCCGGGCCTGGTGGAATGGGGGACGAACGAGGGCGTCGTCGATTTCTCCGTCAGCATGAAGCAGTACCCCTGGGTCCCGGCCGCCGTGGACCAGTCCTTGAAGCAGCCCCTCCCCAAAGATATCTACAGTATGTAACTGACCGGGCCGGCGCCGGCTGCCGGGTTTGTCGGATCGCCGAGATGAGCGTAGAATTGACTCGAGCCTTCGAGCGATGGTCCAGGGGGAGCCGATGTACTGCCCGAACTGCGGCACCGAGAACAAGGAGGGGAGCATCTACTGCAACCTCTGCCAGGAGCCACTGGAGAGGTACGCTGCCCCTTCCCCCCACCCCGGGCAGGCCTTCGAAGCCGGCACGGAGGCTTCGGGCGAGGCCCCGCTCTCCGGGCAGCCCTTCCAGGAAACGCCGGTGCCGCCTTTCCAGGGAGCGCCGGTGCAGCCTTTCCAGGGGGCGCCGGTTCAGCCCTGGGTGGGCCCGGGCATGCCCGGGCCGGCCTACGCGCCGTTTCCCCCGCCCCCCGGCATACCCGGGCCGCCGCCCCTCTATCCCGGACACCCGCCTTACGCGAACTACGGCTCCTACCCCGTGGTCATCACCCGACAGTCCACCCCGGGAGAGGCCGTGGCCGCGCTGGTGCTGGGCATCGCCGGGCTGGCGCTGGGCTGCTTCGGCATCCCCATCCTCTGCTCCATCCTGGCCATCGTCTTCGGCATCAAGGCCAGGAACATGATCGACGCCGGCGGGGGACTCCTGGGCGGGAGGGGCATGGCCACGGCCGGGCTGGTCATGGGCATCATCGGCATGGGGCTGAACACGGCCCTGTTCATCCTGATCTTCGCCGTCGAGTGGCACGGCGGCATGTCGGCCCTGATCCTCGCCGCGTTCCGCCCGCTGCTGCCGCTCTGAGGAGAGGTGGCCGGATGTATTGCATGAAATGCGGCGGAAAGATCCCGGACAAGGGGAGGTTCTGCCCGGCCTGCGGCGCGGCCGCGCCCCGGCGCCCCCCCACGCCGCCCTACCAGGCCTACCCGCCTCCGCAGCCACACCAGGCTTATCCGCCCCAATATCCTTACCCGCCCTACCCGCCCTACCCGCCCCAATATCCTTATCCGCCCCCGCAGCCCTACCCGCCCCAGCCCGGCTACCCGGGCGGCTGGGCATCGGCGCCGCGCCCCTACTACGTGGTGGCCCGCGCCGCAAGCCCGCTCCCGTCCAAGCCGCCGCTCAAGGAGCGCCTCGCCGAGAGGTGGCGGGTCTATGCCGGGCAGGCCAGGGAGAACCGCCTGGAGACCGCCCTCTCCTGCGCCGCGGCCGGAGCGGTGGTGCTGGGCGTGCTGGCCATGCTCGTAGCGTCCCCCTGAGCCCGCCCCCTAGGGGCCCTTCCTCAGGTAGTTGGGGTATACCGGCACGTGGACCCGGGAGAGCGCGTCCCGCCTCCGCCCGAGCCAGGGGTAGAGGGCCAGGGCGGCCAGGGCCCCGGCGGCCAGGCCGCCGATGTGGGCGAACCAGGCGGTCCCGCCGGAGGCCACGCTGATCTGGGAGATGAGCCCGAAGAGGGCCTGGTAGGCGAACCAGGCCAGCAGGAACGCCCAGGCCGGCACCCAGGCCGGCCAGAAGAAGATGATGGAGAAGACCTTCTGCCGCGGGTAGATCACCAGGTAGGCGCCCATCACCCCGGAGACGGCGCCGCTCGCCCCGACCATGGCCACGACCTCGTCGGTGTAGACCGCCCACTGGGAGAGGGCGGCGACCACCCCGCAGAGGAGGTAGAACAGAAGGAAGGGCAGGCCCCCGAACACCTCCTCCACCTTGGAGCCGAAGAACCAGAGGAACCACATGTTACCCAGCAGGTGCAGGAAGCCGCCGTGCAGGAAGATGTGGGTGAGTAGGCTCAGGTAGACGTTCTTGCCGTAGGGGTTGGAGTCGGCCTCTCCCCGCGCCGGCGGGCGGGGTTCCGACTTGAGCAGCTCCTCGTAGTCGACGTGCCTGCCGTTGGTGATCTCCCAGGGGACCACGGAATACTTGTAGACGAAACGGTTGGCCTTGCTCTCATCGCTCACCTCCAGGCCGAGCATGAATATGAGCGCCAGAAGGTTCGTGAGGATGAGGGTCAGGGTGACGATGGGGAGCCTGCGGGTGGGCATCTCGTCGAAGAGGGGAAGCATGTGCCGTCCTTCTCCTGTCCTCTGCCCGGTCCGCCGGCGCCCGCCCGCTTCGCGGGAGCGGCTACAGCACGACCAGGGCGTCCACCGCCACCGGCTTTGAGCCGTGGCCGTCCGAGATGATCAGCGGGTTGATGTCTATCTCCTGGATGGCGTCGTACTGCATGCCGATGTTCCCCAGGGCCACCAGGGCGGCGGCCAGGGCCTCGCGGTCGGCGGCGGGCTTGCCGCGGAAGGGGCCCAGCAGGGCCTTGGCCCGTATCTTGTCCATCATCTGGCAGGCCCAGTGCTCGTCGAAGGGGGCGACCCCGTAGGAGACGTCCCGCAGCGCCTCGGTGAAGATGCCCCCCAGGCCGAAGACGACGCAGGGGCCGAACTGGGGGTCGCGGATGAGCCCCGCGAGGAACTCCCGCTCGCCCCGGACCATCTCCTGCACCAGCATCCCCCGGTAGGGGTCGCCTCCCAGGTTGGCCTCGATCTCCGCGTAAGCCCCGGCCAGCTCCTCCGGCGTCCGCAACTTCACCTTGACCAGCTCCCGCTCGGTCTTGTGGGCGATGTCGGGCCCGCAGGCCTTGAGCACCACCGGCCAGCCCAGGCGCTCCGCGGCCGCCGTCGCCTCGTCCAGGCTTGAGGCCAACTCCTCCCGGGCGACCGGGATGCCGTGTTCCTCAAGGAACCGCTTGGCCTCGTATTCGTCAAGGGCCTTCCGGCCCTGGGCGGCGGCTTCGTCTATTATTCCCATGACGTCCTCCCTCCGGTCTGACGTGGCCTGGCGGATGCCGGGGCTCAGGCAAATGATATATTATCGCCTTCTCGATAGGCAATGGGACGACCGGGCCGGGGCCTCCAAGGGGGATTGACACGCCCGAGCGGGAGGGTGCTAACATGGCGGCGGGAATCGGTCCGGGGTCCTGTCATCTTGAGGGGGTGGATGATGAGCGGCAAGTGGGACGTCATCGTGGTGGGCGCCGGCGTCGGCGGGATCTCCGCCGCGGCCCTGCTGGCCATGGAGGGGCGCAGGGTGCTGCTGGTGGAGAAGGACGACCGGGTGGGAGGGCGCGCCATGTCCTTCCGGGGCGAGGAGGTCTCCGAGGGGGGCGGCGGCTGGTACCGCAAGCTCCTGGCGGGCCAGTATTCCTACCTGGCCGAAGCGCGCCCCTCCCTCGAACGCATGGTGGGCGAGGGCATGCTGGACGGCTACGTCCTGGATCTCGGGTATCACGGGGTGAGTTGCGCGGGCGAGGGATACTTCGCCACCCTGCGCGACCTCATCGGCGGGTACGGGGACCATCCGGTGAAGATCAACCCCTGCCTCACGGGCACCTGGTACGGGGGCGAGTTCTACCCGGAGCCCCCCTTCCACTCCATGCGCGTGGACGACCGGATCTACGCGGAGATGAAGCGGGTGGGGGTGAAGTTCCTGGACTTCTTCGGGGACTTGAGCCGCATGACCCCCGAGTACCTCGAGGAGATGGACAAGGTATCCCTCCACGACCACCTGGTGGGCACGGGCTTCGCCCGGAGCGATCTCCTCTACGAATACTGGCACTGCACCGGCACCCTCATCACCACCATCAATAACCCCCACGACATCTCGGTGGGGGACATCTTCCGCTATACGGCCCAGGTCATCATGCCCATGGTCCTGTCCCGGAAGGAAGGGTACGTGGGCGGCTTCACCGAGGGCGGGGTGATGCAGTGGCCGCTCTCCGTGGCCGAGCGTTTCCAGGGTTTCGGCGGCGAACTGCGCCTGGGCGCGCGGGTGAAGGAGATCGGCATCGAGAGCGGCAGGGTGACCGGCGTGGTGGTGGAGTCCGCGGACGGCGAGGAGGCGCTGGCCGCCGACGCCGTGGTCTTCGGCGCCCCCATCCAGGAGCTCTTCGACTACGCGGACGCGGCGGCCTTTCCCGGCGGCTTCGTCGCCAGGGTGCGCGGTCTCTACGGCTACGGCAGCCTCTGTCCGTACATGGGCCTCTCCGACCTGGCGGTGCCGGAAGACCAGGCCGGCCGCCTGATGAAGACCCCCCGCGTGGTGGGGAGGGAGGAGGGCTTCGACTGGGATGTCTACATGGCCTGGAATGTCCAGTCCTACATCGAGCCGTCCTGCGCGCCGCCGGGCAAGCACCTCTTCACCGCCTACCTGCCGCTGACCGAGAGGGAGGCCTCCGACCGCGTGCGGGTGCGGAAGGTGATCGAGGCCATCCCCGACTTCCTGGAGTCGGTCTACCCCGGCTTCAAGGACACCATCGAGTGGGAGCTGTACCCGGTCTGCCTGAAGCTGGAGGGCGTGGCCAAGAGCGTCAGCCAGGCCGGCAGCCTCAAGCCGGACGTGCGCGCCCCCGGGGTGGAGGGCCTCTACTTCGCCGGCGACACCGCGCGCGGCTACGGGGTGGCCATGGACTGCGCCTGCTCCTCGGGCATCCTCTGCGCCTCCGCCGTCACCGGAAGCGACTACGGCATCCGCTAGCCGGGGGCCCGGCCCCGTTCCTCCTTGACAGGGAAAACGGGGCCGTGGTAGATTAACTTAGTATTCACTAACTTAGCACTCTTCACACCAGCGTCGCGGCCCCGCGTCTGCAACAGCGCAACACCAGGCATCGCTGCCGGACCCGCCCCGAAGAGGTGGCGTATGAGCGAGAGCGCCAGGCGTCGCATGAACGCGGAGGATCGCGAGAGGCAGATCCTCGAGGCCGCCAAGGCGGTCATCGCCGCCTCCAACTACCGCGCCGCCACCACCGCCCGCATCGCGGCGGAGGCGGGGGTCAGCGAGCCCGTCATCTACAACCACTTCAAGTCGAAGAAGGAGCTCTTCCTGGGGGTGCTGGACGACGTCGCCGCCTCCACCCTCGATCACTGGAAGGGCGCGGCGGAGGGGTTGGACGACCCGGTGGAGGCCATCCGCGCGGTGGGGCACCGGCATTTCCACTTCATCATCGACCATCAGGCGGAGGGGAAGATCCTCTTCCAGGCCGTCTCGGAGGTGGACGACCCCGACATCAAGGAGAACCTCCGCCGCCACTTCGGGGGATTCGCCGCGTACATGCTCTCCCTGCTGGAGGAGGGGAAGGAGCGGGGGAGGATCCGCCCCGACATAGACACCCTGGTAGCCGCCTGGGAGCTGCTGGCCCTGGGCATCACCTCCACCTTCTTCGGGCTGCTGGGGTTCGGGGAACTGATCGAGGACGGGAGGGGGCTGCGCGCCCTGGAGGACTTCATCGACGCATCGCGCGCAGCGCCGGAAGCAGAGGGAGAGGAAGCGGGAGACGGGAAAAAGAGGACAGGAGGTAGGGCATGAGTGTCGTCAAGGCCGCACAGCCGCAGCTCGCGCTGGCGAGGCTGCGGGAATTGCTGGTGGAGGGCTCGCGCTTCGAGGAAGGCCCAGAAGCGGTCTCCGCCTACCTGGGAGAGGGGGCGGACCCGGCGCCGCTGCTGGCGGCGGTCAAGCCCCGCAGCGAGGAGGAGGTCCGGGCCGTAGTGGGGATAGCCGGCCGCCACCGGCTGGCCGTCTACACCCCGCAGCCGTGGGGGCTGGCGCCGGCCCGGCCCGGCATCGTCATGGACTTCAGCGAGATGAACGGGGTGCTCGACATCGACGCCCGCGGCCTGGTGGCCGTGGTCGAGCCGGGGGCCACCTGGGAAGGGCTGCTGCCGCTGGTGAGGGAGGCCGGGCTGAGCGTGGCCCTGCCGGCCTGCGCATACTCCCCCAGCGTGCTGGACCACGCCATGCAGCGGGGCATCGTCACCTCGGCCTGCCGCTTCGGCAACAAGCAGCTCTCCAACTTCCACGCGGTACTGGCGGACGGGAGGGAATACCGCAGCGGCTCCCACGCCCTGCCCACGGCCACCGTCAACTGGCGCGAGGACGCCGGGCCCAACCTCTCCCGCGTCTTCAGCGGCTCCCGCAACAGCATGGGCCTGCCGGTGCGCGGGTACGTCTACCTCTACCCGCCCACCGAGGCGCGCAGGGTCACCGCGAAGTCGTTCGCCAAGCGTGAGGAGGCGCTGGAATACGTCCGCCTGGCGGCCCGCCAGGAGGTGGGCACCGAGGTGGTGGTGGTGGACGAGGCGCGGGCGCGGGCGCTGGCCGGCGCCGCCCCCGGCGGGGCCTGGACGGCCGTCATCTCCCTGGAGGGGCCGGCGGAGCTGGTCGAGCACTGGGCCAAGCGCCTCGACCGCATGGCCAGGCAGCAGGGCGGCAAAGCGTC
This sequence comes from uncultured Actinomycetota bacterium, assembly GCA_964515075.1. Taxonomy (GTDB): domain Bacteria; phylum Actinomycetota; class Geothermincolia; order Geothermincolales; family Geothermincolaceae; genus CAVXXD01. Next base: position 45,932 of record CAZETE010000010.1, on the reverse strand, counting down.
CCCGGCCAAGGCGGCCCAGGCGCTGGAGGAAGCCCTGGGCGAGCCGTGGTACGCGCAGCCGACCACCGTCTCCTTCTATACCACCCTGGACCGCGTGGCCGAGTTCGACGCCGCGGTCACCAAGGCCCTGGGCAGGAAGGGAGAGCTTCAGCGGACGGTCATCCCGGTCAAGCACGGGGCCTCGGCCTGGCTCCGCTTCGACCTGGAGGGCGGAGAGGCGGCCGGGCGCAAGGCCGTCCGGGACCTGCTGCCCAAGCTGGCCGACGCGGGCGCCTTCTTCGACGCCCCCACCGGCTCGCTGGCCGCCCACATCTTCTCCAAGCAGCCGGCCTACCGCGATCTGCTCAAGCTGGCCAAGGGGATCATGGATCCCGAAGGCATGCTCAACCCCGGGGTGCTGGGGGAGGTGGCGTAGGTGGGCAGGTTCACGCGCAACGAGTACGACCCGCTGCTGCAGGTCTCCAAGGACGCCTACCGCTGCGGCAAGTGCATGCTCTGCAAGTACATCGACCACGAGGAGATGCGGGACACCCGCTTCCTCAACATCTGCCCGGCGGGAACCCGCTACCAGTACGAAGCCTATTTCGCCTCGGGCAAGCAGGAGATCGCCCGCGGCCTGATGCAGGGGGACATCGGCTACAGCGACCGGATGCTGCACGCCCTGTTCACCTGCACCCTCTGCGGGGGCTGCCAGGCGGTCTGCTCGCCGGCGGGCGACAAGAACCCCTTGAAGACCATCGTGGCCTTGAGGGAGAAGGCGGTGCTGGACGGGATGGCCCCGCTGCCGGGGCACGAGGCCATCTTCCGCTCCATCGAGAACTACGACAACCCCTGGCAGCAGCCGCGGGCGCGCCGCGACAACTGGGCGCGCGGGCTGGGGGTTAAGGACGCGAGCAAGCAGAAGGTGGACCAGCTCATCTTCGTCGGCTGCACCTACGCCTACAACTCCGCCGCCCAGGAGGTGGTGCAGGACCTGGCGCGGCTGATGGACGCGGCCGGCCTGGACTTCGGCTTCCTGGGCAAGGACGAGCCCTGCTGCTACTCGCCCATCCTGCGCATCGGCGACTACGAGACCTTCAAGGAGAAGGCGGCCGCCAACGTCAAGCTGCTCAACTCAACCGGGGCCTCCCGCGTCATCGCGCCCTGCGCGGGATGTTACAGCGTGTTGAAGGAGGAGTACCCGGACTTCGCGGAGGAGGAGTTCGAGGTCATCAGCGCGGTGGAACTGCTGGAGGAGCTGCTGGACGAGGGGAGGCTCAAGCCGGTGAAGAAGATCAAGCGCACCGTGACCTACCACGACCCCTGCCACCTGGGCCGCTACTGCGAGGTCTTCGACGCCCCCCGCAACCTGCTCGAGAGCATCCCCGGCCTGACCTTGAAGGAGATGTCCCGCAAGCGCGAGAACTCCTGGTGCTGCGGCTCCGGGGGCGGCGTCAAGACGGCCTTCCCGGAACTGGCCCTGTGGTCGGCGGGGGTGCGCATGGAGGAGGCCGAGTCGGTGGGGGCGGAACTGATGACCTCGGCCTGCCCCTGGTGCGAGTCCAACCTCAGGGACGGCAACCGCACCGGGCTGGGGGTGACCAGCGTGATCAATCTCCTGGCGGAGTCCGTGGGAAAGAGGGGGTGATGGGGATGGCGGTAAAGATAATTGACAACACCCGGCAGGACCTGTACGACCGGACCTTGCGGGAGCTGGCCGCCCTCGTCGGCGAGGAGTGGGTCACCGACGACCCGGCCATCCTCGTCGGCTACTCGCGCGACCAGAGCCTGGAGATAGCCCGCAAGCCCAACCTGGTGGTGCTGCCCGAGTCCACCGAGCAGGTCTCGGAGATCATCAAGCTGGCCAACCGCAACGGCCTGGCGGTGACCCCCTGGTCCACCGGCGGCAACTGCGGCGGCGGCTGCATCCCGCAGAGGGGAGGCATCCTCCTGGACCTGCGCCGCATGGACCGCATCCTGGAGCTGGACCCGCTGAACATGTCCGTGCGCATCCAGCCCAACGTCACCTTCGGCAAGTGCTACGTCGAGGCGGAGAAGCACGGACTGCGCAACGCCAACCCCTCGGCCCCGGCCTCCGTCTCCATGCTCGCCAACTACCTGGACAAGGGGGTGTTCCAGGTCTCCAACCGCTACGGGGTGGGCACCGACTCCATCATGGGCATGACCGTGGTGCTGGCGGACGGCACCGTGGTGCGCACCGGCTGCGACGCCTACCCCAACACCGGCGCGGTCTGCGTGGAGGGGCCCGGGCCCGACCTCTCCGGCATCTTCCAGGCCTCCATGGGCGTCTTCGGGGTGGTCACCGAGATGGTCTGCCAGCTCTACCCCATCCCCAGGTGCGAGGACGTCATCTCCTGCGAATTCGAGGAGGAGGACATGGAGCGGCCGGCCGCCTACCTGCGGGAGCTGGCGCGGGAAGACTGCGCCCTCGAGACCATCCTCTTCGGCGACGCCTACCTGGCCCTGGGGGTCTCGGAGAACATGGACGGCGCGGAGGTGCTGCGCCCCTCCCTGCCCCGCCACAACTGCATCGCCTACGTCACCGGCGACGACGAGGAGGAGGTGGAGCTGCGCCGCCGCCAGCTGCTGGGCATCGCGGAGCGCACCGGCGCCACCCCGTCGGCCGAGGCGCTGCACGAGATGCTCAAGGAGCTGCTGCCGTGGAGGCGGGTGTTCAAGATCATCCAGGTCACCCCGCGCCTCGAGCGCTTCTCCGGCATGTTCGAGCTGTTCTGGTTCAACATCGAGCCGGAGCGGGCGGGCGAGCTGCACCGCGCCTTCACCAACCTGGTGCGGGACAACTTCAAGGACACCGACGAGAGCAAGCAGGAGCTCCCCTACCCGCCCGACGAGGTCACCTTCTACCTGCAGCCCCTGGAGTTCGGGCGCACCGGCATGCTGGAACTGGACGCCTTCCCCAACCAGGGGGAACCCGAGGGGGTGAAGCGCGGCCTGAAGATGGCGGCGGAGGCCATCCCCATGATCCTCGACCACGGGGGGGTGTTCGACCGGCCTTACGGGGGGATCTCCTCCGGCTTCGGCTGGCAGCAGACGCCGCGCCTGGGCGTCTACTACGATCTGCTCAAGGACTTCAAGGCGGCCATCGACCCCGGCAACGTCATGAACCCGGGGCGCCTGGCCCTGCCCGTCGACTAAGGAGAGAAAAGGGGGTATGAAAGTGGGTTTAGTCTTCTTCAGCCAGGAGTGGGCGCAGAGCGCCATCGATAACGTCAACGCCGACAAGGCCTTCTTCAAGGCGTCGCAGGGCTTTGACTCGAGCTTCCTCTTCACCGCGTACGCCGACCCGGCGCGGGGGGTCCCCAAGGACCTCTACGTCTACAACGAGCTGCTCAAGGGGAAAGCCGGCGCCGTGGAGACCGGGGTCAAGAAGGACGCCGACATGAAGATCGAGGGCCCCTACGAGGTCTGGAAGGAAGTGGTGTCGGGCAACAAGGACCCCATCAAGGCCATCATGAACAAGGAGTTCGTCTTCGAGGGGGACCTGAAGAAGGTGATGAAGTACATGAAGGCGGTCAAACTGCTCATGGACAACGTGCAGAAGGTCCCCACCGACTGGCACACCAAGTGACCCGGGCGAGGCGCGCATAAAAAGGGGGGCGGCGCCCGCCGCCCCCCTTTGCGTTGCCTTCCCGGCTAGAGCTCGGGGCCGCCCTTCAGCCCGAGGATCTGGCGGGCTTCGTCGGGGGTGGCCACGGAGCGGTCGGCCAGCTCGGCGATGCGGGCGGCCTTCTCCACCTGCTGGAAGGAGCCCTCGGCCTGGACGCCCTTGCTGATGGTGATGTTGTCCTCCAGCCCGACGCGGATGTGGCCCCCCTCGACCGCGGCGTGGAAGGCGCTGCGGAAGGAGGCCGGGCCGACTCCGCAGCTCGACCAGGTGGAGCCGGCGGGGATGAGCTCCATGAAGCGCTTCATGGTGCCCATGTCGAAGGGGCAGCCGCCCAGCACGCCCCAGACGAACTGGAAGTGCAGGGGCTTGACGAAGAGGCCCTCCTGCTCGACCACGAAGAGGACGTTGTAGAGCCCGCCCAGGTCGTAGATCTCCAGCTCGGGCTTGGTGCCGGCGTCACGCATCTTGCCGGCGAACTCCACCAGCATGGCGAAGGTGTTGGTGAAGACGATCTCGCCCAGCACCTTGTGGTTCTTCCAGTCGCCCATGGCGAAGTTCATGGAGTTGGTGTTGAGGGAGGCCGCTTCCGGCTTGAAGCGCTCCACCACGCCGATGCGCTCCTCCGGGGGCACTCCCATGCCGATGGCGGTGGAGAGGTTGATGACGATGGGGCACTTCTCGGTGATACCCTTGACGATGGACCCCAGCTGCTCCAGGCTGGAGGTGGGGAGCCCGGTCTCGGGGTCGCGGGCGTGGATGTGGACGATGGACGCCCCGGCGTTGTAGCACTTGTAGGCCTCTTCGACGAACTCCTCGGTGGTGTAGGGCACCGCCGGGTTCTGGGTCTTCATGGTGGCGGCCCCGGCCAGCGCGGCCGTGATGATGCACTTGTCGCTCAAAGACATGCTCGCACCTCCTGTTTCTCTCCCTGCCGGTCACGACTCAAGCATCAATATCCTAATATTAATCCGGCCATTATTCAAGGAGGCCCCGGCGGTGCCGGGCCTTGAACGGAGGCCGGGCGGCCCGGTTTACCGCCGGGGGGCGGGTTGCTATACTCACAATGAGCCGGGAAGGGGCGGAGATATGCGCGTGAGGAAGACCAGGCTGTTCCGGACGCTGGGATTGGCGGTCGCGCTGCTGCTGGCCGCCGGGGCGGTCGTCGGCCTGCTCGCCCTGATCAGGAAGAGATCCTACTCCCTGGTGGCGGGGCCCGGCGACTGGCCCATGGAAGGGAGAAACCCCGCCCATCAGTCCTTCCTGGAGAAGGGGCCGCAGGGGGAGTTCAAGGAAGCGTGGAACGTGCGGGTCCCGCAGCCCGTCCAGGCTCCGCCGGCGGTGGTGGGGGGGAGGCTCTACGCCGGGTCGCGGGACGGCTTCCTCTACTGCCTGGACGCCGAGAACGGCACGGTCGAGTGGGAGTTCGACTCCGGCAGCGAGATCACGAGCACCCCCTGCGTCAGCGGCGGGCGCGTATTCTTCGGCAACGGCCGGGGCAGCGTGTTCGCCCTGGACCAGTGGGGAAAAGAGAAATGGAGCAGGGGGTTCGGCGACGCGGTGACGGCGGCGCTGACGGCGTCCGGGGACCGGCTCTACGTGGGGTCGCGGGACCACGTGCTCTACTGCCTGCAGTCCGAGACGGGCAGGACGTTGTGGAGCTTCGACGCCGGCGAGGGGATCGACCTCTCCCCTTGCGTGGGGGACGGGCACGTCTACTGCCTGAGCATGGACTACATGATCCACGCGCTGAAGGAAGAGACGGGGGAGCTGGACTGGCAGTCCAACCTGCACAACCTGTTCTCCTCCCCCCCCATGGTCGACAAATCCCCGGACGGGAGCAGGGTCTTCGTCACGACCAGGACCGCCTTCTACTGTCTGGACACCCAGACGGGCAAGGAGTTCTGGAAGAAGGAGCTGCAGGAGTCGAGGTATCTCTCCAATCCGGGGCTGCGGGGGAACCAGGTGCTCATCACCCAGGGGAACGCCAAGGACGGGAACGCCACCATCAAGTCATTCAACCAGCTGACCAGCGACCCGGTGCGGTCGTTGGGCATGGGGTTCGCGGAGGCCACCAGGCTCATCGCGACGCGGGACGGCGTCTATTCGGCGGACAGCGAGAGCATCCACTTCATGCCCTTCTCGTACGAAGCGCAGGCCGTCAAGCGCGACCTGCGCGGGGTGCTCCCCCAGACCCTCACGGTCACCTCCGACGCCGTCTTCGTGGCCACCGAGAGCTCGAAGATGTACTGCTTCCGCTAGGGGCGGCGGCCGGGACCGGCGCCCCCCTCGGCGTATGGACACGGGCGCCGGGCCGCGCTAAACTGCTCTTGGGAATGGCGCAAAGGCGCGCCGGCAGTAGGGTTAGCGACATCAAGGGAGGGAACATGGCCGTCAGCATCGATCCGGAGAAGTGCACCGCCTGCGCCCTGTGCGAGGAGGCTTGCGGCTACTACCGCGACGAGGCTTTCAGCCTGCTCTCCTCCTCCATCATGCTCTACCGCTCGGAGGAGAAGAAGAGCTACCTGGGCCTCATTCTCAAGCTCGACGACAGCCTGCTGATGGGGCGGCCCGAGGGGGTGGAGCGGGCCAAGATCGGCGAGCTGGCCAGCAGGGGCGGCGGGGGCGCCTCGGCCAAGCCCATCCTCATCCGCGAGGCCTGCGACGGCTGCGAGGGCCTGGAGACGCCGTGGTGTGTGCGCTTCTGCCCCACCGGCGCCCTCCGGCAGGAGGTGGGATGATGGAGTTCCTCTACAACGGGAGCATGCTGGTTGTGGACCTGGCGGCCGCGAGCGCCGAGGAGCAGCCCCTGCCCGAAGGCTTCGCCGCGCAGTACCTGGGGGGAGCGCGGGCCAACCTGGCCCTGCTGGACCTCTACCCCGGCGCCGGCCTGGTGCTGGGGTCGGGGCCCTTCACCGCGCTGCCGGTGCCGGGGGCCTGCCTGGCCGTGGCCAGCCGCAGGGACGGAGCCGCGGTGACCCACACCCCCCTCCACCTCTTCGCCGGGGTGGAGCTGAAGCTCTCGGGCTTCGATTTCGTGGTCGTCTCCGGCGCCGCGGCCGAGCCGGCCTACCTCTGGCTGCACGACGGCATCGCCGACGTCCTGCCCGCCGCCGGCCTGCCCCGGGACAACTGGGAGGCGGTGGACGCGCTCCGGCGCGAGCTGGGCGAGGACCTGGTGCAGGTGGTCCTGGCCGGCGAGGGCCCCTGCCTCAGCCTCGGTTACTGGGCCTCGGCCGACCGGGCGGGCCTGGGCGGGGCCTTCCGGGAGATGGGCCTGCGGGCCGTCTGCGCCCGCGGCCTGGGCATCCTGGACGCGGCGGACCCCGGGGCCTTCGCGGAGACCTGCGCCGGCCTGGTGGCCGCGGTGCACGCCTCCCTGCCCGCGGGGAAGCGCGGGCTGGAGGGGCTGGTGGGCCTGGCGGAGGGGAGGGAGTGCGGCTACCCCCTCCCGCTGCTGCACCGCCGCCGTTCCTGCTTCGCCTGCCCCTACGACTGCAACATCTTTTTGAAGACGGACGAGGACCCCTCCTCCATGGCCCAGGACGGGGTGGAGGAGCCGGGCATGCTCCTCACCGACGCCCGCGCCCTGGCCCTCCTGGAAGGCCGGGGAACCGACCTCGCCGACGGCGCCCGCCTGCTGCGCCGCGCCGCGCGCCTGGGGGCCTTCCCCTGCGGGGCCGCGGAAGCAGGCCCCGCCGCCTCCGACGCCGACCTCGCCGCCGCCGCACCCTCGCCGTGGGAAGGCGGCGCCGGTCCCTTCAGCCCGTGGGCGCCGCCCCTCGGCGGGGGGGACGCGCGCGAGCGGCAGGCCCTCGCCTACACCCTGGGCGTCTGCCCGGTGCTCATGTCCCTGAGCCCGGCCCTCACCCCGGAGGCCTTCGCGGAGCTGCTGTCGCAGGGCCTGGGCCTGGAGTTGGCCCCGGAGGAGGTCGTCCGCGTCAGCCTGGAGGCCGCCGGCTAGCAGCGGGGCATGGTCGGCATCTACGCGGGAGAGGGCGCCTCCCACTCCTGGACCTGGTTCGTGACGGTCATGGAGTCCCTGGGCCTGCGCGGCTGCCGTTTCCTGGACGGGGAGGACCTGCGCCGGGGCGGCCTCGAGGGCCTGGGCGCCGTCTTCGTGGGGGGCGGCGACGTCGAGGGGATGGCCCGGGAGCTGGGGGAGGAGGGAGCGCGCGGCCTGGACGCCTTCGTGCGGGCGGGGGGCGTCTACGTCGGCTCCTGCGCCGGGGCCTACCTGGTGATGCGGGGGGTGGATCAGCCGCCCTATGCCCCCTTCGCCCTCATGGACGCGGGCATGGCCAACTACCTGGAAGAACCCCCGCCGCCCCTGCGGCTTCCGCACAAGTACAAGGTGGCCTACGGTACGGGCGCCGTCTTCCACCCCGCCTACGGCCCGGTGCGGGTGGCCATGGAGGAGGGGTCCTTCCTTGCGGGCCTCGGGGAGATCACCGCGGCCCTCTACGGCGGGCCGGTCATCCTGCCGGGGGAAGGCTGCGAGCGGCTGGCGGAATACCGCGGCCCGGCCGCGGGCTGCGCTGCGCTGGTGGCGGAGCCGCTGCTCTCGGAGATGCTGGAGGGGACCTGCGCCGCCGCCCGTCAGCGGCACGGCGGGGGCACGGTCTACGCCTGCGGCCCCCACTTCGAGTGCCCCTACTTCCCGCAGGGCGCCGGGGTGCTCGCCCGCGTCCTGCGGGAGGAAAATATCTACAATATGTCAAATATTAGTTCCGGCGGGGGCCGGGTTCCCGCCGCCCCCGCCGCCCCGCAGGCGCGTCGCCTGCTCAAGCGGGTCCGCTCGGAGCTCTCCAACATCCGCATCGCCGCGCGCGGGCTGGAAGCGCTGCCGGTGCGCTGGACGCTGGGCACCAAGGTCTGGGAGCCCGAGAAGGTCATCTACTACGCGGAGTTCCTGTGGGAGCGGGAACGCCGGCTGGAGGCCCGCGCAGGGGATGAGGGCGCAGTCGACGGGCTGGAGGAACTGGCGGAGATGGCCGCCGTATCCCGGGAGAAGGTGAGGGGGCTCAAGCGCGGCCTCGACGACGGGGAGGAGACCACCCCCCTGGCGGATGAGCTCTTCCGCAGCCTGCGCCTCTTGGCCGTGCGCTTCCTCGAATTCGTCGGTTGACGGCGGGGCCGTGGAGGCCGCCCGGCGGGCATGATAGACTGGCATTGTCCTCGATGAAGGGAGGGGTTGCGAACATGAGCAGGAGAGCCCTTGGCGCCGCCGCGGCCTCCCTGGCCCTGGCCGCTTTTTCCCTGGCCGGGTGCGGGGGCGGTGAGGGTCCGTCCGGGCGCGTGCGTATCGGGCGCCTCCACAACGACCTGCACCAGCTGGCCTTCTACGTCGCCCAGCAGGAGGGTTACTTCGCGGAGGAGGGGCTGGAGGTGGAGGAGGCGGGCGTCTACGCGTCCGGGCCGGAGGAGATGGGCGCCTTCCAGGCCGGGTCCCTGGACGCCGGGTACCTGGGGATGGCCCCGGCCATGCTGGCCGCCGCCAACGGCAAGGCCGAGGTCAAGGCCCTGGCCCAGGCCAACCTGGACGGCTCCTCCATCCTGGTGCGGAACCCCGGCGAGGTCCGCTCCGCCGGCGACCTGGCGGGGCGCCGGGTGGCCGTGCCCAACGTGGGGACGGTCCAGGACTTCCTGCTGCGCAAGGCCCTGGAGGAGCAGGGCATGTCCGTCAGGGACGTCGATGAGCTGGTAATGGCGCCCCCGGAGATGCTCGCGGCCCTCTCCTCCTCCAGCGTGGACGCCTGCGTCTTCTGGGAGCCCTTCCCGGCCGTGGCGGAATCGCGCGGGCTGGGCGCCGTGCTCCTGAGCTCCGGGCAGATCTGGGGCGGGCACCCCTGCTGTGCGGTGGTGGTCTCCAAGGGCTTCCTCGAGAGGGACCCCGCCGCCGCCGAGGCCCTGGCGCGGGCCCACCGCCGGGCCACCGAGTTCATCAACGCCCGCCCCGAGGAGGCGGCGCGCATGGCGGCCGAGTTCACCGGCCTCCCCGAGGAGGTCGCCCGGCAGGCCATGCGGCGCATCACCTTCACCTGCGAGTTCAACGCGGCGGCCATCGAGGAGTACGCGGGATTCCTGGCTGCACAGGGGCTGGCGCGCATCGCCGACCCCGCCGCCTTCGTCGACGGGTTCCTCCACCGATGAAGGAGACGGCGCGGCCCAGGCGCGGCGGGGCGGTCCCGCCCTACGGCCGGGAACTTAAGCCCGGCTGGCGCTGGGCCCTGGGCATCGCGAGCCCCCTGGCCTTCCTGGCCCTGTGGCAGGCGCTCTGCTCGGCGGGCGCGCTGGGGGCCACGCCCTCCCCGGTGGGCGTAGCCAAGGCGCTGGGGCACCTCTTCACGGAAGGGGACCCCATCTTCGGCCGTGGCGCCTGGTCGCACATACGGGCCTCCCTCTACCGGGTGGCCTGCGGCTTTGCCCTGGCCGCGCTGGCGGGGGTGGGCCTGGGCCTGCTGATGGGCTGGTACCGGCCCCTCTATTACGCCCTCCGCCCCCTGGTGGAGATGATCCGCCCCGTCCCGCCCTTCGCGTGGGTGGTCCCGGCCATCCTCTGGTTCAAGATCGGCAACGCCCCGGCCGTCTTCATCGTCTTTTTGGGGGCCTTCTTCCCCATCCTGCTGAACGCGGTCTCCGGGGTGGAGTCCTTCGACCGGGTGCTGGGGGAGGCGGCCGCCACCCTGGGCGCCGGGCGCCCGCAGGTCCTTGCCAGGGTGGTCTTCCCCTCAGCCCTGCCCCAGGTCTTCACCGGCCTCCGCGTCGGGTTGGGGGTGGGCTGGATGAGCCTCATCGCCGCGGAGATGGCCGGCGTGGGAGAGGCGGGCCTGGGGGTGATGATCCGGGCCACCCAGACCAACTGGAACCTGGACTACGCCTTCGCCTTCATGGCGGTGATCGGGGCCGTCGGCTTCCTCCTCGACTTCCTGATGCGCCGGGCCGAACGGCGCTTCCTGAGGTGGAGGTAGGCCGTGGCGCTGCTGGAGGTCCGCGGGTTGAGCAAGACCTTCGCCGGCCGGCGGGGCCTGGGCGACCTCGAGGTGCTCTCGGGCGTCTCCCTGGACCTGGAGGAGGGCGGGCTCACCTGCGTGGTGGGGCCCAGCGGCTGCGGCAAGACCACCCTGCTGAGGATCGTGGCCGGACTGGAGCCGGCGAGTTCCGGGCAGGCGCTGCTGGAGGGCCGGCCCGTGGAGGGGCCGGGCTCGCGGGTGGGGCTGGTCTTCCAGCAGTTCGCCCTCTTCCCCTGGCGCACCGTCCTGCGCAACGTCACCTTCGGCCTGGAGATGCAGGGTTCCCTGGGCAAGGCGGAGCGGGAGGAGCGGGCCATGCGCTTCCTGGAGCTGGTGGGCCTGGCCGGCTTCGCCCGCCACTACCCGCGGGAGCTCTCCGGGGGGATGCAGCAGAGGGTGGCCATCGCCCGCACCCTGGTGGTGGAGCCGCGCCTGCTGCTCATGGACGAGCCCTTCGGCTCGCTGGACGCGCAGTCCCGCAACTCCCTGCAGGAGTTCCTGGTGGAGCTGTGGCGCAAGGCCGGGCTGACCATCCTCTTCGTCACCCACAGCGTGGACGAGGCGGTCTTCCTGGGGCGGCGCATAACGGCGCTCTCCGCCCGCCCGGCCAGCGTGCACCGGACCTACGAGATACCCCTGGACTACCCGCGCGACCGCACCTCGGCGGCGTGCGTGGAAGTCCGCCGCGAGGTCCTCTCCTTCCTGGCCTCGCAGCCCCCGCCGTAGCGCCCGGGGCCCTTGGCGCAGTCCCCGCGGCGGCGTGGATGACGCAAATCATTCCCACCGCGCCGCTTCCGGCGGTATCTTATGAGCGGAAGTCCCTGGCGGAAAGGAGTAGCAGATGCCCATTTTCGAGTACAGGTGCGAGAAGTGCGGAGACGTGTTCGACCACTTCTTCCGCAGCCTGGAAGAGGAATCCCGGTTCAGCATGGCCTGTCCCCGGTGCGGTTCCGACCGCCTGCGCAAGCTGGTCTCGGCCTTCGGGCTGGGAAGCGGCGCGGGCGATTCGGGCGGATGCTCCTCCGCCGATTCCTTCAAGTCCGGCTGACGCCCCTGGTAGGGGCCCCGGTCGGGGCCGAGGGGCGCGGCCGCGGAAAGGCGGTCCGCGTGGAAGCGATACTGTTGCCGCTGGCGTTCGTCGTAGCCTGGTTCGTCCTGGCGCGTTACGTGCTGCCCCGCCTCGGGGTGGACACCTGAATCTCCGCCGCGTGCCGGTCCGGCACCGAGCGGGCGGAGGACGAGGGCCCTTCCGGCCCGCAAGGGCCTTGAGCCCCGCTCCGCCCTCGCCTCCGGCTCCAGGGGCCGCGGGCCCTCCTCGCCTTGCGCGATGCGCTTGCGTGGCATTCTGCTCTGTTGACATGGGATTGGTCCAACCATAAAATATTAGGCAATAATATGACATCGAGTCATATTGTCGGGGCCGCGTATGTCGCTTTCCGGGAAAAAGGGGTGATGCGGAGTGAGCGTTATCGAATCCCAGGTGGAGCCGAGGCTGGTTGAGCGGGCCTACACCGAACTGGTGGAGGCCCTGGGAGAGGACAAGGTCACCCGCAACCGCACCGTCCTCTTCAGCTACTCGGGCACCGCCCTGCCCATCCCCAAGACCATGCCGGACATGGTGGTCAGGCCGGCGTGCGTGGAGGACGTGCAGGCCGCCCTGAAGATAGCCAACCGCCTGGTCGTACCGGTCACCCCGGTGGCCTCGGCCACCCTGGAGCCCTCGGTCTACCCGCGGGCCGGCGGCATCGTCCTGGATACCTACGCCATGGACGCCGTCCGCGAGGTCAACACCGACGCCGCCTATGCGGTCATCGAGCCGGGCGTCTCCATGGGCAAGCTCTCCCGGGTCATCGCCCCCCACAACTTCCGGGCCGCCCTGGGGTCCTTCCCGCCCGGCAACTCGGCCCTGATCAACTACACCCTGCGCGGCCACGGCTCCCACCGCTCGTGCGGCACCGACTCGGAGATCCTCGGCCTGGAGGTGGTGCTGCCGGACGGAACCCTGGTGGAGACGGGCTCCAAGGCTTTCTCGCAGCGCTATCCCTCGGCCACCTGGCATAACCCCTGGGGCCCCCTGCCCGACTTGCGGGGCATCTTCCTCAACGCCTGCGGCACCTACGGGGTGATCACCGGCGGGGCGGTGCGCATCTACGACCGCAACGAGGAGCAGGACTGCCCCATCTACGCCTTCGACTCCTATGCCGACTCGGTGGAGTTCATGAAGAGGATCTCCCGCGCCCACCTGGTGGAGCACACCGTGGCCTGGCACTGGGGCCTCTATACCACCGTCAACGTGCTGGCCTCGGCGGAGGAGGAGATGGCCTCCTCCGACGACTTCGCCATGATGTTCACGGTGGAGCCCTGGAGGCAGCCGGGGGACCGGCCCTACAACGTGGTCCTGCCCATCATGACCGGCTACCACGAGGACCTGGAGACCCACCGCAAGCTGCTGGAGAAGGTGGCCAGGCCGCTGGGCGGCCGCCCCTTCACCGACGAGGCCAAGGAACGCTTCCCCGGCGCCTGGAACTACTGGAACAGCTACACCATCGAGCACGAGCCCTGCATAGCCTTCATGCGCGGCTTCGCCGTGGGCTACGCCTTCATGCAGATCCTCTACGCCGAGCCGGCCAAGGTGGTGGAACTGGAGCGCTGGGGCCTGGAGCACGTCTACACCCAGGGCCTGCAGTTCGGGACCACCTACTACAGCCACTGCATGGACGAGGGGCGCAACTTCTTCCTGCGCATCACCCCCTTCGTGGACCCGGTGGATACCGAGGAGCATCAGCGGGCCATCGATATCTACAAGGGCTACATCGAGGAGGGGATGAAGCGTTACGGAGCCGTGCCGCCCCGTTACGACGGGCTCAATAACTTCGTGGAGCGGGCCGGCGGCTTCGGCGACCTGATGAAGGCCATCAAGCAGGCCGTCGACCCCAACGGCATCCTCAACCCCGGCCTGCGCATCTACGAGGAGGGGTGGTGACGCGCATGGCCCTGACCATGGAGATGCTCATGTACACCTGCCCCAAGTGCAAGACCTGCACCGGCACCATGCATCCGGGCGAGACGGAGGTGGAGAACGTCTGCCCCGCCTTCACCCGCTACAGGTACTTCACCTACTCCGGCGGCGGCAAGTGCTACACCGCCCAGGGCATCCTGGAGGGGGCGCTGGAGCCCGACGCGGACATGGCCGAGGTCATCTACCACTGCACCCTGTGCAAGGCCTGCTCGGTGCAGTGCGCCGCCCAGTCGGCGGAGCCCTCGGAGATCGCCCGGGCGGTGCGCCGGGAGCTGGTGGCGGCGGGCTTCGGGCCGCCCGAGGCGGCCCGGGGGCTGGTCAAGTCGGTGGAGCAGAACGACAACCCCTACGGGGCGCCGCGGCGCATGCGCTCGCGCTGGGCCCGCAAGCTCGACTTGAAGAACGTCCTGCGCGAGAAGGTGGACACCCTCTACTTCGTGGGGTGCACGGCCGACCTCATCCCGGCGCGCAACCACTTCGCGGCCAACACCGTCCGGCTGCTGGAGGCGGCGGGAGAGTCCTTCGGCACCATGGGGGAGGAGGAGTTCTGCTGCGGCGCCACCGTCTTCAACCTGGGCTGCGGCGAGGTCTTCGGGGAGCTGGCCCGCAAGAACATCGACGTGCTCAACCGGCTGGAGGTCGAGCGGGTGGTCACCTCCTGCGCCGGCTGCTACTCCGTCTTGAAGCACGCCTATCCCGAGGTGGCCAAGGTGGAATACGAGGTCCTCTCCACCCCCGAGTTCCTGGAGCAGCTGATCGCGCAGGGCCGCCTCAAGCTCGAGCACAGCGTCGACCGCAAGGTCACCTACCACGACCCCTGCCACCTGGGGCGCTACTGCGACGTCTACGACGCGCCCCGCAAGGTGCTCGAGGCCATCCCGGGACTTCAGCTGGCCGAGATGAGGCGCATCCGCGAGAAGAGCTGGTGCTGCGGCGCGGGGGCCGGGGTCAAGACCTCCTTCCCCGACTTCGCCCAGTGGATCGGGGAGCAGCGCGTGAACGAGGCCCTGGAGACGGGGGCGGAGGTGCTGGCGTCCGCCTGCCCCTTCTGCGAGGGCAACCTGGCCGACACGGTGCAGGCCATGGGGGCCGGCATCGAGGTGATGGACCTGACCGACCTGGTGTTGGAAGCGCTGGGACAGTAGAAAGGGCAGAGAAGATGGGGGAAGACAAGGTCAAGTTCGGTTCGGAGGAGTGGCTGGATGCCTACGTCAAGCTGTGGGAGGCCAACGACGAGCTCATCGAGTTCTTGAAGGAGTTCAACGCCAACATCGCCTATAAGTTCCTGGACCGCCCGGACATCACGCCCAAGTTCGTGCGCCTGGAGAGCGGCCACATCGTGGAGTACGGCCCCATGCCCGAGGACGGGGACATGGACTACGTGCTCATCGCCAACTACGACGTCTGGAAGGCCCTGGCCTTCGGCGAGCTCGACCCGGTGAAGGCCCTGATGAACCGGAAGATGCGCGTCACCGGCAACCTCTCGGCCATCATGAAGGTGGCCCCCGGCTTCGCCCTGACCCTGAACATCGTGCAGAGCATCCCCACCGATTTCGACTGAGCGGCGCGGCGGGGACATGGCCGCCGGCGGGGGCGCGGGAGGCAGGCGGAAGAAGTCGGAGGAGACCAGGAGCCGCATCATCGAGGCGGGGCGGGAGGCCTTCGCGGCCAAGGGCTTCCACGATACCAGGGTCTCGGAGATCATCGCCCGCACCGGGCTGGGCCACGGCACCTTCTGGCTCTACTTCCGCGATAAGGAGGACCTCCTGCGCACCCTGGTGGAGGAGATGCTCCGGCGGTACGTCGACGAGAACCTGGCCGACCGGCTGGCCCCCGGGCGGGCGGACGCAGGCGGCCTCGCCGGCATCGAGGAGGTGGTCTCCGGCGTGGTAAGGGTCTTCGAGGACAACCGGGCCCTGCACCAGGCCATCCTGGAGGCGGCCATGCGCAGCGAGGAGTTCGCCGGGGTCTTCGACCGGATCAACCAGGAACTGGCGCGGGACCTCCGCTCCCACTTATCCTTCCTGCTGCCCGGCGGCCTGGGCGCGGACCCGGAGCAGGTCTCCCTGCTGTTGGTGCTGACCATCGCCTGCGGCTCACTGATGTGGGCCAAGGGCTTCATGCACTGCACCCGCGAGGAATACGTGCGCAACCTCTCCGCTCTCCTGTTCAGCTTCGTCGGCTGCGGCGGGGCGGCCGGCTAGCTGGTGAACGCCGTGCCGGCGAGGTATAATCTTCGCGACGGCCACATACGAGGAGGGAGGCGCAGATGGACGCGATCATCGTGGGAGGCGGCACCGCGGGCCTGGCGGCCGCGCACGAGCTGAAGAAGCAGGGGCTGGACTACCTGGTCCTGGAGGCGAAGGAACTGGCCGGGGGGCGCCTCGTCAGCGGCTACCGGGAGGGGTACATCCTGGACCTGGGGGTGCAGTTCTTCTTCAAGTTCTACGACACCCTCTTCGGCCTCTGCCGCGAGCTGGGCATCGGGGACGACCTGGTGGAGTTCCCCTTCAAGACGGCCATGTACCGCAACGGGAAGCTCTATCCGATCACCGCTTCCCTCGATCCGGTGACCCTGTGGAAGGACCGCAGGGACGCCGCGCGTTTCCGCGGCTTGAGCCCCAAGGCGCAGCTGCAGGCCATGCGGATAATGCCCACGGTGTTCCTGCGCCAGAAGGACCTCCGTTTCATCGACTACGAGCGTTCCCTCGACCTGGACGACGAGAGCCTGGCGGCCATGGCCAAGCGCCTGCGCGCCGACGACATCCTGGACGAGTTCCTGCAGCCGGTGGCCTCCTGCCTGACCCTGGGCGAGCCGGAGGAGATCGGCGTGGGCTACGGATACACCCTCATCTGGTACGCCTTGAACGGGCTGTTCACCCTGAAGCACGGCATCGGCGAACTGGCCACCACGCTCTACGAGGAGAACAAGGACCGCGTCAGGCTGAACACCCCGGTGGACCGCATCGTCATCGAGGGGGGCAAGGTCAAGGGGGTGGAGGCCAAGGGCGAGTTCATCGCGGCCGACAAGGTCATCTGCGCGGTCACCGCCACCAAGGCCTTGGAGCTCATGCCCGACCTGCCCGAGACCCTGGCCGGCAGCTTGCGCAAGGCCATCTACAGCGAGTGCTGCCACGTAATCTTCGGCCTCAACAAGCGCGTGCTTCCCGAGGATTGGTTCGCCGTGGCCGCCTCCCGCAAGTACGGCCTGTCCATGGCGGGCATGACCGACAACTCCTTCAAGTCGGAGTACTACGCCCCCTCCAAGGCGGGCATCATGCACTGCTTCACCTACGGCAAGTATGCCAAGGAGCTCAACCGCAGCCCGGACGGAGAGGTCAGCAGGCGTTTGATCCGGGAGATCCAGACCATGGTCCCGTCCATGCCCGATAACCCCCGCTTCACCGAGATCTACCGCTGGGACGAGGCGGTCTGCGTGGCGCCCCCGGGGCTGCTCAAGGACATGGCCGACCTGCGCAGGAACCGCTACCGCACGGTGGACGGGCTCTTCCTGGCCGGCGAGTACTTCTACATGCCCTCAGCGGACGGAGCCATCCACAGCGGGCAGTACGCGGCCCGCGAACTGGCGCGCTGAATCCGGGGTCAGGCCCTGATGCCGATTGACAGATCGGCGTGACGTCGCCCTCGGCCGGGTTTATCTGTCAATCGGCATCAGGGCCTGACCCCGGATTTCTTGCGGTGGCGGCGCGCCGGGCGGCGTTGTATGATTAGTGGTGGAATCAACGGGGCTGCCGCACACTCCTATCCGCCACGGGCGGCGGGCGCAACCGCCGGGGCTTGGCCCGCTGCTTTCGCCAAGGGGGCTGATGGGCTTTGGACATACCCGCGGAGCTGGTCCGCACGGTCCTTGAGGGCCTGGAGGAAGGGTTGATCCGCTGCGACCTGGAGGGCCGCGTCCTGGACATCAACCGCGGGGCCGCACTCCTCCTCGGGCTGGAGGCCGCGGGCGGGGAGGTGAGCGCGGAGAGGCTCCGGGAGGCCGGCATCCTGAGGCGGGAGGACCTCGAACCGGTGGCGGCGGGCCTGCAGGTCCTCAACGCGCCGGCCGTGGTCCGCCGCCCGGACGGGCGCAAGAGCAGGATGCTCTTCTCCGCTTTCCCGCTGAGCGGGGAAGGCGGCGTGGTCGAGGGGATGCTCCTCACCATCAAGCCGGCCCTGCCCCGCCCCGACTCCTCGGAGGAGGGCTGGCTGGCCTGGGTCTCCGCCTACCTGGAGCAGATCACCGGCAGCCTGCGGGAGGGCGTGGTCTATGCCGACCTGGAGGGGCGGATGGCCTTCGCCAACCCCGCCTTCCGGGAGATGGCCGGCCTCTCCGGCGACGAGGTCGAGGGCCGGCCCCTCTCCTCCTGCATCAGGCCGGTGGGCCGCCCCCTGCTCTTCCTGGAGGCGCTGGAGGCCACGGCCCGGCAGGGGCACTGGGAAGGGGAGCTGGAGGTGAGCGCGACGGGGGAGCGCAAGACCCTGCTTCTGACCTCGGCACTGGTGAGGGGGCCGGCCGGCTCGCCCTCGGGCATCTCCCTGATCGTGCGGGACATCACCGCGCGCAAGCGCCTGGAGGAGGAGATGGAGGAGAGCCGCCGCGAGCTGGGGGTCATCTACGGGATGCTCCGGGTCTCCTCGGACCTCTACGACCTGGACGGCGCCATCTCCGAGACCGTCAACCAGGTCCTATCGGCCATGCGCGCGGAGGCGGGTGCCGTCCTGATGTGGGACCGCGCGGAGGCGGCCCTGCGCGTGCGCTCCGCCGCGGGGCTCACCTACCGCGGCACGCGCTCCCTGGAGGAGCTGGGCCAACGGGAGGGGCCCCTTTTCCGGGTGTTCAAGGAGAACGAGCCCTGGCTGGTGGAGGACGCCGCCGCCGGGCGGGGGGGGCCGCTGGCGGAGGGCAAGCGGGGCAGGCTGCGCTCGCTGCTCGCCGCGCCCATCCAGGCGGGAAGGGCCACCGTGGGGGCCTTCGTCCTGGGCCACAAGGAACCCGGCGCTTTCTCGCTGCACCAGGCGGAAAGGCTCGCCTTCATGGCCTCGCGCATGGGGATGATCTACGAGATGGCCCGGGCGGTCAACTCCCTCCAGGAGACGGTGGAGGAACTGGGGTGGGAGCGGGAGTTCAGCCGGGCCGTGCTGGAGCTGGTCCCGGCTATGGTCTTCCGGCTGGACGGAGAGGGGAGGATCGCCTCCGCCAACCGCCGGGCCCGGGAGGTGCTGGGGCTCGCGGAGGAGGATCTCCGGGGCCGGCCCTTCGCCCGCCTGGTCTGCGCGCGGGACCGCGGTGAGTGGCGCCGCCTGGCCGGGGGGGAGGCGGGGCCGCTGGAGTTGTGCCTGCTGGGCGGCGGAGGCGGCGAGGTGAGGGCGGAACTCCGCTGCGGCCCGCTGGGGGCGCCGGCGGACGGGGAGGGCCTCCTGGTGGTGGCGGTGCCGCTGTGACCGTCTACACCATCGGGACCGGAAACCGCTCGCTCCGGGAGTTCATAGCGGCGCTCGAGGCCTTCGGGATAACCACGGCCGTGGACGTCCGCTCCTTCCCCACCAGCCGCCACCAGCACTTCAAGCGGGAAGCCCTGAGCGGGGCCCTGGCCGCCGCGGGCATCCGCTATGCCTGGATGGGCGACCGGTTGGGCGGCTACCGCGAGGGGGGCTACCGGGCCCACATGCGGACCGGGGAGTTCGCGGCGGGGGTGGACGGGCTGGAGGAGCTGGCCTCGGAGGCGCTCACCGCCTTCTTCTGCGCGGAGAGGCTGCCCCCGCGCTGCCACCGGCGCTTCATCTCCGGCGAGCTGGAGGCCCGGGGCTGGGAAGTGGTGCACATCCTCGACGCGTCCTCCACCTGGCGGCCGGAGGAGACCGCCTCCCTTTTCTGAAGGGGCCGGCCCGCGCGGAACCGGCGGGTCGGGCCCGTCCGTCATAACCTCGTATCTATGGAGTAAGCCGGGGAGTTATGCTATGTTAATCCTGGCGTGAAGAGGTCCGGTCAAGGGGGAGATGATGGTATTGCCCAGACGCGGGAAGATGCTGGCGGCCGCGGCGTGCGCGGCCTTGACGGCCCTGCTGCTGGCGCCGCTCGCGGCGGGCTGCGGCAACTCCGGCGGGAGCATGGGAGAAGGCCTGCCCAGGCGGGAGCTCCCCGAGAACGCCACCGCCGAGAAGATCCTGCTGGAGTCGAACAAGGCCTCCGAGGACGTCAGGTCCTTCGAGTTCAAGACGGAGTCCAGCGTCATCGTCCCCCCCCAGGGCGCCCAGACCCAGGCGTCCAAGACCACCTTCGTGAACGACGGGGTCTGCGACAACGCGACCGGCAACATCCGGGCCACCATGCGCATCGTGGGCCTGGAGAACTTCAGCCTCGAATACGTCATCTACGACAACAGGTACTATTACTCCATGGCCAACGAGGGAGCCTGGCACGAGCAGGACTCCAGCGCCGTCGCCGTCCCCAAGGCGGGGGACATGACCCGCCAGACCAGCGAGTACTTCAAGAACTACCAGTCCATCATCCGCCTGGACGACGAGGTGGTCAACGGGCGGGACTGCTACCACATCTCCCTGGTACCCGACCTGCAGGTCACCCTGGAGAACGCCGACATCGTCGAGCTGGTCAAGGCCATGATCACCGAGCAGTACGCCAAGCAGGGCAAGACCCTGTCCGAGGAGGAGATGGAGGCGGCGCTGGAGGAGGTCAGGAAGAGCACCGTCAGCAAGGGCGTGGTCAAGGAGTACTGGGTGGACAAGGAATCCCTGGTGATCCGGCGGGACATCACCAGCATCGAGACCAGCGTCGAGCTGGACAAGGACAACTCGCTGTCCGGCAAGTACGTCATCGAGACGGTCTATCCCAAGTACAACGTGCCCACCGACATCAAGCCCCCCGAGGTGTCCTTGAAGGCCAAGAACGATTGAGCGGAAGGGGACGGTCATGAGGAGCAAGAGGGCGGCAGCCCTGCCGGCGGCGGCCGCGCTGCTGCTGGCCCTGGCGCTGGCGGCCGCCGGCTGCGGCGGCGCCGGGGAGGGCCCCGAACGCGCACTGCGCGACGCCCTGGACCGCAGCGCCAACGCCTCCAGCCTGCAGGCCGGGATCCTGGTGGAGACGGAGCCCGAGGCCGGCTCCCGCACCATGGCCCTGACCCTGGAGGGCGAGGCCGCCGTGGACCTGGAGGCGCAGGCGTCCTCCATCGGCTTCCGGGTCATGGGCTTCGACGCGGAACTGCGCCACGTCGGCGGCGAGGACTACCTCCGGCTGGGGGCCGCCTGGTACGCGCTGGGCGGCGCCGGGGGCGACGGCTTCTTCTCGGGCCTGGGACGGGGAGTGTCCGAGGCGGCCTTCTTCCACCCCCAGCTGCTGGGTGAATACACCCTGGTGACGGAGGAGGGCTCCGAGAGGGTGGCCGGGCGGGACTGCCGCCGCTTCGCGGTCACCCTGGATCCGCAGGCCCTGGCCGGCCTGGAGCCGGTG
Organism: uncultured Actinomycetota bacterium; assembly: GCA_964515075.1. GTDB lineage: Bacteria > Actinomycetota > Geothermincolia > Geothermincolales > Geothermincolaceae > CAVXXD01. The sequence continues at coordinate 24,807 of CAZETE010000010.1, read as the reverse complement.
AAACGGATAGGGGCAGTGCTCGGAGTCGACCCCGGGGAACTGGCCGCCGAGATCGAGGCCCTGGCGCCCGTGGTCGGAGTCTGGGTGGGCATGGGCGACGGCTACATCCGCAAGCTGGTGGTGGGCGTGGGGCTGGACCCCGGCGGCGCCCTCGGCACCGACCTGCTCCGCGGGCGCATGCGGATCAAGGCCACCGCCGTCTTCGAGGACTACGACCAGCCCCTGGGCATCGAGGCCCCGTCGAACGCCTCCCCCTTCGACCCCGACCTCCTCCCCTTCTAAAACCTCCACTTGGGGTCAGCCCTTCATTCTTCACATTCTCTCGCCATGCTCCCCATCGCGCCCCCCGTCCGCGGGGCTCCAGCCCCGGGTTACTCCGCCCCAAGCGCCTGTGCTAGAATCTTATGCATCTTTAAAGCGACCCGAGGAGGAGCATTGATAACCTTTCAAGACATGATCCTTTCCCTGCAGTCCTACTGGGCCGAGCGGGGCTGCCTGCTCTGGCAGCCCCACGACCTGGAGGTGGGCGCGGGAACCTTCAACCCCGCCACCTTCCTGCGCGCCCTGGGGCCGGAGCCCTGGAAGGTCGCCTACGTCGAGCCGTCCCGCCGCCCCACCGACGGGCGCTACGGGGACAACCCCAACCGCCTCCACCTGCACCACCAGTTCCAGGTCATCCTCAAGCCCTCGCCCGACGACGTCCAGGACATCTATCTGGACAGCCTCAAGGCCATCGGCATCGACCCCCTGGAGCACGACATCCGCTTCGTGGAGGACGACTGGGAATCGCCCACCCTGGGCGCCTGGGGCCTGGGCTGGGAGGTCTGGGTGGACGGCATGGAGGTCACCCAGTTCACCTACTTCCAGCAGGTGGGCTCCATCGACTGCCGCCCCGTCTCGGTGGAGCTGACCTACGGGCTGGAGCGCCTGTCCATGTACGTGCAGGAGGTGGAGAACGTCTTCGACCTCCGCTGGAACTCGGACCTCACCTACGGGGACGTGCAGAAGCGCGCCGAGTACGAGTGGAGCGCCTACAACTTCGAGCAGGCCGACACCGACCTCCTCTTCACCCTGTTCGACTCCTTCGAGGCGGAGGGGGCCCGCGCCCTCGACGCCGGGCTGGTCCTGCCCGCCTACGACTACGTCCTCAAGTGCTCGCACGTCTTCAACCTGCTGGACGCGCGCGGGGTCATCAGCGTCACCGAGCGCACCGGCTACATCGGCCGGGTGCGCGAGCCGGCCCGCCGGGTGGCCCAGGCCTACACCGCCCAGCGCGAGGAAGCGGGCTTCCCGTTGCTCAAGGACCTCGGGAAGGGGTGCGCGTGATGGCCGGGACGGTGCCCGCCCGCGACCTGCTGCTGGAGATCGGCACGGAGGAGCTGCCCTGGGGCGCCCAGGAGAGCGGGCGCGAGCAGCTGGAGCGCAACGCCGCCTCGCTCCTGGAAGGCCACCGCCTGGCCCACGCCGGCCTGGAGATATATTCTACACCCCGTAGATTAACCCTGCTGGTGCTGGGCCTTGCGGAGCGCCAGCCCGACCGGGAGGAGCTGGTCAAGGGGCCGTCCCGCTCCGCCGCCTACGACGCCGCAGGCCGCCCCACCAAGGCGGCCGAGGGCTTCGTCCGCTCGAAGGGCGCCAGGATAGAGGACCTGGAGACGGCTGAGACCGCCAAGGGCGAGTTCGTATTCCTGCGCGTCAGGCAGGAAGGCAAGCCCGCCTCCGAGGTGCTGCCGGGGCTCCTGGACGAGCTGCTGCGCTCCTTCACCTTCCCCAAGTCCATGCGCTGGGGCTCGGGCGAGTTCCGCTTCGCCCGGCCGGTCCGCTGGCTGCTGGCTCTCTACGGCGGGGAGGTGGTCCCCTGCCGCGTCGAGGGACTGCAGTCGTCCCGCTTCACCCGGGGCCACCGCTTCCTCTCCCGCAACCCCCACGAGGTGAGCGAGCCCTCGTGCTACCTGGAGGTGCTGGAGGAGGCGCGCGTCGTCGCCTCCCGGCAGCGCCGCCGCGAACTGGTGCTCGAGGCGGTGGAAGAGGCCTGTCGCGAGCGCGGCCTCAAGCCCGTCGCCCCGCCCGAGCTGCTGGAAGAGGTGGTCGACCTGACCGAGTGGCCCCACGTGCTCACGGGCACCTTTCCCGAGAAATATACGGACCTGCCCCGCGAGGTCCTGGTCACCGCCATGCAGGAACATCAGCGCTACCTGCCCACCGAGGACGCGCAAGGCAACCTGGCCAACGCCTTCCTGGTGGTGCAGAACGCCGACCCCGCCCGCGAGGAGGTCATCCGCCGCGGCAACGAGCGGGTGCTCAAGGCCCGCCTGGAGGACGCGGAGTTCTTCTGGCGCGAGGACGCCAGGTTCACCCTGGAGGACCGGCTGGAGGCGCTGTCCAAGGTGGTCTACCAGGCCCGCCTGGGGAGCTACCGCGACAAGGTGGAGCGGCTGGAGGCCCTCACCGCCCGCCTGGCGGAGATGCTCCACCTGGACGAGGAAGCCGCGCGCAAGGCCCGGCGCGCCGCCCGCCTGGCCAAGTCCGACCTGGTCACCTCCATGGTCGTCGAGTTCCCCAGCCTGCAGGGGGTGGTGGGCCGCATCTACGCCCGGCGCGACGGCGAGGACGAGGAGACGGCCCGGGCCATCGAGGAGCAGTACGCGCCGCGCGGCGCGGGTGACACCCTGCCGGTCACGCCCACCGGAGCGGTCCTCTCCCTGGCGGAGAAGCTGGACAACCTGGCCGGGTGCTTCTCGGCCGGCCTCGTCCCCTCGGGCTCGGAGGACCCCTACGCCCTGCGCCGCCAGGCCCAGGCGGTCCTCTCCATCCTTCTTGAGCGGGGCTTCCACCTCGACCTGGAGCGGGCCATGAGAAGCGCCCTCGAGGCCTACGCCTTCCTGGCCAACGCGGAGGCCGCGGGGCAGTTGGCCGAGTTCATGGCCCAGCGCCTGCGCCACCTCCTGCTCAACCAGGGCTACCCCTACGACCTGGTGGGGGCGGTGCTGGGGCTGAGCCTGCGCGACCCCTCGGACGCGCGCGAGCGCCTGCGGGCCCTGGCCGCCGCGCGAGAAGCGGGCGACCTCTCCCGCCTCTACACCGCCTTCGAGCGCTGCTACAACCTCTCCCTCAAGGGGGAGGGGCCGGCCCTGGACGAGTCCAGGCTGGAGACCGAGCCCGAGCGCGAGCTCCACTCCAGGGCGGTCTGGGCCCAGCAGCCCCTGCGCGACGCCCTGGACGGAAGCGACTTTCCCGCAGCGCTGAAGGTGCTCGGCGAGCTGGCCCCCGCGGTGGACCGCCTCTTCTCGGAGACCTTCATCATGGTGGAGGACGAGGCGGTGCGCTCGAACCGCCTGGCCCTGCTGGCCGAGGTGGTCTCCCTCTTCGCCGAGATGGCCGACTTCTCCCAGGTGGTCCCGGAAGGCTGAGGCCCCGGCCGAAACCCCGCGGGAAGGCCGCCGTCCGTCGTCCGGGGGGCGGTTTACATCTCGGGGCGGGTCGCATAGCATGGACGCAGAGGCTTCCGAACGGGCTGAGGGGAGGCGGACATGCTCCGGCAGGCTGAAGACGACCTCTTTGCGCGCGGGTTCTCCTCCGTGGACTGCACCCGCTGCGGGAAGTGCCTGGCCGGATGCCACTACCTGCGCCTCGCGCCGGGGGATGCCAGGGAGCTCATGCGCCGGGCGGCCGAGGCCCCGCGGTGGCACCCCGAGTTCGCCGGCTGCATCCGCTGCGGGAAATGCGACCACCGCTGCCCGCAAGGCGCGCACCCCAGCTACATGCAGCAGGAGGGCCTGGAACGGAAGAGGCTGCGGGAGAAGCGGCTCCCCCCGGTGACGGAGTACCTGATCAACGGCATGGGCTGCGAGGGATGGAGTCCCAACCTGTTCCGGGACGTGTACGCGGGGATGGGGAAGAGGGAGAGGGGGCTCCTGCGCGAGATGGCGGCGCCGAAGCGGGGCAAGGACGTCATGTGGGTGGGCTGCGGCGACAGGATGGCCCCGCGCACGCTGGGGGAATCGACGACCCTCGCGGACGTCCCCAAGTTCGGGGGGCCCGACGACTGCTGCGGGGTCTGGGCGATACAGGGCGGCAGGTGGGAGGAGGGGTACCGGATCGCCGCGAGGTTCCTCAACCGCCTCAAGGAGTGCCGGTTCGAACGCCTGATCACGGCTTGCGGGCACTGCCAGAAGGTCTTGACCAGGATAATGCCCGAGCGCCTGGGCCTGGACGTGCCCTTCCCGGTGATCAGCGTCTACGAGTACCTGCTGGAGAGGATGGAGCAGGGTAAGGCCCGCGCGGCGACGGCGATCAGGGCGGACGCGGTCATATCGGACTCGTGCTTCGGTTACGAGAACGGGCGGGACTTCCTGGACGCCACCCGCGCGCTGGCCGCGGCCCTGGGGATGACGGTCTCGGAGGCCCCGCACAATCGCGAGGACGCGCTCTGCTGCGGGTACGGCGGGCTCTTCGGCGACGGCAAGCTGGCCGGAGCGGCGGAGGTGGCGTCCTTGAAGCGGAGGGACCTTGAGGAGAGCGGGAAGAAGGAAGTCGTCAACTACTGTCCGGGATGCCACCTCATCACCCACTACTTTCAGCCCGGCTACAGGTCGCGCTACCTCCTGGAAGAGGCGCTCCGGGCCCTGGAGGGGAGGGTGGGGGAGCCGCTCTCCCTCCTCCACCGGCGCTTCCTGAGGCCCCACATATCCTGGCACCTGGCCAAGCTGGCCCGGAGCGCGGCCCTCTGACCGCGCGGCCCCCTTCCCCGTCCCCTATACAAAAACCCGGCAAAATCTAATATAATCTTCGATGTCTTCCACCGGCGTCGCATCGGCTCTCAGCCGCCCTTATGACGGTTTCTCAAAGGACAAGGAGGATGAAGATGGCGGACGGCACGAAATACGTATACGACTTCTCCGAGGGCAACACCACCATGAAAGCCCTGCTGGGCGGCAAAGGCGCCAACCTGGCCGAGATGACCGGCCTGGGCCTGCCGGTGCCCCCCGGCTTCACCATCACCACCGAGGCCTGCAACTACTACTCGGCCCACGGCGAATATCCCAAGACCCTCAACAAGGAGATCGACGCCCACCTGGCCGCGCTGGAGAAGCTGATGGGCAAGAAGCTGGGCGACGACAGGGATCCCCTGCTGGTCTCGGTCCGTTCCGGCGCCGCTCTGTCCATGCCGGGCATGATGGACACCGTCCTCAACCTGGGCCTCAACGACCGTTCGGTGCAGGGGCTGATCAAGCGCACCCGCGACCCCCGCTTCGCCTACGACGCCTACCGCCGCTTCATCCAGATGTTCTCGGGCATCGTCATGGAGATCGACCGCGAGCACTTCGAGGAAGCCCTCACCGCCATGAAGAAGTCGCGCCGGGCCAAGCTGGACGTCGACCTGAAGGCCGCCGACTGGGAGCAGCTGGTCAAGCAGTTCAAGTCCATCGTGCGTAAGCAGTCGGGGCGCAATTTCCCCTCCAAGCCGCGGGAGCAGCTGGACCTGGCCATCAAGGCCGTCTTCCGCTCCTGGATGAACCCCCGCGCCATCATCTACCGCAAGATCAACAACATCCCGGACAGCCTGGGCACCGCCGTCAACGTGCAGTCCATGGTCTTCGGCAACATGGGCAGGAACTCCGCCACCGGGGTCTGCTTCACCCGCGACCCCAACACCGGCGAGAACCGCAAGTTCGGCGAGTACCTCACCAACGCCCAGGGCGAGGACGTGGTGGCGGGCATCCGCACCCCCAAGGGCCTGGGGGAGATGCGCAAGGAGTTCCCCAAGCTGCACCGGGAGCTCACCGCCACCATGAGAAAGCTGGAGAAGCACTACCGCGACATGCAGGACATCGAGTTCACCATGGAGAAGGGAAAGCTCTTCATGCTGCAGACCCGCACCGGCAAGCGCTCCGCCGCCGCCGCGGTGAAGATCGCCGTGGACATGGTGGCCGAGGGCCTCATCAGCAAGGAGGAGGCGGTGGGCCGGGTGCAGCCCGACCAGCTGGACATGCTCCTGCACCCGCGCCTCGACCCCGCCTGCGAGTACGACGTGGCGGCCAGGGGGCTGCCGGCCGGCCCGGGCGCGGCCGTGGGCGAAGTGGTCTTCGACGCCGACACCGCCGAGGCCTTGGGCAAGAAGGGCAAGAAGGTCATCCTGGTGCGCAAGGAGACCACCCCCGACGACATGCACGGCATCGTCACGGCCCAGGGCATCCTGACCAGCTCGGGCGGCATGACCAGCCACGCCGCGGTGGTGGCTAGGGGCATGGGCAAGCCCTGCATCTGCGGGGCCGAGGGCATCAAGATAAACGCCAGCGAGTGCACCTTCGAGGTGGGCGGCCAGACCGTCAAGGAAGGCGACTGCGTAAGCATCGACGGCTCCACCGGCCGCATCATCGTCGGGGAGGCCAGGCTCATCGAGTCCACGCTGGACGACGAGAACCTGGGCAGGATCCTCAAGTGGGCGGACGAGATCCGCGGCCTCAAGGTGCGCACCAACGCCGACACCCCCAAGGACGCCAGGCTCGCCCGCCGGTTCGGGGCCGAGGGCATCGGGCTGTGCCGCACCGAGCACATGCTCCTGGTCGACCCGGGCCTCTCCGCCGTCCGCAGGTTCATCCTGGCCGAGACGCCCGCGGAGAGGAAGGCGGCCCTGGCCGAGCTCCTGCCCTTCATGCGTAGGGAGTTCATGGGCATCTTCAAGGCCATGGATGGCCTGCCGGTGACCGTCCGCCTGCTCGACCCGCCGCTGCACGAGTTCCTCCCCGACCTGATGACCCTCCAACGGGACAGGCTCATCCACTACATCGAGGGGAACAGGGCGCATCGCGAGGAGGCCGAGAGGCTTTTCGCCAAGGTGCAGTCCGAGCACGAGCAGAACCCCATGCTGGGGCTGCGCGGCTGCCGCCTGGGCATCACCTACGAGGGCATCACCCGCATGCAGGTGCGCGCCATCATCGAGGCCGCCTGCGAGTTGGCCAAGCAGGGCAAGAGCCCCTTCCCCGAGATCATGGTGCCGCTGGTGGGCTTCCGCAGCGAGCTGGCGGCGGAGAAGAAGAAGATCGCCTCGGAGGCGCGCAAGGTCATGAAGGAGCAGGGGGTCACCGTGCCCCTGATGATCGGCACCATGATCGAGCTGCCGCGCGCGGCCCTCACCGCGGGCGAGATAGCCAAGGAGGCGGAGTTCTTCTCCTTCGGCACCAACGACCTCACCCAGACCACCATGGGCTTCAGCCGCGACGACGCCGGCAAGTTCATCCGCCACTACCTGGAGGAGGGCATCCTCCCCGAAGATCCCTTCGAGAGCCTGGATAAGGAAGGCGTGGGCCAGCTGGTGAAGATGGCCGCCTTCGACGGCCGCAAGTCCAGGCCCAGGCTGAAGCTGGGCATCTGCGGCGAGCACGGCGGCGACCCCCGCAGCATCCACTTCTTCCACGCGGTGGGCCTGGACTACGTGAGCTGCTCTCCCTACCGGGTGCCCATCGCCCGCCTGGCCGCGGCCCACGCGCAGCTGGGCAGGACCGACGACGCCACCAAGTGAAGCCGAGGCGGTAGGCGGCGGGGCGGCCGGGGCGCGGGCCCCGGGCGCCGCCCGAAGGAGGAAGAGCATGTACCTGCTGGCCATAAACGGCAGCCCGTCAAGAGACGGCAACACCGCCCATCTCCTGGACCTGGTGCTCCGGGCCGCCCGGGAAGAGGGGATGGAAACCCGCGCCCTGCACGTCATGGACGCTTTGAGGGACCAGAGGCGCCCCTACTGCATGGCCTGCTCCAGCCCCTGCCGGGAGGCCTGCCACCGGGAAGACCCCCGCCTGCGCGACGCCGTCGGCCTGCTGGAGGGCTGCGCCGGCCTGGTGCTGGGCAGCCCGGTCTACTTCGGCACGGTGAGCGGGCAGCTCAAGTCCTTCTGGGACAAGACCCGCGCCGCCCGTTCCCGCCGTTCCCTTGCGGGCAAGCCGGGCGCCGCGGTCAGCGTGGGGGCGGCCCGCTTCGGCGGGCAGGAGACCACCCTGCGCGCCCTGCACGACATGATGATCATCCACGGCATGTACCTGGTGGGAGACGGCACCGCGGAGGACGACGCCGGCCACCACGGGGTCTGCGCCCAGCGCCCCGCGGAGGAAGACGCCTTCGCGGCGGAGCGCGCCCGCCTCCTGGGGAAGCGCCTGGCGCGGGAGATCGGGGCCGGCGCGCCGTGACCATCCGCGAGGAGATAGAGGCACGGGAGGACGCTTACCTCTCCCCCCACGCCGCCCGCAGCGCCCGCAGCCGGGGGAGGGAGCGCCCGGAGGACCCCGACCCCGTCCGCACCTGCTACATGCGCGACCGCGACCGCATCATCCACTGCAAGTCCTTCCGCCGCCTCAAGCACAAGACCCAGGTCTTCCTGGCGCCGGAGGACGACCACTACCGCACCCGCTTAACCCACACCCTGGAGGTCAGCCAGATCTCGCGCACCGTCGCGCGGGCCCTGCGGCTCAACGAGGACCTCACCGAGGCGGTGGCCCTCGGGCACGACCTGGGCCACACCCCCTTCGGGCACATGGGGGAGGACGCCTTCCGCGACCTCGTCGACCCGCCCTTCCGCCACAACCGCCAGAGCCTGCGCATGGTGGAGTCCCTGGAGTACGAGGGGAAGGGCCTCAACCTCACCCTCGAGGTGCGCGACGGCATCCTCAACCACACCGGCGACGGCGTCCCCTTCACCCTGGAGGGGAGGATCGTGCGCACCGCCGACCGCATCGCCTACGTCAACCACGACCTCGACGACGCCCTGCGGGCCGGCATCGTCCGCGTGGAGGAACTGCCCGGCTCCACCCTGTCGGTGCTGGGGCGCCACCACGCGCGGCGCATCAATACCCTGGTCACCGACCTGATCGAGTCGAGCCTTGGCGCGGACGACATCCGGCAGAGCGAGGGGGTGGCGGCGGCCATGAACGAGCTGCGCGCCTTCCTCTTCGAGCGGGTCTACATAGGCTCGGTGGCCAAGCGGGAGGAGGAGAAGGCCGTCAAGATGCTGCGCGACCTCTTCTACTTCTACCTGGACCACCCGGAGAAGATGCCGCCCGAGTTCGACCACGACTCCGACCCGCTTCCGGTGCGGGTGGTCGACTACGTGGCGGGCATGACCGACCACTACGCCCGGCGCAAGTACGAGGAGTACTTCGTGCCCCGGGCCTGGAAGGGCGGCGGCTGCAGGGAATAAGGCCGGGGCGGGAGGGGGACGCATGGCGGCGGGAAGGATACGCGGGTCCGACATCGACGAGCTCAGGGAGCGCGCCGACATCGTCGAGGTCATCTCCGAGCACGTCCAGTTGAAGAAGGCCGGCCGGCGCCTCGTGGGCCTCTGCCCCTTCCACGACGAGAAGACCCCCTCCTTCTCGGTGGACCCGACAAAACAGTTCTATCACTGCTTCGGGTGCGGCGAGGGGGGCAACATCTACAGCTTCCTGATGAAGAAGGAGGGGCTGGAGTTCCGGGAAGCGGTGGAGCGCCTGGCCCAGCGCGTCGGCTTCCGCCTCCACTACGAGGGGGTGGACCCCGAACGGCGCAGGCAGGAGGGGCGCCGGGAGCGCCTGGTCCGCCTGCACCGCTTCGCCGCCGACGCCTACGCCGCCTATCTCCGCTCCGCGGGTGGGTCCCAGGCCCGCCGGTACCTCGAGGCACGGGGGATGGAGGAGGCGGCCTGGACGGAGTTCGGCCTGGGATATGCTCCCCCGCAGTGGGACTTCCTCTACCGCCAGGCGGTGCAGAACGGCTTCTCCCCCCAGGAGGTGGGGGAGTCCGGCCTGTTCATCCGGGGCGAGAAGGGGGTGTTCGACCGTTTCCGCGCCAGGGTCATCTTTCCCATCGAGAGCCCCGGCGGCGAGGTGATCGGGCTGGGGGGGCGCCTCATCGACCGGGGGGAGCCCAAGTACATGAACTCCCCCGAGACCTCGATCTACGTCAAGAGCAGGAACCTCTACTCGTTGAACCGGGCCCGCCGGGAGATACTCAAGGCGGGCTTCGCGGTCATCGTGGAGGGCTACACCGACGTCATCTTCCTCTGGCAGGCCGGCGTGCGCAACGCCGTGGCCACCCTGGGCACCGCCCTGGGGGAGGACCATTTCCGCCTGCTCTCCCGCCTCACCGAGCGGGTGGTGCTGGCCTTCGACGCCGATTCGGCCGGACTGGACGCCAGCGAGCGCGGGCTGGCCTATTTCGACAGGTTCAATCTAGACTTCAGGGTTTTGCGCCTGCCGGAGGGGAAGGACCCCGCCGACTACGTCAAGGAGGCCGGATACGACGGGTTCATGCGGCTCGTCGAGGAGAGCCGCGGCATCGTGGAGTTCGGCCTGGAGAAGGCGCTGGCGCCCTTCGACCCCACCGACCTGGCCTCCAGGCAGAAAGGAATAGCCAAATCCATAGACCTATTGTTGAGCTTGAATGTTGAACTGACGGCGGATCTCCTGCTCAAGAAGATAGCCGACTGGGCCGGTACGGACGTCCGGGTGGTGCATGACTACTACAACCGGACCCGCCGCGAGGGGGCCGAAAGGGGCGGCGGCGGGAGGAAGGGCCTGGAGAGACCGGGGACGGCCGAACTGGACGCCGACGCACGGGCGGAACGGGGGCTGTTGGGGCTGATGTTACAGAATCCGCAGGTGATTGACGATTATTACACCTGGTTGGACGAGGAGTTGTTCGTGCAGCCCGTCAACCGGCAGATAGTGCGGGCGATGACCGGGATGTGCGATGAGGGGAGGGGGGTCGAGGAAGCCGGGGGGGAGGAGAGGTACCTGCACGAACTGGTGGGGAAGCTGCAGTCCCAGGAGGCCAGGAGCCTCGCCATCTCCCTGATGTTTAAGGACGAAGCGGCGGTGGAAGAAGGGGATGAGAGGCTCCGTCTCCAGCTGCGCGAGCTCTTTGCCAGGCTGAAGGATTTTTACCTTGAACGTCAAATTAGGGATTTGAAGAAGGAATTGGAGGGCCTCACCTCCCGCAAAGAGCGCGACCATGCCGCGGAAGCCGGCGTCTCCCGGGAGATCCACGAACTCGAATTGCTCAGGCAGGACAACAGGAAAGACAGGTAAGCCGACGGGACGGACAGGCTGACAAATCGGGCGTGAATCCCTATAATTAGTGGTCTTGACTTGAGAGAAGAAGGGTAAGGCCCCATGGTCGACTGGAAGGAAATCGATTACGAGGAGGTCAAGGAACTGCTCTCGCGGGGGCAGAGCCGCGGCGTGATCACCCAGGAGGAGGTCGTGGACGCCCTGGGGGAGCTCGACCTCACCCCCGACCAGATCGACAACATCTACGCCCTCATCAACGAGCTGGGCATCGAGATCGTGGAAGGCCCCTCCGCCGAGTCCCTGCGCACCATGGAGATGGAGGCCGAGGAACTCGAGGAGGAGGAGGAGGAAGAGGAGAAAGAGGCCGAGGAAGACCTGGACGCCGCCCTGCGCGTCCCCACCAACGACCCGGTGCGCATGTACCTGAAGGAGATCGGCAAGGTCCCCCTGCTCACCGCGGCCAAGGAGGTCGACCTGGCCAAGCGCATCGAGGCCGGGGAGCAGGCCAGCTGGCGCCTGGAGGCGGCGGCGGAAGGGAACGGGCTCTCGCGGGAGGAGGACCGGCGGCTGAGGCGCCAGGAGCGCGACGGGCAGGAGGCCAAGCGCAAGCTGGTGGAGGCCAACCTGCGCCTGGTGGTCTCCATCGCCAAGCGCTACGTGGGGCGGGGCATGCTCTTCCTCGACCTCATCCAGGAGGGCAACCTGGGCCTCATCCGGGCGGTGGAGAAGTTCGACTACCGCAAGGGCTACAAGTTCTCCACCTACGCCACCTGGTGGATCCGCCAGGCCATCACCCGGGCCATCGCCGACCAGGCGCGCACCATCCGCATTCCCGTGCACATGGTGGAGACCATCAACAAGCTCATCCGGGTGCAGCGCCAGCTGCTGCAGGAACTGGGGCGCGAGCCCACCCCGGAGGAGATCGCCGAGCAGATGGAGCTCACCCCGGAGAAGGTGCGGGAGATCCTCAAGGTCTCGCAGGAGCCGGTCTCCCTGGAGACCCCCATCGGCGAGGAGGAGGACTCCCACCTGGGCGACTTCATCGAGGACTCCGACGCGGTGGTGCCCATCGACGCCGCCTCCTTCATCCTGCTGCAGGAGCAGCTGGAGAGCGTGCTGGACACCTTGAACGAACGCGAAAAGGAGGTCATCCGGCTGCGTTTCGGGCTCAAGGACGGCCACCCCCACACCCTGGAGGAGGTGGGCCGGGAGTTCGGGGTCACCCGCGAGCGCATCCGCCAGATCGAGTCCAAGACGCTGTCCAAGCTGCGCCACCCCTCGCGCAGCCAGAAGCTCAAGGACTACCTGGAGTAAGCGGCGCCGCCGCGGGGCCCGCAAGGCAGTAGGGTATAATACTCCCCATGGAAGAAGGGAAACGCAAGAAGTACGTCGTCTACGTGGTCTACGCGCTGATCCTGGCAGGCATCATCCTGGCCGTGCAGCTGTTCAACTCCTACCCTTCCGACAGCATCAGCTACGACCAGTTCCTCTCCCGGCTGGAAGCCGGCCAGGTCAAGACGGCCACCATCACCCAGACCGCCATCAACGGCACCTACGCCGAGGGCGAGGGGGGCAGGGAGACCCGCTTCTCCACCGAGCGCATCCCCGAGGCCGACGCCAACCGCCTCATCGACCAGATGCGGGAGAAGGGGGTGGAGTTCTCGGGCAAGGTGGAGAGCACCTTCGTGCGGGACGTCTTCATCTCCTGGATCCTCCCCCTGGGCTTCGTGGTGCTCATCTACTTCCTGCTCATCCGGCGGCTCTTCCGCAAGGGAGGGGCCGGGGGCATGGGGGCCCTCTCCTTCGGGCAGAGCAAGGTCAAGATCTACGACCGTTCCCGCGAGCGGGTCAGCTTCGAGGAGGTGGCCGGCCTGGACGAAGCCAAGCAGGAACTGGTGGAGATCATCGACTTTTTGAAGAACCCCGCCAAGTACCGCAAGCTGGGCGCCCGCATACCCAAGGGGGTGCTGCTGGTCGGCCCGCCCGGCACCGGCAAGACCCTGCTGGCCAAGGCGGTGGCCGGCGAGGCGGACGTGCCCTTCTTCTCCATCAGCGGCTCCCAGTTCATGGAGATGTTCGTGGGGGTGGGGGCGGCGCGGGTGCGCGACGTCTTCGAGCAGGCCAAGGAGAAGGCGCCGTGCATCGTCTTCATCGACGAGATCGACACCATCGGCAAGGTGCGGGGCGGCGTGGTCTCCTCGGGCGGGACGGAGGAGCGGGAGCAGACCCTCAACCAGCTGCTGTCGGAGATGGACGGCTTCGAGCCCCAGACCGGGGTGATCATCCTGGCCGCCACCAACCGGCCCGAGGTGCTGGACCCCTCCATCCTGCGCCCCGGCCGCTTCGACCGGCAGATCGCGGTGGACCGCCCGGACATCAAGGGGCGCGAGGCCATCCTCAGGGTGCACGCGCGCAACGTCAAGCTGGCGCCGGACGTGGACTTGAAGCTCATCGCCGCGCGCACCCCCGGCTTCGCCGGATCGGACCTGGCCAACGTGGTCAACGAGTCCGCCCTGATGGCGGCGCGGCGCGACCGCGACGCGGTGCTGATGGAGGACTTCGAGGAGGCCCTCGACCGGGTCATCGGCGGGCTGGAGCTGAAGAGCCGCATCATGAGCGAGAAGGAGCGGCGGGTGGTGGCCTTCCACGAGGTGGGGCACGCGCTGGCCGCGTCCCTGCTGGAGCACGCCGACCCGGTGCACCGCATCACGGTCATCCCGCGGGGCATCGGCTCCCTGGGCATGACCATGCAGCTGCCCGAGGAGGACCGCTACATCATCACCCGCTCCGAGCTGGAGGACCGCCTGGCGGTGCTCATGGGGGGGAGGGCGGCCGAGGAGATCGTCTTCGGGGAGCTCTCCACCGGGGCCCAGAACGACCTGGAAAAGGCCACCCTGCTGGCCCACCGCATGATCGAGAGCTTCGGCATGAGCGACGTCCTGGGCCCCATCTCCCTGGGGGCGGAACGGGGGCCCCGGCTGCTGGGCGGGGAGTTCGGTTTCGGCACGGAGCGCGACTACTCGGACTCGACGGCGGAGGTCGTCGACCAGGAAGTGAAGAAGATCCTCTCCGACAACTACGAGCGCGTCAAGGGCCTGCTCGGGGCGAGGAAGGAGTCCCTCGAGGGCATCGCCGAGGTGCTGCTGGAGGAGGAGACCCTGGAGGGCGACGAGTTCCGCGCCCTCATGCAGAAGTACCACCTCCCGGTGGACGAGGGCTGAGGCGCTCCAGCGGGCGCCCGCGCTCCGGCGGCGGGCGCCCGTGCTACAATGGGGTTACCGTGGGGATGTAGCTCAGCGGGAGAGCGCCTGCCTTGCAAGCAGGAAGTCGGCGGTTCGAATCCGCTCATCTCCACCACCAATCCGGAGTCGGGTCCGTTTCAGCGGCGGGATTTTCAGATGAGCGAGCACGACATAGTGATCATCGGGGCGGGGCCGGCCGGCCTGGCGGCCGGGGTCTACTGCGCCCGCAAGGCCTTGAAGACCCTGGTGGTCACCCGGGACGTCGGCGGCCAGGCCGCCTGGTCCTGGGAGGTGGAGAACTACCTGGGATACCAGCTGATCAGCGGCGCCGAGCTGGTGGAGAACTTCTACGAGCACATCAAGGCCTTCGACGTGGAGTTGAAGGAGAAGGTGGAGGTGACCTCCCTCACGCCGCTGGACGGGGGCTTCGCCGTCTCCGGGGGCGGCGAGGAGTTCCGCGCCCCGGCGGTCATCGCGGCCTCGGGCAAGGTGCCGAGGCTGCTGGGGGTCCCGGGGGAGGAGGAATACCGCGGCCGGGGGGTCGCCTACTGCGCCACCTGCGACGGCCCCCTCTTCGCGCGCAAGGACGTGGCCGTGGTGGGCAGCGGCAACGCCGGCCTGGACGCCGCCCTGCAGCTCTCCCGCATCGCCGGGCGCGTTTACGTCGTCAACGCCGAGCGGGCGTGCACGGGGGACGAGGCCGCCCGGCGGCAGGTCCTGGCCGCGGGGAACATCACCCTGCTGCACCGCACCGCGGTCAAGGAGATCCGGGGCTCGAGGTTCGTCCAGTCGCTGCTGCTGGAGGGGCTGGACGGCCAGGGGGAGCAGGAGGTCCCGGTGTCCGGCGTCTTCATCGAGGTGGGCTCGGTGCCCTCCACGGAGTTCCTGCGGGGGGTGGCGGAGCTGAACGCCGAGGGGGAGATCGTCATCGACTCCAACAACCGCACCAGCGTCCCCGGGCTCTTCGCGGCGGGCGACGCCACCAACGTCGCGGAGAAGCAGATCATCATCGCGGCGGGGGAGGGGGCCAAGGCCGCCCTGGCCGCCTACGCCTGGCTGCAGCGCCGCTAGCGGGGCCCCCCGCTCACGCGGGGACGGGCTCGAGGTTTCTGCGCACCTTGTCCAGGGCGCCGCGCATCAGGCGGGAGACCTGCATCTGGGAAGTGCCCAGGCCGCGCGCGATCATGGACTGGGTCAGGCCTTCGTAGAAGTACTGCTCGAGGACGATGCGCTCCCGGGGGGAGAGGCCGAACATGGCCTCGTCGAGCACCACCCGCAGCTCCATGTCCTCCAACTCCTCGCTGAACTCCCCCAGGGTCTGCCCCAGGGTGGGGGAGGCGCCCTCGGATTCGGGGTGCAGGGCGCGGTCGAGGGAGACCGTCAGCGCCCCCTCGGCAACGGCCAGCGCCTCGGCCACCTCCTCCTCGCTGCGCTCGAGCAGTTCCGCCAGCTCGGCGGCGCGCATCGACTCGCTTCTGCCGGGATGCTCGCGCTCCAGCGACTTGAGGGAATTGCGCAGTTCGTAGAGGCTGCGGGGCAGGCGCACGCACTCCCCGTGGTCCCGGTAGAAGCGCTTGAGCTCGCCGTCGATGGTGGGGTAGGCGAAGGTGGAGAAGGCGGTCCCCTTTTCCGGGTCGAAGCGGCGCATGGCCTTGAGCAGGCCCACCGCGGCCACCTGGTAGGCCTCCTGGTAGGGGTAGCGGTTGGAGGTGTAGCGGTGGGCGAAGAACGCCAGCAGGTTCTCGTAGCGGAAGAAGAGGGCGTCCCGCGCCGCAGGGTCCTCCTCCTCGCGGAACCGCCGGAAGAGTTCCCTCTCCTCGCCTTCAAGGCCCTTGCAGGTTATGGTGCCGGTGCCGCTCATGCCGCCGCTCCCGCTTGCTCGTCAACGCTGAGGTGCCTGCAAGCAAAGGTATACTCCAGGCGAGCTTACCAACCAATGACGCATATCATACCGGGCTCATGGCGGGGCGGGCTCCGTGCGGGGCCGCCCGCGGGTGCCTTATAATACTGCCGTGAGGCGCCAGTGTACCGACGGCCACGCGAGGGAGGACGAGATGATGAAGCCAGCCGATTTCGTCAGGGCGGCGCGGGGGGACGAGCCGGCCGACCTGCTGCTCAAGGGCTGCCGCCTGGTGAACGTGTTCACGGGGACCGTGGACGAGGCCGACCTGGCCGTCCGCGGCGGCGTGGTCCTGGGCTGGGGGGAGTACGGGGCGCGCGAGACCCTGGACCTCGAGGGCCGCTACGTGGCCCCCGGCTTCATGGACGGGCACATCCACGTGGAGTCGTCCATGGTCAGCCTGCGCGAGTACAACCGCGCGGTGGTCCCCCGCGGCACCACCGCCATCGTCACCGACTTCCACGAGATCGCCAACGTGCTGGGGCGGGAGGGCATCCTCTACATGATCGAGGCCGCGGCCGGCCTGCCCCTGGAGGTGCTGGTGATGCTGCCCTCCTGCGTTCCCGCCACCCCCATGGAGACAGCCGGGGCGGAGTTGGGCCCCGGTGACCTCGAGGACCTGTTCGGGCGCCCCGAGGTCATCGGCCTGGGCGAGATGATGAACTTCCCCGGCGTGGTCAACGGCCTCGACGGCGTGCTGGCCAAGCTCGAGGAGGCGGGCGGCCGCCCGGTGGACGGCCACGCCCCCGGCCTCTCCGGCGCGGCTCTCAACGCCTACTGCGGCGCCGGCATCACCTCGGACCACGAATGCGTCGAACTCGAGGAGGCGCGGGAGAAGCTGGCCCGCGGCATGTACGTCATGATCCGCGAGGGCTCCACCGCCAGGAACCTGGAGGCCCTGCTGCCGGCGGCGACGCCGGGAGCCGACCGCCGCTGCCTGCTGGTCTCCGACGACCGCCACCCGGCCGACCTGCTGCAGGAGGGGCACATCGACGCCATCCTGCGCAAGGCGGTGAGCCGGGGCCTCGACCCGGTGGCGGCGGTGCGCATGGTCACCCTCAACGTCGCGGAACGTTTCGGCCTGCGCCGGACCGGCGCCCTGGCCCCCGGCTACCAGGCCGACCTGGTGGTCCTCGAGGACCTCGAGGGCTTCCGGGCGCTCAAGGTGATGAAGCGGGGCGCCTGGGTGGCGGCGGACGGCGCCCTGCTCCGGGATGAGCTGCCGGCCCCGCCGCCGCTGCGCTCCACCGTCACCGTGGCCTGGGAGAAGGTCCCCGGCATCGCGGTGAAGGCGGAGGGCGGGAGCATGCGGGTCATCGGGCTGGTCCCCGGCCAGATCATCACCGAAGACCTGGCGGCCGAGCCCGCGGTGGAGGGCGGCCTGGCGGTGCCCGACCCCGCCCGCGACCTCTTGAAGATCTGCGTCTTCGAGCGGCATCGGGGCACCGGCAACGTGGGCGTCGGGTTCGTCAGGGGCTTCGGGATGCGGCGGGGGGCCCTCGCCTCCAGCGTGGCCCACGACTCCCACAACATCGTGGCGGTGGGGGCCTCCGACGAAGAGATCCTCGCCGCGGTGCGCGCCGTCGAGTCCCTGGGGGGAGGCCAGGTGGTGGTGGAGGGGGGGCAGGTGATCGCCGGGCTGCCCCTGCCCATCGCCGGCCTGATGTCGGACCGGCCCTTGAGGGAGGTCGCCGAAGGCGTGGAGAGCCTGAAGGCGGCGGCGCGCTCCCTGGGGTGCGGGGCGGAGGAGCCCTTCATGGCCCTGTCCTTCCTGGCCCTGCCGGTCATCCCCTCGCTGAGGATGACGGACAGAGGCCTCTTCGACGTGGACGCCTTCGCCCACGTCCCCCTCTTCGGCCGTCCCGGGGCTTGATCCCCGGGCCGCGCGGCAGGGCCGCGGGCTCCCCCTAGCGGCGGCGGCGCTTCTTCTGCGGCGGGGAGTAGGGCAGGTAGCGGCGGAGCGAGGCCGCGGCCAGGCGGCCCAGGTTGGCCAGGAGCATCAGGACGACCAACCCCGCGGCGATGCCCCCGGCCACCCGCCGCCGCTCCAGGACCTCGGCGAACGCGAAGACCCGCTCCCGGGCCCGCGCGACGGCTTCCACTACCCCCGCGGAGATCAGGGGGACGTGATGCATCTGGCCCCGCGCGGCGTTGACGGTATCGCCCGCCTCCCGCACGGCGCCGTCGATCTGCCCGATGGCCTCGTCGATGCCCTTAAATGCCCCCGCCAGCTTGCCGGACACGGCTGCCCCCTTCCGCCGCAGGTCAGATCCGGGGCTCTCCGGGCAGCTCGCCCGGCCCGCGCAGCCCTTCCGCCGGGTAGGTGCCCATGTCCAGTATCACCTTGACCACCTCGTCCCGGGAGGCGTACTCGAAGGCCTGCACCCCGCTCTCCAGGGGGTAGCGGCGGTCTATCAGGGACTGCACGTCCAGCAGGCCGCGCGCCAGCGTGCGGATGGCGGGGTCGAAGGGCCCGCAGCGCGAGCCCACCACGGTGACCTCGTCCACCACCAGGCCGGCCACGTCGAGGACGATCTTGTTCACGTAGGTGCTCTTCTGGACGATGGTGCCTCCCGGCCGCACCAGGCGCCGGGCCAGGTCGAACCCCTTGGGGCGGCCGGTGCATTCGACCACCACGTCCAGGGCCGCCTCCCCGACCTCCTCCTCCCGCAAGGTGTTGATGCCCATGCGGTTGAGGATCTTCAGTTTCTCCGGGAACTTCCCGACGGCCTGAAGATCGCAGCCGGTCAGCCTCAGGACCTGGGCCATGATCAGCCCCAGCTTGCCGTCGCCCAGCACCGCCAGCCGGGTGCCCGGCGCCACGTGCACCTGCTCGAGCACGCGGAGGCAGGCCGCCACCGGCTCCACGAAAACGGCGACGTACTGGGGCAGGAGGTCGGGCAGGACGTGGAGGTTCCTCTCCGGCAGGACCAGGTACTCGGCGAAGGCCCCGTCGCGCCCGGAGATGCCCAGGGTGGTCCGGCCGGGGCAGTGGTGGGGGCGCCCTTCGGCGCACTGCTGGCAGCCCCCGCAGGCGCAGTTGATCTCGCCCACCACGCGCTTGCCCAGCAGGGCGGGGGTCTCCGCCTCCACCACCACGCCCACGAACTCGTGGCCGAGGACCCCCGAGAAGTCCATGTATCCCTTGACGATCTCCAGGTCGGTGTTGCAGATGCCGGCCGCCAACACCTTGATCAGCGCCTCCCCGGGGGCGGGGCTGGGCATCGGCAGGTCGTCGCGCAACCTCAGCTCACCGTCGAAATACAGGCCCTCCATCCGGATTCTCCTTCGTCCCTCTCTCCTCGGTCGTGTCTTTCAGCCTACGGTCATGTCATTATACATCAACCGTGCGAACGGCCGTTTGGCGGGGGCGCGGTCATCTGTCCCGCCCTTTTCCGTTATGATATACTTTTCTCTGCTTTGACGCCCGAGGCAGCCAGCGTATAAGGAAGAAGAAGGAGGGAGCGCCGGATGGAGATCAAGAAAGTGTTCGTGGTGGGCTCCGGTCTCATGGGCGGGGGCATCGCCCAGGTCAGCGCCGCCGCCGGTTACCAGGTCAAGATGCACGACGTCAAGGAGGAGTTCGTCGAGAAGGGCCTGGAGAACATCAGGTTCTCGCTGGGCAAGTTCCTCTCCAAGGAGAAGATAACCCAGGAACAGCACGACGCCGCCCTGGCCAACATCACCCCCACCACCAGCCTGGAAGACGCCGCCGACTGCGACTTCACCTGCGAGGCCGTCTTCGAGAACCTGGACGTGAAGAAGGAGGTCTTCGCCAAGCTGGACGAGGTCTGCCCGCCCCACGCCATCCTGGCCTCCAACACCTCGGCCATCCCCATCTCCTCCATCGCCGCCGCGACCAAGCGCCCGGACCAGGTGGTGGGCACCCACTTCTTCAGCCCGGTGCCCATGATGCGCCTCTGCGAGATCATCCGCGGGCTGCAGACCTCCGACGAGACCATGGATGCCGCCGTCAAGTGGGCCCAGTCCGTGGGCAAGCAGACGGTGGTGGTGCAGAAGGACCACGCCGGCTTCATCTGCAACCGCCTCTACCTGGCCATGAGCGCGGAGGCCATGCGCATGCTGGAAGCCGGGGTGGCCACCCCCGAGGACATCGACAAGGCCATGAAGCTGGGCTTCAATTTCCCCATGGGCCCGCTGGAGCTGGCTGACATGACCGGCATCGACATCGGCACCAACGCCATGATGGCCATCTTCAACGACACCGGCGACCCCAAGTACTTCCCGGCTTCCCTGGCGCGCCGCATGATCGCGTCCGGCCTGCTGGGCCGCAAGACCAAGAAGGGCTTCTACGACTACTCCAGCGGCGAGCAGACCAGTTACTGGAAGCTCTAGGAGTAGAAAGAGACGGCGGGGGGGCCTGGCGCATGCCGTTCGAACACCTGCTCACCGAGAAGAGGGAGAGGCTGGGCATCATCACCCTGAACCGGCCCGAGCGCATGAACGCCCTCAACGCCGAGGTCATGCAGGAGCTGTGGCAGGCCCTGAGCCTCTTCGAGGCCGACCGGGAGGTGGCGGTGCTCTGCCTCACCGGCGCCGGCGCCCGCGCTTTTTGCGCCGGCATGGAGGCGGGGTCCCTGACCGGGACGAAGCCCCTGGCCGCCCTGCGCCTGGCCAAGCAGGGGCAGTCCCTGGTCAACCGCCTGGAGGGGCTGAGCAAGCCCACTCTGGCGGCGGTGAACGGCCTGGCCCTGGGCGCCGGCTTCGAGCTGGTCCTGGCCTGCGACCTGACGGCCGCCGTGCCCGGGGCCTCCTTCGGTTTCCCCGAGGTGCGCCTGGGGATGATCCCGGCCTGGGGCGGCACCCGGCGCCTGGCCGAGGTCACCGGGCGGCGCAAGGTCAAGGAGCTGGTCTACCTGAGCGAGCTGCTGGCGGCCGAGCAGGCCCTGGAGCTGGGGATCATCAACGCCGTCGTCCCGGCGGATGAGTTGATGGACAAGGTCGCGGACTGGGCGGAGAAGATGATGGCGGGGGGGCGCCTGGCCCTCTGGCAGGCCAAGAAGGTGCTGGACCGGGAGGGCGGGATGAGCCTGGAGCGGGCCCAGGACTTCGAGGCCGAGTGCTTCGCCGTCTGCTTCACCACTTCCGAGATGAGCGAGCGGGTGAAGGCCTACGCCGACCGCCGCGCGGCCGCTCCCTCTCCCGGCGAGCGGGACGCCGGGCAGGGAGGGGAAGGAGAGGATGGGGCGCCGGAGGAGGCGGCCGGGGAGCGGTCGTCCACCGACGACTTCTTTGAATGAGGAAGAAGGGCAGCCGGCGGGGTCCGGCGCCCGCGGACGCAGCACGGAGGTGGCAGATGGAACACGTACTGATCGAGAAGGATGAGGATATCGCGATAATCCGGCTCAACCGGCCGGAGGCCAAGAACGCGCTGAACCTGCAGGTGATAGCGGAGTTGGGCGAGGCCGCCGACGCGGTGGCCCGGGACCCCGAGGTCAAAGGGGTCATCGTCACCGGCGGCGAGGGGGACTTCGCGGCCGGGGGCGACATCAAGGAGATGGCCACCAAGTACGCGCCGGACATGCTCACCGCCTACGGCGCCGACCTCTCCGGTTTCGAGAAGCTGGAGCGCATCCCCAAGCCGGTCATCGCCGCGGTCAGCGGCTACGCGCTGGGCGGCGGCACCGAACTGGCCCTGGTCTGCGACATGATCGTGGCCACCGAGACGGCCGTCTTCGGGCTGCCCGAGATCACCCTGGGCATCATCCCCGGGGCCGGCGGCACCCAGCGCCTCCCCCGGCTGGTGGGCCCGAACAAGGCCAAGGAGATGATCTTTACCGGCAACTTCTACAAGGCGGACGAGGCCCTGGCCATGGGCCTGGTCAACAAGGTGGTGCCGGTGGAGCGGATGATGGAGGAGGCCAAGGCCCTGCTGCGCGACTGCACCCGCAACGGCGGAGTGGCCCTGGCCTGCGCCAAGGCCTGCGTCAACGAGGGCATGAGCACCGACCTCTATTCGGGGCTGGCCTACGAGCGCAAGTGCTTCTCCCTGCTCTTCTCCACCGAGGACCAGAAGGAGGGCATGGGCGCCTTCGTGGAGAAGCGCAAGCCGCAGTTCAAGGGGAAGTAGAGCGGAAGACGGAAGCATGACGACGCACCATGGGAGGGAAGGAAGTTGTTGGACTACAGCCTGAGTGACGAGCAGAGAGCCATCCAGCAGGTGGCGCACGAGTTCGCCGAAAAAGAGATCCGCCCCGTCGCGGCGGAGTACGACGAGAGCGAGGACTTCCCCGAGGAGTTCATCCAGCGGGCCTTCAAGGCCGGCCTCACCTACCCCTACGTGCCGGAGGAGTACGGCGGGCAGGGCATGGACTTCCTCACCGCCTGCATCGTCGGCGAGGAACTGGCCTGGGGGTGCTGCGGCTTCGCCACCATCCTCAACGCCAACAACCTCGGGAGCACGCCCATCCTGCTGGCGGGAACCGAGGAGCAGAAGGAGAAGTGGTTCGGCGAGCTGACCTCCCGCCCCACCCTGGCGGCCATGGCCCTGACCGAGCCCGAGGCGGGATCGGACGCCGCCAGCGTCAAGACCACGGCGGTGCGCGACGGCGACTCCTACGTCATCAGCGGGACCAAGTGCTTCATCTCCAACGGCGGCCTGGCCGACGTCACCACCGTCTTCGCCTCCACCGACCGCTCCGCCGGGACGCGCGGCCTCTCCTGCTTCATCGTCCCCAAGGGCGAGGGCATCTCCCCGGGCAAGAAGGAGAAGAAGATGGGCGTGCGCGCCTCGGCCACCTACGAGGTCATCCTGGACGGCTGCCGCGTTCCCGCGGAGAACCTGTTGGGAGAGGAGGGGCGGGGCTTCAAGATAGCCATGCAGACCCTGGACAAGGCCCGCGTCTCCGTCGGCGCCGGCTCGGTGGGCATCGCCCGCGCCGCCATGGAGGACGCCCTCGAGTACGCCAGGGAGCGCGTGCAGTTCGGCAAGCCGGTGGCGGAGTTCCAGGCGGTCCACTTCATGCTGGCGGACATGGCCATCGAGATCGAGGCCGCCCGCCAGCTGTACATGAAGGCGGCCTGGCTGGAGACCCAGAACCTGCCCTTCACCCGCGAGGCGGCCATGGCCAAGACCTTCTGCTCGGACGTGGCCATGCGCGTCACCACCAACGCCGTGCAGGTGTACGGCGGTTACGGTTACATGCGGGAGTACCCGGCCGAGAAGTACATGCGGGACGCCAAGATCAACCAGATCTGGGACGGGACCAACCAGATCCAGCGGATGGTCATCGGGCGCATGATGATATCGTGATACCGTAGATCGTAGTCAAGACACGGCCAGAGGAGGAACGTAAGAGATGGATTTCGCACTCAGCGCGGAGCAGCAGGCATGGTTCAAGGAAGTGAAGGAGTTCGCGGCCAAGGAGATCGCTCCCTATACCGAGGAGTACGACCGCGAGAGCACCTTCTTCTGGGAGGGCTGGAAGAAGATGGGCGAGATGGGCCTCTTCGGCCTGCCCTTCCCCGAGGAGTACGGCGGTTCGGACGCCTCGGCCCTGGACACCGCCATCGCCCACGACGCCTTCGGGGCGGGCGGCGGCGACGCCGGCATGGCCCTGGCCTGGGGGGCCAGCGCCATCATCGGCGCGGTGCCCATCTGGATCATGGGCACGGAAGAGCAGAAGAAGAAGTACCTGCCGGGCATCTGTTCGGGCGAACTGGTGTCCTGCTTCGGGCTGACCGAGCCGGACGCCGGGTCCGACGCCGCCTCGGTGCAGACCACCGCGGTGAAGAAGGGGGACGAGTACATCCTCAACGGCACCAAGATGTTCATCACCAACGGCCCCATCGCCGACCTCTCCGTGGTCATCGCGGTGACTGACAAGTCCAAGGGGGCCAACGGCGGCATCTCCGCCTTCATCGTGGAGAAGGACTTCGAGGGATTTGCGGTGGGCAAGCACCTGGACAAGATGGGCAACCGCACCTCCCCCACCTCCGAACTCATCTTCAGCGACTGCCGGGTGCCCGCGGCAAACCTGCTGGGCCCGGAGGGGTACGGCTTCTACCAGGTGGCCAAGGTCACCCTGGAGTGGGAGCGCGCCATCATGGTCGCCCCGGCCGTCGGCGGCATCGAGGCCAACATCGAGCGCTGCCTCCAGTACGCCAAGGAGCGCGTGCAGTTCGGCCAGCCCATCGGCCGCTTCCAGGCCGTCGCCCACAAGCTGGCGGACATGAAGTGCTACCTGGACACCTCCCGCCTGCTGGTCTACCGGGTGGCCTGGATGAAGGACCAGGGGATGGACGCCATGATGGAGGCCTCGGTCTGCAAGCTCTTCGTCACCGAGTCGGCCTTCAAGGTGGCCTGCGAGGCCGTGCAGATCTTCGGCGGCTACGGCTACACCCGCGAGTACCCGGCGGAGCGCACCCTGCGCGACACCAAGCTGGGCCTCATCGGCGGCGGCACCTCGGAGGTCCAGCGGGGCATCATCAGCCGCATGATGCTGGGCAAGTTCTGACACGGCGTAAATAAGTTAGGGAAGAAGGCGAAAGCGGCCCGCGGGCGCCGCTTTCGCCGCCGGCCGTCGGGGAGGCCCCCGCGGCCGCGCGCCGCCTCATTCCTCCAGGACGCAGGCGCCCCCGGCCCGGGCCCGCGCCAGGGCCTCGGCCG
>CAZETE010000009.1:0-60769 GCA_964515075.1 uncultured Actinomycetota bacterium | reverse complement strand
GCTTCAATTGGGCCGCGACTTTTCAGCCGCGGAAACAGTCGTCATATTTCCGCAGGATAACGGGCCCGTAATCACGGTGTTTTCGAGAGGTAGGGCCCCCTGCTCATTTTCAAGGTACATAGTCCATATTTCAATTCTAGCACTCGCCTTTAACCTGCAGATACCCGAGTCGCCGCAAGCCGGTGCCGGCGGCATCACCGGACCTCTCGAAATCAGAATACGAAGCATTCCTCTTCCCTCAGCCTCTCCTGTACGCCGAAATATTCCATAGCCTTCTTGGTCTTCTTTGAGTCCGGCCCAATGTTGACGACGAGGATCCTGTCCTCCTTGTGATTTATATGCTCACTCAGCTTGGAGAGCATCATCACTTTTTCCGCCTTCGAGAGGAAGCAGGCGAATACCGAATACTGCAGCGGGTCGCCGAAGCCCTTCATTATCTTATGGGTCCTTCTCAGGCGTTTCGCGTCGGAGACGTCGTAGCAAACGAGATAGTAGCTTCTCATGCTAACCACCTATCCATAGCACCGGCCCCTCGTTGAAGAAATCGCTCACCTGGTACAGAAAACGGGATAGTCGTCCATCTCGCCCATGAGGTACCTGCTGAAGAGCCGGGCCTGAACCTCAAGGACTCTTCTGTAACTTATCGTGTATTCGAAGACCGGATGCTTAATGAGGGTGCTCATCCTTCTTTCGTAAGCCCTGATAAGCTTCTTTCTCAAGGCATCGCTCATGTACACCTTCCCCATGCCCCTGAGGAAATCCTTGCCCGAGGCCTCGCCGTTATTGATCATGGACAGGACGACCGAGTCGACGATGATCGGCCGCATCTCCTCCATCAGGTCCAAGGCCAGTGAAGGCCTGCCGTGCCGGGGCCTGTGCATGAGCCCCAGGTACGGGTCGAGCCCAACGGAATAAGCGGTGACGCTCAGGTCCTTGGCGAGAACAGCGTAGAGGAACGAGAGCATGGCATTTACCGGGTCCTGAGGAGGACGGCGGTTCCTTCCCTTGAAATCGAAGGTCATGGCCTCCTGGCCTTTGGCCTTGATCAAGCGCGGAAGGCAGGAGAAATAGATATGCGCGGCGTTTCCTTCGATTCCCAGCAACTCGTCCATGGACCCCGCAGCCTTCGCGCTCTTGCCGCATGACGCCAGCGCCTTCAGGACGGCGGCCCCGTCTTGGCTGAGGTTCCTCCTGATGATCGTCCTGCAGTTCTTGATCTTCCCGTGGATTATCTTCCTGGCGAACTCGAGGGATTTGGCCCCGTCGTTGAACGCGCCGTACTGCGCAATTCTTAAGTGAACGTTCTTGCTGATATGCCCGTGGGTGATGCCGTAGAACCATCCCCCTTGCGAGAAATAGCTCACGGGAACCGCCCTGTTGCACAGTTCCCGCAGGGCCTGGGTGGTCACCTGCACGTTTCCGTAGACATTGACCTGGGAGACGTCGATGAGGCGCATGGTCTCCTTGCTGCGCTCGGGGGGCGGACTCGTAACCGCCAGGCACTCCCCGTCCAGCCTCACGTACGCGCCCTGACCCATCACATACGCGGGCAGGGCATCGTTCCTCGCGGGCACCAGCCTCCTTACGCCTGCATCCTCCTCCGCCCCTTCTCCTTCTGACAAGAAGAGTATCTCGTCGGGCATGCATATCCCCGACAGCGAACATCCCATGCACTTGGGACTGTTTCTCATGGGCGCGGGCACTTCACCCCGCCGCACAAGCTCCTTGAAGGATTCGAGCAGGGAAAGGGTCTTCGCCACCAAGACCTCATCCAGCCCTACTTCCACCTTTCTCTTGGAGTCCACGAAATAGATGAACCCTTTTTCGCAGGAGAAGCCGTTGTCGCGCAGCAGCAGCCCCTGTGCGCACACCTGGACCAGTTCAGGGTCATAGGCGCCGCCCGGAACGTCGGGCACCTTGCCGCGCTTGTACTCGACGGGCGTCGCCCTCTGCCCTTCCTGCTCAACCAGGTCGATCCTGCCGATAAGGCCGAGCCGGTCTGAAGAAAGGTGGACGGACCTCCGGTGTATCTTCTCGCCCTCGTCAGATTCGCCGCTCACCCTGTCGGACTCCGCGTCCACCCGCTTATGCTTGAACTTCCCGTCCAAGGTGTAGTAATTCTCGGCGAATTCGGATTCGACCCACTCGAGGTAGCCCAGGCGAGGGCAGTAGGTGTATTCGTTCAGATAACGCACCGGTACGAGCTCGACGTCTTCCATGGCTCATTCGCGTCTCTCATCGCTCGGGAACGAAATGCCCCAATCCAAAGTGGCAGGCATAGCCCAGGGCCATGGGGCCGCGTACGGGCTCTTCGAATACCAGCCTGAAGCCGTAGGCATGGCCGGTTGCCGGGCGGTGCGAGCGAAATCGCTTGAAGTCAAGCCAGCTCATGCGGCGGCCGTTGACTCTTGCCTGATGGGGCTCGATGCTCTTAGGGGCAGGAAAGCCTCGCCGCTCCAACTCGAGCAGCACCTGGTCCGCCGGTGTATCCCTGTACTTCTTCGGGTGGCGCGTCAGAACGAAGGGCGTCGCGGATATCCAGCGTTCCGACGACGCGAGAACGGGCGATGGGCAGCTCGCGGATGACCCCAGGAAGAGCAGGGTCATCTGAAAAGCGGTATTTCCCCGATTGATCTCGCGCAGTCCCGCCACCGCTTCCACTTCCGGTTCGGAAAAACCCTCGGGCGCCCAGATGAGGAAGTGGTCCAGCCTGCCGTCTCCGTTCTCGTCAAGCGGGAGGAAGAACGCGTGTCGGTGGCCCGACAGCATCTTCCCGTTTTCGTCCTTGCCGGACAGTGTAGGCGAACTGGCCCCTTCGCATGCCCTTCCGTAGCGGGATTGCGCCGCAAGCCTTACGATTTCCGCCACCGGCATTGCTTCCTTTGCATGCGGCATCACCGAACCTGCCAGTTGATAGTAGGCCGTGTCGGGACGCCGGCGAGGCTTCCTCTTTCTTGCCGCTGGCGCTGACATGCCGCTCTCCAGTGATTCATATGAGACCCAGCGCGTCCCGGGCGGCAGCATGAACCCCTCTCTTCTCAGGTCTGACGTTGAGGCCAGAAGGCACGGGGCCCGGAGCGGTAATTCCGGCGACAGGAGCCTGATCGGGTCTTTACGGCTTCCCGCGCCGTCCTCCATCGGCAGACAGTTGGCCTCCCGGGGCACCGAGCCGACCAACTCCATCTCACACCAGGATTCCGCTCTCCCCAGGTAAGCTACCCCTCGCGTCAACTTCTGCATGATATGGATTTCCTCTTCCGTAAGTTCCTCATCATGCCAAACGATATAAAGGGGCTCTTCAGGGCTGAGGGTCAGGAAACTGTCAAAGACGAAGGCCTTCGCCGAATCAGAGAACGGCTTCCAGTTCTTGTCCCAGGGCATGTAGTGGCGGGTGTGCCCCTGCCCACAAGCAGGCAGCACATATGAAGGCGGTGCCGCCAGCTTGGAGAGGAGGCCATCCATCTCGGCATCGCTCGCCACTTCCCGCCAGGCCCTCTTGCACGAGGCAAGCAGGGCCCTCAGGATTCTCCAGGGAGAAGGAGGCCACTCTATCAAGCCCTCGTTCACATGATGGCCCCACGGAGTAGCGTGGTATCTGCCAGCGATGAACCTTACCGACAGGGCAATCATCGCTTACCCCTACTGCTCCCACTTGATCTCGGTCACCCCGGGGTCCGCGAACAGGCCCGAGCACTTCTCCACCAGGCCGGGGAGCTTGGCCTCCAGCTCCTCCAGGGAGGGAACCTCGAAACCGAGCGGGGCAACGACGCGAAGCCCGCCCGCCTTGAGATCGCATGCGGTCCTCAGGCGAAGGCCGTTGGCGAGGAACCTCAAGATCTTCCAGAGGGATACGGCAACGACCAGCTCCTCCGCCTCTGCCCCCAAACCATAATCCCGCAGCAATTCAAGGTCGAGGTTGAAGTATGCGGTGATGCTCGAAGCGGTGTATTCGGTTCGGTGATAAGGAACGTTACCGAACCCCTTTTTCGCGTCACCCGAAGGGTCGATGCGGTCGTTCTTAACCCCTCCGCTCTCGGCCGTGCTAACATCTTTGGCTTCGATGAACGCCGACAGCAGGCGGCTGAGACGGAACCTTCCGCCCGCCAGATCCTTCTTCGCCAGGAAGACCCCGTGGATGAGGGAATTCGGATCGTACTTGAACACCAGCTTGGCAAGGAGCGCCGTATTGACCGGGGCTTTTTCGATGATCTCCAGTTCCTCTTTCAGGATGTTCAAAAAAGTGGCATCCTTTCCTTCCAGGATATAGGGAGAATTGATGCGGTGCGCTTCCAGGATGGAGTTGGTGGAGATTCCGTTCCCGAAATCGACTTTCACGTAAGGAAGCCCCTTTATTGCTTCCGCCAGGTCCGAACGCGCATCGTCCCAGCAGACCGACTCGAGCCGGTTTGCCATGCTCTGGCACGATTCAACAAGAACCATCTCCGTGCCATCAGGCATTACGTAGTTGGCCGCACCGAGGTCCGGGAAGCCGGTGGGCTGAAACCTGGTCCCCTGAAGCGGCTCCAGATCGCACTGCATAAGCAGCCGCGGGGAACTGCCGATGGAGCTCATCACGCCTTGCATCACATTCCTCCTCCTTGTCCTGACTCCGTCTTCCTGATCACTAAGGGCATGCATCGCCTGACGAACGCTTCCGGATCAACCGGGAATATCAAAGCCGCCGCCAGCCGCCGTCCGTTTATGCCGCTCAGCCCTAAATCACCGGAAGGCATCAGCATCATCGACCTCAGCCGCCTGCCGGCTTCGCTGCATGCGGAACCAACCCTGCCCGCGCGCAAGAGATTCAAGATCGTCAGCTCGGGCTTGAAGCCCAGTTCCGCCTCCCCCAGCGACACCTTTTCGTGCAGAAAAAGGGCCTTGAGGAGGACATAATCCCGGTTGAGCCACGCGGGCACCGCCTCGCCGGCCTTCTTATTGACTTGTCCCCTCGGCCAACGCACCAGCATCAAACCCTTGAGCAGTTGCAGCATTCGAGAGTCGTCGGTATCGCCTCTCAGGAAAAGGCCGACGGCCTCAAGGGCCGCCGGTCTGGCCATGAGGCCCTGCGCATCGGTGTCTTCCGCTTGCAAATGATCAAGGCAGATCCTTTCCAGCAGAGCGGAAAGCGCCTTGGGGGCATCGTTCCAGTTCCCGGCCTTGTGCGTCCGCCCTTTTGACCACACCAGCCTACCGTCCTTCATCTCGACCGGCTCGAGATGATGCCTGAGCAGCGGAACGCCGTCCGCCCCCCTCAGGGAAGCGAGCCCTGCCGCGAGCGAGAACTCGGGGCTGCCGTCGTCGCACTCCTCAACCCACTTCGGGCTCAAACCCTGCAGCGGCAGGGGCTTCTTCCAAGGCTCATCTTCCTTTTCGGGCAGGGAAGAGGCTTCCTCCTCCATCCTCCCCAGGCCCACAAGCACCCCCTGCAACGATGGGCGATCCCCTCGAACCGCGAACTCGAAGATGGAACCCTGAAGCCCTCTCAGTGCCGACCTCTTAGAGATGGGAACATTCTCTCCGCCCATTGCTCGCTTCAAGGAATCGAGCCAGGGGTCGATCTCCCGCATCAAGCCTATCCCCTGAACGAAGGCCTCACGAGTCGAGAAAAACCCTAAGGGGGCGGCGATATAGCTCTTTCCGCTGCGCTGCAGGAAAGAGTACCTGAAATATCCCTTTATCCCCCTGTCCACCCCCAGCGAGGCGATGGCCCGCGCGAAATCCACGCCGCTGCTTGCATACTTCCTGCCCAGGCTGGCCCTTCCTTCCGAAAAGACCAGCTTGAGTTCGCCCAGTGCAGTGGGCCGTTCCCACACGGGAAGCCAGGTCTCTCCCCTGCCGGACCCCTTCGTTCCCTGTTCATCCGGCATACCGGACGAGGCGTAACCGACCGCCGACACCGCCACCGAAAAGGGGAAAGAGGCCCTGGGGTGAAGGCTGTCCGCTGATAACCTGCGCGATGCGGCGCCCGCGAACATGAGCGCTCCCTCGAGCATGAGGACAAAGTCCCACGGATTGACCAGCGAATCCCCCTCGAAGCCCGAGGTGGCGTTAGGGCCTCCGACCCCTCCCGGGTAAAAGAAACCCACCGCCGACTTCTTGGCCGCCGGGCTCCCTTCCTCCCCGAAGAGCGAGGCCCGCAGCCTGAGCTCGCCGGACGCGTCGCCGAAGACATCGAGTACGTTCTGCATGAAGTTGACCGCGAAATCGAGCCGCCCGTCATTCCCGCCGGTGCCCAGCAGGTGAGGATAGAGGGCTTTGGCCTTCCCTTTGCCTTCAGGCGATACCGTGTACGCGCTGTCCATCCAGGCCACCGCGGAGTCCGGCAACTCGTTGCGAAGCGCTATCATCAGGCTTTCCTTCTTTGCTTCGATGTTTTCATAGCGAACATCGTACTTTGCGACGATGCGCCTGATGGTCGATATCACGCTGCGATACTCCGCAAACCGTTCTTCCCGGGATCCCTCAATCGCCTTGACTGTCCGCGTGGCGATTCCCTCGTCTTTGAAGAAGCCCGAATCCTTGTTCCAGGGAGCGATGATGGGCGTTGGGGCATAGTCGTTGATGAAATGGGCGATGACCTCGTCGGTCGTAAGGCGGGTGCTCATTGAGAAGGTGCCGCCTTCCCACCAACCCAGCAGGCTCTCGTCGGCCTGTTCCGCCAACACCTTCATGACGCCCAACGCCTTGAGATAACTGCCCAAGGGAACGACGGAGCAGCCCGTCAACCTTATCTCACCCATAAGCCCCTACCTTCTCGTTGATGCTGGCCCGTACGTCCGCCGCCCTTACAAGGGCTTCCAGGTAGGCAAGCCGGAGCGGCCCCAGGTCCTTATCGCCCAGAAGCCCCAACGTCCTTTCCAGCCATGAAGGGTCATCCGAATCGTTCCGCCCCATCTCCATGCAGCCCAGGTCGACCACGGTGTGGGGAAACACCAGCCCGCCCCCGAAGTCGACGGGGCCCAATTCGTCCCCATCCTTGACCCCCAAGGCGATCCTGGTACTTCCGGCGCCCTTCCCTTCGTCGGGCATGGAGCGGATGGCCAGCCTCACCTTGCCGTGATGGCAGGCAACAAGATATAGCAGCAGGTTGAACCGCTCTTCTGACAGCGAGGCGAAATCGGACCTGCGGGCCATAATCGAAAGGGCGCTCAACAGCTCGTGCCGGAAGTGGGCCGCGGAATAACGGATGCTTCCTTTCTTCTTGCGCTTGGCCCAAAGCGTACCGTCGCCCCTGTCCGGGACGTCCTCCACGTTCATGAGCAAGGCTTCCTGGAAGACGCTGCCGGCTTTGCCGAGGTCGTGAAAGAGGGCTGCTTTTCGCAATACCTCCCCATATTCCCGCAACCCCACAAGCCTTGACGCGTCCTCGAGTATGCCCTCCATCTCCTTCTCGGCATGCGCCGAGTGTTCCGGAAGCGTCACCCACTTGCCGGCTTCCTCCTCATCGTCTTGGACGGATTCCGGCAGTTCTTCCCCTGTCGTTCCCAACGGCTCCACGTAATCGGACGATTTGGGACTCCACCCTATCTCGTCGGAATATCCGCCGCCCTCTGCATTGAGCATGTAGATCATTCCCGGCTTGACGTCACCGGAACCAGCCCGCCTCCAACGCCCATCCAGATAATCCCAGACAAACGCCTTCCCGTCCTCGCTCAACCAGTCCTTAAAAAGGCCGACGGGTGCCGGGCACAACTCCTCGGACACCGGCCTTCCCTGATCATCCCCGGGGTCGCCCTCGAAGTCCCTCCAGAACAGGTAGACATCGTTATGATCGTCCTCTCTTATGAACCTGGAGATATCGATGTCGTTACCCGAGAGGTCGGGGGTGTTGTTGAAGAGGTCGCCGAAATCCCTCTTCCTGATAACAAACCTGAAGGGCCTGCGCCCGAACGAACCGGACCTCTCGAGGTTCCGAGGCGCGACGGACTTCCCTTCCAGCGAACAAAGCGTTTCTTTCGCCGCTTCAAGCTCTTCCTCGCTGTAAGGCGCCGCTTCCTGCAGCGGAAAGTCCATCCAGATTATTCGAGCATGCTCCTTCTCCCCGTAGCGATTACACCGGCCGAAACGCTGCACCATCGAGGGCCACGGAGCCAACTCCGTGAACAACAGCGCGGATGAGATGTCCACGCCCGCTTCCACCACCTGCGTCGAGACGATAATCCGCCCGCCCTCCGGCATGTCTTTCTCGTACAAAGCCGTCTCCCTGGCCCTCTTCTCGCCCCGCCGGAAACGAGAGTGCAGCAAGACGACCTCCGGAAGCGGAGCATCGCCGCGTTTGGCCGAGGCGCTTTTGCCCTTTGCAGTAAGATGTTTCTGCAGTTCAGCGAATAATCCCACCGCCCTGTCGACGGTGTTCACGACGACCAGGGTCTGCTCGCTCGCACCATACTCCCCGCATATGCGGCCGGCAAGCTGTTTTATGTAATCCTTCCGTTTTGCTTCCACCTCGAAGCGCTCTAACCGCTTTCCAGCGTCGAACCTGGCCTGAATCGTGCTATCTGCCAGGTCACCCGGGCTTAAGCCGATGCTCTTCAGGCTGCCCGCTTCTGAGGCATAATCGACAGTCTCCAGCCACTTCCGGTCAAGAGTCGCCGACATCCAGATGCTCCTGCACTCGCCGAACACGCCCAACTCGTTCCTGAACGCCTGAAGCTGTGCCGACGTCGCCACCGCATTGCCCATCAGTTGGACTTCGTCGAAAACCCAGAGACAGTCGTTGTTCAGCAAGCCGTACGCCACGGGCCAGCGGTAGCGGCTCATGGCATAACCCCGGTTCAAGGCGCGCGACAGCAGCATATCCTGGGTGCCGATGACCACGCAGTCCCTCTCCGGGCTCAGCATCCAGTCCTCCTCCACCTCCCCTCCCATAAGGACATACACGCCCACGTCCTCGCCAAAGCCCGCTTTATCGATGAACTTCTTTATCCTGCCGGCGGTCTGCTCCACCAGGACCCTCATGGGCAGGCAGTACACCAACCTTGCCGGAATGGTCTTGTTCTGCTCGATTCTTCTCTTCCACAGCCACAGCCCGATTACGGCTTCCGTCTTCCCCATTCCGGTGGGAATGTCCACCAGGCCCGGCAGCTCTTCATCCATCGCCATGTCCACCTGAAAAGGAAAAGGCTTCATCCCGGTAGCCTTCTGGAAGAATCCCTCAAAGTCCATCGCAACCCCCAAACCGCTATGTCAAACCATAACGTACTCTCAACGCCCACGGCCACAACGGGCTGGCAATGCGCATCGAACGGAACGCATCCCCATGTTCTCATGCTTGCACTGACAACCGTCTGGCAGTCTGTGGCTGCATTTCCTCATAAGTACCGCTCGACTATTCCCTGCGCCCGTTCCGCCACCATCCGCCGTAACTCCGGGGGCCCGAGGACCTCGGCCTCGCCCCCGAAGGCCATGATCCAGGAGCATATCTCGGCCAGGCCGCCCACCCGGAAGGAGAGCACCGCGCTCCCGTCCTCCCGGTCCGAACAGCGCTGGCTGAAATGCCATATGCTTTCCTTGACGAAAGGCGCCGCCTGGGGGCTGAAGAGCACTTCCACGTCGCGGGGCTCTCCCCGCATGACCTGCCAGGCGTCGCCCATGTAGTCCCGGATGCTGAAATCCTCCGGCTGCTCGAAACGCTCTTCCAGCAAGCTGGCCCGGCGTATGCGATCCACCTTGAAGATCTTGATCTCCTTCCGCAGATGGCACAGGCCCACCAGGTACCAGCCGTTGTTGCGGAAGAGAAACCCGTAGGGGTCGACTCTCCTCTCGGTCGTCTCGTCTCGCGACAGGGCGAAGTACTTCATCTCTATCGAGCGGCCCTGCTCCACCGCCCTCTCCAACGCCTCCAGCACCGGCAGGTGTTTCCCGTAATCGACGGTCGGCTCCCAGGCCGGGCGGAAATGCGCAACTTCCCGGGTCAAGGCATCCCGGATGCCGGGAGGGAGCACCGCGAAGATCTTCTCCATGGCACCCTCCACCCCTCTCTGGAAAGGGGTTCCCTTCTGGCGGGACAGCAGTTCCGCGCCCATGGCGAGGGAGAGGGTCTCGTTGAGGTCGAAATGCACCGGGGGCAGGAAGAAGCCTTCGCTGATCCGGTATCCGCGGTCGCAGTACAGGGGTATGCCGGCCAGTTTAAGCAGGCTGATGTCGCGGTAGATGGTGCGCAGGGACACCTCGCAGCTATCGGCCAGTTCGCCGGCGGTGACGCCCGGCCTGCCCTCTATGAGGGTGAAGATCTTGAGTATGCGCCAAATCCGGCTGGCCTTCTCCATCCGTTTCCCCTGAAATACGCAGCGTCCTCAGGCATTATAGCAGTTTAAGCAGATTTATGCGATACGGACAGCGCGCGGGGCGGCTCTCGTTGCGGACGTCGCGCGGGGCGGCGCCTGGCTCGAGGCCGGCGAGCTCCACGGTGCTCTCCCCCATGTCGGTTCGCGTTCCCGGCCCTCCCTCGCCCTCCCGGAGGGATTCCGCTGCCTTTCCTGAGGCGCTCCTCCCGTCATATAATCGGAGTAGAGTGTCCGTCGAGGCGGGTGACGGCGTGAGCGCATGGTCTAAGGAAGGACTTAAACTGGCCGCGGTGGCCGTCCTCACGGCCTTCAGCCTCACCCTGTACTACCTCCTCTACTACGTCTGGCAGTGGGACGCGTCCTTCCGCTTCACCTTCTTCCTGCCGTCCCTCCTGGCCTGCCTGTGGTGGGGGCGCCGGGGCATCCCGCTCGCCCTGCTGCTCGCGGCCGCCTTGCCCCTCCTGGTGGCCTTCAGCCCGATGGACCCCCACATCTGGGACGACCTGGTCGGTTCCGCGGTCATCCTGGCGACCTTCCTGGTCATCGCCGAGCTGTCCGAACGGAAGGCCCGCCTCATCGCCGGGCTGGAGGAAGAGGTCGGGCGGCGCACCGCCGAGTTGAGCGAGCGCAACCGGGAGCTCGAGGCCTACGGCCACACCGTCTCCCACGACCTGCTGGGGCCGGTCACCCTGATCAAGGGCTACGCCTCCCTCGCCCGGGAAGGCCTGCCGCCGGACGCCGGCGAGCGGGCGCGGGAGAGCCTGGAGATGATCGGCGAAGCCGCCGACCGCATGACCCGCCTGACCACCTCGCTGCTGGAATACGCCAGCGCGGGAAGCCCCGGGGGGAGGATCGAGCGCGTGGAGAGCGGGGAGGCGCTCCGTTCGGTCATTTCGGAGCTGGAGCCGGCCCTCGGCGAGAGCGGCGGGAGGATACACGCCCCTCCCGACCTGCCGGCGGTCATGGCCGACC
Organism: uncultured Actinomycetota bacterium; assembly: GCA_964515075.1. Classification (GTDB taxonomy): domain Bacteria; phylum Actinomycetota; class Geothermincolia; order Geothermincolales; family Geothermincolaceae; genus CAVXXD01. Next base: position 49,511 of record CAZETE010000009.1, on the reverse strand, counting down.
CGCTCAAGCTGCGGCAGGTCTTCGCCAACCTGCTGGGCAACGCGGTGAAGTTCCGGGTCGAGGGGCGCCCCGCGGAGATCGACGTCGGCTACGACCTGGACGGGGAGACCGTCACCTTCAGCGTCGGCGACAACGGCGAGGGGATGAGCGCCGAGCAGGCCGGCGAGGCCTTCCAGCCCTTCAAGCGCTTCTCCCGCAAGGGCTCACCCGGCGGCGGCATCGGGCTGGCCACGGTCAAGCGGGCGGTGGAGGGCTGGGGAGGGAGCATCGCGGTGGAGTCGGTGCCCGGCGCGGGGACGGTCTTCCGCTTCACGGTCCCGGCGGCCGTCCCGGGCCCTCCCCGCTGACCCGGGGAGGCGGCGCGAGGAGCCGCCTTCGGACGGGTGCCCGGCCCGCTTCCATGCCCGCTCCCCCTCGGGCCCTTTCCCCTCGAGCCCCCTTCAGCGCGTCCCGGGCGGGGCGGGCATCCTCAGGTACCAGACGCCGTCCCTCTTCACCAGCTCGAAGCGCGCTCCCGCCATGTCTTCCGTCATCGTCCCGCCGTCCGCGTCGGTTATCGTGGCCGTGCCCGAGGAGACCTCGACCCGCGCCCCCTCCTCGACGGCGACCGAGTAGGCCAGGCCCTCGAAGGTGATCGTCGTGCCGCCCATGCCGCCGCCCTGCGCCATGTCGGCCTTGACCTCGTCGGCGCTCTTGCCGAACATCTCGCCGTATTCCTCCAGCTCCAGGGGATCGTACATCTCCACCAGGTCGGCCATGCGGTCTTCCCCCAAGGCCGCCAAAAAAGCGCTGACGGTGGAGCCGGGGCCGTCGCTCTCCCCCCAGGGCAGGAGCGTCGCCGCCAGGACGATGGTGACGGCCGAGGCCAGCAGCAGCGCCAGCGCTCCGGAGACCAGGCTCCAGGGGATGCAGCTCGCCCGGGGGCGCCCCGGCTCCGGGGCCGCCGCTCCTACCTCCACGCGCGCCCCGCAGCGGGGGCAGGCGGTCACCACCAGTCCGCATTCCGGGCAGTCCATGCGTGCTTCCCAGCCTTTCTCGCGCCTCCGGCGGCAGCGCGGTATCCGTCTCGGGCGCGGCTCAGGCAAGCAGCGCCTTCTCGAAGATGACCCCGGTCCTCGAGTAGCCCTCCCGCTCGTAGAAACGGTGGGCTCCCTCGCGGTGGAAGGCGCTGTCCATGGAAAGGCCCTTGCATCCCGCCTCCCGGGCCGCGCCCTCGGCGTAGCGCAGCAGGGCGGCGCCCACCCCCTTGCCGCGGTGCCCCTCCTCCACCACCATCTCGTCCAGGTAGGCCAGGCGGCCCTGGCGGTAGAGGCTCATCCGCTGGGTCAGGGAGAAGAAGCCCACGATGACCCCGTCCATCTCGGCGCAGATGTAGCGCACCTCCTTCTCCTGCAGGGCCAGGCTGAAGACGCGGCGCAGGCTCTCCATCTCCAGCAGCTTGTCAGGCCACAACTGCCGCAGCAGGGGCAGCACCATGTCGAAATCATCCTCCCGGCACTCCCTTATCTCCATCGTCCTTACCTCCCGTTCGTCGCGCCTCTCCGCTTAATTATAAACGAGCCGGTGGTGTAAAATGGGTTCGGAGTGAAAATGACGGTCTTGAGCCAAAGGGAGGCGCCATGTTCATAAGGGAGAACTGCAACCTCTGCGGCGACTGCCTCGAGAGGTGCCCCTACGTCGACTACGACCACGACACCGCGGTGGAGCAGTTCCGCCGCCTGGTGGAAGGAGAGACCCCGCCCATCGTCAGCGACTGCGTGACCTGCTTCGCCTGCAACGACTTCTGCCCCACCGGGGCCAAGCCTTTCGACCTCATCCTGGAACGCCAGGAGGAGACGGGCATCCTCAACATCCCCGAGCAGAACACCCAGCTCTTCCGGAACATGCAAAGCGCCCCTTCGGAGGTGATCCACGGGGACAACGACAAGCCCACCCTCTCCCTCTGCTGCGTGGGCGACCTGCTGCCCGGCCTCTTCGACGGCCCCCTCTTCGAGGGGCTGACCATCCTGAAAGGGGGCGACTTCTTCTGCAACGTGGGATGGCTGCACCTGGGCGCGGCCTCCCCGGTGCGCGAGGGGGCCCTGCGCTTCGCCAACAACATCGCCCTGGCCGCCTTCAACGAGGTGGTCTTCTATCACGACGACTGCTACGCCCTGGCCGTGTCCCTGCTCAAGGAGTACGGCATCGAGCCCAACTTCCGCCCGCTGCATATCATCGAGTACCTGCTGGACTACGTGCACGACCACTCCGGCTCCGCCGAGCCCCTGGGGCTGAAGGTGGCTTACCAGCAGCCCTGCGCCTCGCGCTACTCCCCCTGGAAGGACGAGTGGCTGGACGAGCTCTTCTCCCTCATCGGGGTGGAGAGGGTGGCGCGCGCTTACGACCGCGATGCCGCCCTCTGCTGCGGCTCTCCCCTGATGCCGCGCGACCGCGAGAGGGCGGCCGAGATCAAGCGGCACAACATCGAGGACGCGGTGGCCCACGGGGCGCACGCCATGGCCTATCTCTGCCCCCTGTGCGCGCTCAACCTGCGCAGGCCGGCGGAGGCGGCCGGGCTGGAGAACCACCACATCATAGACCTGGTGAAGTGGTCCCTGGGCATCCGCGACTGAATCCGGGGTCAGGCCCCAAATTCACTTTTTCCGGGCGGTAACCGGCGTTGCGGCTGAAAAGTGAATTTGGGGCCTGACCCCGGATTTAGTTTTGTGGGGGGCGGCGTAGGATCCAGGCGCAGTGGTCGTGGCCGCGGGGCATCGAGCGGGTTATCTCCATGCTCACGGCGGGGTCCACCGCCTGCAGCCAGTGGATGAAGATGGTGTTGTCGATCATCTCGCAGGGCACCACCTTCTCCCGCCCGGCGCGGCGCAGGTTCTCCCACCACGAACAGCGGCGGACGCGGAACTCGCTGGTGTGGGCGTCGAGCATCTCGTACTCGCACTGCGTGCCGTCGATGTTGCACAGGGCCTTGAGGATGGCGTTGAGGGTCTCCAGTCCCGGGGGGTCGGCCGGGTCGAGCTCGATGCCCTTGGCCCGGGCCAGGCGGCGCAGCATCACCACCCCGTAGTCCTTCCACACCTCCAGGTCCAGCTCCAGGGCCGCGTCGAAGCCCAGCTTGCGCTCGGCCGCCAGAAACCACAGCCCGTCGATGGCCGTGAGCGCCCCCAGCCGCAGTCGCTCCATCTCCTCGCGCGTCAGGTCCATGCGGTCGTCCCTCCCTTATAAGCCTGGGATAATCCTGCGCCTATTGTACTACCTCGGCGCCGGGAGCGATCGCAGCGGGCCCGGCCCTTTCCTTGCAAGCGCTTTTTCGCTAAGCTGTTGCTGTAAGCTCGAGTAGGGAGGCGGTGTATGAAGATCCATATCGACGAGGACCTCTGCACCGGGTGCGGCATCTGCGAGGAGATGTGCCCGGAGGTGTTCCAGGTGGACGACGAGGGCATCTCCCGCGTCATCAGCGAGGACGAGTGCGAGGAGCACGACGTCCGCGAGGTCGCCGAAGAGTGCCCTTCCGAGTGCATCATCGTCGAGGAGGATTAGGCGCACCCTCCTACCGGCGGCCCCTCTTGGCCTCCTGCCGGGCCCGGCGCCAGCGGTCGATCAGGTAGGGCTTGAGCAGTTCGAACTCGTCCGCGCCCTGCAACACCAGCTGCTCCGCCTCCAGGGTGGTGTGGTCGTGGGTCCGCAGGCGGAAGTCCGCGGTCTTGGCGCAGTAGAGGGGCATCAGGGCCTGGACGATCTCGTGGCGCGGGTACTCGTCCAGGAAGTTGTAAGCCACCGCGAAGTCGTAGACCAGCCTGGCCCACAGCTGGTTGGGGAAGGTGAACCAGCCGTCCTCCCACCTCTCGGCGCGCTCCACCACCGGCAGGATCTCGCGGTAGCTGGAGGGCTCCATCACCCGGCGCCACAGTTCCTCGTACTCCATGAACCCCACCAGGAAGTGGTCGATGAGGTTCTCCACGTTCATGTCCATGGGCTCCGGCTCCACCTGCCGGGGCTCGCCGTACACGCGGGTGGGCATGGAGCCGGTCACCCCCATCCACTTGACCTCGTATTCGCGCATGAGCGCGAAGATGGTCGAGACCACCTGGGAGAACATGGAGGCCAGGTCGCTCCCGGGGTCCTTGACGTTGTGGATCTTCACGCCCATGGAGGACTGGCAGACGCGGAACCCCTCGGCCAGGGCGGTGGTGGTCATCCAGACGTCGATGCCGAACTTGGCGATGTCCGTCTTCCACACGTCCATGTTGGCGTAGGTCAGCGCCAGGGCCCCGGAGAAGCCGAAATCCCCCCCGATGGGCTGGCGGATGCGCCGGCCGTAGAGGGCCTGGGTCAGCGGGTAGGCCAGCGCGTTGGTGATGGTCCCGTCGTACTTGTGGCGTATGTAGGACGGGGTCACGAAGCCGTAGCTGTTGCGCCACACCGGGTCCCCCAGCAGGCGGATCCACTCGGGGGTGATGGAGCGCAGGTCCGAGTCGACCACGATGCACACGCGGGCCTTGAGCAGCGCGGCTATCTCGAAGATGGCCAGGAAGGCGCTGCCCTTGCCGGGCAGCCCCAGGTAAGGGGTGACGATCTTCTCGACCTGGGGGGGCACCGGGGTGTCCAGGACCACCTCGCGCGTCCGGTCGGTGGAGCCCCCGTCCGAGTTGACCAGCACCGGCTTCAAGTCGGGGAAGTAGCGGACCATCCCCTCGGCCGCCGCCGCGACCACGTGGGCGATGGTGTCGGCGTTGCGGAAAGAGGGGATGCCCACCAGGATGTCGGCCTCCCCGACCTCCTTCACCCGCTCGACTATCTCCGGGTCCACGGCCCGGCACTCGCCCGGTTCCATGCCCCTCCTTCAGGTCGTTTCCCTGCGCTTCATGACTCCAGCAATCCACTCACATACTCGGCCAGCCTGCGGTTTTCCATTAGCCAGGCCATGAACCCCTCCCAGCGTTCCCGGAAGGCCAGGTACCAGTGGTAGGGGTCGAAGGGCGGCGGCGCGTCGTTGCGGGCCAGCCAGACGTTGCGCATGCTCTCCTCGAAGCCCTCCCGGTCGCCGCGGGCCAGGCACTCCAGCCCCATGAGCGCGGAGGTCCGGAAGATCATCTCCTCCAGGTCCTCCCGGAGGAACCTCCCGGGATAGGGGTCCAGCTCGGAGGCGGTGAAGGGCTCGTCCAGGGTCTCCCCGCAGGCCGCCGCGCGCGCCTCCAGCTTGCGCCGGCTGTAGACGAAGCGGTAGATGTCCTCGCGGAAACGGCGCCAGGGCGGCGACGACTTCGGCGGGGGGAGGTGGCGGATCCACAGACGGTTGTCCAGGTACCAGCGGTAGCCGAAGAAGCGGCAGTTGATGAGGTAGTCGATATCCTCGCCCCGCCGCACGTGGGGGTCGAAGGCGAAGCGGGAGTAGAGCCTGCGGTGCACCACCATGTTGCCCCCGAAGACCCAGGTGGTGGGCTTGAGGCGCTCCCCCCCCTCGATGATCCCGAAGGCGCGGTTCATCTCCCGCGCCGCCGGCCATTCCGACCAGATCCACTCCTGCGGCTCCTTGACCAGGTAGCCGCCGTCCGGGTTGACGTAGTAGCCGGCCAGGCCGCCCACGAAACCGCCCTTCCACTCGCCGCCGATGTGGTCCTGGACCTGCTCCAGGTAGAGGGGGTCCTCGTAGACCTGGTCGTCGTCGAAGAGCACCGCCGCCTCGGCCCCGGTCAGGGCCGCAGCGATGAGGCAGGCGTTGCGGATGTTGGAGTAGCCGGTGAAGTCGACCAGGTCGGAGTGGGAGGACATCCCCTCCTCGCCCATCACCTGGCGGATATAGCGCTCGTCGGAGTGGGTGAGGAAGGCCACGGGGAAGTCGCCCTTGAAGGGGGTGACGATGCCCGCCACCTTGCTCTCCACCTCCCGCTCCAGGTCGGGGTGGACGGCCACCCCGATGACCACCACCCGGAAGTCGGGGTGCTTGAGCAGCTTGACGCTCTCGAGCGCCCGCCCCAGGGTGCCCTCCTGGTCCAGCGGGGTCGGGTGGTCGTAGACGGCGTCCTCGGGGAGGGGGGCCTGGCCCCCGGGCCTCCCCCAGTAGGACGGGATGACGATGGTAAGCTTCATCTTCTGCCCCCTTCGGCCTCTGGTCGGTACCTGGCCCTCTCCAGGTATCCCGGGTTGACTATGTTCTCCGGCCTGCCCTCGTAGAAGGCCACCACGTTGTCGACGGCGATGCCGGTCATGCGGTCCTTGGCTTCCCGGGTGTTGAAGGCGACGTGGGGGGTGAGGGTGACGTTCTCCAGGTCGCGCAGGGCGGTGAGGTCCGGCGCGGGCTCGCCCGGGAAGTTGTCCAGCCCCGCCCCGCGCAGGCGGCCTTCCCGCAGGGCCCGGGCCAGCGCCTCCAGGTCCAGCACCTCCCCCCGGCTGGTGTTGATGAGGATGGCCCCGGGCTTCATCAGCGCGATCTCCCGCTCTCCCACCAGACCCCGGGTGCCCTCGTCGAGCGACAGGTGCAGGCTGACCACGTCGCTCTCCGCCAGCAGTTCGTCCAAGGGGAGCCAGGCCGCGATGTCCTCCATCTCGGGCCGCCGCCGGATGTCGTGGTAGTACACCCGCAGGCCGAAAGCGTGGCAGAGGCGGGCCATCTCCCGCCCCACCTTGCCCAGGCCCACCAGCCCGATGCTCCGCCCCTTGACCTGGATGCCCTCCCGCAACATCTGGGTCCACCGGCCCCGCCGCAGGTCGCCGTCGCCGGCCACGGTGTTGCGCGCCACCGCCAGCGTGAGCCCCAGGGCATGCTCGGCCACCGAGCGGTTGCCGTAGTCGGGGGTGTTGGAGACGGCGATGCCCAGGCGGGAGGCCGCCTCCAGGTCGACGAAGTTGGCGGCGCCCACCCCGATGTAGGCCACCTTCTCCAGTTTTTTACATCTTGAAAGGATTTCCGGGGTCAGGTTGGACCAGTCCAGGAAGACGGCGTGGGCCTCCCCGATCCTCTCCTCCAGGAGGCCCGCCTCCTCCAAGCGGTTCTTGTAGAAGCGGTAGGAGCCGTGGGGGAGCAGGGGCTCGAGCACCCGCTCCACCGGGCCGCAGCCGTCAACGAACTCCAGCCCGTCCAGGAAGACGAAGAGGCGGCTCCCGGACCCCGCCCGCTCAGCCTCCAGCGGCATCCGGACCTACCTCCCCCCCCGCGGCGAGCGAGCGCAGGGCCCTCTCCAGGCGGTCGTTCTGGGCGTCGTCGCCGACGGTTATGCGCACGTGCCCGGGCAGCCCCAGCGGCTCTCCCGCCCGCACGATGACCCCGGCGCGCAGCAGCTCCTCGAAGAGCCCCTCGCGACCGCCGCCGTCCACCAGGATGAAGTTGGCCTGGGTGGGCACGTAGGCGAAGCCGCACTCGTCCAGCAGGCGGTAGATGCGCTCCTTGCCCCGGGCGTTGATCTCCCGCGAGGCCCGGATGTGCTCCGCGTCCTCCAGGGCCGCCAGGGCCGCCACCTGCGCCAGGCGGTTGACGTTGAAGGGCAGTTTGACCTTCTCCAAAAGCTCCCGCACCTCCGGGCTGGACACGGAGTAGCCCACGCGCAGGCCCGCCAGCCCGCAGATCTTGGAGAAGGTGCGGGTCACCAGCAGGTAGGGGTGCCCGGCCAGGTAGGAGACGCTCTCCCAGCCCTCGCCCTCCTCCACGTACTCGACGTAGGCCTCGTCCAAAACCAGCAGGGCCCCGCCGGGATAATCCGCTAAAAAGCCCTCCCATTCCTCGACGGTCACGGCGGTGCCGGTGGGGTTCAAGGGGTTGCAGACAAACACCGCCTTGGTGCGCGGCCCCACGGCCTCGAGCATGGCTGAGAGGTCCTGCCGGTAGCCCCGCAGGGGCACCCGGACGATCCTCGCCCCCATGGTCAGCGCGGCCAGCTCGTAGGAGCTGAAGGTGGGGTCGGCCACCACGATCTCGTCCCCCTCCTCCAGGAAGGCGTAGGCGATGAGGTCCAGCGCCTCATCCACCCCGTGGGTGACGAGGACGTTCTCCCCGGCGACTCCCAGCTTGGCGGCCACGGCGTCGCGCAGTTCGCACGAGCCGCCGTCGGGGTAGAGGTGGATGGAGCCCAGGGCTCCGGCCACCGCCTGCACGGCCCGGGGCGAGGGGCCCAGGGGGTTCTCGTTGGAGGCCATCTTGACGCACCCGGCTATGCCGTAGGCGCGGGCGATTTCCTCGGGGGAGCGTCCCGGGCTGTAGACGGGCAGCCCCAGGACCGCTTTCCTGGCTATGCCGGAGGGATCGAATCTGCGCATCTCCTCCCCGTTTCCTTTCTCTCTCATCGACCGTGCAGGTGCACGTACCTCTGACGCTTGTAGTACCCCACGTTGACGCAGCGCGTCGGGCCGATGTCGTATTCCCGCTGGGCCGGCTGGTGGACGTGGCCGTGATAGACGCGGGAGGGCCGGTGCTCGCGGATGTAGTCGAGCAATGCGGCGCTGCCCAGCTGGCTGCGCCCCGCCACCACGTCGAAGGTGAGCGCCTCCAGGTCGGGGGGGATGTGGGCGCAGAGCGCGTCGACCCGCCCCAGCCGCTCCAGCCGCTCGCGCAGCTCCTCGTCGTCGCTCTCCCCCGGCATCCGGAAGGGCGAGTTGAGGGATCCGGGCAGGAACCCGAAGACCTCCCCCTCCAGTTCCACGGCGCCCTCCGCCATCTCCACCGTCGCGGAGCCCTCGAGGGCGGCCGAGAGGGCCTCCGGCAGGTCGGAGTTGCCGAAGATGACCAGGGCGCGGCACCCGGCGTCCTCCAGCGCCTGCCGGAACTCACCGTACTCCGCCTCCACCCGCGCCTGCAGCAGCTCGTAATACTCCCCGGAGGGCGAGAGCAGCTCCTCCCGCATGCGCCGGGCGGCCTCCTCTCCCGCCGCGAAGGCGTCGAAGAGCATGGAGCGCAGGTTGTCGCTCCCCAGCACCTCCGGGAGGATGCCCGAGAAGTCCACCCAGTCGATAAGCCCCAGCACGTCCCCCAGGACCAGCAGGGTGTCCCCCGGCCCCACCCGTTCCCCGATGCCCCGGATGGAGGAGTGGACGTCGGCGATGAGCTTGACGGGCATGCTCAGCTTCCCGGGAAGTCCTGCGTCCGGTAGACCACCACTTCGTCCGGCGCCTCGCAGCGCGCCTCGACCATGGCCTCGCGGGCGCACTCGAAGAGCCGGTCCGGCGCCTTGACCTCGGAGGGATAGGCCGCCAGCCCCCAGCGGAGCTGCGGGGTCAGCTCCCCCAGGGTCAGGGCCGGCAGCTCCCGCAGGAAGAAGCGGGAGAGCCGCTCGGCCACGATCCTCCCGCCGCGCAGGCCGGTCTCCGGCAGCAGCAGGGCGAAGGCCCCGTCGGAGACCCGGGCGATGACGTCGCAGTCCCGGCAGAGCCGCTCCAGGTTCTCGGCGATGAACCCGGCGATCCCCTTGAGCCGCTCCCCGCCCTCCGCGTCCTGCAGCTCGAAGTAGTTCTCTATCTCGAAGAGCGCCAGGGACAACTCGTGGTCGTAGCGGACGGAGCGGCGGGCCTCCTCCACCAGCCGCCCCTGGAAGTATTCGGCGTTGTAGAGACCGGTCAGCGGGTCGCGCAGGGGGTTCTCGCGGATCTCCCGGGAGAACTCGGACTGGTAGGCCTTGGCCTCGGCCTGCAGCAGGGCGTCGAAGCAGAGGTTGATCTCCTTCTCCAGCTGGTAGTCGACCACCTGCTTCAAGGCCACCGTCTCCCGGAAATAGCCCCAGAACTCGTTGCGGAAGATGAGGTGCTCCTGCACCAGCTCCTGCATGGTGAAGCCGCCCCGCTTGCGCAACCGCCCCAGGTCCTCGCCCAGGCGGTTGTAGAGGCCGGAGGGCTCGAACTCCCGGCGCGCCTCCTCATCCTCGAGGCCGCCCAGCAGGGCCCCGGTCAGCGCCCGCATGATTTCCAGGACCTCGTCGCCCAGCACCCGGTAGTGGGCGGGGAAGGGCAGGCGCGACACCTCCTGCTCCCACCTCTCCATCACCCTCGAAGCGTGTTCCTCCAACCGGTCCAAGCCTGTCCCCTTTCGTCCCCCTCCTCGCGCAATGCCCTTCGACCCTTCAGTAGACGATCTTGGAGATGGGCAGCTCCAGGATGTCCTCCGCCCCCTCCTCCACCAGACGGGGTATGAGCAGGTTGATGCCCGCCTTCTCCACCACGCTCTCCACCGCGTAGTACTCGGAATGGAAGAGCTTGGAGACGGTGGGCGACTTGAGGGAGGGCAGGGCCGCCACCGCTCCGTCGAGCCTGTCCTCGGCCACGTTGAACTTGAGGAGGACCCTGCCCCGGGCGTTGAGGGCCCCGATGATGAGGATCCTGAGCTCCTCCATCACCTTGCGCTTCCCGGGGTCGTCCCAGGCGGCGCGGTTGGTGATCAGGCGGGTGGTGGACTCCAGCACCGTATCGATGACGGACAGGCCGTGCTTGCGCAGGGTGCCGCCGGTCTCGGTCAGCTCCACGATGGCGTCGGCGATCTCCGGTATCTTGGCCTCGGTGGCGCCGTAGGAGAGGTACACGCGCACCCGCTTCCCGCGGTCGCGGAAGTACCTCTCCACCAGGTTGGGGTACTCGGTGGAGACGCGCGCGCCGTCCGGCAGGTCCTCCGCCCGCTCGTAGCCGGAGTCTCCCGCCACCGCCAGCACCAGCTTCACCGTGGTGCCCACGTCCATCTTGCTGTAGGGCAGGTCCGCCAGCTCCACCACGTCGGCCCCCTGCTCGGTTATCCAGTCGTAGCCGGTGACCCCCAGGTCGAACAGGCCCTCCTCCACGTACTTGGGGATCTCCTGGGGGCGCAGGATGCTGACCTCCCCGATGCGCGGGTCGTCTATCCACGCGTGGTAGGAGCGCTCCCCTCCCCGGTACACCTTCAGGTCCGCCGACTCCAGCAGCTCCAGGGTGGTCCCCTCCAGGCTGCCCTTGGGTATTACCAGTCTCAGCATCTTCCTCTTCTCTCCCGTCTTATGCCGTCTTGCGGTCTTCCTATATGTCCGGACCTTCCTCCAGGTCCCGGCCGTACCTGTCGGCCAGGCGGTGGGTGTCGTCCTCCGAGGTGAACCCGAAGTCTATCTCCAGCACCTTCCCCCGGCCCCCCAGGGAGCGGATCTGGTGGTTCTGCTCCGCCGCGATGACGAACTCGTCCCCCGCCGCCGGCCGGTAGGACTGGTCCCCGATGGTCACCTCCAGCCCGTCGTCGAGTATGACCCACATGTCGTCCCGCAGCTGGTGGTGGTGGATGCTGGTCTCCTGGCCGGGCTCGATGGTGATCAGCTTCACCGTCGAGGTCTGGTTCATGGTGTAGACCCGGACTTCGCCCCAGGGCTTCTCCAGCTTCACTTGACCATCTCCTTTCCGGCGGCCGGGGGTCCCGCGGCCCGCTCATGGTCAATATTATATCTCAGCAGCTAAAACGGTAAAGCCGGCGGCCGCCGGAGGCCCGTGCGCCCGGCTTGTCGCGGCCCGCTGCGCCGGGAGCGCGGAGGCCCTATGCGCCCTCTTCCGGCCCGCGGGCCGGCGGCTCCCCCCCGCTCCCGGCGCGGCGGCGCTCCACCCGCAGGGCCTGCCAGGCCAGGATGGAAGGCAGCACCAGCAGCGAGCTCAGCAGCGCCACGGTGAGGGAGAGGGCGGTGATCAGCCCGAAGCGCTGCATGAAGGAGATCTTCGAGGTGCCGATGATGGCGAAGGCGCCCGCCGTGGTCACCGCGGCGGCCAGCAGGGCCTTGCCCACGTGTCCGACGGTGCGGCGGATGGCCTCGTCCACCTCCACCCCCCCGTAGTGCCACTCCTCCCGGAAGCGGTGGGTGACGTGGATGCCGTAGTCGATGCCTGCCCCGATGACCAGCGCGGAGATCATCACGGTCATGAAGTCCAGCGGCCAGCCCAGAACCACCAGGGCCCCGATCTCCACCGCGATGCTGATGAAGACCACGCTGGTGGCGGCCAGCCCGAAGAAGACCGAGCGGAAGACGAGGATGACGATGAGGGCGCAGAGGATCAGCGCCAGGCCGGAGGTCTTGAGCTGGGTGGGGATGAGGGTGCCCATGATGTCGGTCATCAGCACCGGCAGGCCGGTGTGGGTCATGGTGATGGCCGGACCCTCCGCGGTCACCCGGCCGGCGGAGTCCCGCATGATCTCGGCGATCCGCCTCATGTCGTCCTGGCTGCCCTGGCTGACGAAGATGGAGATCATGGAGGCGTCCTGGCCCTCGTTGAGCAGGTTGTTGCCGCCGCCCGAGCGGTTGCCGTTGCCCCCCGCCGCCCGGGCCAGGGCCATCTGCACCCCGATCCTGGTCTCCGGTATCTGCCCGTCGTTGGCGCGGGCCACGACGTCGGCGATGCTTAAGACCTTCTGCCGGTCGATGAGCAGCTCGCCGTCGTCGTTCCGGTCGCCGGTGGAGGACACCAGGTCCTCGTACTCCAGCATGGCCTTGAGGCTGGCGGGGTCGAGGATGTCCCCGTGCACCAGGGTTATGCCCTGGTTCTGCCCGCCGAAGTAGTGGTGGATCTCCCCCTGGGCTATGCCCGTGGGGGTATCCTGGGGCATCATCTTCTCCATGTCCGTCTCGGTGGAGAGGCGGAAAGCCAGAAGGCCGCAGGTGGCCAGGATGAGCAGGGTGACCGCGCCCACCACCACGCGGTGGTGTTCGGAGAGGACCGCCACCTGGGCCAGGGAGCGGTCCAGCCAGGTCTCCCCCTCCCGGTCCATGCGCCTGCGGTTCTTGCGCTCCCACCGTTCCTGGGCGCGCGGGCTGCGGTCGCGCAGCACGATGGTGGCGGGCAGCATGGTCACCGCCAGGAAGAAGCTGATCATCACCCCGGCCACGCAGAGCATGCCGAACTGGACGATGGGCGGCAGGTCGGAGATGCCGAAGGACACGAAGCCGAAGGCGGTGGTGGCCGCGGTGAGGAATACCGCCACCCCCACCGTCACCACCGAGGTGGAGGCGGCGGCGGAGGGGTCGTTGCCCTTGCGCCTCTCCTCGTAGTAGCGGGACATGACGTGGATGGCGTAGGCGATGTCGATGCCCAGCAGCAGCGGCATGATGCCCGAGGAGGAATAGCTGAAGGGGAAGTTGAGCCAGCCGGAGAGCCCCATCACCCAGATGACCGTGAAGATGATGACCTGCAGGGTCAGCAGCACGTCGGTGAGGCGCCGGAAGGTCAGGTAGAGCACGATGAGGATGAAGGCCAGGGCCAGCAGCAGGAGGGTGCGGGTATCCTTCATCATGGTCCGGTTGGCGTCGTGGTTCAGGGTGGCCGACCCGTAGATGAAGACCTCCAGGCCGGACGGCTCCCGGAAGTACTCCTCGGTCGCCTCCACGAAGGGCTGCGCCAGCTTGATCTGCCGGTTGGTGTCCAGGGACGGGTTGAGCGCCACCTTCAGCAGCATAGCCCGGGCCGGCCGGCCGGGGTCGATGGAGTCGAGGTAGCCGCCGGCCATGCCCATCTTCTGCGCCTGCCTCCGGTGCTCCTCGATGTTCAAGTTCACCTGCTCCGCCAGCTCCTTGTCCCCAAGGCCATCGATCTTATCCAGCAGGGGCACCGGGTTGGCGGGGTCCGCGCCGCCGTCCGGCGGCAGGTAGACCATCCCGTCCAGCGGGGTGGTCACGCCGGTGAGGAAGTTGTCGTAGAGCTGGGCCCCGCCCTCCCCGCTCCCGTCGAAGCCCTGCAGATAGGCCTGGTATCCAGCCGCGCGCCGCAGGACGTCGCCCCGCAGCACGTCGTCGGCCTCGATGAGGACGCTCTCGGTGAATACGCCGCCGCCGCCGAAGTCCTGCTCCAGCATGTCGATGGCCCTCACCGACTCGTAGCTCCGGGGGAGCATGGTCTTGTAGCCGTACTCCTGGTGGATCATGGTCAGGCCCCAGACCGCCAGGGCGGTGATGGCCAGGATCGCCGCCAGCACCGTCCAGGGCCTCTTCTCAGAGAACGAAGCGAACATCTTGAAGGTCTTCTCTATCATCTCTTCACGCCTTTCCGTCCACTCCCCGCCAACCGCCCGCCTCCGACCATTTCACGATGAATCTATCGAGCAGCCGGACCAGGGCCTTGAGCTCCCGTTCGTCCTCCCCCCGAAACATCTCGAGGAAGAGGGAGACCTGGCGTTCGCCGATCTCATCCAGGATCCGCTCGCCGGCGGCGGTCAACTCGACGCGCGTCACCCGCTGATCGGCCTCGTCCTTGTGCCGCTCCAGCAGGCCCCGGGAACAGAGGTTGTCGATCATGCGGCTGGCGGTGGGCGGAGCCACCATCATCATCTGCGCCAGTTCGCTGACGGTCATGCCCCGGCGGCAGCTGACCATCTTCATCAGGTGCAGCTGGGGAAAGGTGGCGCCGTACTTCTCCATCTCCTCCCGGAAGACGGCCCCGTTGGCACGCATGACCGCCGCCATGCCGTCGATGAACTTCCTCGCCAGCGCCTCGCGCTCCCTTTCCCGCATCTCCTCTCCCGCCGCGATATTTAGCTTCGCTAACCATACTGCATACCGGACGGGCGCGTGTCAAGGGGACGGCCCGGCGGGTCCCGGCCGTCAGGGAAGGAACTTCAGACGCTCCAGCCAGAGGTCGGTGAGGTCGCCGGAGCGGCTGATCCCGGCGACCAGGCAGTTGCCGGCGCGCACCGCCAGGGCGCCCGAGCGGCTGAAGCGCAGCCGCAGGCAGCGGCTCTCCTCGTCGAACTCGTAGCGGGGGCGCAGGTCGGCGTAGAGGAAATCCTCCCCGGAGAAGTCGGCGGTGAAGTGGAGAGCCCCCGCGGCGTCGACCGGCGGGGGCGGGCCGGCGCCCTCGGTCGCCCAGCGCCCCGAAGGGGTGAAGCCCGTAAGGCCCAGCAGGCGCTGGGAGGAGCCCTCCAGGGTCAGGGCGAGCTTGCCCAGGGCCAGGGTCTTCACCCGCAGGCCCGGAGGGGCGGCAACCGCCGACAGCTCCACGGCCCGGTCCAGCCCGCGGTAGCGCACGCTGCCCGTCAGCAGCTCCCCCTCCAGCTCCACCCTCACCCCCAGCGGCGAACCCGCGCTCATCCTCCCCTCCCCGGCTCATTGAGGGATACCCGCCTGTGAGATATTATATCGAGCGGCTGCCGGGCGGTCACGGTGTATAATGTCATCTCGTGGTACCAGCGGAAGCGGAGAGGAGGCGCCATGGATATCCTGTTCGTCTGCAAGACCCTGCCGCACGAGAAAGTCATCGGCGGGCCGGTCATCGTCTACAACCGCATCCGCCTGCTCTCCCGCAAGCACCGGGTCTCCCTGCTGACCTTCTGCTCCGACGAGGAGCTCGAGCACGTCCCCAGCGTGGCCAGGTTCTGCCAAGACTGCGTGACCGTGCCTTTCCCTCCCCCGTCCGGCCCGGCCCGCAAGCTGCGCGACTTCTTCTTCTCCCCGGTCCCCCCCTACTTTCTCCTCAACTACCACCCGGCCATGTACGCCCGCCTGCGCGAGATGGTGGAGCGCCACCGCTACGACGTGGCCGTCTCGGAGTACTCCATGGCGGCCCAGTACCTCTTCCGCAACCCCGATCTCGCCGGCATCAAGCGGGTGATGTCGGTGCACGAGTGCTACTACCTGGCGCGCATGAAGGCCTTCAAGGTGCAGGGGCTCCTGTCGAAGGAGGGCTCCTCGGCCCTCTTCCACCTCAAGGGGTTGAAGAGGTACGAGTTCGACATGTACGCGGACGCCGACAGGGTGCTGGTGCTCACCCCGGAAGGGCGGGACGAGCTGGAGGGCGTGCGGCCGGGGCTTGACGTCTCGGTGGTCCCCCACGGGGTGGACGTGGAGAAGTTCTGCGCGCCGGCGGAATGCTTAAAGGAAGATGCCGTGATGTTCCTGGGCAACTACCCCCACGACCCCAACCGGGACGCGGTCATCTGGTTCTACGAGCACGCCTGGCCCCGCGTCAAGCGGGAGGTGCCGGGCGCCAGGTTCTACGTGGTGGGCAAGGACCCCACCCCCGACCTTGAAGAGCTGGCCCGCCGGGACCCCTCCGTGGTGGTCACCGGCACCGTGGACGACGTGCGCCCCTACTTCGAGCGCTCGCGGGTCTTCGTCTGCCCGGTGCGCATCGGCGGCGGCTTCCGCGGCAAGGTCCTGGAGGCCATGGCCATGGGCCTGCCCGTCGTCTCCACCGCCCTGGGGGCGGAAGGCGTGCCCGCCGCCGACGGGGAACAGATGTTCATCTCGGACGAGCCGAACGCCTTCGCCGACAGGGTGGTGGAGTTGCTGCGCGACCCCGACCTTTGCGGGCGCGTCGGCACGCAGGCCCGCTGCATGGTGGAGGAGAGCTTCTCCTGGGAGAGGGGCGTGGAGATCCTCGAGGGGGTGCTCGAGGAGGTCGTCGGGTCCTGAGGCCTCAAATATTTGACTGGTGTCCAGGCCTTTACCCGCGAGTACGCGGCTCAAGGCCTGGACACCAGGGTTGTTGTGGTGTCGGAGGGGGGACTTGAACCCCCATGAGGTTGCCCTCACTAGGCCCTCAACCTAGCGCGTCTACCGATTCCGCCACTCCGACCGGGGGCCTCAGGCGGATCCGCTGCCCTCCGGCATCCCGTCCGAGGGGAGCGTCTCCTGTTCGGCCTTGATCTTCCTGTTCCGGAAACCAGTATAAATCCTGCCCCTCTTCCTGTCCACCAGCCTGGCCGCGAAGAAGACGTTCTTGGAGAGGAGGCCGAAGAACTGCCCGAAACGGCCGCGTATCTCCAGGCGGTCCCCCTCGGCCAGGGGCGGCGGCAACCGCAGCCCGCGGTAGAACCAGACCCGGTAGTTCTCCCCGTCGTCGTCGTAGAACTGGAAGTTGATGTCGAAGGTCAGCGCCTTGGACTTGTGGTCCGCGTGCCGCGGACGGAAGGTGGGAAGGGGATAAGTCGATACGTCGTAGACCACACCGGTCTTATTCAACCTGGCCAATCCAACAGACCTCCAAACGCCCACATCCGCGCGGCCTACTGCCGTTACCCGGACACCTCCAAGTTGAGTATCGTCAAGGCCGCAGGCTAACTGAAACCCTAAAGTCCGGCCCGCCCGCGCATCTCCACCACCCGCTCCAGCACGATCCGCGCCAGTTCCTCCTTGCTCATCAGCGGCAGCTCCTCGACGGAGCCGCCGGCGGACAGCAGGCAGGCCCGGTTGGTGTCCGCCTCGAAGCCGGCGTCCGGCCGCGAGACGTCGTTGGCCACCACGAGGTCGAGGTTCTTGCGGGCCAGCTTGGCGGCGGCGTTCTCGAGCACCCGCCCCGTCTCGGCGGAGAACCCCACCAGGACCTGGCCCGGCCGCTTCCTCGAGCCCAGTTCCGCCAGGATGTCCGGGGTCCGTTCCAGCTCCAGGGTGAGCTCGGCCTCCTCCTTGCTCACCTTCCCGGAAAAGACCTTGGCGGGCGCGAAGTCGGACACCGCGGCCGCCTTGATGACCACCCCGGCGTCCCGGGCCTCCTCCAGCACGCGGTCGTACATCTGGCGCGCCGTCTCCACCGGGTGGAAGGCGGCGCCGGGGGGCGGCTCAAGCCAGGTGGGCCCGCTCACCAGCACCACCTCGGCCCCCTGCCGCAGGGCCGCCTCCGCCAGGGCGAAGCCCATCTTGCCGCTGGAGCGGTTGCCCAGGAAGCGCACGGCGTCCAGCGGCTCCCGGGTGCCGCCCGCCGTGACCAGCACCTTGACGCCCCGCAGGCCGCCCCGGCCCGCCAGCGCGCCGGCCACCGCCTCCACCAGTTCCTGCGGCTCCACCATGCGCCCCTCCCCCTCCTCGCCGCAGGCCAGGGAACCGGAGGCCGGGCCCACCACCGTAACGCCCCGTTCCCGCAGGACGGAGAGGTTGTGCCGGGTGGCGGGGTGGTCGTACATGGCGGTGTTCATGGCCGGGGCCACGATGACCGGGCAGCGGATGGAGAGGAGGGTGGTGGAGAGGAGGTCGTCGGCGATGCCCGCGGCCATCTTGGCGATGATGTCGGCGGTGGCCGGCGCGACCAGCACCAGGTCGGCCTCCTGGGCCAGGGAGATGTGATGCATGGGCCGCCCGCCCTCGCGCCAGAGGGAGACGGCCGCCTCCTCGCCGGTGACGCTCTCGAAGGTCAGCGGGGCGACCAGGCGGGTGGCGTTGGCGGTCATCACCGCCTTGACCCGGTAACCCTCCCCCACCAGCCTGCGGGCCAGGTCCACCGCCTTGTAGGCGGCTATCCCCCCGGTAACGCCGAGAACGATGCACCTTTCCGGCATGAGCACCCGGGTCTCGCGTTAGCCGTCGCTCTCGGCCGGGGGCTCCACCTCCAGCTTGTCCTGCAGTACCTCCTCGAGGGCGATGGTCAGCGGCTTGTTGGAGAGGCTGCGGACCTGCGGGCCCACCATCTCCTGGCCCAGGCCCTCGCCCAGGGGGCGGAAGAAATTGTTGATCTGGCGCGCCCGCTTCGCGGCGGCGATGGCCAGGGTGAACCGGGACTCAGTGTGCTCCAGCAACTCGTCGATCTTCGGGTTCATCAGCATCTTACGGGCCTTCCTCCTTCATCACTGCCCCACTTACGCAGCGCATATTATAACACAGCGGCGCGGCGCCTGAGGCGGCGGCGCCATCCCGGTCAGGACCGTCCGGCCGTTTCGTAGACCGCGTCCAGGTCCTCGACGGCCCGTTCCAGGCGGTCGTTGAGGACCTGGTGGTCGAAGAGGTCCCGGCGCTGCTCCAGTTCCCACGCGGCCTTCTCCAGCCGGCGGGCGATCTCTTCGTCGCTCTCGGTCCTCCTCTCGCGCAGCCGCTTCTCCAGGTCGGAGAGGGCGGGGGTATGGATGAAGACGGTCACCGCCTCCGCCATCTTCTCCTTGATCTGCCTGGCCCCCTGCACGTCGATCTCCAGGATGACGTCGTAGCCCTGCTCGAGGCGGGAGCGCACCTGCCCGGTGAAGGTCCCGTAGCGGTGCCCGAAGACCTCCGCCCACTCCAGGAAATCGCCCCTTCCCAGGTGCTCGTCGAACTCCTTCTCCGAGAGGAAGTGGTAGTCGCAGCCGTCGACCTCCCCGGGACGCGGGGGACGGGTGGTGGCGGACACGGACAACTCGAGCAGCGGATGGCGGGCCATCAACTCCTTGACCAGGGTCCCCTTCCCCGCTCCCGAGGGCCCGGATACCACGAAAAGTCGCCCTCTGCGCATATCGATCCTTAGTAGGAACCCGTTCCCGCATGAACGGGCTCCGGGAGTACGGTTCTGACTCCGGGGACGCGGGGCGGCTGCCGGGGCTTCTAGCCGAACTTCTCCAGCAGCGCCTTCTCCTGATTCGCCCCCAAGCCCTTGATCTTGCGGGACTCGCTGATGCCCAGCTCTTCCATGATCTTGGCGGCCCGCAGCTTGCCGATGCCGGGCATGGACTCGATGACCGACTTGACGCTCATCTTGCCCACGACGGGGTCCTCTTTCCGCTTCAGGAGGTCTTTTATCTTAAGCTGGCCCATCTTGATCTTCTTCTTGATCTCGGCCCTTTCCTTCCTGACCTTGGCCGCCTTCTCGAGGGCTTCCTTTCTCTGCTCATCCGTCAGTTTCGGTAAAGCCATCATTCCCTCCTTCGAGTATCAACACGGAACTCAATGACCACGAATAGTATAAGCGCTTAACCGCGGACATGGCAATACCAGCCATTTTACCGCGCTTAGAGGTAGCGGCTGCCCGGGGAATCGAGTTCCCGGCCGTCGCGGCAGAGGGGGCAGGCCCCCTCCTCCCAGGAGGCGGCGCGCAGGTCCAGCAGGGCCTCGACCCCCTGCGGCCTCGAGGCGGAATCCCCCCGCACGATGATGGCGGCGGTGCCCGCCGCCGCCGCCCCCGCCTCCCTGACCAGCCCCTCCAGCTCCCGCAGCGACCCGCCCGTGGTGATGACGTCCTCCACCATCAGCACGCGCTCTCCCGCAGCCATCTCCTGCCCCCGGCGCAGCTGCAGCCCTCCCCCCTTCCTCTCCGCGAAGATGAAGCGGCGGTCGAGGGCCCGGGCCACCAGGTAGCCGATGAGGACGCCCCCCATGGCCGGCGAGAGGACCACGTCCACCGTCCCGGGCCGGAAACGGGCGGCCAGTTCCTCCGCCAGCATCTCTCCCTCCCGCGGGTACTGCAGGACGCGGGCGCACTGCACGTAGGTGTCCGAATGCCGGCCGGAGGAGAGGCGGAAGTGGCCGCGGATCACGGCCCCGCGCCGCTCCAAGAGGTCCTCGATGAGTTGCCTATCCATCCTCTCCCTCCCCCCGTTCTCCGCCCCGCGCCCCTCCCGCGCGGATGGAGGCCAGGACCTCGCGCGCCCGGGCCGCCGGATCATCCGCCTCGAGGATGGGCCTGCCCATCACGATATAGGTGGCGCCGAGGTGGAGCGCCGCCTCGGGCGTCTCCACCCTGACCTGGTCGCCGGCGGCTTCGCCGGCGGGGCGGATGCCCGGCACCACGATGAGGGCCCCGCCGCCCAAGAAGCCGCGCAGGGCCGCAAGCTCGCGGGCGGAGGCCACCACGCCGTCCAGGCCGGCCCGCGCCGCCAGCCCGGCCAGGCGCAGTACCTCCTCCTCCGCGCCGCGCGCCAGCCCCATTTCCTCCAGGTCGCCCGGGCCCAGGCTGGTGAGGACGGTCACCCCCAGCAGCCCGACCCTGCCGCCCGCGGCGTCGCGGGCCTCCCGCGCCGCGCGCAGCATGGCCGCTCCGCCCAGGCAGTGCACGGTGAGGAGGTCCGCGCCGCGTTCCGCCAGCGCGCCGACCGCCCTCCCCACCGTGCGCGGGATGTCCATGAGCTTCAAGTCCACGAAGACGCCGAAGCCCAGCCCCTTCAGGTAGTCGATGACCCGCGGGCCCAGGGCGGCATAGGCCTCCATGCCCACCTTGACCGTCTCCACCTCTCCCCGCAGGGCGGAGGCCGCTCTTTCCAGTTCCTCCCAGCCGGACAGGTCCAGCGCCACGATGAGGGGGTTGGGGCGGCTCACGGCGTTTACAGCCTCACCCTCCCGATCAGCTCCTCCCATGCTCCCACCCCCTTCCTCCGCAGGTACTCCTCGATGCCGCGCAGTATCTCCAGCGGGGCCCGCGGCTGGGAGAAGAGGGCGGTGCCCACCGCCACCGCCGTCGCCCCCACCAGGCACATCTCCACCGCGTCCTGCCAGCGGGCCACCCCGCCCATGGCGACGATGGGCACGTCCACCGCCCGGGCCACCTCCCACACCGCCCGCACCGCCAGGGGGCGGATGGCCGGGCCGGAGAGGCCCCCGGTGACGTTGGCCAGCCGCGGCCTGCAGGACTCCACGTCCACCGCCATGCCCGGGAAGGTGTTCACCAGGCTCAGCCCGTCCGCCCCGGCGTCGCGCACCGCGCGGGCCATGCCCGCCACGTCGGTGAGTTGGGGCGACAGCTTCACCAGCAGGGGGACCGCGCAGGCCTTCCTGACCTCCCTCACCAGTTCCCCGGCCGTCCGCGGTTCCGACCCGAAGTGGATGCCGCCGGAGCGCACGTTGGGGCAGGAGACGTTCAACTCCACCCCGCTGACCCCGGGGACGGCGGCGATGCGCGCGGCCGTCTCCACGTACTCCTCCACGCTGAAGCCGGCCACGTTGGCGATGACCGGGACCCCGTGGGAGAGCAGGGCGGGGAGGTCCTCGGCCAAGAAGGCCTCGAGCCCCTTGTTCTGCAGGCCGATGGCGTTGAGCATGCCCGAGGGCGTCTCCCAGAGCCGGGGCGGCGGATTGCCGGCGCAGGGCTCCAGGGTGACCGCCTTGCTGAAGATGCCGCCGAGCCTGCCCGGCTCGGCCAGCTCCCGGTACTCCTCTCCCGTCCCGAAGGTGCCGGAGCAGACCAGCACCGGGTTGGGCAAGTCGATGCCCGCCAGCCGCGTGCTCAGGTTCACGTCATCCTCTCCCAGTCTATCTCGGATGCCGGGAAGGTGGGCCCGTCCCGGCAGGCCATCCCGTAGCCCCCGGGGACGGAGCGCACGGGCACCGCGCAGCCCTGGCAGGCTCCCACCCCGCAGGCCATCCTCTCCTCCAGGCAGACCTCCAGGGGCCTCCCGGAGCCGCTCACGGCGGCCGCAAGCCGCTTGAGCATGGCCGCCGGGCCGCAGGCGTATACGGAGGAGTACTCCTCGATGCCTTGCCCGAGGAAGCGGTCCAGCACCGTCCCCGCCGCCCCGCCCCGCCCGTCCAGGCTGCAGTGCTCGAGCTCCAGGCGCGCGGCCAGCTCGCCGGGCAGGGGCCCGAAGTCCTCCCCGCCCTCCATGCCCCAGAAGAGCCGGCTGCCGCGGCCCTCGCCCGCCAGGAAGGAGGCCAGGAAGGCGAGGGGGGCGATCCCGGTGCCCCCGGCCACGAGGGCGGGCCTTCCCGCCGGAGGGCGCCCGAAGGGCCGGCCCAGGGGGCCCAGCACGTCCAGCGCCTCCCCGGGCCCCCGGGCCGCCAGCCACTCCGAACCGGGGCCCACCGGCTTGAGCAGGACGGACACCCGCCCCCGTTCCGCTGAGAAGACGCTGTAGGGGCGGCGGAGGACGCGGCCGGAGTCGTCCCCGCAGAGGACGTGGACGAACTGCCCGGGCCCGGCCCCGGCGGCGATGCCGGGGGCGCTGAACTCGATCAGGCGGGCCAGGCCGCACCGGCGGTTCTTGAGCACCTCGGCCCGGTGCAGCTCCATCAGGCCGTACCCCCCTCTCCCGGGTCCCGGTAGGATCCGACGTCGGTGAAGGCCAGGCGCCCCTCCCGCCGGGCCGTCAGCGCCTCCACCAGCAGGGTAGCGGCGTGCATGTTGGTGATGCAGGGGACGGCGTAGCGGGCGGAGGCCGAGCGGATGTAGAAGCCGTCCGAGCGGGGCCCCTTGCCGCGCGGCGTGTTCACGATGAGGTCCACCTCCCCGTTCTTGATGAGGTCGAGCACGTTGGGGCGCCCCTCCCGCAGCTTCTTGACCGTCTTCACCTCCGCGCCCCCCCGGCGCAGGGCCTCGGCCGTGCCCGCGGTCGCCATCACGCGGAAGCCCATGGCCATCATCTCCTTGGCCATCATCACCGCCGAGCGCTTGTCGCGGTTGGCGACGCTGATGAAGAGCCTCCGCCTGCCCGGCTGGAAGGACATCTCCTCCATGTGGGCCTTCATGAAGGCGCTTCCCAAATCCCGCCCCAGGCCCGCCACCGAGCCCTGGGAGCGCCGCACGGAGACCGGCAGGATGTCCTCCTCTCCGGCGATGCGGGCGGGCAGGATGGTGCGGCGCAGGGCCATGCCGCGCCCCGGGGCGGCCGCCTCCCCGGCGGCGCCGTGGTCCAGTCCGAGGATGGCCCGCACCCCCCAGGCCTGCACCGGCCTGCCGGTGGCCAGGCCCAGGAAGGGAAGGGTGGGGGAGGCTCCCAGGTACAGCTCGTCCAGCCTCATCACGCCGTCCTTGAGCGCCACCCGGGCCCGCAGGTTGCCGGCGACAGGGAGGCCGTCCACGGCCTCGCGGACGTAGGAGATGACCCCTTCCACCTGCTCCCCGGTGAGGCTCAGGGGCGGCACGGCCAGCATGCAGTCGTCCGACGCCGAGCCGGCGTCGTCCAGGCTCTGGGCCAGCCCCAGGATCACGGGCCCGCCGCCGCCCGCGAGCACCTCCACCATCACCTCGGCGGCGTCCTCGTACAGGGGGCGCATGGTCAGGCGGCCCTCCCCCGGCTCCATGGCCTCCCGGTAGTACTCGCGCAGGTCCTCGGGGCCGTAGACGATGGAGGTGCGCCCGGAGCCCCGCGGCCGGCTGGGGTAGACCATGTGGGGATAGCCGACCTCCTCCGCCCACTCCAGCGCCCGCTCCAGCGTGGCCACCTCCTCCTCGGCCGCTATGCGCGGGCCCGCCTCGCCGAAGAGCCGGGGCTCCCGCAGGCTGGAGCCGCGGAAGGACGCCAGCTCGAGGGAGAGGCCGGGCACCCGGCAGCCCCCCTCGATGAGGGCAGGGGTGAGCGCCAGGGAAGCTTCCCCGCCGAACTGGGTGATGACCTCCCGCAGGCCGCGCGCGGCCGCGCAGCGCAGTACGGCCTCCGGCTCCAGCGGGCCGAAGACGGCCTCGCACCCCAGGTCGCGGGCGACCAGGGCCACCAGGGGGTTCTCCCCGTAGAGGACGGGGCGCCTTCCCGCCTCCAGCAGGGCCGCCAGGGCCTGCGCCACGTTGTGGTCGCTCTCCGCTCCCCGGCCGGGGTGATGCGGCTCCCCGCCCAGCACCAGGACCTTCCCGTCGTCCCCGCCTTCCGCGAGGTCCCCGCCGGGAGCGGGGGGCGGGGGCGCTTCCCCGGCGGCGCCCTCCCGCAGCAGCCGGTAGAGCCACTCCGGCAGGTCGCGCTGGAGCCGGCGGACCGGCAGGTTGCCGGCGGCGGACCTGTCCTGCAGGTACTGGAGCTTCTTCTCCGGCGGCATCCTCTGGAAGCGGTCCCCTTCCACCGGCTCCGGGGACCGGGGCGGGGCTCCCCTCCTCAGGCCGGCGGCCAGGCGGGCCGCCGCCTCTCCCAGGTCCCTCCCCATGACCACCCTCTCCCCCAGCGACCTGCGCTCCAGGCCGAGGAGGCCGGCCTCGCCCTCGCCCCCCCCGGCATCGCAGGGCAGGCGGACGGCCAGGCCGGGCGCCTCGAGCGCTCCCGGCCCGCTCCGCGCCTCGTCGAGGCCCAGGTCCAGGTCCAGGAGGACGTTCAGCCCCGCCAGGTCCGCCCCCGCGGCCAGCCTGGCGAAGACGGAGCCCTGGCCGGGCCCGGGCACCGCCCCGCTGACGTGGACCTCCTCCATGCGCGGGTGGACCATGATGCCCAGTTCCATCACCCCGCGGAGCCCGAGCACGCGGGCTATCTTGCCCGCTATCTCCCCGATGAAGTAGACCAGCTCCCTTCCGGGGGTCTGGACGGGATGGACCCACAGGCTGTCGCCGGAGTGGACGCCGGCCATCTCCAGCTGCTCGAAGAGGGCCAGGACGGCCGTCTCCCCCCCCGAGTCCCGCGCCGCCAGGCAGGTGAACTCCCTCCAGCCGGTGAAGTCTTCCTCGATGGTGACCTCGTGGGCCGGGCTCAGGTTGAGGGCCATCATCAGCTTCTCCAAGAACTCCTCCTGGTTGCAGACGCGCGCCGCCCCCCTGCCGCCGGAGGTGAAGTGCGCCCTGATGACCAGGGGAAACCCCACCCGCTGCATGGCCTTGATGCCGTCGTTCAAGGACATGGCGGGGACGAACCGCGGCACCGGGAGGCCGGCGTCCATGAGCACCTCCTTGAAGAGCGAGCGGTCCTGGGTGCGGTAGATCACCTCCAGCGAGGCGCCGGCCAGCCTGACGCCGTGCCGTTTCAAGGCGCCGGAGCGCGCCAGCTGGCTGGCGAGGTACATGACCCCGACGCCGGAGCAGTTGCCCACCATTAGCTCGGGACGCTCCCTCTCCAGGACCTCCCCCAGGCTCTCCAGGCAGAGGGGCTCGAGGTAGAAGCGGTCGCAGCAGCCGGGCAGGGCCAGCAGGGAGGCGTCGCTCGAATCGATGCCGATCACCTCGAAGCCCCGCCCCCGCAGCACCTGCGCCGTCCTCCAGGCGTTGTAGGAGGGGGCGCTGCCGGTCTCCACGGTCATGGGGCCGGGCCCCGGCACCAGGGCCTTGCGCCCGGCGCCCCCGCCCGCCGCGGCCTCCGGAGGGCCGCCTCCGCGCTCCGCCTTATTCATAGACCTTTCCGTTCTTCAGCACCCAGCACACCTTCCCCTTGAGGGCCATCCCGTCGAAGGGGCAGTTGCGGCTCCGCGACTTGAAGCGGGAGGCGTCCACCACCACTTCAGCGCGCGGGTCGAAGACCACCAGGTCGGCCCGGGCCCTCTCCGCCACTCCCCCCCCGTAATCGGGAGGCCGCAGGCCCAGCACCCCGGCGGGCCCCCTGGTCAGCCTGTCCACCAGCTGGAAGACCCCCATCCCCTCCTCCCCGAGGGCGGTGCACAGGGCGGGGAAGGCGGTCTCGAGGCCGATGAGGCCGCTGGGGGCCGCGGCGAACTCCCGCTCCTTCTCCTCCCGTGAATGCGGGGCGTGGTCGGTGGCCACGGCGTCGATGACGCCCGCGGCGAGGGCCTGGCGCAGCGCGCGCCGGTCCTCCGCGGTGCCCAGGGGCGGGTTGACCTTCAGGTCGGCGTTCAGGCCGTCCACGTCCTCCTCGGTGAAGAAGAGGTGGTGGGGAGTGACCTCCGCCGTCACCCGCACCCCCCGCTCCCGGGCCGCGCGCAGCATCTCCACGGAGCGGAGCGTGCTCAGGTGGGCCAGGTGCAGCCGGGAGCCGGTGTATTCGGCCAGCAGCAGGTCGCGGGCGACCATCACCTCCTCGGCCGGGGAGGGCCAGCCCTTCAGGCCCAGGGCGAAGGAGCGCGGGCCCTCGCGCATGCATCCGTCCCCCGCCAGGCCGTCGTCCTCGCAGTGGGAGACGATGACGCCGTCGAACATCTTCACGTACTCCAGGGCCCGCCGCATCACCCCCGAGTCCTGGATGCCGCTGCCGTCGTCGGAGAAGGCCCTCACCCTGCCCGAGGAGGCGTGCATGCCGGCCATCTCCGCCAGTTCCCGGCCCAGCCTGCCGCGGGTGACGGCGCCGATGGGAAAGACGTCGGCCCCCTCGCCCGCGGCAGCCTTCCCCATCACCTCCTCCACCACCGAGGGATTGTCCATGGGCGGGTCGGTGTTGGGCATGCAGCAGACGGCGGTGAAGCCCCCGGCCAGGGCGGCCCGGCGCCCGGAGGCGATGGTCTCCTCGTCCTCGCGGCCCGGCTCGCGGAAGTGGGCGTGGAGGTCCAGCCATCCGGGGGAGACGCACTTGCCGGACGCGTCCAGGACCCGGGCGTCCGCGCCGGCGATGTCCGGGGCCACGGCGGCGATCCTGCCCCCCTCCACCAGGACGTCCAGCACCCGTCCCTCGGTGCCGGTGAAGGGGCAGTGCACCGTGCCCCCCTTGATGAGGACCTTATTCGTTCCCCGCATCCTCCGCCTCCCTTCCGCCCAGGAGCATGAAGAGCACGGCCATGCGCACCGCCACCCCGTTGGCCACCTGGCCCAGGATGATGCTGCGCGGCCCGTCGGCCACCTCCGCCGCTATTTCCACCCCGCGGTTGATGGGCCCGGGGTGCATGACCAGGGTGCCCTCGCCCGCCCTGGCCAGGCGCTCCGCGTTGAGCTGATAGACGCGGGCGTACTCCTTAAGGGACGGTATGAGCCCCTGCTTCTGCCTCTCCAGCTGCAGCCTGAGCAGGTAGATGACGTCGCACTCCCCCAGCACGTCGTCCAGGCGGTAGCGGGTCTCCACCCGCCAGGGCAAGGACGGGGGCATCAGGGTGGGCGGGGCCACCAGCACCACCTCCGCCCCCAGCCGGATGAAGGCCTGGATGCCGGAGCGGGCCACCCGGGAGTGGAGGATGTCGCCGACGACGGCGATGCGCTTGCCCTCCAGGCTGTCCATGCGCTGCAGGAGGGAATAGACGTCGAGCAGGGCCTGGGTGGGGTGGGCGTGGGTGCCGTCCCCCGCGTTGATCACCGAGGCGTCGATCCAGCCGTCGATGAGCTCGGGCGCTCCGGACATGGGGTGGCGCACCACCACGGCGTCCACCCCCATGGCCTGCAGGGTGAGCACGGTGTCCTTGAGGCTCTCCCCCTTGGAGACGCTGGAGGTGCCCACGGCGAAGTTGAGCACGTCGGCGGAGAGCCGTTTGGCCGCGAGCTCGAAGGACATGCGGGTGCGGGTGGAGGCCTCGTAGAAGAGGTTGACCACGGTGCGGCCGCGCAGGGCCGGCACCTTCTTCACCGCCCGCCGCGAGACCTCCTCGAAGGAGCGGGCCGTCTCCACCAGCCATAGTATATCCTCCTGCGAGAGCTGGTGGACGTCGATGAGGCTGCGGGCCCGCCCCGCCCTCTCCGCGGTCACGCCCCGTCCTCCGGCTTCTCGATGATCACGGCGTCGCGCCCGTCCTCCTCCTCCAGCTGCACGCTGACGCGCTCCCGCAGGGAGGTGGGGACGTTCTTGCCCACGTAGTCGGCGCGGATGGGGAGCTCCCGGTGACCGCGGTCCACCAACACCGCCAGCTGGACAGTGCGCGGCCTGCCGAAATCGATGAGGGCGTCGATGGCCGCCCGCACGCTGCGTCCGGTGGAGAGGACGTCGTCCACGATGACCACGTTCAGGCCGGTGACGTCGAAGGGGATGTCCGTCTCCCTCACCACCGGCTGCGGCCTGGTCTGGATGTCGTCGCGGTAGAGGGTGATGTCCAGGACGCCCAGGGGCACCTCCACCCCCTCCAGGCGGTTGATGACGGAGGCGATGCGACGGGCCAGGGGGACGCCCCGCGTGCGGACGCCGATGATGGCCAGGTCCGCGGCGCCCCGGTTGCGCTCCACCACCTCGTGGGCGATGCGGCGGACGGCCCGCTCCACGTCCCCGGCGTCCAGGATCACCGCCTTCTCCGCGCCCGTCTCGACCACCTCCTCCAGGCCCCTATTTAACTACCGGGCGGGGACAAAAAAATACCGCCCGGCGGCGGCCAGCGATATGCGTAGATCATCCGTTCCCACCTTTCCGGCCTCACGGGGCCGCTTTAAAGGTTCTCACATATATGATTGTGAGTTTAAAGTATATCAGGATGTGGCGGGGGAGTGCCAGGCCTTGACATGAGTACATGTCCACGGCTATTGCCGTAAGGGCAGGTTCTGACGGTGTCGGTAGCCGCATGCGTTGGTGGCGGGGGAGTGCCAGGCCTTTACATGAGTACATGTCAAGGCGCTGGGACACTCTGTTTGGCGAGGGGTGGGGCGGGGGAGTGCCAGGCCTTGACATGAGTACATGTCAAGGCCTGGGGCACTCTGTTTGGCGGGTCAGGCGCCGGCCTCGAGGTCGCGGATGAAGTGCCCCAGCACCCCGTTGATGAACCTGCCCGACTCCTCGGTGGAGAAGCGCTTGGCCAGCTCCACGCACTCGTTGACGGTGACGCCGGGGGGCACGTCCTCGAGGAAGAGGATCTCCGCGATCCCCATGCGCAGCAGGCTGCGGTCGATGGCCGGCATGCGCTCGATGGTCCAGCGGTTGGCGTAGCCCTGGATGATGCCGTCGATGCGCTCCCCCTCCTCATCGATCCGCCGCAGCAGGTCGGCGGAGAAGGAAGGGAGCCCCGGCGGGCCGTCCGCCCCTCCCCGCAAGGAGGCGGCGAGGGCGTCCAGGCTCTCCCCGGTTATCTCCCGGGCGTACAGCAGGCGCAGCACCAGGTACCTGGCCTTTCTCCGCTCCCCCACGGCCCGCCTTTCCCGCGCCGCTCAGGGCGCGTTCACTCCCACCACGCCCACGTTGACCTCGGCGACGGCATATCCGGTCATGCCCTGCAGCGCGTCCCGGGCCAGTTCCTGGGCCCGCTCGGCCACCTTGAGGACGTCCTGCCCGTAATCCACGTTCAACTCCAGCAGCAGGGAGACCCGCTCCCCCTCGACGGAAGCCTTGATCCCCTTGGTCAGGCTCTTCTTCCTGGCGCGGTCCTCGTGAGGCTCGGCCCGCCGCCCGACGGTTCCGCCCCCCTCCAGCTCGAGCAGGGCCGTCCCGGCTATCAGTTCCAGGATGCCCGCGTGCAGTCTGAAGCCGCCCTCCTTCAAGGCCTTCCCCCTCCCTTCCGGCCCACCGCTAGTCCACCCGGCCCACGTACTCCCCGGTGCGGGTGTCGATCTTGACGACGTTCCCGGCCTCCATGAACAGGGGCACCTGCACGGAGGCCCCGGTCTCCAGAACCACGGACTTGCTGCCGCCGCTGGCCGTGTCCCCCTTGACCCCGGGAGCGGCCTCGACCACCTCCAGCTCGACGAAGATGGGCAGTTCGACCCCGACGGGCCTGCCCTCGTAGAGGGACACGTCGACCACCGTCCCCTCTTTGAGGAAGCGCCCCGGCTCCCCCAGGTCCTCCCCGTCCAGGGTCATCTGCTCGAAGGTCTCGGTGTCCATGAAGTGGTAGCCGCCCTCCTCGTAGAGGAACTGCATCTTGCGCTTGTCCAGCACCGCCAGCTCCACCTTCTCGCCGGCGCGGAAGGTCTTCTCCTGTACCGCCCCGGTCTTCAGGTTCTTCAGCCGGGAACGGACGAAGGCCCCGCCCTTGCCCGGCTTGACGTGCTGGAAGTAGAGGATGTTGTAGAGCGTCCCGTCCATCTCGATGGTCATGCCGTTGCGGAAATCAGCCGTGGATATCATCCGTCATCCTCCATCCTCTCTAGTTGTACTCCATCTCCGCGGGCAGCGAGGAGAGCAGCCGGGGCCCGTCGGGGCCGAGCAGGACCACGTCCTCCACCCTGACCCCTCCGACGCCCGGCAGGTAGACTCCCGGCTCGACGGTGAAGACCATCCCCTCCTCCAGCCGTTCGCGGCTGTTGAGGCCGAGGTGGGGGGCCTCGTGCACCTCCAGCCCCACCCCGTGCCCCAGTGAGTGGTCTATGAAGGCGCCGAAGCCGGCCTCCTCTATGACGGAGCGCGCCAGGCGGTCCAGCTCGCCCGCCCGCACCCCCGGCCGCGCCGCCCCGAGCACCCTCTCCCGGCTCTTGAGCACCGCGTCGTAGGCCCTTCTCAGGCGCCCCCCCGGACGCTTGAGCCAGACGGTCCGGGTGAGGTCGGCCTGATAGCCGCGGAAGCCCGCCCCCCAGTCCACCAGCAGCACCGCCCCGCCCTTCAAGGGGCGCGGCCCGCTGCGGCCGTGGGGCAGGGCGCTGCGGGCTCCCGCCAGCGCGATGGTGGGGAAGGCCCGGTCCTCCGCCCCCAGCCGGCGCATCTCCGCCTCCAGCTCCGCCGCCACGTCCCGCTCCCTCAAGGAGAGCAGGTCGTCCCGGTCCAGCAGGCGGAGCAGGGCCTGCTGGCTTATGCGGACCGCCCGGAGCAGCTCCTCCACCTCGCCGGCCTCCTTGCGCAGCCGCGGCCGCGACGCCCTGCCCTTCACGGGCACCAGCCCGACCCGCCCCGCCGACTCCCTGCGCCAGGCGGAGAGGAACGCGCAGGTCAGATGGGCCGGGTCGTAGCCCACCCGCCCGATGCCCCCCTCCTCGCAGAAGGCGGTCATGGCGCGGAAGACGCTCCCCTCGTAGGCGGTCACCCGGGCGAGGGGCGCCTCGCGCGCCGCCTGCAGGCGGTAGCGCGCGTCGGTGAAGAGGGCACATCCCCCCCGCCCGGCGACGACGAAGCCGGAGGAGCCGGAGAAGCCCGTGTAGTAGCGGACGTTGGCCGGGTCGCCCAGGAAGAAGGCGTCCGCCCGGCCCTCCACCGTGTCCATCAGCCTCTCGCAGCGCTGGTCAAAGGGCGCGTCCATGCCCCTAATATTAACACACCGAAACGCCCGTCCCCCGCCCCCGCGACCGGGAGGGCCGCGGGCCGCCGCGATAGCGAAGGGGACGCGCCCGGAGCGCGCCCCCTTCAAGGGCTTGAGCCCTGGCGGTCTGATTTACGGGGAGGGGAGCTCCTTCCACGATTTCACCTGGAAGGGAATGGGGAAGCCGGCCACCGGCACGCCCGGTTTCTTATAAGAGATGCCGTTGTTCCCGAAGGGGGCCCAGTTGCTGTCCGGCGTGTAGATGCTCCCGTTGGCGGTGATCTGACCCTTGATGTCCCGGAACCAGCCCAGCGAATAGGTCACCGCGTAGTCGCTGGGGTTGGAGGGGTTGTTGTACCCGGAATAGATGAAGACGGTGTCGGTGGGGTTCAGGTTGAAGGTCAGGCTGCTCTCGTGGGTGACCTTGCCCTTGGCGATGGCCTGGTACTCGGTCTTGCCCTGCAGCTGGAAGGAGTGGTTCACGGTGATGTTGCCCATGCACACGAAGACCCCCTTGGCGTTGGCGTTGATCAGCACGTTCCGCAGGGTCAGGTTGCCCTCGACGAAACCGATCCATCCGCTGGAGAGCTGGGATTCGGGGTCGATGGTGAGGCTGGCGATGGTGGCGTTGCCCGGGTAATAGTGCTGGCCGTCCGCGATACCGTCGGCATCCTGGAGCTTGGCCTGGGAGCGGTACCACTCGAAGTTCGGCTCGGGCAGGGCCACGTCGGGGACTGAGCCGGTGGACGCGTCCATCTTCTTCTCCGTGCCGTAGATCTCATTGTAGTTCCACCCCAGCCCGCCGGTGGGCTTGCTGATGGCGTTGCCGTAGTAGCAGTTGTTGTCGATGCGGTTGCGGGAGGAGGCCAGGACGACACACTCCGCCCGCATGGTCACGTTGTGGTTGGCGAAGACGCCCCTCCCCAGACTGGCGTGGACGGGCGTGCCCCCCGCCACCCGCGTGTTCGAGACGCAGGCGAATCCGGTCCAGGTGCGCAGGGTGGCGTCGTTGGTGGCGTAGATGTTGCCGTTGACCCGCAGTTCGCTGTCGCCCAGAAGCCCCTTGTTGGAGAAGAGGGTGACGTTCCTGCCGTAGACGCTCCCGTTCACCGTGAAGGTGTTGAAGAGGAACACCGTCCCCGCCTCGATGTTGATGTTGCCGTACTTGGAGAAGAGCACGTAGTCCAGGGCGTTGAAGTGCCTCTCGGTGCCGGAGAAGGTGACCTTCTCCTCGATGGTCCGCTTGTAGACGGTGCCCCGGTCGTCGGTGTAGGTGCCGGTGGAGGTGATCTTCCAGTCGGGAGAGGCCGGGTCGGGCAGCACCGTCACGCTGTACGACGAATTGGCCTCGAGCGAGCCCGTGCGGGGGACGTTCGTCCCTCCCGCCGGGATGTCGTCCCGGGCCAGGGCGGAGTGGGCCACCGACAGGCCGGACTCGGCCGCGTCGAAGGCCTTGGCCGCCGGCAGGGCGCCCTGGGCGTTCATCATGGCGTAGACGGCCATGATCAGGCTGGTGGCG
Organism: uncultured Actinomycetota bacterium; assembly: GCA_964515075.1. Lineage (GTDB taxonomy): Bacteria > Actinomycetota > Geothermincolia > Geothermincolales > Geothermincolaceae > CAVXXD01. Next base: position 16,778 of record CAZETE010000009.1, on the reverse strand, counting down.
CCCAGGATGCCCAGCATGATGATGATGAACAGGACCATGGGCAGGGCGAAGCCCTCCTCCCGCCGCTCCCCCGGCCGGCCGCCGCCGGCCGTCCCGGGCGGGGTCCCGGGCCTTCTCGCTATCTCGCTCCTCGTGGCTCTCATCTCATATCACTCCCCTGCTCGCCCGGGCCCTCACGGCCCCGTGGTCAGGACGTTGCGGATGGCTACGGACATCTCGCCCTGGGTGTAGGCGGTCTGCGTGCCGTACTCCAGCCGGTGCCCCTCGGACTGGGTCCCGGCGGTGCTGCTGAAGGAGCGGGAGACCCCCATCGCCACGTTCACCAGGGCCACCCGCGAGGTATCGGTGGTCGTGTTGCCGTCCGAGTCGCGCAGGGTGAAGGCCAGGCTGGTCACCCCGGAAGCCATGATCGTCCAGTTCACCCCGCCGTCGCGCGAGGTCTCCAGGGCCGTCCCGTTCAGCCGGAACCGGATGTTATACTTGGTGCCGGCGGCGTCCCCCGTGGCGTAGGAGTAGAAGCCCAGGGAGGTGGGAGTGCACTGGGCCGGCACGAAGAAGTAGGCCACGCGGATCTGCCTGGTCACCGCCTCCAGCGTCTCCCGCAGCTCCTGGTTGACCTCCGCCCTGGCCATGCTGCCCCCGGTCACGGCGGTGCCCTGATCGGCGAAGTTGATGGTGGCGAAGGTCAGCACGAAGAGGAGGATGGAGGCCACCAGCAGCTCGACGATGGAGAAGCCTCCCTCGTCGGCCAGCCTCTCCCGCAACGACCCCGCCGCCTCCTTCAACCCGCTCATCTTCTTATGCTTCATCGCCATCACCCGCCTACGGATTGGTGTCCAGGGTCTTCCAGCGGTTGGAGTAGGTCCTGCTGCCGGAGGCGTTGTTGTTGGTGAGGACCAGGTTATATGACCTCGGCCCCTCCTCGGCCAGCAGCCAGGAGTTGGAGGTATTCACGTTGTTCCAGTAAGTGGTCCGCAGGTAGACGGTCTTGGCCGCCCGGTCGAGGACCGCCGCGAAGTTGCCGTTCCTGCCGGCGTTGGAGATGTTCAGGTTGGTGGTGGAGCCGGTGGAGGCGTCGAGGAAGCCCATCCCCTGCACCTGGAAGTCGGCGCGAGTTTCACGGGCGTCACTGTCCAGCCAGCCGCTGGTGAAGCAGTTGGGCGCCCAGGCGAGGTTGGCCGCCCCCGATTCCTGCGTCGTATCAGTGCCCGTCCATCCCCACCATACCCAGGCGACCTTCCGGCGGTACCTGAACTGGATCCAAACCGAGGTGGGATTATAAGGGGAGGCGGGGGCCAGCAGCACCGGCGGCCCGTAGGAAGAGGTGAAGGAGGCCTTGGCGGCGGTGTTGTCCCTGTCGGCGGGGTCCGCCACCCAGACGTTGTAGGTGCCCACCGGCAGCGTATTGCTCGGTTCGTTGATGAGGTTGAGGTAGCCGGTCATGGCGGTCGAGGAGGACCAGGACGCCGCTCCCTCTCCGTCCCCGTCGCCCACCTGGAAGATCTTGCCGCCCGAACTCCTCTGGAAGTAGACCTGGTACCCGGAGTAGTAATCCTGTCCCGTCAGGGAAACGGCGATGTCGTAGTAGTTGTACTTGTAGCCCTTGCCGTCGGTGTTGGAGATGCCGGTGGTGGAGGGCGCCTTGCGCACCTGGAAGAGGTTGCTCCCGTAGCCGGAACTGCCCGTGGCGTCGTTGCGCACGTAGACCCAGCACCAGCCCTCGCTACCGGCCAGGCCGGACAGGTCGAAGTTCGCCATGATGGTCTGGTTGTCCACGACGGTGGCGGCGGTGCCCTGCACGCTGGGGGCGCCGGGGGGCGTTCCGCCCCTCCCCAGGTAGACGGTGACGCCCGCGGGGTCGAAGTACCGGCCCTTGATGGTCAGGTTGTAGGTGCGGTTGGAGAAGCCCCAGCTGCGGGCGGGCATGTCGGTGCGGTACGCCTGCGTCACCTCGGGGGGCAGCTCGACCACCAGCAGGGCCGCCGGGATGGCCGAGGTGACGGCGTAGACGTCGCCCGGCTGCCCCAGGTTGTTATAATCCTTGCAGTTCCAGACCCGGACGAAGTAGGCCTGCGGGACGGGGCCGTAGCCGCTTCCGGCGGTGATGTCGAAGCGCGCGGCGACCTGATCGGGGCCGGCGCCGTAGTTGTCGCCGCTCACCGCGGTGGTGCCGGGTTTGGCGGAGATGTTCTTGTTGGCGTCGGCGGAGCCGTCGGGGTTGCGCCAGATCAGCTCGGACACCGCCCGGCAGTTGTTGTGCCCGCCCGCCGGCGCCAGGGAGAGGATGGGGCTCCCGGTCACCGTGACCAGCTCATCGCTGGCGGTGTTGTAGGTGGAGGACGGGTTGAGGGCGGTCAGCGCGGGCCGGGGGAACTCCGCGATCAGCCCGTCGTTGAGGGCCGCGTAAGCCGACCCCACCGTGACCTTGACGGTCCAGCTGCCCGGCTCCGCCCGGGGCGACCAGGGCCTGCCTCCCGTCCCGTCCGACGCCAGGTCCACGTAGCCGGTGAGCTTGGTCGAATCCACGAAGTGGAGGCCCTTGACGTTTATGTCGCTGTTGGCGGCCATCAACAGGCTGGCGGTGCACCCCGGCTTGAAGCCGAACCCGGTGATGGTGACGTTGACGCCGTTATAGATGTGCGGCGCCGAGCTGGCGGTGGTGCCCTGCCTGGCCGCTTCCACCAGGCACTCGTTGACGCCCAGGTTGGCCTGCACCTGGGTGCGGGTCAGGATGGACACCAGGGCGTGGTTGGAGCCGGCGGTCTCCGCCCCGTCCACCCGCCAGTAGGCCTTGATCTGGAACTTGATCATGTTGATGGTGCGGTTGAGGTAGTCGACGGGGTCGTCGCGGTTGGGGGTCTTGTGCGCCCAGGTGGAGCGCATGGTCGCCTCGGAGGTGTCGTCGTTCAAGTAGACCATCTTGCAGGTGACGCGGAACTGCGGATAGGGGTTGGCGTCGTAGGCCTTGACCTCGATCTCGGGGGCGGTATCCCAGTTGTTGGTAAGCCCCCTGCCCCCGCCCCAGTAGAGGTCGTCCATGTCCCGGTCTCCCTCGGAGAGCACGTAGGGCACATAGAAGGGGACGGCCCTGGTCTCCTCGGTGAAGTGCCTCACGCAGGACTGCGCCTGGTTCAGGTCGTCGGTGAGGCCGGCGACCCGGAAGGTGGTGCCGAACATCTGCATGATCGGCAGGGAGACCATGGTCAGCAGCGCCCCGGCCACCATCACCTCGGCGATGCTGAAGCCGCCCTGGCCGGCGCCCGGCCTCAGCGCCCTCTTGAAGAACCCGGCACAGCTCATGGAGGACTCACCCCTTCTCTAGTTGATCTCTCCGTTGGCATTGATGGACAAGGTCTTGCTCCTCCCGGCGCGGCTCACGGTCACGCTCGCGGGCGAGACGGTCATGAGGGTCCCCTGGTTGTCGTAGACCACGTCTACGCTGGCCGCGATGGCCAGGCCGGAATCCCCTTGCTGCAGCTTGATATAGTAGACGGTGTTTCCCCCCGCCTGTTCGGTGAAGTAGGCGCTCCCCAGGGGGGGAGGCTCCGAGGAACCGTCGTTCTTCTTGAAGGCGTAGGTGTTGGGATAGTTGGATCCCGGTCCGTAGAAGGACAGGGTCACCCGCTGGTTCTGGGCGTTGGCCATGTTGAAGCCGCGCTCCAGCGCCGACCTGACCTCGATGGCCGCGGCGTTGAGGGAGTTGACGTCCCTCACGCTGATGAAGAAGTAGGTGGCCGTGCCGAGCATGACCGCGAGGATCAAGATGTACACCATCAGTTCGATCAGGTTGAAGCCGTCCTCGTCCCTCGCCCTCGAAAAGACCTTCTCCAACACGGCTCTTCTACCTCCCAACTCCTCACCCGGCGCTTCCGGAAGGACTCCGCGCTCCCGCATCGTCTTGCCTACCCTTATTCTACCACTTCGGCCCTTTCCGCCTCTTTCGCCGTCCCGGCGGCGGCGAGGGGCTGAAACCCCTTCCTTACAGGCATTTTATCGTCAAAGCGGCGGCGTCACCTTGAGACCCCCCGCATCCCGGAGGTGCAAAAGGTCTGTGAAGTATGTTACGACGATGTTACAGCGACGACAAAATCCCAGCACAAGGCGGAAACCGGCATATTAACATATAATCTATATCGTTATTATATAGTATTTATCTCCCCTCCTGGCGTTGCGGCCACGGCCTCCAGGGCCAGCAGGTAGGAACGGGGGCCGAACCCGCAGACGACCCCCTCGACGGCGGGCGATACCAGCGATCTCGCCCGCCACTCCTCACGCGCGAAGATGTTGGTGAGATGCACCTCCACCGCCCTGACGGGCAGGGCGCGCAGGGCGTCCTGTAGGGCGTAGCTGTAGTGGGTTAGCGCGCCGGGGTTGATGATCAGGCCGTGGTAGCCGGAGCGCGCCTCCTGCACCCAGTCGACCAGGTCGCCCTCGTGGTTGCTCTGGCGGAAGACCACCTCGCATCCCAGCTCCCCGGCCCTCGCCGCCACCGCCTCCTCGATCTCCGCCCAGGAGGTCCGCCCGTAGACGCCCTCCTCCCTCTCCCCCAAGAGATTGAGGTTGGGCCCGTTGATCAACATGATCCTCTTGAGACTCATCCCCTTCCACCTCCCTTGCGGGCCGCGCCCGCCTCCTCCTCGAGGACGGCCCGGACGGCGGCGGCCACGTCGCGGTCCGGGCGCCTCTTGAGCACCAGCGGGTCGGCTATCCCCTTCAGCAGGACCAGCCGGAGTTCGCCCCCCCGGTTCTTCTTGTCGTGGGCCATCCCCCGGAGCACAGCCTCCTGCAGCCCCGCGGCCCCCCGCCCCAGGCGCTCCCCCCCCGAGACCCCCAGGCCGGCCAGGAGGTCCAGGTGCTCGCGGTAGAGCCCCGGTTCCGCCAGGCCCAGGCCCTCGGAGAGGGCCGCGGCCATGCGCATGCCCAGCGCCACCGCCTCCCCGTGCAGCAGCGTCCGGTAAGAGGTGGCCGCCTCGAGGGCGTGGGCGAAGGTGTGGCCGTAATTGAGCAGGGCGCGGCGCCCCGCCAGGTCGCGCTCGTCCTCCACGGTGACCCGCGCCTTGACCGCCGCGCACGCCGCGACGGCCGGGACCAGGTCCTCCTTTCTTCCGGCGCGCAGTCCCTGCCGCGCGCCGCGCATCCGCTCGCAGAGGGTGGCGTCGAACACCAGGCCGTACTTGGCCATCTCGGCCAGCCCCGATAGGTACTCCCTCTCCGGCAGCGTCGCCAGCAGGGCGATGTCGCAGAAGACCCCGGAGGGCTGGTGGAAGAAGCCCACCAGGTTCTTGCCCTCGGGCAGGTCCACCCCCACCTTACCGCCGATGGCCGAATCCACCATGGCCATGAGGGTGGTGGGCACCTGCAGGTAGCGGAGGCCCCGCATGTAGGAGGCGGCGGCGAACCCCGCCAGGTCGCCCACCACGCCCCCGCCCCAGGCGATGACGGCGTCCGTGCGCTCCAGCCCCAGCGCCAGCAGCCTCCGGTACACCTTCCTCACCGTGTCGAGGTTCTTGTGCCTCTCCCCCGCCTGAAAGAGGACCCGGTGCAGGGCGATCCCCCGCTCCCGGAGCGCCTCCTCCAGGGACTCCCAGCTCGCGCCGTGGAGGCGCTCCAGGGCGGGATGGCTCACCAGGGCCGCCCGGCGGCAGCCCTCGAGCGCGGCGGCCCCGGCGGCCACCGCCTCCGTCAGGGAGGCGCCCACCAGTATCTCGTACTCCCTGCCGGGCAGGTCCACCCCTATCCTCTCCATAGCCCCTCTATCTCCTCCGCGACCTCCTCCGCCCCCCTGCCGGTGGTGTCGACCACGTGGTCGGCGGCCCCCCGGTACAGCGGCTCCCGCTCCTCGAGCAGGGCCCGGATGCGCCCGCGCCGGTCGGGGAGGCCGTCCAGCAGCGGGCGCCCCGTCTCCCCTTGCAGCCTCAGCGCCGCCTCCCCGGGCGCCACCTTCAGGTAGAAGACCGTGCCCGCGCGGCGCAGGGCCTCGACGTTGCCGGGCCGCAGTACCGCTCCGCCCCCGCAGGAGACCACCGCCGGCCCTTCGCCCTCAAGCCCCAGGATGACCTCGCTCTCCGCGTCGCGGAAGCAGGCTTCTCCCTCCTCGCGGAAGACGTCGGCCACGCGCTTGCCGCGGCGCTCCTCCACCCGGGCGTCGGTCTCGATCAGGGGAAGGCCCAGCCGCGCGGCCAGGATCTCCCCCACCCGGCTCTTGCCGGATCCCATGAAGCCGACCAGGACCAGGTGCCCCATGCCTAGAAGGACCCGGCCTCTTCCCGCCAGTCGCGGAAGCGCGCCTCCACCTCGGCCAAGCGGTCTCCGCCCGTCTTCTCCAGCAGCGCGCAGGCCAGGGTCCACGCCACCATGCTCTCCGCCACCACCCCGGCGGCGGGCACCGCGCAGACGTCGGAGCGCTCCGCCTGCGCCTCCACGCCCTGCCGCGAATCCACGTCGACGGTGGGCGCCGGCCGGCCCAGGGTGGGGATGGGCTTGAAGGCCGCCCGCAGCACCACCGTCTCGCCGTTGCTGATGCCCCCCTCGATGCCGCCGGCGTGGTTGGCGAGGCGGTGGTAGCCCCGCTGCCCGCCGTGGGCGATGAGGTCCAGAACGGAGCTCCCCGGCGCCGCCGCCAGGGCGAAGCCGTCCCCCACCTCCACCCCTTTGCAGGACTGCACGGACATGACCGCCTGCGCCAGGAGGCCGTCCAGGCGGCGGTCCCAGTGCGCGTGGCTGCCCAGGCCGGGGGGGACGCCGTAGGCCAGCACCTCCACCTCTCCCCCCAGGGTATCCCCCTGCCCCGCGGCTTCGTCTATCCTCTCCTTCATCCTCGCCGAGGCGGCGGGGTCCAGGCAGCGCAGTCCGTCGGCGTCCACGCGCTCCCGGTCGGCGGGGCCGGGGGCCGCCGCCGGCCTTGCCCGGACCCCGCCGATGGAGAGCACGTGAGAGAGGACGGTGATCCCCAGGCGCTCCAGGAGTCGCCTGGCCACGCTGCCGGCGCAGACCCTGCCCACCGTCTCGCGGGCGGAGGCCCTCTCGAGGATGTCGCGCAGGTCCCGCGTGCCGTACTTGACCGCTCCCGCCAGGTCGGCGTGGCCGGGCCGCGGCGCCGTTACCCGCCTCGCATCGCCGCCTTCCCGGGGCTCCTCCGCGCCCATGGCCTCCAGCCAGTTGGCGTGGTCGCGGTTCTCCACCCACAGGGTGATGGGGCTGCCCAGCGTCCTGCCGTGGCGCACTCCGCTGAGTATCTCCACGCGGTCCGCCTCGATGGACATGCGCCCGCCCCGCCCGTAGCCGCGGCGGCGCCGCGCCAGCTCGGCCTCCACGTAGGCGGCCCGCAGGGGCAGCCCCGCGGGGCAGCCCTCCACCACGGTGGCCATGCCGCGGCCGTGGGACTCCCCGGCGTCCAAGAACCTCATTCCCTTAATACCCCTCCCAAATCAAGGAGGCGGCATTGGGATAATGCCGCCTCCTCCGCCCGGTCCGTCCGGGTCAGATCCGCCGCAGCTGACCCTTCTTCAACTCGTAGCTCTCGTCCCCGCACTTGAGCACGACGGTGTCGGCCGGCTTGAACTCGGCGATCATGTAGTTGCCGGCGAAGGTCACGCCCGCCTTGATGCGGTCGTAGCTGACGTCGCCCACCTTGACCTTCGCGTAGACGATGCCGCGGTTCTCGTAGACGTCCTCCACCAGGACCGCCTGCCCGCCGCCGACGCTTGCCGTCTTGGGCACCGCGCTGGAGGGCGCGGCGGCCGGGGCCGAGGACGCCGGGGCGGCCTCCGTCAGGGTGCGCTTGAGCATCAGTCCCAGCTTGCTGTCGAGGGTGCCCTCGTTATCGATGAGCGCCCCGACCTCCCCCATCAGGGGCATGAACGGATCGTTCAATACCCAGACGTCCGAATAGGGGATCTCCCCGGGATAAGCCGTCTCCACCAGCTGGATGTTGAAGCGCTGGCCCACCGTCCGGGAGACGATGGCCTGGGAGTCGAGGGCTTCCCCCCGCGCCTGGCCCGGCGCCAGGGACTGGGCCAGGGAGCGGTCTGCCGCCGCGTTCCCGGCGCCGCCCGACGCGGCGGCCAGGAAGACGACGGATACCACCATCGCCAGCGCCAGGCTGCCGGCCAGCCTGAGCCTTTTCGCGTCCAAGCCGCTGTAGCGCTCCCGTATCATCTTGGTCATCTGCTCCGCTCTCTCCTTCATCGCAACCACCCCAGTCGGCATGTAAGTCCCGCCCCGGCAGGGCCGTCCGCCCTCCCGGACGCGTAACCCGCGCGTCTTAAGTCCCTCGCCCGGAAGCGGGCGCGCCCTGCTCCATCATCATCTCCACTCCTTCGGGGGCGGTGAAGAACACCCTGAAGGTGATGTTGATCTCCAGGTAGGGCAGGCCGTCGTCGCCCGGATTCAACTCCAAGAAGACCGGCTTGATGGAGCGGGGCAGCCTCTCGATGTGGTTGAAGAACTCCACCAGGTTGAAGTAGCGCCCGTAGAAGATCGTCTCCACGTCGAAGACGTAAAAGCTGGCCGCCTGGACGGGAAGCCGCGGGGCGAAGCTGTAGAAGTCCAGCCCGCCCTTCTCGGCGCAGTAGTCCAGCTGCTGGACCACGTCGGCCAGGTCCACCTTCTCCGGGATCTTGCCCTGCAGGGCGGCGATCTGCCGCCGGAACTGCTCCGGGTCCTTCTGGAAGGCCTGCAGCTGGGCCTGGCGTCCCAGTTCCCTCTGGTAGTCCGCCCTGGCGGCGGCGATCTCCTCGTCGGCCTTGCCCACCTTGTTCTTCTCCGGCATCACCAGCAGGAAGCCCAGCACCACGGCGAGCACCACGGCGAACACGACCACGAGGATGGCGTAGTAGCGCGGGTCTATCTTCACTTGCCACCACCTCCCGTCGTCGCGGCGGACCCGCCGGCGGCGGCTTCCGCTCCCCTGGTCTTACTCTCCCAGCTGGCGCTCTCCTCGTTCCAGTAACCGTTGATGGTGAACTTGATCACCCAGTCCTCATAGGAGGTGGTCTCGGTGGCCACGATGCCGGTTACGGGATCGACGACGGGGGTCGCCACCTCGATGGTGATGTTCTCCTGGCCCGACTGCTCTATCCACAGGTTGCTCCACTCCTCCATGTTGTGCAGGCGGACGAAGAACTCCGCCACCTTCGGCTGCCCGCGGAAGTAGTAGTAGTAGGGATAGGCGTCCAGGAACCCGTGGGCCTTGAAGTCCGAGGCCCGCGGCAGCCAGGTCTGTATGCACAACCAGGCGGGAGTGGCGTATCCCTCGATGGTGATGGGATTGGCCGCCGTCGCCTTGGAGGCCGGCAGGTCCTTCTCCAGCGGGGTGGCGTCCACCACCAGGTGATCCAGCCAGATGGCCGGGGCGGCGGGGTTGGAGGCCGTGGTCAGCCCCTCCGGCACGTACAGGGCCAGGTCGTTGAGCATGCTGGCCCACCCCACCCGCCCGGAGTTGCAGGCGGAGTAGAGGTCCTGGATCCCCTTGAGCTCGGCGGCCTGGGCCTCGAAGGCCTGCAGGGGCCCTTCCACCTGCTTTTCGAGGTAGGAGAGGTCGTCCCGGGCCTTGTCCAGGTCCTTCCGCTTGCTGGAGACCTGGCCGTGGAAGAGGAACCAGAGGCCGCCGATGACCACCGCGACCACCAGCAGGGATACCGCGGCGTAGGGAACCAGGTTGACCCGTTCCGCCTTGCCCTTGATCTCCGGAGGGAGCAGGTTGATGCGCGTCATTACTCGAGCACCTCCCTCAGGGCCAGGCCGGTACAGACCGCCACCGACGACTCGATGTCCGCCAGTTCCTCAGGCGTGAAGGCCAGCCTTCCCAGCTGCAGGTTCTGGAGGGGCCGGCCCATCTCCACCGGCAGGCGCAGCCCGCGGTTCATCTCCTGGGGGAGGTTCAGGGTCTTGGACCCGCTGCCGGAGAGGATGACCCTGGTCAGGTTCCTCTCCTGGGTCTGGGCCACGTAGTAATCTATGGAGCGCCGGACCTCGCCCACGAAGTTGAAGATCTCCTGCTGGAGCACCTTGGCGGCCTCGGGGTTGGCCAGCTTGCCGGTGCGGATCTCCTCCGCCTCCCCCGGGTCCAGGTCCATGCGGTCGACGAGGACCGCGGTGAAATCGTTGCCGCCCCGCAGCAGGAAACGGGCGAAGCGGGGCGTCTTCTCCTTGAGGATGACGATGTTGGTCACCCCCGCGCCCACGTTGACGATGCAGGTGCTCTCGTCCTCCCCGCCTTCCTCCCCCAGCTGGTATTCCCGCCGCAGGAGGGAGCGCGGCAAGGCGAAGGCCTTCAGGTCGATGGCGGCCAGGGTCAGCCCGGCGGCCTGCAGGGTCTCCACGAAGCTCTGGATCATGTCCCGGTGGGCCGCCACCAGGAGCACGGTGAGCATCCGCTCCTCCTCGGCCGTCATGAATTCCTCGATGACCTCGAAGTCGAGGACGGCGTCCTCGGTGGGGATGGGGATGAACTCCTGCACCTGGAAGCGGAGGGCGTTGTCCAGCTCCTCCCTCTCCATGTAGGGCAGCTCGATGGGCCGCACGATGACCTTCTGGTTGGCGATGCCCAGGATGACCCTCCTGCCCTTGATGCCCGAGCGGGCCCACAGGTCCCTGACCAGGTTGGAGAGGGACTCCGGGTCCTCGATCTCGCCGTCGCGGATGATGCCCTCGGGCAGGTTGATGATGCCCAGGTTGGTGAGGATGGCCTCCCCCCGGTCGATCTCGATCTCCGCGACCTTGGCCGAGCTGCTGCTGATGTCCAGCCCGATCGCCGTCGACTTCTTCTTAGGACTCATCGTCATCCTCCGCTGTCGGCGCCCCTCACGACCCCTTGGTGAGGTACTTGTTCACGTCGCTCTCCTTGATGCGGTAGTTCTTGCCCACCCGGATGGCCGGGATCTGCCCCCCCTTGACCAGCCGGTACACGGTCATGTTGGAAACGCGCAAGATGCTCGCGACCTCGTTCACCGTCAGTAGCTTGTTGCTGACCTTGTCCCTCATGCCTTCCAATCCCCGGCCTTTCCGCGTGGGGTCCGGCTCCTGCCCTTCCGGCCCGGCTTGACCCGCTGAACTCCGACCCTGCCTGCTATATGCCTTTAACGAGAGAGCCTTAATTTAACACGAATCGATTTAAATTGTCAATACTAGCTTTCGTCAACTTCAGTTAAATACTTTAGCAAGATTCTAATTTATCAACATCACTAACGATATTATAAATATTTATCAATACTTGTCAATAGTTTATTTTTAACTCAGCCGCGCAGGGCGGAGCGGTACAGGTCGACCAGCCAGCCCCCGCAGAAGATGGAGGCCCAGCTCCCCAGCACCAGGAAGGGGCCGAAGGGGATGCGGTCCCTCAAGCCCTTCCTCCCCGTGGCCAGGGGGACCATGACCCAGAGGGTCCCGGCAAGGAAGCCCAAGAAGAGGGCGGGGACCACCTTCCAGCCGAGGACCACGCCGACGAAGGCCTCGAGCTTGGCATCGCCCATTCCCATGCCGCGCGGCAGGAGCAGGGCCGTGAGGCCCAGCGGCACGCCGCCGATGAGCATCCCCGCCAGCAGCTCGACCAGGAGGCCCCAGTCCCCGCGCGCCGCCGCCACGGCCACGGCCGCGGCCAGCCCGGCGGCCAGGGCCGGCAGGATGACGGCGTTGGGTATGATCTGCTCCTCCATGTCGATGACCGCCACCATCAGGGTGACCGAGACCAGGAAGAGGTAGGGCAGGAGGAAGGCGTCCCATCCGAAGCCGAAGCGGGCGAAGACCGCCGCGTACATAACGCCGGCCGTCAGCTCGACCAGGAAGTAGCGGAGGGGGATGGGGCAGCCGCAGCGGCGGCAGCGCCCGCGCAGGGCCGGCCAGCTCAGCAGGGGGAGGTTGTCGTACCACGCGATGGGGGCCTCGCAGCCCGGGCAGAAGGAGCGCGGCCTGACGACGGAGAGCCCCCGCGGCACCCGGTAGACGACCACGTTGGCGAAGCTGCCCACGGCCGTGCCCGCCAGGAAGACGGCAACGGAGAACAAGGCCTTAAGAAACATCTCGCCATGATTATAGCGCAACCGCGCCCGCCGCCCCGGGCGACCCGCCCCGGCGCAAGCGGAAGGGGCCCGTCTCCGGGCCCCTTCGAGTTCGCGCTTCGCTGCCGCGCCCCATCAATAGGTGTGGGGATCGGGGTGGGGGCAGACGGCGCGCGGCGGATTGGTTCCCGTAAAGGTGTAGCCGGAACCGGCCGCCTTGCACTGCGGCGCCTCACGCAGGTAGCTGGGGACCAGCGATGCCACGTTTCCAGGATATGTCCCGTTATTGGAGGCGCTGTACTGCATGATGGAGGAGTCGATGGTCCTCAGGTTGTCCTGGCATGCGCCCCCCTCAGCGCTGGAACGCGCGGAGAAGAAGACCGGCACGGCAATGGCTACCAAGATGCCGATGATAAGAATGACCACCATCAACTCGATCAGGGTGAAACCCTCCTGCCTCTTCATCTCTTTTCACCTCCTCCCCTGGGCTCGCAGACCAGTTCTTTCCTTCATGATGATTATCGGACGCAACCCTCCATTACTTGACTGCTTTCTGCGGCGCCCCCCGCAGCCGTTCCGTCCCGGGGCGGGGGCCGGGGGACCTCCTCACTTGGAGAACTTCGAGATGAGCGAGAAGATGGGCATGTACAGGGAGACGACGATGGTCCCCACCACGCCGCCCAGCCCCGCCATGAGCAGGGGCTCCAGCAGGGAGGTGAGGGACTCCACGGTGGCCGCTATCTCCGAGTCGTAGAAGTCGGCCACCTTGTTGAGCATGGTGTCCAGGGCGCCGGTCTCCTCCCCGATGGCCAGCATCTGGGTGACCATGGGCGGGAAGAGGGGGCTCTGGCCCAGGGGGCGGGCGATGGACTCCCCCTCCTTGACCCCCGTCCGCACGTCGTTGACGGCATCCGCCACCAGGGCGTTGCCCACGGTTTCGGCGGTGATCTCCAGGGCCTGCAGGATGGGCACGCCGGAGGAGACCAGGGTCCCCAGGGTGCGCGAGAAGCGGCTCATGGACATCTTGTGGAAGAGGGTCCCGAAGACGGGGGCCTTGAGCTTGAAGGAGTCCACCTTCCGCCTCCCGCCCTCGGTCTTCTTCCACCTCCCGAAGAGCCAGGTCCCCCCGACGACGGCCACCAGCAGCGCCAGCCCGCCGACGCCCTTCATGAACTTGGAGAGCTTCACGATGAGCGCGGTGAGGGCCGGGAGGGTGGCGTCCATCTGCTTGAACATGTTCTCGAAGGTGGGGACCACGAAGATGAGCATGACCACCAGGAGGAGAACGGAGATGCCCAGCATGGCCACCGGGTAGGTCATGGCCGACTTGATGCTCCGCCGGATCTCGGCCTCCGATTCCAGGGTGGCGGCGATGCGCAGCAGCACGTCGTCGAGGACGCCGCCGATCTCACCGGCCTTCACCATGCTGGTGTAGAGGGCCTTGAAGGTGTCGGGGTGCTTGGCCAGGGCCTCGGAGAGGGAGCGCCCCATCTCCACCTCGTGCTGGACGTCGGTGACGATCTCGGCCAGCATGGGGTTCTCGGTCTGTTCGGAGAGGATGGTCAGGCACTTGACCAGGGGCAGGCCGGCGTTGATCATGGTGGCGAACTGGCGGGTGAAGACGGTGACGTCCTTGGCCTTGACCTTAGGCTTGAAGATGTGCAGTTCCTTCTTGGTCATGGACACCTTCTCGGCCTCGATGCCGATGACGAAGTAGCCCATCTGGCGGAGCCGCTGCGATACGGTCTCCTCGCTCTCGGCCTCGAGACTGCCGGTGATGATCTTGCCCTGGCGGTCCCGGACCCGGTAGGTGAAGGTCTGAGCCATGCGCCCGTTCATCCCCTTTCAACGTCAATCATAGACCGGTGTCGGCAACGGCGCAATAGAACTTTAATTAACTAATACAACAATAATATCACTCTTGTCAACTAGTTTACAGAAACAACAGAAGCCGGGGCCGGGAAGGTCATCTCCCGCCCCCGCCCTCCGCCGCCGACCCCTCCCCGAGGGCCCGGACCTCGTCCGCCAGCGCGTTGACCTTCGCCGTCACGAAGCCGCGGGCCGCGGGATCCAGGCCGGGACGGACCAGGAGCATGCGGTAGGCGTCCAGCAGGGAAAGCTCGGCGGCGAGCGCCCCCTCCAGGTCCCCCATGGCCCGGCTGGACGAGGCGATGCCGCTCATGGCGTTGGATTCGTCGGCCAACTCGAACTCCCTGCCCAGGGCCTCCCGGAAGGCCTCGCGGGCCAGCTCGTACCGCCCCTGCCGCAGGTAGAGGTCGGCCAGGCTCACGTAGAGGTCCCCCGAATCGGGGTTGGCCTCAATGCCCCGCCGGGCGTAGTCGATGGCCTGCTCCTGCTGCCCCTGCTCGAAGATGACCAGCCCCCCGACGTAGTAGGCGTCGACGTAGTGGGGGTCGAGCCAGCTGACCATCAGGTAGTAGGGCACCAGCTCCCCTTCCAGGTAGAGGTCCCTGTAGTAGCCGTGGTGGATGGAGTCGATGCGGGCCCAGAGGCCGTAGGAGAGGAACTCCCTCGCCCCGCCCAGGAAGTCCAGGAAATCGACCTGGGAGAGGGCGGCGTCCCTCCCGCCTCCCCCACCGCTTCCCGGCGGGGTATCCCCCAGGGCCGCCTGGGCCAGAGAGCCGGCGAGGATGAGCGCCGCCAGCAGCGCGCCGGGCAGGGCCTTCCTCTTCAAATCCCCTTCCTCCTGAACACCGTCCCGCCGATCACGATGAAGGCCCCCGCGAAGGCGGCGGCCGTCGCGGCCAACAGCAGCATGTCCAGAGCGCTGACGGGAAAGGCCCGCTCCCCGTGGGCCACCGTCTGGTTGATGTTGAAGAAGCCGAGATTGGGCAGGGCATAATAGAGGAAGCCGCTCACCGCCCGCGCCGGGACGCAGCGGCCCGCGCCGGTCATGACCTCGTGGAGGTACTCGGCCTTGACGTGGCAGACCACGTAGAAGACCAGGGCCCCGAAGAAGGAGACCACCGGGCTTGCAAAGGTGGTGAGCATCAGGGTGAAGGCGGCCAGGACGGCCGACTCCAGGAAGACGGCGGCCAGGGCCTTGTAGACGCCCGGGTTGAAGACGCCGAACTTGACGTAGATGAAGGAGACCGTCAGGGCCCAGGCGAAGAGGAGGGTGGCCGCCGTCACCAGCAGCACCCCCGCGTACTTGGCCGTGTAGTAGGTCCAGCGGGAGATGGGCTTGGAGAGGATGTAGTAGGCCATGCGCTTCTCCACCTCCACCGAGACCGCCGCCGCCGCCAGGACCACCGCCAGCAGGAAGGACATCAGGGAGACCAGGCCCAAAAAACCCTCGCGCATCAGGTCGATCTGCACGCCCACCCGCGCGCTGGGCAGCGCCGGGACCATCAGGACCAGGAGCATGGTCAGGGCCACCAGGGCGTAGTAGAACTTGCGGTGCAGCGCGTCGGAGACCACGCTTCCGGCGACGGCCGCGAACGCCCTTGCCTTCGCCCGCATCTCAGGCCGCCCCGCTCCGGCCTTCCACGTGCGCCAGGAAGAACTCCTCCAGGGTGATGCGGCGCGGCCGGACCGCCAGGACGCGGACCTCTCCCTGCGCCAGCAGCTTGAGCGCCTCGTCCAGCCGCCCGGCGGGAAAGACGAGGGTGCGGCCCCCGTCCGCCCGCTCCACCTGCAGGCGGCGGGCGTCTGCCTCCGGCAGGGCGTCGGCGCCCTCCAGGGTCACCTCGTAGCGCTCGTCCTTTCCCAAAAGCTCCGGTATGGAGCCCTGGGCCACCTCGCGGCCGCGGTCGATGATGCAGAGGTGGTCGCAGATCTCCTCGACCTCGGAGAGCTGGTGGGAGCTTAAGATGATGGTCGTCCCCCGGTCCCTGGCGTCCTGAAGGATATGGCGGATCTCCATCTTGCCCAGGGGATCCAGGCCGGTGGAGGGCTCGTCCAGGACCAGCAGGTCCGGCCGGTTGAAGAGGGCCTGCGCGATGCCCAGCCGCTGCAGCATGCCCTTGGAGAAGCGGCTCAGCGGCAGGTCTTCCTCATCCTCCAGCCCCACCTGCGGCAGCAGGTGGGTGATGCGCGTCTCTATCTCCGCCGCCGGCATGAGCAGGAGCCTCCCCAGGTAACGCAGGATGCGGCGGGGCGTCAGGTAGTAGTGGAAGTAGGGCTGTTCCGGCAGGAACCCCAGGCGCCCGCGGGCCGCCGGGTCCCGCCAGTCCCGGCCGAAGATGCGCACCTCGCCCGCGTCCGGGGCTAGGAAGTCCATGATTATCTTCAGGGTGGTGGTCTTGCCCGCGCCGTTGGGCCCCAGCAGGCCCAGCACCTTTCCTTCCGGCAGGGAGAAACTCAGCCCGCTCAAGGCCGGCCGGCGCTCCCGCCGCAGCCCCACCCGGTAGCCCTTGTCGACTCCATCCACTTCCAGGGCGGGCCCGGCCATTCCTTCGCCCTCCGCTCAGCCGATCATGTTGGCCATCTCGTCGCGGTTGGCGCAGCGGGCCATGGCGATGTCGTAGGAGATGATGCCGTTCTTGTAGAGGGCGGCGATGGAGCTGTCCATGGTCTGCATGCGGTACTGCCCGCCGGCCTGCATGGCCGAGTAGATCTGATGCGACTTGGCCTCGCGGATCATGTTGCGGATGGCCGAGGTGGCGATCATGATCTCCACCGCCGGGACCCGCCCCTTGCCGTCCCGGGTGGGCAACAGCTGCTGGGTGATGATGGCCTGGATGGTGCCGGCCAGCTGCAGGCGCACCTGCTGCTGCTGGTAGGTGGGGAAGACGTCGATGATGCGGTCGACGGTCTGGG
>CAZETE010000008.1:0-61288 GCA_964515075.1 uncultured Actinomycetota bacterium | reverse complement strand
TTGCTGATATTGCCGGGGTTTGTGCGACAGGCTCTCAGGCCCCAAATTCACTTTTCCTCAGCCAGCCTGCCGGCCAGGCGGGGATAAACGAAGAGTGGCTTGGGGGCTGCTTAGATAATGCGGAGTTTTCATCCTTACATGGTGCCGCGTGGCGCGGTATAAAAGACCGACTCCGGATTTCATGACGGCAGCCGGGTTGTGCTACTCTTATGGGGGTTACCGTGTGAAGAATGAAGGGCTGACCCCAAGTGAAGGTTGTTGGGCGGCGGCGGCCGTCTTTTATCGGCGTATAGGCGAGGCAAGCGAGGTGGTCATGACCGGGAAGCTCACACGCGCCGGCAAGGCGCTCCTCAAGGTCGCGGCGCTGTTCACTTTGCTCTTCGTGGCCCTCCCGCGCGCCATGGCGGAAGCGGCCCGCCGCTGGGGCGAACGGGACGGGTACACCATGAAGCAGTTCAAGTTCTCCACGCGGGACGGCACCCGCCTCTCCGGCGTTCTGTACGTCCCGCTGAACCCCCCGGAGCGCCCCGGTGGCTATCCGGCCGTCGTCATGGTCCACTCCTGGATGCTGTCGCGCTGGCAGAGCCACCTCTATGCCCCCTACTTCGCCCGCGACGGCTACGTGGTCTTCTCCTACGACTGCCGGGGCTGGGGATCCTCGCAGGGCCGGGTGGAGTGCGCCAGCCCGGACCACGAACTGTGCGACCTCACCGACGCCCTCGACTTCCTCATTGCCCAGGAACACGCGAAGGTGGACCCGGAGCGCATCGGCATGACCGGCGTCTCCTACGGCGGCGGACACTCCTTCCTGGCGGCCGCGCAGGACCGGCGCATCCGCACCATCGTACCCATGCACGGCTGGACCGACCTGGAGCGCTCCCTGGTGCCCAACGGCTCCCTCAAGTTCCCGTGGGGCCTGGCGCTGCTCTTCACGGGCAGCTGGGCCACCAGGTGCGACCCGCGCAACCGGCTCTACCGCTGGACCTTCAACCTCCTCTTCGGCCTAAAGGGGAAGGAAGAGACGCTGGAGGAGCTCCGGCTGCGTTCGGCCAGGTACCGCGTGGGCGACGTGGAATGCCCGGTGTTCATCGTGGGGTCCTGGCACGACGACCTCTTCGAGCCCAACCAGATGCTCGAATACTACGAGAGACTGCGGGTGCCCAAGAAGATCTACCTGGGTTTCGGGCCCCACGGCATGGACGGCGGCGTTGGCCCCCGCCTGTGGGGCAGGGAACTGTGGTCCATGACCAAGGACTGGTTCGATTACTGGTTGAAGGACCGCGCCGACCTCAAGGTGCTGGACGGGCCCTCTTTCCACACCTACCAGCTCTGGCGGCGCAGTACCGCCGCCTTCGAGGACTGGCCGCCGCCCCGGGCGGAGGTGGAAAAGCTGTACCTGCACGCCGGCGGCAACGGGGCGGCAGGGACCCTCGGCGCCGCGCCGCCCGGGCAGCCCCGCGTCTCCGGGCCGCTGGTCAACGGCTACTTCAGCCGGGCCACCTCCGGGCCCCCCATCCTCCGGCCCCAGCCCTTCGGCATCCAGGTGCCCGGCCCCCTCGCCGACAGGGCGGGCGGCCACATCTCCTTCGACGCGCCGCCGCTGGAGGAGGACACCGAGGTCCTGGGCATCCCCCGGGTCACCCTGGCCGTCCGCCCCGACCGGGACAGCTGCCAGGTCAACGCCTTCCTCTACGACCTGGGAGAGGGAGGCCGGCCCCGGCTCATCACCTACGGCACGGCTACCGTCTCCGGCCTCACCCCGGGAGAGGCCTGCCGGGTCGGCTTCGACCTGCTGGCCTGCGACTGGCTGGTCGAGCGGGGGCACCGGGTGCGCCTCACCCTGAGCGCCTCCAACCCGCTGTTCGTGCAGCCGCTGTGGCAGAGGTTCCGCTTCGAGGTGGTGCACGACCCGGCCGGGCCCTCTATACTGGAGTTGCCCGTCATAAAGCAGGGCAGCTGACGTATAGGGTATTCCGGAAGGCCGTGGAGCGAGGATGAGACCAGCCGCGAGGACCGCACGCACCTTGCTGACCTGCGCCCTGGCGGCGGGCCTGGTGCTGCCGGCCTTCCCCTCCCCTGCCCCGGCCGGCGACGGCACCTGCGCGGTGGGCGCCGGGGAAGCCTCCCTCGCCTGGTACTTCGCGGAAGGGTACACCGGCCCCGGCTTCCAGGAATACCTCACCCTCTTCAACCCCGGGGACCTGCCCGCGGCGGCGCGGGTGAGTTTCCTCTACCCGGACGCCCCACCCGGCATCTGGGACCTGCCGGTGGCGCCGCGCTCCCGCGCCACCCTGGACGTCAACGCGGCGGTGGGGCGGGAGACCGACGTCGGCCTGGCGGTGGAGTGCGACCAGCCGGTGGTGGCGGAGCGCCCGATATATTTTACATACCGTAACAAATGGCGGGGCTGCACCAACGTCATGGGGACGACGGCTCCCGCCCCGGAGTGGAGCTTCGCCGAGGGCACCACCCGGGAGGGTTTCGAGGAGTGGCTGTGCCTGGCCAATCCGGGCGACACCCCGGCGAGCGTCTCCGTGAACCTGGCGCTGGAGGACGGTTCCTCAAGGGAGATGACCGTCACCATCCCGCCTCGCCAGCGCCGCACCGTCGACGTCAACGCCTTGGTGGGGCCGGAGCGCGACGTCTCCGCCTGCGTGACCGCGGACGCGGACATCCTGGCCGAGAGGGCCATGTACTTCGAATACCGCGGGCGCTGGCAGGGCGGGCACGCCCTGTTCGGCCAGCCCTCGGCTACCGGGACCTCCAGCCGCTACTTCGCCGAAGGCTACACCGGGGCCGGCTTCGAGACCTGGCTCTGCCTCTTTTACCCGGTCCTGAACGATGGGCCGTCAGGCGCCTCCGCGGCCACCGTGCCCCTCACCCTGACTTTCATGTTCGACGACGGTTCCACCCGCTCCGAACCGATGAG
The DNA here is from genome assembly GCA_964515075.1 of uncultured Actinomycetota bacterium. Classification (GTDB taxonomy): domain Bacteria; phylum Actinomycetota; class Geothermincolia; order Geothermincolales; family Geothermincolaceae; genus CAVXXD01. The sequence continues at coordinate 58,359 of CAZETE010000008.1, read as the reverse complement.
CATCCCGGTCAACCAGCGGGTGACCCTCTACCTCAACCAGTGGCTGGGCGAGGGGCGCAACGTCTCGGTGCGGGTGGACGGCCCGGAGGGCATCATGGCCGAGCGCCCCGTGTACTTCAACTACAAGGGCACCTGCCGCGGCGGCCACGTCACCTCCGGGACGGGCGCCCCGGCCAACGGGTGGTACTTCGCCGAGGGGACCTTGCGCGGCGGCTTCGAGGAATGGCTCTGCCTGCTCAATCCCAACGGCGAAGCGGCCGAGGTGGACGTCGATTACCGCAGCAACGAGGGTGACGCCGCCACCGCGCACTATTCCGTCCCACCGACCTCACGGTACACCGTCTGCCTCAACGACGAGCTCCCCGGTTGGGCCGGCAAGGACGCCTCCTGTGCCGTGACCTCCACCCTGCCCCTGGTGGCGGAGCGCAGCCTCTACCACCCGGGAGCCTCCTTCGAAGTGGCGAACGCCATGGACAACCTGGCCTACCTCACCCAGATCATCGGGCCGCGGGTGGAGGGCACGGCGGCCGAGGAGGCCGCGGCGGCCTGGCTCAAACGAGTCCTCGAGTCCTACTCGACGCCCTCCGTCGCCGTGGAGGCGTCCATCCAGGACGTGCCCCTGCCCAACGGGGCCGATACCCACAACGTGGTGGCCAGGCTGAACGACGCCGCCTCCCCGGGCCCCGGCGCCCCCGCGCGCCCCCTGATCATCCTGGGCGCGCACTACGACACCCGCGGCGGCACCGGCTCGCCCGGGGCCAACGACAACGGCTCGGGCACCGTGGTCATCCTGGAGGCGGCCCGCTGCCTGGCCCAGTCCGCGCCGGGAGTGGAGGTCTGGGTGATCTGCTTCGGGGGCGAGGAGCTGCTCCGGCCCAACACCGACCTGCATCATTTCGGCTCCCGCTGGTTCGTCGATCACCTGGGGGCGGCGGACCGCGAGCGCCTGCGCGGCTTCGTCAGCGTGGACATGGTGGGCGTGGGCAGCCAGCTCTACGCGCGGCACATGGGCATCGGGCCCGTGGGGTTCCTGCACGAGATGATGTCCTTCGCCGCCTCCCGCGGCATCCACCTGCCCTATCTGAAGAGCGGCAACTCGTCCGACCACGAGCCCTTCGAAAAAGCCGGCCTTCCCGCCGTGTGGCTGGAGTACAAGGACGACCCCTACTACCACACCCCCGCCGACTCCATCGACAAGATCGAGCCGGCCTACCTGGAGCTCACCGGCCGCCTGCTGCTCGAGTTCATCCGCTCCCTTTGAGCGGCCCGGGCAGGGCCTGCCCTCAGCCGGCGGAAGGGGCCACGCCCAGGGCGCGCTCGACCACGCCCACCAGCTCGCGCAGGTCGAAGGGCTTGGTGACGTATTCGAAGGCCCCCATCTCCCGGCCCCGCTTACGGTCCTCCGGCTTGGCCATGACCGAACAGATGACCACCGGGATGCCGGAGAGCTCGGGGTCGCCCTTCAGCTCCTCCAGCACCGACCAGCCGCTGCGGCCGGGCATGAGCAGGTCCAGCAGGATGAGGTCGGGCCGTTCGGCCCGGACCTGCTCCAGGATGCCGTCGGTCGCCTGGCCCCCCACCACCTCGTAACCGCGCAGCTCGAAGTTGAGCCGGAAGAGCTGCAGGATGACCGGCTCGTCCTCGACGGCCATTATCTTCAGCTTGTCCAAACGGGCACACCCCCTCCCTTCGCCGGGGGTCCCGGCAGTGCCTCCACCGGCGCCGCTCCGCGTTTTCCCGGCTTACGCGCCGTGTGTTATCATTCTATCCTGTAAGGACGTCGAAAGGAAGGAGCCGGGCTTGCGCATCATCCTCTACACGGGCAAGGGAGGCGTGGGAAAGACCACCGTTTCCGCCGCCACCGCCCTAAAAGCCGCCCAGGCGGGCCTGAAGACCCTGGTCATCAGCACCGATGCCGCCCACTCCCTGGCCGACTCCTTCGACATGGAACTGGGCAGCGACCCCGTCCGCATCGAGAAGGGCCTGTGGGGCCAGGAGATCGACCCCCTGCGGGAGATGGAGCAGAACTGGGGCATCATCCAGGGCTACGTCGAGAACGTCTTCGCCTGGGGAGGCATCGAGGAGATCATGGTCGAGGAGCTGATGAACTTCCCCGGCTTGGACGAGCTCTTCAGCCTGCTTGAGATAAAGAAACACTACGACCGGGGGGGCTTCGACCTCATCGTGGTGGACTGCGCGCCCACCGGGGAGACCCTGCGCATGCTCACCTTCCCCGAGATCACCCGCTGGTGGCTGGAGCGCCTCTTCCCCCTGCAGCGCAAGGCCACGGCCGTGGCCCGGCCCATAATGAAGGCCCTGACCGGCCTGCCCCTGCCCGACCGCCAGGTCTACGACTCCGTGGAGAGCTTCTTCTTGCGCCTGGAGCGGGTGCACCGGCTCTTCAGCGACCCCGGGACCACCTCCGTGCGCCTGGTGCTCAACCCGGAGAAGATGGTCATCAAGGAGGCGCAGCGCACCTACACCTACCTCTCCCTCTTCGGCTACCCGGTCGACGCGGTCATCGCCAACCGCATCTTCCCCGACTCCATCGAGGACCACTTCTTCGACGAGTGGAAGCACATCCAGGAGAAGTACCGCTCCATGGTGGAGGAGGCCTTCCACCCCCTGCCCATCCTGGACGCGCCCCTCTTCGACCGGGAGGTCGTCGGCCGCCGGATGCTCAAGGAGATGGGCCGCCTCCTCTTCGACGGAAGGGACCCCGCGGAGCTGATGTTCAAGGGCGCGACCATCGACATCAAGAAGAAGGGCAAGGGCTACGTGATGACCATCCCCCTGCCCATGGTGGAGAAGAGCGACGTCGACCTGCTGCAGAAGAACGACGAGCTCATCGTCAAGGTGGGCGGCTTCAAGCGGGACATCATCCTCCCGCGCGCCCTGAGCGGCATGCGCACCAGCGGGGCCAGGTTCGAAGACGACCGGCTCCAGCTCACCTTCACCTCCGGCGGCGAGGAGAAAGGCTGATCAAAAGATGGCGAAGGAAGCGAACGGGGGCAGGAAGGCGGCGCAGCCCGTCGACTGCCAGAGTTGCCCCGTAGCCAAGGCCCTGGGCCTGTGCGAAGGCATGCGCGCCGTTCTCAACGAGGTTGACTGCGGCGAGTTCCTGGCCCACTTCTCCAACGCCCGCCGGGAGCTCCTCCTGGGGGTCAAGAGCCTGCTGGAGGAGGTCATCGACCTGGAGGAGGACAAGGCCTCCAGGCACAAGCAGGCCTCCGCCGAGAAGAAGAAGAAGCGCCCTCCCCGGGAGAGCCTGATCCAGAAGATAGACATCGAGTAACCCGGGGCGCGCGGGCCGCTTCAGAGGCGCACCAGCTCCGGCCGGGGCTCCCCGTTCACTATGTGCAGCCGGATCAGCGTGTTGTAGGGGTGGAAGCGGCTGTCGGTGGGGCTGCCCGGGTTGAGCAGCAGCACCCCGTTCCGCTCCTCGATCAAGGCCTTGTGCGTGTGCCCGAACACCACCACGTCGGCGCCTGGGAACAGCGCCGCCACCCGCCCCTCGATGCCGGCGGGCGCGCCGGAGCCGTGGGTCAGCCCCACCCGCAGCCCCTCCAGGTCGAAGAGATCGGTCTCGGGATAGCGCCGGCGCACCTCGGGAAGATCCATGTTCCCCCGCACCGCCCTGACCGGGGCTATCTCCTCCAGCTGAGCGACGACCTCCAGGCTGACCAGGTCCCCGGCATGCAGGATGAGGTCGGCCCCGCGCAGCCGGGAGGCGGCCTCGGCGGGGAGCGCCTCCCCCGCCCCGTACAGGTGCGTGTCCGAGATCAACCCCACCAGCATATCCTCTTCCGCCTCCCCTCGCTCCGTCCGGCCGCCGGTTCCCTGATATAATATTGAACCGGGATGCCCTTGCAAAGGGCGAGGGCGCGGAGCGGACGGAGGGGGAGCGGGAGGCACGTGGTCAGCAAGAGAAAGGCGGAGCTGCGGAGGCGGGTCCAGGAAGAGCGGGACGCCCTCACCCCCGAGGCGAGGGAAGCCCGCTCCGAGCTGGTGCTCAAGCGCCTCTGGTCCCTCCGGGAGTTCGGCGGCGCCGGCACTGTCTTCTTCTTCATCTCCTTCCGCAGCGAGGTGGACACCGTGCCCATGATCCGGCGGGCCCTGGGCGAGGGCAAGCGGGTCCTGCTCCCCTACACCATCCCCGACAACCGGGAGATGGTGGCCTCCGAGGTCCTCGACTTCGACGCCGACCTGGAGCTCGGCAATTACGACATCATGGAGCCGCGGGAGGAGAGCGTGCGGCCCGTGCTCCCCGGCGACATCGACGTGATCGTCATGCCCGGGGTGGCCTTCGACCGCGACGGGCGGAGGCTGGGCTACGGCGGCGGATATTACGACCGCTTCCTCGACCGCTGCGAGCCCCGCTGCCTGCGCGTGGCCCCCTGTTTCGACCTGCAGGTGGTCGAGGAGGTGCCCAGCGCCGACCACGACCACCGCGTCCACGTCATCGTCACCGAGCGGAGGATCATCGACTGCGGCGGCCGGGCCGTCTGAGCCGCGCCGGAGAGGAGGGATGGTGGAGGACAACCCGCTCAAGGGGATCATGTACGCCTCCTCGGTCGCCGTCTGGGGCGCCTCCTCCTCGCCCATGAAGATGGGCACCGTCCAGCTGGTCAACCTGCTGGCGGGGGGCTTCCGGGGGCGGGTCTTCCCCATCCATCCGCGGGACGGCGAGATACTGGGGATGCCCGCCTACCGCAGCGTCCGTGAAGTGGGCGACCCGGTGGACCTGGCCCTGCTGGTGCTGCCCACCGGGGCGGTGCCCGCGGTGCTTGAGGACTGCGGGGAGGCGGGCATCAGGCGGGCCATCATCGTCTCCGGCGGCTTCAAGGAGGCGGCCGGCGCCGGGGGCCGGGAGCGCGAGCGGGAGATCATCGGGATCGCCCGGCACCACGGCATCCGCTTCATCGGGCCCAACTGCCTGGGCGTCCTCAACAGCGCGGTGCCCCTGGTCACCACGACCATTCCCGAGCCGCCGCTGGGCGGCTCCATCGGCATGGCCTCCCAGTCCGGCGCCTACACCGCCATGATCTACCCGCTGCTGCGCTCCATGGGGGTGCGCATCCACCAGACCGTCAGCGTGGGCAACGAGGCCGACCTGGACCTGGCGGACTGCCTCGACTACTTCCGAAAGGAGGAGAGCGTACGCGCGGTGGGCCTGTACATCGAGACCGTCCGCCGGCCCCGCGCCTTCATCGAGGCGGCGCGGGCCTGCGCGCGGGTCAAGCCGGTGGTGGCCATCTACGTGGGCGGCAACGAGGCGGGCTCCCGCTCGGGCCTCTCCCACACCGGGGCCATCTCGGGCCCGGACGGCCTCTACGACGGCCTGCTGGCGCAGGCCGGGGTGGCGCGGGCGGAGGATATGGACGAGATGATCGACTGGCTGTGGGCCCTTTCCTCCCAGCCTCCGCTGGCCGGCCGGCGGGTGGGCATAATCTCCAACTCCGGCGGGCCCTCCACCTCCCTGGCCTACCACGTCGAGAAGGCGGGCCTCGAGGTTCCGGCCTTCTCCCCGGGACTGCAGGAGAGGCTCAAGGCCGTCAGCAACCCCATGGCCTACGTGGGCAACCCCATCGACCTCACCTTCGACACCAACTTCACCGTCTTCACCGACCTGCTGCGCATGCTCTACGATTCGGACGAGGTGGACGGGGCCGTCCTCTACGGGCTGTTCGGGCAGGAGTGGTTCGTCAACATGCGCAGGCACTATCCCGACCTTGACAGCATGGTCGGGCAGATGGGGGAGTTCTACGACGCCTTCCTGGCGGGGCTGGCGGAGACGGCGCGGTCGGCGGACAAACCCCTCCTGGTGATGTCCTTTTTTAATATGGAGTCCAGGGTCGTCGCCAGGCTCTCGGAGCTGGAGGTGCCGGTCTTCCCCAGCGCCCGCCGCTGCGCCTCCGCCCTGCGCGCCCTCTGCGCCGGGCGCCCGGCCGAAGCCGGCCGCGGCAGGGCATGACGGAACGGGCCGTGGTGCCGCCCGGACTCAAAGGCCCAGCTCTGAAGCGATGCCCTGCATGGCCTCCAGGGCGAGCTCGATGAACTCGTCCAGGGGCACCCCGGCCTCTTCGCACTCCATGATGACCTCGCGGCGCGCCCCGCGGGCGAAGGCGGCCTCCTTCATGCGCTTGCGCACGCTCCCGGCCTTCACGTCGGCCAGGGACTTGGAGGGCAGCACCAGCGCGCTGGCCACGATGAGGCCGGTGACGGTCTCCGCTGCCGCCAGCGAGTGCTCGAAGCGGGTGGAGCGCTCGCCCAGACCCAGGCCCTCGGCGTTGTGCATGCGGATGGCCGCGACGCCCTCCGGGGGGAACCCCGCCTCCTCGAGGAGCTCCGCCGCGACCTCCCCGTGGCGGGACATGTCGTCCCCCACGATACCCAGGTCCAGGTCGTGCAGCATCCCGGTCATCCCCCACAGCTCCTCGTCCTCGGAGAAGCGCCTGGCCAGGGCGCGCATGACCGCCTCGGCGGCCAGGCAGTGTTTGACCAGGTTGTCCGCCTCGAGTTTCCGCGTCAGCAGTGCGTAGGCCTCTTCTCTCTCCATCCGTCCGGCTTTCCTTTCATCCGCGCGGCGGGCCGCCCCGGCCCCGCCGCCGGGCCCGCCGCGCAGCCCATGATGTATAATACATCGCGCCGACCGCGAGGCCAACGAGAAGGAGGTTCACCGCCATGGCCGAGTGCGAATTCCTGGCCGGATGCCCTTTTTTCAACGACCAGATGCAGGGCATGCCCGCCACGGCCGAGATCTACAAGAACAAGTACTGCCGCGGCGACAAGCACGCCTGCGCCCGCTTCGTGGTCAAGACGCAGGGCGGGGGGGTGCCCGTCCCCGCGGACCTCTATCCCAACCAGGCCGAGCGGGCCGCCGGGCTCATCTCCCGCCGCCCCTCTTGAGCTTCCGGCCGCCCCGCGACCTCCTGTTTATCGTCCTTTTTGAGGCACGCAGCAGCGCGCAGCCGCCTTTAGACACGGGGCCCGTTTTGGTATATAGTATCTTCGTCCGCTGATCGGTTATCCGACCACTGGTCGATCAACGTTTCTCGCAGGGAAGGGAGGTAAGAGTGTGAGCAGAGTAGCCATCGTGGGAGTCGCTCAGACCAAGTATTCGGCGGCTCTCACAGACGAGAACCACCAGGATCTCGCCTACCGCACCGTCAAGGAAGTCCTGGAGGCGACCGGCCTCAAGCAGCAGGACCTCGAGATGGTCATCAACGCCGGCAGCGATATCCTGGACGGGCGGGGCATCTCCACCTACATGATGCTGGAGGCCCTGGGCGCCCAGCTGACCGAGGAGACCAAGGTGGCCGACGACGGCGCCTACGCCGCCCTCTACGCCTGGATGCGCATCGCCGCCGGCTCCTACGACCTGGCCCTGGTCATCGCCTACGGCAAGAGCTCGGAGTCCCACCCCCACTGGTACCACAACATGTGTTTCGACCCCTTCTACGGGCAGCCGCTGGGGCTGGACCTGCTCAACTGCGCCGCGCTGCAGGCCAACGCCTACATGCTCAAGTACGGCATCAAGGAGGAGCAGGCCGCCCGGGTGGTGGTGAAGAACCTGCGCAACGCCAAGAACAACCCCTACGCGCTGCGCAAGGGCGACTACTCCCTGGAGGAGGTCATGAACTCGCCCTACCTGGCCACCCCCATCAAGGAGCTCGACGCCTACCCGGTCACCGACGGCGCCTGCGCCATGATCATGGCCAGCGAGGCCAAGGCCGCCGAACTGGGCCTCAAGCCGGTGTGGGTGGATGGCGTGGGCACCTGCCAGGAGGCCTTCTACCTGGGCAACCGCGACCTCGCCCGCCTCGCCTCGGCCGAGGATTCGGCGAAGAAGGCCTACGCCATGGCCGGCGTCTCCAAGCCCGTCGAGGAGCTGGACCTGGCCGAGGTCTACGCGGACTTCTCCTTCCAGGAGCTGATGCTCTACGAGGCCCTGGGCTTCTGCCCGGAGGGCGGCGGCGGCGGGTTCATCGATTCCGGCGCCCCGGAGATGGGCAAGGCCTTCCCGGTCAATCCATCCGGCGGCGCCCTGGCCGCCAACCCGCTGGTCTCGACCGGCCTGGCGCGCATGGCCGAGTGCTACCTGCAGCTCACCGGGGAGGCCGGCGCCCGCCAGGTGGCGGGGGCCAAGCGGGCCCTGGCCCACTCCTACGTCGGTCCCTGCATGCAGAACAACCTGGTCTTCATCCTGGGGGGTGAGTGAAATGGCGAAGCCCGTAGCTATAGTGGGAACCGGTCAGACCAAGGGGCGCAGGCGGCGTGAGGACGTCAACCTGGCCGGGCTCATCCACGAGGCGGTGCAGGCCGCCCTGGACGACGCCGACTTGAAGCCGTCGGACATCGACGCGGTGGTCATCGGCAACGCGCCGGAGGTCTTCGAGGGCATCAACTACCCCGAGTTCCTGCTGGGGCCGGCCTCGGCCGGTTACATGAAGCCGGTCATGCGCATCTACACCGGCGGCACCGTGGGCGCCTCGGTGGGCATCTGCGCCTACTACCACGTCGCCTCCGGCCTGCACGACCGGGTGCTGGCGGTGGCCTTCGAGAAGCTCTCCGACGGGGTCCCCAACTACGGCCTCTCGGTCACCTACGACCCCCTGTGGGGGCGCGACTTCGCCGCCGGCGCGGCCGCCCTGGTGGCCCTGCAGGCCCGCGAGTACATGGGGCGCTACCCCGACATCACCGAGGACCACTTCGCCATGATCGCCGTGAAGACGCGCAAGGACGCGCAGGACAACCCCTACGCCCACCTGCAGCTGGAGCTCACCGTGGAGGAGGCCCGCAACTCCGCCCCGGTTACCACCCCCCTGCGCCTGCACGACTGCTGCCCCACCACCGACGCGGCGGCGGCGGCCATCTTCGCCTCGGGCGACGTGGCCCCCAAGATCACCGCCAAGCCGGCCTGGGTCAAGGCCCTGGCCACCTGCTCCGAGGGGGCCTTCTACCCGGACATGGACATGGTCTCCCCCGCGTCCCTGGAGAAGGCCGCGCGCACCGTCTACAAGCGCGCGGGCATCACCGACCCGGTCAAGGAGATCGACGTGGCCGAGCTCTACTGCGCCTTCACCCCCCAGGAGATGACCTGGGCCGAGGCCACCTTCCTCTGCGAGCGGGGGATGGGCGGCAAGATGACCGAGAGCGGGCGCTCCCGCCGCGACGGCGAGATGCCCTTGAACCCCTCGGGCACCGTGGTCTCCCACAACCCCATCGGCGCCTCCGCCCTCATCCGCCAGATCGAGGCGGCCCTGCAGGTCACCGGCAAGGCGGGCGCCCACCAGATCGACGGGGTGAAGACGGCCCTGGCCCACGGCTGGGGCGGCTGGCTGCAGTTCCACACCATGATGATCCTGACCAGCGAGCTATAGAGGAGGTGCATAGAGATGGAAAGACAGCCTGCCAAGACCTTCTATTCCAAGGTCAGCTCCCCCTACACCTGGTCCGTGGGAGAGACCGTCGGCACCTTCTTCACCGAGATGCGCGACAACGGCCGCCTGCTGGGCAAGCGCTGCCCCAGCTGCGGCAAGGTCTTCTGCCCTCCGCAGGACTACTGCGAGTACTGCTTCGACAACATGAGCGAGTGGGTGGAGCTGCCCAACCGCGGCGTCGTCAAGGCCTGGACGCGCGTGGAGCACTACTACCCAGGCATGCCCTGCGACTTGCCCTTCGCCTACGCGCTCATCCAGGTCGAGGGAGCAGACACCAGCCTGGTGCACATCCTCCGCTTCACCAACTTCGACGACCTGGCCGAGGGCGACCCGGTGCAGGCGGTCTGGAAGGAGCCGGAGGACCGCCGGGGCGACCTGTTCGACATCATGTACTTCGTGAGGGCCTGAGGGGAAGGGGTGAGACGACGTGGCATATAAGAACGACATCGAGGAGATCAAGGGCTACCTGGAGATCCCCTTCAAGTATTCCTACGGGCAGTACTTCCCCGTCTTCTACAACGGCTTGAAGGAGAAGAAGATCATGGCGGTGTCCTGCCCCCAGTGCAAGGGGGTCATCCTGCCGCCCCGCCCCTACTGCGGCAGGTGCTTCGTGGACGTGGAAGAGGAGTGGGTGGAGCTGGAGGACGAGGGCACGGTGAAGAGCTACACCGTGGTGCACATCCCCTTCACCGGGCAGCCCACCGACCCGCCCTACTGCTACGCCCTCATCCGCCTCGACGGCAAGGACGGCCGCCCCAACATGAACACCGACTTCCACCACCGCATCGACGAGATCGACGACCTGGAGGCGGTGCACATCGGCATGCGGGTCAAGGCGGTCTGGAAGGAGCACCGGCTGGGCAGCATCCACGACATCCTCTACTTCAAGCCCGTCTAGGCCGGAAGCGTAAGCCACCGGGAGGAGGGCGGCACCTCCGCCCTCCTCTCCTTATGCCTTGAGCCGCGCGGGCCCCTTCCGGCCGGATGCCGCCCGGTGAGGGTAGATGTGAAGATTCAAGGGCTGACCCCAAGTGGAGGTTTGAGGGGTTCGAGGAGGGCCACGGCCATGGCGGCTATGCCCTCCCCCCGCCCGGTGAACCCCATGCCCTCGGTGGTGGTGGCCTTCACCCCCACGCGGTCCCACCCCGTGCCGAGCGCCTCGGAGATGTTGACGCGCATCCTCTCGCGCAGCGGCGCCACCTTGGGCCTCTCGGCGATGATCACCGAATCGACGTTGACGACGCGGTACCCCGCCTCCTGCAGCATGGCCGCCACTTCCCGCAGGAGCTCCAGGCTAGAGATGCCCTCGTACCGCTCGTCGTCGTCCGGGAAGTGCCGGCCGATGTCCCCCAGGCCGGCCGCCCCCAGCAGGGCGTCCATGACCGCGTGGACCAGCACGTCGGCGTCGGAGTGCCCGGCCAGGCGCTTCTCGAAGGGTATGTTCACGCCCCCCAGGACCAGCATGCGCCCGGGGGCGAAGGCGTGCGCGTCGAAGCCGATGCCCGTCCTCATCCGTCCTCTCCCTCAGTTGATCGAGCCCCGCATGCGCAGCAGGGCCTCGGCCATGATCAGGTCCTCCCGGTAGGTTATCTTGATGTTGGAGGCCTCCCCGTCCACCACGCGGACGGCGTAGCCGTACCTCTCCAGCAGCCCGGCGTCGTCGGTGGAGGCGAAGCCCTCCCGGCCGGCCCGCTCGTAGGCGTCCAGCAGGGCGGGCGGGCGGAAGACCTGGGGGGTCTGCACCTGCCGCAGGCGGGCCCGCTCGGGCGTGGCCACCACCAGCTCGCCCTCCACCTCCTTGATGGTGTCCCGGCAGGGCACCACGGGGATGACCCCGTCGCAGCCCCGCAGCGCCTCGAGGCACCTCTCGAAGAGGCGGGCGCTGGCCAGCGGGCGGGCGCCGTCGTGAATGAGCACCGCGCCGCAGTCCTCCGGCAAGCGCTTGAGCGCGTTGCCCACGGTGTCCTGCCGCTCCGCCCCCCCCGCCAGCACCTCCAGCGGCTTGGCCGGGGCGTAGCGGGGCAGCCACTCCTCCCTCACCCACTCCAGGTCCTCGGGGTTGACCGCCAGGTAGACGCGGCTGACGGAGCGGCAGGCGTCCAGGGTGCGCAGGCAGTACCCGAGAACCGGGTATCCCGCCAGCTGGATGAACTGCTTGCGCCCCTCGCGCCCCATGCGGGTGCCGTGCCCGGCCGCGGCCACCACGGCGTACGCCAGCGGGGGGCTCAAGCCTTCTCCTTCAAGGACGCGAAGATCATGCGCCCCGCCGGGGTCTGCAGGACGCTGGTGACCGCCGCTTCCACCGGCCGCCCCACGAAGCGCCGGGCCCGGTCCACCACCACCATGGTCCCGTCCTCCAGGTAGCCCACGCCCTGCCCCGGCTCCTTGCCCTCCTTCAGGATGGTCAGGGTGAACTCCTCGCCCGGCAGCATGGCCGGCTTGAGCGCGTTGGCCAGCTCGTTGATGTTGAGGACCCGCGCCCCCTGGATCTCGGCCACCTTGTTCATGTTGAAGTCGTTGGTGAGGATGGGCACGTTGAGGTGCCGCGCCAGCAGGATGAGCTTGCTGTCGACCTCCTTGACCTCGGGGAAGTCCCGGTCCTCGATGATCACCTCCACCCGGTCCTGGCGCTGCAGGGAGTTGAGGATGTCCAGCCCCCGCCTGCCCCGGTTGCGCTTGAGGGCGTCGGTGGAGTCGGCCACGGCCTGCAGCTCGTTCAAGACGAAGCGGGCCACGATCAAGGCCCCCTCCAGGAAGCCGCTGGCCGCGATGTCCAGGATCCGGCCGTCGATGATCACGCTGGTGTCCAGCAGCTTGGACGACGCCCCCGCCTCCCCCTCCCGCAGGTTGAGCAGCGGCACCCCGGAGGGGCGGAAGACCTCCAGCAGGTCGTCCTTCTTCTGCACCGCGATGATGTAGCCGGCCGTGCCGCAGATGACGAACAGGAAGGCGGCGGCGACCCAGGTCCCGTAGGACCTGATGACCACGACGGATATGACCGAGGGGAAGAGGGCGATGATGAAGCCGGCGATGATCCCGAACGCCCCGAACATCAGCTGGTACCCGGGGACGTCCTGGATGGCGTGCTCGAAGCGGTTGATCAGCCTGGCGACGTAACGCCCGAGCACCCCTCCCGCTACGTACCCGATACCCACAAGGACTATGATAGATATGATAAAGCCGAAAACGTGGTACCTGGCACTGGCGTCCTGCGCGAGTTCGTTCCGGATCAGTTCCCCGATTTCATATCCGCCTATCCCTCCCGCGATCATGCACATGAGGCGGATCAAGAGAACGACCATCGCTCGATCTCCTTACCCGGAGTCTCACCTCCTCGGATACGGTCGCGGCCCTGCCGGCGCGGAATGAACGGAATCTACGACCGGCGCGCCCGCTCTAGCCCCATATATGAAAAAATCGACCCGCGGCCATTATATACCCTAGCCGCAGGCGTTAAAAGCCCCGTCGATCATGTCGCAGGCCTTCTTCCTGTCGCCCTTGACGGCGAAGACGATCTCGGAGACGAGGATGTCCTTGGCCTGCTGCAGCATCCGCTTCTCGCCGGCGGAAAGGCCCTTCTCCCTGTCCCTCAAGGTGAGGTTGCGCACCACTTCGGCCACCTCGTAGACGTCGCCGGAGCGCAGCTTGTCGTGGTTCTTCTTGAAACGGTGGTTCCAGTTGGCGGGCATGGGAGTGCTCTCTTCCTTCAGGGTCTTGAGCACCCGGGCGACCTCGCGCTTGCTGATGACCGAGCGCAGCCCGACCTCCGAGGTCTTCTCGGCCGGAACCGACACCTTGAGGTTCCCCTGGGAGAGGCTGAGGATGAGGTATTTCTTCTGAATGCCCTCGATCTGCCTCTCGTCGATCTGCTCGATCACCCCTGCTCCGTGAAGCGGGTAGACTACGACGTCTCCTACGTTGAACACTACATCACCTCATTCCGTTAGAAGGCCTGTGGAGCTGCTCCGGTAATCCGTCATGATCCGTCCGTCATGATCTGGTGCAGGGAGTCTGCACGGAAGCGTCTCGGTGAAGCATATCGGCTTTCCTGCGTCTTCTTCGAATAATCAGCAAGCGCTGATATATTATCACGAATACCATTATTTTACAAATCGGCCCCCCGCGGCGGCGGTCAGACGTAATGCTCCACGCTCGAGGCATCCGTGATGCGGCGCAGGCCCTCCTGGATCACCGCCGCCCTGGCCTTGCCCACGCCCTCCACCTCGTCCAGCATCTCCTGGGTGGCGTCGATCACCGCGTGCAGGTTCTTGAAATGCTTGACCAGCTTGTCCACGATGGAGGAGGGAAGGCGGGGGATGCGGCTGAGCGTGCGGTAGCCGCGCGGGGCCAGCGGGCGGTCGAGCTCGTCCTGGGCCCCGGAGTACCCCAGGGCCTGGGCGATGTTGGTGAGCAGCAGCAGCTCGTCCGAGCCCAGGCGGGAGAGGCTGCGCTCGATCACTTCCACCGAACGGCGCTCGTCCACGCGGTAGTCGCGGATGGTGTTCTCCACCTCTTTCTTGAGGCCCGCCGTCAACTCGTCCAGCTGCAGGCGGATGAGCCGCCCCTCGGTGCCCGTCTCCGAGATGTACATCTCTATCTCGTCGGTGATGCGGGCGATCATCTCGGCCCGCTCCAGCACCTTGGCCACGTCCTGCAGGGTCACCAGGTCGTCCACCTCCAGGGCGTTGAGGGACTGGGAGACCCGGTCGTAGCGGGCTTTGTACTTCTCCAGCGTCTGCAGGGCCTGGTCGGCCTTCATCACGATGACCCGCGGCTCCTCCAGGACGTGTTTCCAGTCGCCCATGTACAGGGTGATGCGCTCCATGCGCTCGGAGACCGCCACCACCAGCTTGCCGGTCTGGCGGGCCACCCTCTCCGCCGTGCGGTGGCGCGTCCCCCCCTCGTTGGTGGGGATGCTGGAGTCGGCCATCAGGTGCACGTTGGCGAAGCGGATGACCGAGAGGTCCTCGGAGAGGATCACCGCCCCGTCCATCTTGCAGAGCTGGTAGATGCGCGGCGCCGTGAAGTCGACGTCCAGACGGAAGCCGCCGTTCATGATGGAGAGGACGTCTGCGGAGTCACCGATGACGATGAGGCCTCCGATGTGGGCCGAGAGGATGCGGGAAATCCCCTCCCGCAGCTCCGTCCCCGGGGCCACCGTCTTCAAGGCCTGCATGACCTCGCGGTCTTTTTTTGTGCCGTCCATAGGCTGCCCGCCCTCCGGTGAGTGTCCGTTCGCACCGTAATTCTACCACATCCCGGCGGCGCCCACGGCCCCGCCTGCGCCCCCCGCGCCTCCCGCGCCGCGTCGTTTGACACCCTATTCAAAAGGTGCCAAGATATACTCGAGGCGCGGTAGACGGGAAGGCATGGTTCATGAAAGAGGTCAGCCCCGCTGGGTTCCAGGACACGGTATCCGAGTATCTCTTGAGGAACCGGAGCGTCCTGGACGTGATGACCAAGCTGCAGGACGCCACCACCCGCGTCAACCGGGCCATCGCCAAGTCGGTCACCTACTGCGGGTGCATCAGCATCGAGGCCAGCAAGCAGGAGATCCCCGAGGACGCCTCCATCGACGAGCTGGCCGGTTACGTCAAGAGCCACATCGTGGGGGAGCTCTGCTCCAACTGCCGCGACATCGTCGAGACGGAGTTGGGAAACGCGCTCTTCTACCTGACCGCCGTCTCCTGCCTGCTGGGCTTGGACGTCGGCCGGGCCTTGAAGAAGGAGAACGACCGCATCTCCACCCTGGGCCTCTACAGCCTCACCTGAGCAAGTCGAAGCCCAGGGGGCGGCGCCGGGCGGCGCGCAGCCCCGTGTCGAACCACCCGCCCTCAAGCTCTTGCAAGCTCTCCTCCAGCAGCATCCAGTACCCGAAGGAGACGGTCTTCCCCTTCACTTCCAGGGTATCCCGCCCTTCCGGCGAGAGGCGGCAGCGGCCGGCGGGCAGCGGGAGGAACGGCGTCTCGCGGCGGCGGCGCCCGAGCCTTATGCGCGCGCGCAGAAGGGCCCAGCCGCAGGTCTCGTCGAAGACCGGGCCGTCCAGCTCCAGCGCCGCCCCGCTGCCGGCGCCGGCGGCCCCTTCCCGCACGCCGGGGCAGAGCCAGGCATCGGGGCTTCCCCGCGAACGGGACCACGCCTCCACCGCCCTCGGACCGCCGACGAAGACGGCCCCGCGCCCGCCGGGCACGGGGGCGCGCCGCGGCCCGCCCGTTCCGTTGACGAAGGCCACCGACCGGCCGGAGCGCAGCAGGGCCAGGGCCGCGATGAGCCCGGCCGCCTCGCGGACCTCCGGGGCCACCAGGCCGCAAGAGCCCCGGCAGGGGGCCAGGGCCAGGGCCAGCACCCGGGTCGCCCGCAGCAGGGAGCGGTTGGCGATCATGGTCCCGCGCAGCCCGGCCGGCCGCTCCGAGAAGTAGATGGCCGGCACGTCGCCTTCCTTCATGGTGTAGGGCATGAAGAGGTCCCCGGCGGAGGCGAGCCCTTCCTCCAGGGCCGTGCCGCCGCCGGCCGCGCCCGCCGCCCCTCCCAGGGTCAGCACCCCCCGGACGCCGGCAGCCGCGTCCGTCCAGGCGGAGGCCAGGCCCTGCCCGGCGAAACGGGGGCAGTCGGTGACGGCCAGGGCGGGGCGTGCCGACCCGGCCACGCCGGCCACCTGGAAGGGGGGCAGGCGCAGGGGCAGGGGCACCGCCACCCCGCCCGCCTTGACCGTCCCCAGGAAGGCCGCCAGGGCGTGGGCCTGGTTGTCGCAGGCTATGAGAACGCGCTCGCCCTTCTTGAGGTCGTGCCGGTCGATGAGGGTGAAGGCCAGCCGGCTGGTGGCGTCGCGCAGCCCGCGGAAGGTAAGGACTCCCCCGCCCAGCAAGGCGGGCGAGCCGGTGCCGTCGTCGAGCAGGGCCGGACGGTCCCCGTAGGCGGCGGCCATCCTCTCGGAGAAATTACTCATCGTAAGAAGCCGGGAGCGTCGGTACACGCGGAGCACCTAGGCCCCGCCGGCGCGCCAGACTTCCGGCTCGCACCGCAGCAGCTGCACCTTCACCTTCGCCCCGGGCTCCAGCCGGGCGACGTCCTCGCCCAACACCGCCAGCCCGTGCCCCAGCACCATAGAACGGAGGATGCCCGAGCCCTGCGGGCCGGTGGGGCGCGCCTTGAATACGCCCCCCTCCAGGCGCAGCTCCACCCGGATGAACTCCACCCGCCCGCTGGAGCGTCCCATGGGCTCCTCCAGTTC
Organism: uncultured Actinomycetota bacterium; assembly: GCA_964515075.1. Lineage (GTDB taxonomy): Bacteria > Actinomycetota > Geothermincolia > Geothermincolales > Geothermincolaceae > CAVXXD01. The sequence continues at coordinate 41,685 of CAZETE010000008.1, read as the reverse complement.
CGCCTCCACCAGCGGGCGCAGGAGCTCCTTGGCCCCCAGCATCTTGCGGATGGCCGGGCGGACGAACTGCTCGAAGGAGACCATCACCGAGACCGGGTTGCCCGGCAGGCCGAAGAGGGGCTTCCCCTCGACGAGGCCGAAGGCCTGGGGCTTGCCCGGGCGCATGTTCACCTGCCAGAAGTCTATCCGTCCCAGCTCGGCCAGGACCCCCTTGACCATGTCGTAGTCGCCGACGGAGACCCCGCCGGAGGTGATGAAGAGGTCGGCGGCGGCCAGGTTGTCGAGGATGGCCGAGCGCAGCAGCCCGGCGTCGTCGCCCACTATGCCCACCCGCAGCGCCTCCGCGCCGGCCTCCTGAGCCAGGGCGCACAGGGTGTGGCTGTTGGAGTCGCGGATCTTGCCGGGGGCGAGCTCGCCGTCCACCCGCACCAACTCGTCCCCGGTGGAGATGACCACCGCCACGGGCCGCCGGTGTACCGACGGGCGGGCGCAGCCCAGGCTGGCCAGCACCCCCAGCTCCGCCGGGCCCAGCCGGGTCCCGGCGGCGAGCACGACCTCTCCGGAGCGGATGTCCTCGCCCGCCCGGCGGACGTTCTTGCCCCGGGGCATCTCCCGGAAGACCAGCACCCGCCCTGCGTCCTTCCGCGTCTCCTCCACCGGCACCACGGTGTCGGCGCCCTCCGGCATGGGGGCCCCGGTCATGATGCGGATGGCCTGGCCCTCCGCCACCTGTCTTTCGGCCACGTAGCCGGCCGGCAGGTCCTCCAGCACCTCCAGGCGGGCCGGCCCCTCCGGGGCGGCCCCTGCCAGGTCGGCCGCGCGCACCGCGTACCCGTCCATAGCGGAGTTGTCGAAAGGGGGGACGTTCAAGCCGGAGACGACGTCCCCGGCCAGGAACAGGCCCCGACAGTCCGGCAGGGGCGTCTCCGCCGCCGGCATCACGCCCACGGCGTCCAACACCCTCTCCCTCGCCTCCTCCACCCTGACCACCACACCACCTCCACAATCCGGGGTCAGGCCCCAAATTCACTTTCCGTCCAACCCATCCCATTTTATCCCACTTCGTGAATCCGGGGTCAGGCCCCTTTTTCACTTTTGCCCATATCGATCCACTTGATCCACTTCGCACAGCATTCCTACGGCATGCTAAAGGAACGTACCTCGTTGGAATCGCAGCGTTAGCGAAAGTGAATTTGGGGCCTGACCCCGGATTGCGTGAAAAGGTGAATTTGGGGCCTGACCCCGGATTAAGGGTGGGGGATGACGTGCACCGCAGTGGCCTTGAAGGCGCCGCAGGCGCGCATGCCCTCCCGGATGCCCAGCTCCTCCCGCGAGGCGCGGGTGATGTAGGAGACCAGGGGGAAGCCGCAGTCCAGCCTGACCTTGACCAGCGCCCCCAGCAGGGCCACCTCGGCCACCACCCCTTCAAAGCGGTTGCGGGCGGAGGTGGGAGCCTCCCCGCAGCCCGTCAAGGTGACCTCCTCGGGGTGGACCATCAAAAGGACCCTCCTTCCCGGGGGCATCTCGCTCATCACCTCCACCGCCTGCCCGCCCACCGAGACCCGGGCGATGCCTCCCCGGCTCGAGGCCACCTCCCCCTCCAGCAGGGTCTCCGCCCCGATGAAATCGGCCACCTCGCGGCTGGCGGGGGAGGAGAAGACCTCCACCGGCGCGCCCACCTGCCGTATCCTCCCGCCGATGAGGACGGCGATGCGGTCGGCCATCTGCAGGGCTTCCAGGTGGTCGTGGGTGACGTAGAGGGCGGTCATCTCCAGGCTGCGCAGGAGCACGGCGACCTCCGAGCGCAGGGCGACCCTGGTGGGAGGGTCCAGGGAAGCGAAGGGCTCGTCCAGCAGGAGCAGGCGCGGCCGCACCGCCAGCGCCCGCGCCAGGGAGACCTTCTGCGCCTCGCCGCCGGAGAGGGTGGGCGCGTAGCGCCTCTCGAAGCCCTGCAGGCCCAGCATCGCGAGGGCGTCGCTCGCCCTGCGCCGCGCCTCCTCCCTCTCCACCCGCCGGGCCTTGAGGCCGTAGGAGACGTTGGCCATGACCGAGCGGCGGAAGAGCAGGGGCTCCTGGAAGACCAGGGCCATCTGGCGGATGAGGGCCTTCCTGCCTCCCCGGCTCAAGCCGGAGAGCCAGCTTCCGTCCCAGTAGACGATGTCGCCCCCCGCCGGCTTCTCCAGCAGGTCCACCAGCCGCAGCAGCGTGCTCTTGCCGGAGCCGTTGGGCCCGATGACCGCGAAGATCTCTCTCTCCCGGACGTCCAGCTCCGCAACGTCGAGGACGGTGCGGCCTTCGTAGACCTGCCGGAGCCCTCTCAACCCCAGGAAGCTATTCATAGGCGGAGCGCACCCTTCCGCGCAGGACCCGGAAGACGCCGGGCGTAGAGGGGTCGCGCTGCTGCAGGGCGGTCATCACGGCCATCAGCAGCAGGGTGATGGCGAGGAGGATGGTGCCCAGGGCGATGGCCAGGGCGGCCTCCCCCCGGCTGGTGGCCAGCACCGTGGCGGTGGTCAGGGTGCGCGTGTAGGGCTCGCCGCTGAGCATCAGGTTGCCCCCCACCATCATGGCCGCCCCCACCTCAGAGATGATGCCCCCGAAGCCGGCCATCACCGCGGTCAGCAGAGAGATACGGTTCTCGAAGAGCATGGTCCCGTACATGCGCCAACGCGAGGCCCCCAGGGACAGGGACTGCCACCTCAGCTTGGGGTCGGTGTCCTGCATGGCGGCCAGCACGATGCCCGCGATGAGCGGCGTGGCCAGGACCACCTCGGCCAGGATGATCCCTGCCGGCGTGTACAGCCAGTGCAGAAACCCCAGGGGGCCGCGGCGGCGCAGGAACATGTAGACGAAGAGGCCCACCACCACCGGCGGCAGGGCCATGCCCGTGTTGATCAGGACCACCAGGAGCCTGCGCCCGAAGAAACGCGCAAATGCCAGCCACGAGCCCAGGGGGATGCCGATGAGCATGCCGATGAGCGTGGCCACCGCGCACACGTACAGGGTGAAGAGGGTTATCTTCATCACGTAAGGGTCGAGGTGGACGATGAGGCTCAAGGCCTGCCTGAAACCCTCCCATATCTCACCCATGCCGCTCACCCTCCTCCTTGCCCGCCTTCCATGCCGGCGCGCCCGCGCAGGGAGCGGGGCGGCGCGCGTCCGCTCCCCGGCCCCTCCCCCCGCTTCCCCCTAGAGGGCGTCGGGGCGGAAGAGCCGTTCCCCGCGCTCCTCCACCCCGAACCCCTCCAGCAGCGACTGGGCCTCCGGCCCGGTCACGAACTCCGCAAAGGCCCGCGCCCCCGCCGCGTTGACGTCGGGGAAGGCGGCCGGATTGACCTCCATCACCACGTAGCGCATGACCAGGTCGTTCCCCCCCTCCAGGAGCCTCTCCAGGCCGGACTGCTCGCCGAACGCCAGGAAGGTGTCCGTATCGGTGAGCACGTAGGCGCCCTGCTCGCCGGCGAAGAGCAGGGTGTCGCCGGCTCCCCTGCCGCTCCTCAGGTACCACGGCCCGTCGGGTTCGGGCTCGCCGGTGACGGTCTCCCAGACCCCCCGCTCCGCCAGGTTCAAGTCGGATCCGTCCCCGCATGAGGCAAAGCGGGACTGCGCCTCGCTGATCCGTCGGAACGCCTCCACGGCGTCCTTCGAGCCGCGGATGCCCGCGGGGTCGGAGGGCGGGCCCGCGATGATCAGGGGGACGTGCATGACGTCCCGCTTGTTGACGGTCAACACGAAGTTGGAAACCCACAGCTCCCCGGCGGGATCGCTGGTCAGGGTGACGTCGCACTCGCCGTCCCGCGCCGTCTGGATGGCCCGCGAGCTGTCGGAGGCCCTCACCTCGACGTCGTAAGGGTACTCCGCCTCGAACATGGAGACCCAGCGGTCCAGCAGGCCCGTCTCATACGGGTAGGGGGCGGTGGCCAGCACCAGCGCGGTCCGCGCCCCTCCCCCGCCGCAGCCGCACGCCAGGGCGGCCAGGGAGAGGGCCAGCGCCGCTGCCGGCGCCCACGCCCTCTTCTTCCTCATGCACATCCCCCGTCCCCTCAACCTTTCCCTCAACCGTCCCCCGCACCCGGGCCTTAAAAACAACCCAGCGAGCAGTCGACCACCTTGATCTTGAGCTGGTTGGCGGCCCGTCCCACCTCCTGCGTGGCCAGCCCCAGCTCCTTGGCCAGCTGCAGCGCCTCCGCACAGGCGATGCGCCCGTCCTCGGCCCGCGCCCGCAGTTCCCTCTCGAGCCTCTCGTCGATTTCCTGCATGAAAGCCTCACCTCCCGGTCTGCCGATGATCCGGCTCAATATCATGGAATAGGCGTTCTCCCGCCCCTTCTCCGACGCGAAGATGACCTTGGCCCCCGGGCTCAGCTCCTTGCAGCGTTCCTCCAGGAGCAGGGCTTCGGCCCCCGACAGCGCCCGGTCCCCGTTGACCAGGATGGTATCCGCCCGGGCCAGCGCCTGCCACGCCGACTCCTTGAAGTCGTCGAACCCCGGCCCCATGACGAAGACCGCGTAGTCGGGGCGGACGTACTCGAGCACGCTGTTGCCCTCCAGCACCACCGTTCCCCCGCCGATCAGACCCATCACCTCGGCGGCCCGGGCCTTCAGGGAATCCCGCGTCGCCCTCACCCAGAAGACCGGCTCCGCCCCGGCCCTGCGCATGCGCGCCGTGTCGCTCTCCGCCCCTGGTGCGGCGAGCCCCTCCTCGAGGATGGGGTCCCCCTCCGGCCCCTCGGCGTGCACGGTGAACTTGGCGGCGGCGCAGCCGCGGCAGTGCCCGATGACGTAAGCCGCCAGCGAGGTCTTGCCGCTGTCCTTGTTTGCCCCGGATATGGAGACGATCATCCCGGCCCTTTCACGCAGGACCCGCTCATCCGAAAAAGGGCGGGCCGTGCCCTGGGCGGCGGCCTGACCCCCTCCTTTCCGAACGCGGGAGGCAAGGCCGTTTCCCGCCTTGCCCTGTCGGCCTCCGGCCGTGGCTCGCGCTTTAGGACCGGGGGCTCGGAGAGCAATCATCGTGGATATTCTATGCCAGGCCCCGATTCCCGTCAATCAAACGGGCGTCGATCTCGCGCGCCCTGGCCAGGTCCTCGGGGGTGTTGATGTTGAAGAAGGAGAGGCCCTGCGGGTCCAGCCCGTCGATCTCCTCCCGCTCCAGGTAGAGGACGTCCAGCGTCTCTAAGAACTCGTGGATCTTCAGGCCTCCCGACTCCAGGAACGCCCGCGCCGGCCCCTCGAGCTCCCGGGCATAGACGGCGAAGAGGGGCTCTATGTACCCGCCGCGCCGGGGCACCACCGCGGGGCGGCCGGCCGACAGGGCCAGCATCCGTTCCACCAGGGGCAGGGAGGGGAAGGGCATGTCGCAGCCGATGATGAAGCAAGCCGGGGCGGCGCAGTGATAGAGGGCGGCGTGGAGGCCGCCCAGCGGCCCCCTGCCCTTGAGGACGTCGGAGACCAGCCGCACCCCCTCCTCCCGCAGGCCTTTCAAGGGCGAATGGTCGCTCCTCGCCACCAGGGTGACCCGGGCAAAGAGCGGCCGCAGGTTCTCGACGAGCACCTCCGCCAGGTAGCGGTCGCCCAGGGTGAGCAGGGCCTTTTCAGCCCGCAGGCGCCTTCCCTCCCCTCCCGCCAGGACGGCGCACTCGAACCCGCCGGGGGCGTCCGCCACGGCTACCCCACCACCCTCCAGGAGTGGGTATAGGCGTTGAAGCGGCGGCGGCCGGCGAAGCCGATGACCGTCAGCCCGGCCCGTTCCGCGGTGCGCAGCCCCAGGCTGGTGGGGGCGGCCAGGGAAGCGAGCACGGGGCAGCCGGCGCGGGCGGCCTTCAGGGCCATCTCGTAACTGACGCGCCCGGAGATGAACAGCAGCTTGTCGGACAGGTCGACGCGGGAGAGGGCACAGGCTCCCACCACCTTGTCCAGGGCATTGTGGCGCCCGACGTCCTCCCGCGCCACCACCAGCTCGCCCAGGGCGGTGAAGGCCGCCGCGCCGTGGGTGCCGCCGGTGCCCCGGAACACCTCCTGGCGTGCGGTGAGCCTGTCGCCCAGGTCGTAGAAGACCGAGGCGTCCACCTTCAGGTCGGACTCGACGGAGCCGCTCAGCCCCTCCAGCATAGCCTTAAGGTCCGCCCCGCCGCAGCCGGTGCGCACCACGTACGTGGAGGCGAAGCGGCCCGCGTCCCCGGCCCCTTCCACCTCCAGCTCCACCAGGTCGCCCCGTTCGGCCGCGCCCTCCCTCTCCGCCTCGCCGCAGTGCTTCAACAGCATAACGGCGTCTGCGGAGTCGATGACCTTCTCGGTCAGGCAGAAGCCCAGCGCCAGCTCCCGGTCGTTGCCCGGCATGCGCATCAGGGCCACCAGGGGCACGCCGTTGACGCTTATCTCCAGCGGGCGCTCGACGACCACCCGGTCGGCCAGCGGCTCCCGCGGGCCGTCCCGGTGGGCCCTCTCTATCTCCCATTCGATGGTGGACACGGCATCCCGTCCTTTCCTGCACATGATACAACACGGGACTTGCCGGAGCCATGCGCCGGGCCTTATCCTCTTAAGCATGTTCGTCAGGGTGAGCAACCGGAGCAGGGGGACCGTCCCGGGCGAGCGGGTCGAGGTGGCCGATACGCCCCGCGCGCGCTCGCGCGGCCTGCTGGGCAGCGGCGGCTGGGAGGGGCGGGACGGCCTGCTCCTCGTGCCCTGCCGCAACGTCCACACCTTCGGCATGCGCTACCCCATAGACCTGGCCTTCCTGGACCGGGAGGGGCGGGTGCTGCGCGTGGTGAGCGGCCTGCGGCCGGGACGCCTGGGGCCGCTGGCGCTCAAGGCCCGGTCGGCCCTGGAGCTGCCCGCCGGGCGCCTGGAGGAGACCTTCACCGAGCCCGGCGACCTGCTGGCGGTGGAAGAGGTGAAGGTGCCCGGGTGAGGGTTCCCGGCACCTAATAAGAGAGGTAAAAGAGGTGCTGGTGGTAGCGGTCCAGGCCGAAGCCCTCGATGAAGCGCCGGGTGTCCGCATCGAGCAGGAAGTCGGAGAACTCCACCGCCCCCCGGTGGTTGAGCCCCGGGAAAGCGTCGGGGGCCACCACGATGCAGGAGTAGCGGTTGATCAGCTCGGGGTCTCCCTCCACCATGATGCCGAGGTCGAGGGCCTCCTCCAGCACGATGAAGGTTGCCCGGTCGGTCAGGGTGTAGGCGCCCTGGTCGTCGGCGATGCGTAGGGTATATCCCATCCCCTGGCCGCTCTCGCGGTACCAGTCCCCGGCGGGCTGGATGCCCGCGCGCCTCCAGGTGGCCAGCTCCATGGCGTGGGTGCCGGAGGCGTCTCCCCGCGAGAGGAAGGGGGCGCCGCTGGCGGCTATCCTGCCGAAGGCCTCGGCGGCGTCGGTCATCCCGGCGACGCCGGCCGGGTCGCCCGGCGGGCCGACGACGATGAAGTCGTTGTGCATGACCTCCCGCCGGCTCTCGCCGAACCCGGCGTCCATGAGGTCCTTCTCCGCCTTGGGCTCATGGGTGAGGGTGACGTCCGCCTCCCCCTGCATGGCCATGAGCAGGGCCGCCCCGCTGCCCACGGCGATGGCCTTGACGCGGTAGGGGTGGTCCTTCTCGAAGCGGGTCACCAGTTCCTCGAGGATGCCCGAATCGAGCACGCTGGTGGTCGAGGCCAGGATAAGCTCGCTCCGCTCCGACTCGGGGATGCCTCCTCCGCCGCAGCCGGGGGCCAGGCAGGCCAGGCAGACCGCCGCGGCCAGCGCCGCGGCGGCGAGACGCCTTCTCAACGCACCACCTCCAGCCGCACGATCATGCGGATCCAGTAGAAGCCGTCCTCGCTGCCCACCACCAGGCGCATGGGGCCGTCCTCCTCGGGGAGGGGCCTGCCCTCCTCCTCGTAGGCGAGGATGGTGTCCGGGCGCATGGCGACGTCGTAGGAGACCTTGGCCACGTAATCGTCCCAGGCCACCATGCGCAGCTCGCTGAAGGGGCCCTCCACCCCGTGCCCGGCGAGCACCTCGGAGACGGCGGCCCCGCTCCAGGTGCCCGGCAGCCGCATCCCGTTGGACCTGATCAGCTCGGTGGTCACGTCCACCCTGGGGTAGTCGTACAGCTCGGAGACGAGGACGGGGGGGCGGGGGCCCGCGGGGTCGCTCAACTCGATGGTCCGGCAGGCTTCGTACATGCCCGCCAGGCGCTCCTCGCTCTTGAGGAAGCGCGAGGGCTTCGTCTTTTTATCCTGCCCGCAGCCCGCTACCGCCGCACAGGCCAGCGCGGCCAGGAGCACCGCCACGGTCAGGTTCCGTACGCGGGCGGCCCTCACGGCGTTCCCCCCGCCATCAGGTCGAGCAGGGCGGGAAAAGCTCCGGCGGCGACCACCCGGGCGACGAACCCGGGCAGTCGGCCGGGGCCTCCCATGGCCGCCGCGAAGAGGCTGCCCCCCGTCGCCAGGGCCGCCTCGACGGCCGCCTCGACGGCCTCCTCCGGGGCGGTGTCAGCGGTCACGGCCTGGGCCGATTCCGCCGGCGTGGCCGGCGGGCCGGCCGCCGGCTCGGGCACGGTGACCGCCCCGTACACGGCCAGGGAGCCGGCGGGCACCGAGCCGGGGGCGGGAACCGCCACCCCCGAAGGCACCGGGGTCACCTCCACCGCGTAGACCTTCCTCGCGCATAGAGGCGTATTGGCGTCCCCCCCGGCCTCCTTGTTGCCCGGGCTGACCTGGGGCACGATCAGGCGCAGCGCCCCCTCGTCGCCCGCCAGGGGGCTTCCCCCCTTGGAATAGGCGATGATGGCCCGGCGCCCGCCCGGGTAGACCTGCAGGGCCTGGGAGAGGCTCAGGGTGGCCTTGTAGCCGTCGGTGCACCTCACCACCACCCCGTCGGCTCCCGGGGAGAGGCGCAGGGCCTCCTGCAGCAGGTAGGAGAGGGAGACCCCCTCGTAGTCCGCCTCGTAGTAGGTGAAGGGCTCCTGGGACTTGAGAAAGGTGTAGTGTCCCCCGGAGACGGGCATGGACTTCAGTTCGGCCATCCCCAGCACCACCGAGCGGTCGCCCGGGGCCGCCGCACACCCCTGCCGGGCGGGCGGGGCCAGGCACGCGGCCGCCAGGCACGCCGCCAGCAGCAGCAGCAGCGCCGCCTTGCCCGCGCCGTTCCCCGCGGCACCCTCTCCCTCGCCCCTCTTCATGACTCCATGATACAGCGCTTCCAGCAGCAGCAGAAGCCCGACGGCCCCCGGCAGTATCCCCGCCCACAAGGGCACCGGGTAGCGGTCCTGCACGTTCCCGTACAGCCTGACCTCTTCCAGGGGCACCTCGGAGGCGTCGGGCTCGGCGAAGCCCTCCGGCAGCGGCCCCACCTCGATCAAGCGCACGTTGGATACCCACGAGGGCTTGTTGACCTCTTCCTCCGAGTACTGGGGCATGACCAGGCGCAGGGGGCCGGTGCCGTCCGGCTCCGGCAGCAGGGGCTCCCCGTTCACCTCCCAGGCCAGCAGGGGATAGAGGCCGTGCTCGTTGGGCGTCTTCAACTCGTCCAGGGTGAGCACTGTGCCCACCTTGGGCCAGAAGTACCCGTCGGGGGCGATGACCCTTATCTGGGCCCCGCCGTCGGTGACGCCCTTCTCCTCCAGCACCCGGTAGAGGGGCACGCCGGTGAACTCGGTGTCCTCCACCGTGGCCCAGTTGTTGATGCTGTGGTAGGTGGCGCTCAACCCCCGCATGTCCAGGACCTCGTCGTAGGTGAGCACCTCCCGCTCCTCCACCCCCGCGTACCGGTAGCCCAGGGCCAGGCCCGCCCCCAGCAGCAGGACCACCGCCACCATCAGCAGGATGCGCGATCTTACCGTCAATTCCCTCTCCCTTCTTCGCTCGCGGCGCGTCCCGGCCGCCGTCCGGCCCCCGCCTCACCGGGGGGAAAGAGTGAAGGGGACTCCGTTGGAGCCCCCTTCGAACAAGTGGGAGGAAAATCCACTTGTCAGGCGGTCTTTCTCATTCCTACCAGGCGGACAGCCCCTTGGCGCAGCTGCCCTCGATGCGGTCCGCCCAGTAGACGGCCCGCTCCACCACTATGGGGGCGCTGGACTCCACGGCGGTGGAGACGTCGTACTTCTCGCCCACGTCGTTGACCAGGTTGACCGAGAAGCGCTTCCCCGCCTCCACCACGAAGGGGGCCTTGACGATGACGCCCGCGTCGGTGAGGTAGGTCACGTTGACGGTGGCGTCCACGGCTCCGGGGTTCTGGAAGAGCACCCAGGTCTCGAAGCCCCCGGCGGTGGCTCCCTCGGCCAGGAGGGCCCGGAACCTGCCGTGGTCGTTGGCGCTCTCGCAGTGGCCGCCGACGCGGTCGTTCCAGTAGACGGCGCGTTCCACGATGACGCCGGCGCCGTCAGCCGTCACCTTGGTGGAGACGTCGTAGGTGTCCGCATAGGTGAGCAGGTTGTAGCTCTTGCGCGAGTTGGCCGGGATGGCCTCCTGCGGCCCCTGCACCACGCCCGCGCCGGTGATCAGGTCCATGTCGATGTTGACCGGGTCGGCGCTGGGGTTCTGCACCAGCACCCAGGTCTCGAAGGCGCCCGCGGTGGCTCCCTCCGCCAGGTACCACTCGTTGCCCGGCCCGGCCACGCCGCCGGCGCAGTGGCCGCCGTCGCGCTCGTTCCAGTAGACGGCGCGCTCCACGATGACGGGGCCGGAGGCCTCCACCTTGGTGGAGACGTCGTAGGTCTGGACGTGGTCGCCCAGATTATAGGTCTTGCGCGAGTTGGCCGGGACGGCAAGGCCCTGCAGGCCGGCGGGGCGCTGCTCGCCTTCCGAGGTCTGCAGGACCAGGTCCACGGTGACCGGGGCAGCCCCGGGGTTCTGCACCAGCACCCAGGTCTCGAAGGGGCCCGCGGTGGCGCCCTCGGCCAGGTACCAGGTGTTCAGGGGCCGCCGGATGCCGCCGGAGCAGTGCCCGCCGTCGCGGCCGCCCCAGTACATGGCGCGCTCCACCACGATGGAGTCGCCGTGGTAGCCCTCCACCCGGGCGCTGACGTTTCTATCCGCACCGACGCCCGGCTGGGCGGCCACGTTGATGGAGAAGCGGGACATGGCCTGCACGTCGTAGTTGAGGGTCACCGGGCCCATCTCGCCCTCGATCATGTAGTCCACGATGAGCTTGGTCTTCCAGGGGTTGGGGTTCTGGATGAGGATCCACTCCTCGAAGCCGTAGCCGGTGCAACCCTCGGCCAGGAACCACTCGTCGGGGATGTTGCCCGCGTCGACCAGGCCGGAGACGATGATGCGGTCGGAGGGGATCTGGGCCGGGTCGGGCTTGTCGGCATCGCTGTCCGCGCCCACGTGGATGTTGCGCAGGTTCTTGACCCACTTGCTCTTGTTGGTGTCGGCGGAGCCCTCCTGCGGCTTGATGAACTCGATGGGGCCGTCTCCCGGCTCCACGCCCAGCTCGCCGTCGACGTCCCAGGCCAGCAGCATCTTCACGCCGCCCGGCCAGTCCTGCCGCATCTCTTCCAGGGTGTAGTCCCTCTTGCCGCTGAAGCCGTCTGAGGCGTAGAACCGCATGGTCGCGGCGGTATCCTGCAGGCCCAGCACCTTATCGAGCAGGTACTCCACGGTGATGCCGGTGCAGGCGGCGGTGCCGGTGATGTCAGCCTTGTTCTTCCAGTCGTAGGGAGCGGAGACGGGGTTGATGGTCTTGAGCTGGTCCACGGTGAAGGTGTGGCGGTTGAGGATGTTGCCGTAGACCACCACCTGGTTGGGGGGGAGGGCCCTGGTGTCGATGGGCGGGATGCCCGGCTGCAGGGGCTGCACCTCGATGGCCCGCACCTGCCGCACCGACTTCTGCCAGTTGGCGCTGCCGCCGCCCCGCGGGTTGTAGTTCTCATTGCGGGCATCGGGCCCGATGGCGGACTGCGGCAGCACCAGCCGGAACGGCCCCTCGTTCTCGTCGAGCATGACGTTCGGCTCGGCCGGAGCCACCGACGGGAAGGTGCCCGTGCCTTCCATGTTGCCCTCTAAGTTCGGCGGGTTGTAGGTGCTCTCGCCGCCCCTCAAGTAACCCAGCAGGGTCTTCAGGCCGTCGGGGTTGCCGTTGCCCCGCATCTCGGCGGGGGACAGCGTGATTGCGTAGCCGTCGGCGGCGATGATCTTGATGCCGGTGGTGTCGGCCTTGATGCCCACCTCCTGCTCCAGCAGGTAGGAGAGGTCGACGCCCTTCCAGTCCTGCTCGAAGTAGGAGTAGGGATCGGAGTTCTTCTGGCAGGTGTAATGGCCTCCCAAGACCTCCCCGGTGATGGACTTCATGGACTTGAGGTCCGCTTCGGTGAAGATCCGGTAGTTGGGCGAGGCGGCCGAGACGGCGTCGGCATGGAAGCCGCCTCCCTCCGGAGCCGAGACCGCCCAGTGGAGCACCCCCAGCCCGGGGGCGACGCTCATCAGCGCCACCAGCAGTACCACGAATACCTTGCGCATCCTTCTCCTCCTTCCAGTGCCTGGTCCTCCCACTCACGCAGGGCTCCTAAAAGGCGAAAAACCGCCCTTCCCGCAGCGGAAAGGGCGGCGCGCGGCGGCAACACAAGAGGGCATCCCTCTTGGAAAGGATGCCCACGAACTCCTTCGCCGGCCGGTTTCCCTTTCCAAACGCGGGAGGCGCAACCGTTTCCAGCCGCACCCTTTCGGCAGGCGGCCCTGGCTCTCGCTTTAGGCCGCTCTGCTCGGAAAACCTGCGATGCGAAGAAAAGGTATCATGCCGTCGTCACGGTTGTCAAGCAAAGGCCGGCTCAGTCGACCCCGATCATCACGTTGGAGGCCTTGATGACCGCGTAGACCTTCTTGCCCTTCTTCAGGCCCAGGGCCTCGGCCGAGGCCCGGGTGATGATGGAGATCACCTCGGCCCCGCCGGCCAGTTCCACGGTCACCTCGGTGTTGACCGCCCCGTGCTCGATGCCCTTGACCTTGCCCTTGAGTACGTTCCTCGCGCTGAGCTTCATGCCCCTCGACCTCCGTTCTCGCTCGCGTACGCCGACTAAGCTGTTATATCCCGCGGCGGGCCGGGGTAAACGAGGACGCTCAGATGCCCAGGGCCTCCTTGAGCTGCGCGGCCTGCCGGCGGCTGACCGGCACGCGGCTGGCCTTCTCGTCGGTCAGGGCCACGATGAGGCTGTTGCGGGAGACCTTGATGATCTCCTTGACCTTCCTCAGGTTGACGATGAAGCTGCGGTGGGTGCGGAAGAACATGCTGCGGTCCAGCGACTTCTCCAGGTCGCTCAGGCTGTAGGTGGTCAGGTAGGAGTCGGAGTGGGTGTGGATGTTGGCGTATTCGTACTTGGTATCTATGTAGTAGATGTCCTCCTTGGGGACCAGGATGATGGTGTCCCCCTTCTGCACCGGGACCTGTTCCAGCCTGACCGGGGCCCCGCCCCCTCCCTGCCCGGCCGCCTGCCGCCCCACCCGGTCCAGGATCACCTTGACCCGGGCGGTGAGCTCCAGGGGGCTGAAGGGCTTGGCCACGTAGTCGTCGGCCCCGCCGCGCAGGCCCATCACCCTGGAGCGCTCGTCGCCCATGGCCGTGAGCATGATCACCGGGATATCCCGCGTCTCCGGCTGCCGGCGCAGGCGCATCAGCACCTCCCAGCCGTCCATCCTGGGCATCATCACGTCCAGGATGACCAGGTCGGGCCGGACCTCCTCCACCATGGCCAGCCCCTCCTCGCCGTCGGCCGCCAGGAACACCTCGTAGCCGTCCAGGCGCAGGTTCAACTCCACCACGTTGGAGATGGAGTCGTCGTCCTCCACCACCAGGACCCTGTACTTCCCTTCCGCCTGCTCTTCCATCTTCCCTCCGGGGCCCCCGGCCCCCTACTTGGCCCGCCGGTCCATGAAGAAGGTGCTCCCGGGGATGGACTTGGCGTAGTTCAACGTCTCCTTGGCTATCTCCCCCACCTCCCAGTGGGTGCTGATCTTCCTGTGCTCGTTGGAGGCGATGCCGATGCTCACGGTGGTGATGGGGACGTAGCTCTCCTTGCCCGTCCGGTCCGTCCGGATGAAGTACCCCCGCTGCAGGTCCTCCTCCTTGAAGACGGCGGTTATCCTGCGGTCGAAGTTCTCGATGATGAAGACGGCCAGGGGCTTGGCCCGGTCGGGGGTGGAGATGATCACGAAGTCGTCCCCGCCGCCGTGCCCGATGAAGTCCTCGACGTTTCCCGCCTTGCGCACGGCGTCGTCGATGATGCCGGCGAGCATCCTGATGGCCTTGTCCCCCAGGGGGAAGCCGTAGACCTCGTTGAAGGGCCGGAAGTTGTCCATGTCCACGTAGAGGGTGGCGAAGGGCCCCTCCCGGTTGATGCGGTTCTTGATCTCCGCCTCGATGGAGATGGAGCCGGGAAAGCCGGTGAGCGGGCTGACGTCCTTCTTCTGCTTGGCCCGCACCAGGTTGACCTTGATCCGCGCCACCAGGTCGCCGAAGTCGAAGGGCTTGGTGACGAAGTCGTCCGCCCCCGCCTCGATGGAGTCCAACTTGTCCTGGGACTGCGCCTTGGCCGAGAGCATCACGATGGGGATCTGGTTGGTGCGGCCGTCCGCCTTGAGCCGGCGGCACACCTCCAGCCCGTTGAGCTCCGGCATCATGATGTCGCAGAGGATGAGGTCCGGCTTGACCTCGTTGGCGGCGCGCAGGGCCTCGCGGCCGTCGGAGGCGGTCATCACCTCGAATCCCTCCACCTCCAGGTTGAACTGGACGATGTCTAGAATGTTGCGCTCGTCGTCCACCAGCAGTATCCTGACGGCCCGTTCGTTCTCGCCCAAGGCGCGACCTCCCCTGACTTTTTTAAGCCTTGTCAAATTTCATTATATGCCCCGACCGCCCCGTTCATAAAGCGAAATTTCCCTCGGGCCTCTGCTGGCCCTTGCTGCGCGCGGGGTCCAGGGGAAGGGTGAAGCGGAACTTCGAGCCCCTGGAGGGGGTGGACTCCGCCCAGATGGTGCCGCCGTGGGCCTCCACGATGCTCCTGGTTATGTACAGGCCCAGGCCGGTGCCCCCGATGCCCCGGGTGGAGCGGTTGTCCACCCGGCTGAACTTGTCGAACACCCTGGGAAGGTGCTCCTTGGGGATGCCCACGCCGTGGTCCCGGATGGAGCACTCCATCTTGCCGGGGTGCTCCCTGACCTCTATCTCGATGGGGCCGCCGCGGGGCGAGTACTTGACCGCGTTGCCTAGAAGGTTCAGCAGCACCTGCTCTATCTTGTCCGGGTCGGCCAGCATGGGGGTCATGCTCTGCGGGGCGGAGGTGCTGACCTGGTGGATGTCGGTGGAGGACATGACCTTCTCCACCACGATGTTCAACAGCCTGATGAAGTCGAATTCCCGCTTCTTCAGCTCGAACCTGCCCGACTCGATGCGGCTGACGTCCAGCAGGTCGGCGATGAGGCGGGTGAGGCGGTCGGCCTCGTCCTCGATGATGCGCAGAAACTCCCGCTGGGTGGAGGGGTCGAAGGCGACGTCCTCCCGCAGCAGGGTGGCGGTGTAGGCCTTGATGGAGGTCAGGGGGGTGCGCAGCTCGTGGGAGACGGTGGAGACGAAGTCCGACTTGGCCTGCTCCAGCTCGCGCATGCGGGTGACGTCCCGCAGCACCGCCACCACCCCCCGGCGCTCCTCGCGCTCGTCGTCGATGACCGAGGTCTGGACCTCCATGATCAGGCTGCGGGGGATGCTCTGGGTGATCTCCAGGGCCAGGTCGTCCTTGGTGTAGAGGCTCTTCAGCAGGAGGTTGGCGATCTCCGGGTTGCGGATGACCTCTTTTACGTGCCGGCCCTGGACGTCGGCGAAGGGAGGCAGGTTGAGGACCTTCTCGGCCTCCGGGTTGACCAGGATGACCCGGGCATCGCTGTTCACCGCCACCACGCCGTCCGCCACCGAGAGCAGGATGGATTCCATGCGCATCTTGTCCTCGGACATGATCCGGTAGAGGTTGGCGTTCTCCAGGGCGATGGCCGCCTGGCTCACGAACAGGGAGAGCAGCGAAAGGTCGTCGTCGGAGAAGGGCTGCCCCGAGACGTCCCGGTAGAGTTCGATCACCCCGGTGACCCTGTCCCTCCAGATGATCGGGCTCACCAGCGCGGAGACCTCCCGGGGCACCTCGGCGGCCAGCATCGCCGCCCCGGCCGGAGCGCCCCTCTCCACGCGCAGGGGCTCCCGGGAGGCGGCCGCCCGCCCCGGCAGGCCCTCCCCTTCCTTGAAGGACAGGTCCTTGAGCTCCTCCCTCATCCCGGCGGCGGCCTTGTAGGCGTACCCGTCGGAGTCCGCGTCGTAGAGGGAGAGCGCCCCCGCGCCCGCCGCCAGCATCTCCCGCGCCCGCCGGATGAGCAGGTCCAGCATGTACTGGGTGTCGCTCGTCCCCGCCAGTGAGTACCCCATCTCGTAGAGGGCCGAGAACTCCTCCACGCGGCGGGCGATCATCAGCATCAGCTCGTTGCGGATCTCGTCCACCCTTACCCGCTCGGTTATGTCTTCGAGGATGAAGACGAAGCCGGAGAGGGCGTCGTAGCTGGCCAGGACGGGCGACGACTTCACCAGCAGGCACCGCTCGTCGGGCCCGGCGGTGCGCAGTTCCCGGGACCGGGAAAGACCCGCCCGCCCCCCCGCCGGCCCGGCCCCCGCGCCCGGGGCGGAGCGCTCCCTGAGGATCTCCTCCCAGAACGCGCCGAACCCCTCGACGCTTTCGTTGAGGACCTCCGCCACGCCGGCCCCCTTGACCCCGTCCTCCAGCCCCAGCAGGTCCCGGGCGGCCTGGTTGACGAGGGTGATGTCGCCCGAGGGACCGGTGACGACGATGGAGGAGCTGATGTTCTCCACGATGACCTCGCCGCGGGTGCGGACGCGCTCGAAGAGCTCGGCGCGCTCGATGGCGGTGGCGGCGAGGTTGGAGATGGTCACCAGCAGCTGCAGGTCCTCGTCGGTGAAGGTCCGCTGCCGGGAGGAGGCGCAGGAGAGCACCCCCACCACCGTGCCCCCCAGGTGGATGGGGGCGGCCAGGGCCGAGGCCACCTTCTTGCGGGCCCGCGGGAAGACGGCGAAGCGGGGGTCGGCGGCGACGTCGTTGATGACCAGGGGGCGGCCCTCCTTGGCCACCCAGCCGATGAAGCCCTCCCCCAGCTCGATCTCGATCTGCCCCTCCCCGCCGGCCGGGTCGGGGGCCCCGGAGGCCTTGACCACCAGGGTGTTGGCGCTCGGGTCGAGCAGGCGGATGGAACTGATGTCCGTTGAGAAGGCCTCGTCGGTGGACTCCAGGATGGCGGCCAGCGTCCGCTCCAGGTCCAGGGAGCGGGAGAGGGACTGGCTTATCCGGTAGAGGGTCTCCATCCGGGCGCTGCGCCCGTGCTCCCCCCGCGGCCGCCCCCGCCGCCTGAGGTAGAGGGAGAGGGCGGCGCCCTCCGCCGCCAGCGCCCCCAGGACGGCCGCCCAGGGCAGAAGGTCCGCCTCCGCGCCCTTGAACAGGGGCAGGGAGGCGACGGCCGCCGTGACCGCCCAGTGCGCCGCCTCGATGATCCGCGCGGGGTGTCTGAACAGGTCCATGGGGTTATTATATTAATAACGCGGCGCGGGTGGCCAGCCGCCAACCGGAAGGAGAGGTGAGGCATGGGCCTGGAGATCGGCATCGTGGGGCTTCCCAACGCGGGCAAATCCACCCTGTTCAACGCGCTGGCGGAGGGCCGCGCCACCGTGGCCGGCTACCCCTTCTCCACGGTGGATCCCAACGCCGGCATCGTCCACCTGGCCGATCCCCGCCTCGCGGAGGTCTCCAGCAAGGCCGAGTGCTCCAAGACCGTCCCGGCCACCATCCGCTTCACCGACATCGCCGGGCTGGTGGAGGGGGCGCATCGGGGGGAGGGGCTGGGCAACCGCTTCCTCTCCCACATCCGCGAGGTGGACGCCGTCGCCCACACCGTCCGCTGCTTCGAGGACCCCGACGTGGCCCACGTCGCCGCCGCCCTGGACCCGTCGCGGGACATCGCCGTCGTCGACACCGAGCTGGCCCTGGCCGACCTGGAGACCCTGGACAAGCGGCTGGACAAGGTGGCCCGGGCCGTGCGCACCGGCGACAAGGAGAAGCAGGCCGAGCTGGAGGTGCTCGAGCGGGCGCGCGCCGCCCTGGACCAGGGCCGGCCGGTGCGCGGGCTGGGCCTGGAAGAGAAGGAGCGGGGCTACCTGGACGACCTCTTCCTGCTCACCGCCAAGCCGGTCATCTTCGTGGCCAACCTGGGCGAGGAGTCGCTGCCGGACGGCGGCCCCCACCTCGCGGCGGTGCGGGAGCGCGCGGCCGCCGAGGGGGCCGAGGTGGTGGCCTTCTGCGCCAAGCTGGAGGCGGAGCTGGAGGAGCTGGAGCCGGAGGACCTGGCCGACTTCCTGGCCGGCTACGGCATCGAGGAGCTGGGGCTGCACAAGCTGGTGGCCGCGTCCTTCCGCCTGCTCGACCTGGTGACCTTCTTCACCGTCGAGTCGCGGGAGTGCCGGGCCTGGCCGGTCCGGCGCGGGACCCGCGCCGCGCCCGCCGCGGGAAAGATCCACACCGACATGGAGCGCGGCTTCATCAGGGCGGAGGTCCTCTCCTTCGAGGAGTTCCTCGAGCACGGTTCCTTCTCGGCCGCCCGGGAGGCGGGGCACCTGCGCGCGGAGGGGCGCGACTACGAGGTGCGGGACGGCGACGTCATCCGCTTCCGCTTCAACTAGCGGCGCCCCGCAGCGGCGTCCTCCATCAGCCGGCGGATGATCAGGTCCGCGCCGCTGTGGGGGTCCACCTCGCGGGTGTACAGGAGCCGGTGCAGCAGGTCGGACATGGGCCCGTCCTCGCGCAGGAGGTCCTTGACCGCGCTCCCCACCCTCTGGTTGATGATCTCCAGCATCTCCGAGACCATGCGCTCCCGCTGCTTGGCCTCCAGCAGGTCGTGGGCGCGCAGGTAGGTGAAGTGGTCGAGGAGCGCGTCCACCAGTTCCCCCACCCCTTCGCCGGTGGTGGCCACCGTCTTCCGGATGGGAGGGGTCCAGGCGTCCTGGCCACGGGGAGAGAGTTCCAGCATCAGGGCCAGTTCCAGCGAGGTGCGCGCCGCCCCCTCGCGGTCGGCCTTGTTGACCACGAAGACGTCCCCGATCTCCAGGATGCCGGCCTTGATGGCCTGGATCTCGTCGCCCGCCCCCGGCATGGTGACCACAACCGAGGTGTGGGCGAAGCGGACGATGTCCACCTCCACCTGCCCCGCCCCCACCGTCTCCACGATGATGACGTCCCGGCCGAAGGCGTCCAGCACGTTGACGGCGTCGTTGGTGGCGCGGGCCACCCCGCCCAGGGAGCCGCGCGAGGCCATGGAGCGGATGAAGACCCCCTTGTCGGTTGCGAGCTCCTGCATGCGCACCCGGTCTCCCAGCAGGGCGCCGCCCGAGAAGGGGCTGGTGGGGTCGATGGCCACGATGCCCACGGTCCTCTCCCGCGAGCGCAGCTCCCGGGCCACCGCCGCCACCAGGGTGCTCTTGCCCGCCCCGGGCGGCCCGGTGATGCCCACGATGTGGGCCCGGCCGGTGTGCCTGTGCAGCCTGCGGATGATCTCCGGGGCGCCCGGACCGCCGTTCTCCACCAGCGAGATGGCGCGCGCCGCCGCCCGGCGGTCGCCCGCGATGAGCCTTTCGAAGAGGTCCTCTGCCATGGCCAAGATTATAGCACCCGGCGAGCGCAGCGCAGCGCCTGTAATCCTTCCTCCCCTTTGTGATATCATCTTGCTGCGTTCAGGGAAACGAGTGAGGCAGGGAACCCATGCTGAAGACCTATAAGGACCGGCGTTACCTGGTGATCGTCAACCCGGTCTCGCGCGGCGGCAAGGCCCAGAAGGAAGGCATCTGGCTGCTCAGCCGCCTCCGGAAGATGGGCGTGGATTACGAGGCCCTCTTCACCGAGCGCACCGGGCACGCCGAGGAGATGGTGGTCAAGTGGGCCGAGGACTTCGACGTGGTGGTGGCGGTCTCCGGCGACGGCACCGCCAACGAGATCCTCAACGGCATCATGAAGGTGCCCAACGCCCACCTCAAGCTGGCCATGTTCCCCGCCGGCACCGCCGACGACTTCGCCTGCAACGTCGGCTACGACCGCACCGACCGCGAGTCCTCCTTGAGGGCCATCCTGGGCGACAGCTACCGCACCATCGACCTCATCCGCTACGACAACCGCTACGCGGCCGTCTCCTTCGGGCTGGGGGTGGATTCCGAGATAGCCGACGCCACCTACAAGAACAAGCGCTTCCGCGTGCCCGCCTACTTCTACTCGGGCATCAAGATGGTCCTCTTCGATGAGCGCAAGAAGTACCACCTCCACTTCGACTTCGACGGCCAGACCTTCGACGACTGGTGCGTCATCGCCATCCTCTGCAACGCCCCGCTCTTCGGGCGCTACGTCAGGATCCACCCGGAGGCCAGGATGAACGACGGCGTGCTGGGCCTGACCATCGGCCGCCAGGTACCCAACCTCTACGCCTACGTGCTGGTGATGATGGCCATCATGGGGGGGCGGCACGGCTTCTCGCGCAAGGTCTCCTTCCACCAGGTCAGGAACATGCGCGTGGAGTGCAAGTCCGACACCTACGCCCAGGTGGACGGGGAGGCCCACCGGGTGCCGGCCGGCCGGGTCATCCACGTCGGCGTGGTGCCGCAGGCCCTGCGGGTGCTGGTGCCCGAGGAGTCCCTCGGCAACCGCAAGCTGCCCTTCGTGGAGTGCGAGGAGCCGCCCGAACCGGTGCAGCTGCGCCTGCTCCCCCCGCGCGAAGAGGTATCCGATGAGCTGAGGGAGGTGTCGGGCCGGGCCAAGGCGCGGGTGGAGCACTTCCTGCGCTTCACCGTCTGGGGCCGGCGCATCCTCTGGGAGGAATACCTGGAGGAGCGGCGCAAACGCCTGACGGACAGGCGCATGGAGAGGGAGAGCAGGTTCTGGGATAACGGCGCGAAGCCCCGGCGCGGAAGGGCCGGGCGGGGGGCGCGCTGAGTCGATCGAGGCGCCGAGAAAAACGCTTGACTTCAACGGGCCCCCGTGTTATCTTCTAATCGAGCTCTAACGGGTGGGACCAACAAAGCTCAGCTTTCAAAGGATGTCTTTGGATGATGTAGGTCATTGCATGGTTCACCCGTTCAGGTTAGTCTCTGATCGGAACGAACGGCTACGACCTTGAAAAACTGAATAAGGCCCAACGCTATTAGCCGCCGGCCAACCCCATATGCCCTATAGCATGAGATGGAATCAGCACATTCCACCCCCTGAAATAGCCCTATATGTCGGTGGCTAATAGCACCTAATAAAAAGGCGCTCGCCAGGGCGTCTTTTTATTTCTCGCATTCGGCGGAGCGGCCGCGGGGGGGGGCGGGTTGTGACGCCCGGGGCGCCCGGGGCGCTTTCAGCGCAGCCAGGAAGCCCGGTAGGGAGCCGGGGCGGCGGCCAGGCGGGGCTCGCCGCAGGGCGGCCGCCGGAGGCCGCGGCAGTTGACGAAGCAGTTGGCGGTGCAGCCGTCCAGGGGGCGGAAGTAGCCGTCGCGGTCCCGGAGGCAGAAGGGCGCGGGGAAGGCCTCGCAGTGGGGCAGGCCGGGCGTGTCGGCTTCGCCCGCCCCCAGCTCGATACAGGCCGCATAGGTCATCCCCCGGGCCTCGCAGATGGAGCGCATGCGGCGGTGGAACTCCAGCCGCGCCGGGAGGACCAGGCGGCGGCCGACGCCGGGGTAAGCGCGGTCGCCCAGGTAGTCGCGGAGGAAGGCCTCGGACTCGGGCCGGGAGCGGGCCCGCACGGCCCGGTGGACCTCCCGGCAGGCCCCGGCCCCGAGGGTCCCCGCAGAGGAGATGACGTGCCCCGCCCCGGCCTGCGCCACCCTCTCGACCAAGCCCTCCAGCTCTTCCGTCCAGCTCCCGCCGTAGACGGCCCTCCACAGGTGCGGCAGGACCGGGTCGATGCGGGCGACCACCGGGACCCCCGCCGCGCGCATGGAGGCCATCGCGGCCAGCCGCTCCTCCTCCGCGGGGGCCCGGGGCGAGAGGACGCGCAGCACCTCCTGTGGCCCCTCCAGGGTTATGGCGGTGAAGACCCGGGGGTTCCCGGCGAATCCGGGCAGGTCGGCCAGGAAGGAGGGGTCTCCCTTGGTGGTGATGCTCAGGGAGACGCCCCGGCCGAGGAGCATCCGCACCAGGCGCGCAACCTCGTCCCGCAGGGGCCCGGCGGGCTGGCAGGGATCGGTGGCGTTGGAGAGGGAGACGGGAGGGCAGAGCCGCAGGCGCCCCAGTTCCGCCTCCACCGCCCCGGCCAGGCCGGCGTAGAAGAGGGGGGAGCCGCCCCGGTCGCGCGCGTAGACGGCCTCCCGGGCATAGCAGTAGAGGCAGTCGTGGGCGCAGTGCGGCCTGCCGGGCGGGGCCACGTTGATGATCCACTTGTGGTAGCACTTGCGCCGCGGGTGGTCGTAGGGGAAGTCGTGCAGGGTGGGCGACTTGCGCGAAACGCCCCGCGGGGCCGGCCTGCCGGGGTCAGCCTTTCCGTCCATGGGGATATGATACCGCTGCAGCCGTGCCGGTGCGGCCGGGGAATCGAGATCCGGGCCCGGGAGGGGCTGGGGGGGGCGAAGATGTGAAGAATGAAGGGCTGACCCCATGTGAAGAAGGAGGCGGGGGGACCCCGCCTCCTTGCTTTGGCGTAGTGCCGTCTAGGCCAGCTTGCGGAAGAGCAGCGCCCCCGCCAGCACCAGGCCCGCGGCGATGATGATGGAGAGGACGACGGCCACCCAGTGGCTGGTGCTGTTGCCGTCCGAGTACCCGTAGACCGCCGGGGTCTGGTAGATGAAGCGCACCATGCTCTCGCCGTCCGTCGGCGAGCCCAGGAAGGAGTCGAACTCCCCGGCGCGCGCCTCCAGCGCCGCCAGCTCGCCCTGGGTCAGGTTGATGGTCTTGAGGCTGCCGTCCAGCCCGGTGAGCATCACCTGGGTGCCCCCCTCGGTGGCCTTGACCAGGCCGCCCTGCAGGTCTCCCAGGCCCTCCCCGACGGCGTTGGCCGCGTAGAGCAGGGTGTTGGGCGTGGAGGCGCTGCCGATGGCGGAACTGTCGATCTGCGCCAGGCCTTCGCTGATCTGCCGCAGGCCCTGCAGGATGCCCTGCGAGCCGATGCCCTCCCCGTTCAGGCCGAACTTGATCCGGCTGACCCCGCCCATCAGCGAGTTCTCATCGGCCGTGCTGCCGATGCCCGCGCCCAGGGTTATCAGGCCCATCTTCAGCCGGGCCAGCCCGTTGAGGATGGTCTCCGGCGTGGCCGCGTCGCCGATGCCGTTCGCCAGGTAGGTCAGCACCGAGGACATCCGGAAGAGGCCGCCGATGATCTGGGTGTCGGGGTCGGTACCGTCGCCCAGCCCGTCGTACATGGCGACGATATCGGGCCTCCCGGCGGACAGCTGGCTCGCCATCCCGGCCATCTGGCCCGAGATGAAAGGTACGCTGGTCCCGCCCATGGTGCCGGAGAACTTGGCGAGGTTGTTTACGAAACCGTACATGGTAAGCCCCGATGGCGGCGGAAGAGGCCCGGGGAACAGCGCCGAGTTGTCCACGGTGAAGTTGGCGATGAGCCCGTCGATCTGGTTGAGCAGGGTGCCCGAAGCGGAGGCCGGGCCGACGCGGGAGCGGATGTACTGCAGGTTCGGGATGAGCTTCAGGTTGATGCCGTCTATCAGTTCCTGCAGGGCCTCCTTGAAGCCCGGGTCCGCCGCGCTGCCGCTGCTCAGCTTGGCCATCAACAGGTCGATGCCGTCCTCGAGCTGTTCGATGCCCCCCTTGGCGGTGCCCAGCCCGCCCAGGATCTGGTCGGTGCCGCCGTAGAGCTGGTGGATGCCCGGGATGAGCTGGCCGTTGACGCCGCCCTCCAGCTTGTCTATGCCCTCGGCCGACAGCTGCAGCAGCCCGTCGTAGATCTTGCCGATGCCGTAGAGGAGGGTGTCCGGCGTGGCGGCCGTGCCCAGCCCGGCCACCGCCGTGTTCAGCCCCTCGTCCAGCTGCCGGATGCCGCCGTAGAGATCGTTGAGGCCGGGGCCCAGCTGGTCCAGCGCGTTGGCCTGGTTGGTGTGCGGGAAGACGAAGGCGACCACCAGGGCCAGCGCCGGCATCCGGAAGTCCTTGACGTCCGCCTCCACCCAGATGCCCTGCTTCGCGTCGGTCGCGGGCGGGAAGAGCGGGATGGTCCAGCCGGGCTGGGTGACGTCCGGCTTGGGGATGATCACCGCCATGGGGTCGGCCTGCAGGTTGAAGAAGTGGTTGTTGTCGAACTTCCAGTCGTAGGGCTGGATGACCAGGGGCAGGTAGACGTCGGTCTTCTGGTAGAGGGTCTCGCCGGTGGCCGGGTCCTTATAGGCCACGGGGACGGACTCCCCGCTGACGTTGGTGAAGGTGGCCTCCATGCGGAAGTGGCCGGTCTTCCCGGCGATGTCCTTGGGGCCCGAGACCTTCTTGCCGTCGAAGTAGTACTGGTAGCTGATCTTCAAGGGGATGCGGGTCTTGGCCTCCTCCACCATGGCCTTGGAGAACTTGACGTCGGCCACGGTGTTGGTGTCGGTGCCGGTGTCGATGCCCTTCCAGACCAGGTAGTCGCCGTCCACCGCCGGCTTGGCGAAGCTGTTGAACCCGGTTATCTTGGAGGGTTCCTCGCCCGCGAAATTGTACTTCTCCATGATGTCCACGGAGCCGCCGCCGCTCCCGGGCACGCCCAGGGTGTCGAAGACCCGGACGCTCTCGATGATCCCGGAGGCGTCGGTCTCGCAGACCACCAGCTCGCTGGAGTGCCGCCCGGGCTTTCCCTCCTCCTTGGTGACCGCCCCGGCCGGCAGGAAGGCGGTGAGGAGGAGCAGCGGGACGACGCCCAGCGCCAGGAGGGAGGCCCTCTTCATCCTGCGCATCTCAAGCCACCCCCTTCTCCGCCATCTCGGGCGCGGACAGCTCGTCCCCGGCCCCTTCCTTCCTGCC
Organism: uncultured Actinomycetota bacterium; assembly: GCA_964515075.1. Lineage (GTDB taxonomy): Bacteria > Actinomycetota > Geothermincolia > Geothermincolales > Geothermincolaceae > CAVXXD01. The sequence continues at coordinate 16,712 of CAZETE010000008.1, read as the reverse complement.
CAGCGTGAGGGCGGTGCTTCCCAGGACCGCCCCGAAGAGCAGGCCGAAGAGGACCGAGAGCATCACGCCCAGGAAGGTGGTCATGGTCCGGGGCATGGACTCCACCACCAGCTCGTTGAAGAGGAAGTCGAAGCGGGCCATGGCCCCGATGAAGCCGCCCCAGCCCACCAGGAACAGGGGAAAGATATCCAGGAACCTCTGCTGCCTGGGGATGGAGCCGAGCCCCAGGCTCAGCGCCGCGCCCACCAGCAGGAATACGGCTCCGGCGACGGCCATGGAGATGCCGTCCGCGTAGGGCAGGACCAGCTTGGCCAGGGCGAAGGTCAGCAGCCCGGAGACCACGCCCAGCACGCCGCCCAGGGTCATCCAGGGCAGCTTCCTGCCGTCCGCGCCCGCCGCCAGAAAGACCCCGAAGCTGATCAGCGCGACCCAGAAGGCCTTGGCTCCCGTGGAGTCGTAGAGCCAGATCCAGAAGAACGCCACCACCGCCAGGGCCACGGTGAGGACAAGGATCCTGACAACATCCTTCTTCAACTCGCCACCTCCCGCCATGCGACCTCCGAGCACGAAACGGTTTCCCCGCGATAACCGACGATAAGCCACCACCTCCTAAACCCGGACCGGCTTCGGAAAAGACGCTTTATACGGCTTCTCTTTCAACGCGGGCCGCGCCTTGACCTTCCCGGCCGCGCCAGGCCGACCGCGCGCCCCCCGCGGGAGGCCTCCGGCCCGGCCCCCTCCAGCTTCCCCTCGGCGTCTCTCTTCCATTCTAACGCCTTCGACGACAGATTGAACAACCGTATTACATATATCGGCAGACCCCCGCCCTTCCAAACATCCCCCTGCTCGGGCTCCATCCAGGTTCTATCCAGGTTCTTCTCCGCCCGGCTCCCGCCGTGCTAGAATGGGGGTGGTCCAGCGCGTCGGGTCAGGGCGAAAGGATACGGCAGAGATTGCAGCCTGAGCCGGATAGACAGGGGCAACGATTCCACCGATTCCCGGGGGTTTTAGTGTTCGCGCGCCCGTCCATGGCGTGACGGCGGCGCCGAGAGACGGAGAAGGAGGGGGAGTAATGGCCAGGGAACTGAACGAGGTCTACCTGGTGGACGCGGTGCGCACCGCCTTCGGGCGGGCCGGCCAGAAGGGGATCTTCTGGCACACCCGCGCGGACGACCTGGTGGTCAAGGTCATCCGCACCCTGCTGGAACGCAACCCGGGGGTGCCCGGGGAGCGCGTCGACGACAACGTCTGGGGGGCCACCACCCAGTGGGGCGACCAGGGCATCACCATGGGCCGCACCACGGTCATGCTCTCCGGCCTGCCGGCCTCGGTGCCCGGGGTCTCCATCGACCGCATGTGCGCCGGCGGCATGACCGCGGCCTGCTTCGGCGCCTCGGAGATCATGGTCGGGGCGGCCGACCTGATCGTCGCCGGCGGCGTCGAGCACATGGGACACCACCCCATGGCCGAGGGCGCCGACCCCAACCCGCGCTTCCTCACCGAGAAGATCGTCGACCCCAGCGCCCTGAACATGGGGGTGACCGCCGAGAACCTGCACGACCTCCACCCGGAGATCACCAAGGAGATGTGCGACGAGTACGCCATGATCTGCCAGCGCAAGGCCAAGAAGGCCTACGAGGAGGGGAAGATCCAGCGGATGATCGTGCCCATGACCGTCTGGACCGAAGACGGCTGGAAGGTGGCCGACATGGACGAACAGCCGCGCCCCCAGACCACCATGGAGGGCCTTGCGGACCTGAAGACCCCCTTCCGGGTCAAGGGGCGGGTGACCGCGGGCAACTCCTCGGGCCTCAACGACGGGGCGGCCGGGGTGCTCCTGGCCTCGGGCAGGGCCTGCGAGGAGTTCGGCCTCAAGCCCAGGATGCGCATGGTCGGTTACGCCTTCGCCGGTATCAGGCCGGAGATCATGGGGGCCGCGCCCATCCCGGCCACCAAGCGGGTGCTGGAGCGCACGGGCATGAAGTTCGAGGACCTGGACATCATCGAGGCCAACGAGGCCTTCGCCGTGCAGGTCATCGCGTTCATGAACGAGTTCGGGATGCAGCGGCCGGACGACCCGCGCCTCAACCGCTGGGGCGGGGCCATCGCCTTCGGCCACCCCCTGGCCTCCTCCGGCTGCCGCCTCATGGCCCACCTGGCCCTGCTCTTCGAGGAGGACTCGAGCGCCAGGTACGGCCTGACCACCATGTGCGTGGGCCTGGGCCAGGGCGGCTCGGTCATCTGGGAGAACGTGCAGGGATAGGCGGAGCCGAGGAGAGGAGGAAGAAATGGCGGACGAAGTCGTCACCCAGTTCAAGGAGACCTACGCGGACACCCGGGCCGGCAGGATCGCCCTGGTGACCATGGACAACGGATTCGACTACAAGAAGCCCAATGCCTTCTGGCTGGGCAGCCTGGCCAGCCTCAACGCCTGCCTGGACCGCATCGCCGAGGATCCCGGCGTCAAGGCGCTGGTCCTCACCGGCAAGGCCTACATCTTCGCGGTGGGGGCGGACATCACCCAGATGGAGACCATCACCACCTTCGAGGAGGCCAAGAGCATCGCGGTGGCGGGGCACCAGGCCTTCAAGCGCATCATGGACCTGCCCTACCCCACGGTGGCGGCCGTCAACGGCGCGGTGATGGGGGGAGGGCTGGAGATCGCCCTGGCCTGCGGCTACCGCACCATCTCCACCGGGGTGACGGCCCTGGCCTTCCCCGAGTGCTTCATCGGCCTGCTGCCGGGCTGGGGCGGCACCACCCTGCTCCCCAAGCTCGTCGGGCCGGAGAAGGCGCTGCAGGTGATCGTGTACAACGCGCTCAACAACAACAGGATGCTCAACGGCAAGGCCGCCTTCGAGATGGGCATCGCCGACCGCCTCTACGAGCCGGTGGACTTCCTGGACGCGAGCATCGAGTTCGCCGTGGGGCTGCTGGAGGGCGGCGAGCGGGTGGAGCGCCCGGCGCCCGACTTCTCCGGCGTGGACGCCCTGTGCGACGCCGCCAGGGCCATGGCCGACGCCAAGACCCACGGCAGGGCGCCCGCCCCCTACGCGGCCATCGAGATCATCCGCAAGGCCGGGAGCATCTCGGTGGACGAGGGGTTCGCGCTGGAGGACGACGCCCTGGCCGAGCTGGGCACCACGGACCAGTGCAAGGCCTCCCTCTACTCCTTCGACCTGGTGCAGCGGCGGGCCAAGAAGCCGGTGGGGGTGCCGGAGGGGTGGCCCTCCCCGGTCAACAAGATCGGCGTGCTGGGCGCCGGCCTGATGGGCAGCCAGCTGGCCACGCTCTTCCTCCGCCGCCTGCGGGTGCCCGTCGTCGTCAAGGACATCAAGCAGGAGTTCGTGGACAAGGGCCTCGACTACATCCGGGGCGAGCTGTCCAAGCAGGCGGAGAAAGGGCGCATCGACAAGGGGCAGCTCCCCTGGATGAACGGCCTGCTGTCGGGCACCCTCGACTACGCGGACATGGCCGACTGCGACTTCGTCATCGAGGCGGTGCTGGAGGAGATGCCCGTCAAGAAGAAGGTCTTCGCCGAGCTGGAGGAGGCCGTCGGCGAGGCCTGCATCCTGGCCACCAACACCTCCTCGCTGCCCATCACCGAGATGTCTTCCGACCTCAAGCACCCCGAGAGAGTGGTGGGCTTCCACTTCTTCAACCCGGTGGCGGCCATGCCCCTGCTGGAGATCGTCCGGGGCGACAAGACCGGTGACCAGACCCTGGTCACCGCCTTCGACGTCGCCAAAAAGATCAAGAAGACCGCGGTGCTCTGCAAGGACCGCCCGGCCTTCGTGGTCAACCGCCTGCTCATCCGGATGATGGTGGTCAACTGGGACCTGGTGGACGAGGGCAACACCTTCCAGGAGGTGGACGCGGCCCTGGCCGGGCTGGGCGCCCCCATGCCCCCCTTCATCCTGCTGGCCCTGGTGGGTCCGGCGGTGGGCATGCACGCCCTGGAGACCCTGGCCGGCGCCTTCCCCGACCGCTACCACGTCAGCCCGAACCTCCGCAAGCTGGTGGAGATGAAGAAGCCGGGGGTCTACGGGGCGGACGGCGTCGACCCCGAGTACGCCGCGGCCATGGTGGCGGCCGACCCGCCGCGCAAGGCCGCGCCCCAGGAGATGGTCGACCGCACCTGCGAGGCGGTGACCGCCGAGATCGACCTGATGCTCTCGGAGGGCGTGGTGGCCGGGCCGGAGGAGATCGACCTGTGCATGATCTTCGGCGCCGGTTATCCCTTCTGGAACGGCGGCATCACCAAGTTCCTCGACTACGCCGGCTACTCCGAGAAGGTGCTGGGGAGGAAGTTCCACCCGGCGCCGGGTTAAACGGGGCCGGCGCCGGGCCGAGGAGCTACCCGGGGCTCCTCCCTGGCGCGCCTTCCCCGCTTCCCGCGGCGGTCTTCCTACAGCGGAAAGGACCGCTCGGCTTGGGGCAGGACGGCCCGCAGGTCCGGGACGTACAGGGAGGCCGCGGCCCTGCTCGACAGCCCCAGGCGGCCGATCTCGTCCGCCAGGGGATGGTCGCCCAGTTCCAGGGCGGCCGAGCGCGGCAGCACGCTGCGGGCCATGCCGGCGGAGACGCCGCGCACCGGCGTATAGAGCAGGTTCCCGTCCTTGACCGTGTAGGCGTTGAAGTCCAGGTAGGTCCGGATGGCGGGCTTCTTCTTGCGCACGGTGAGGGTGAGGACGTGCCTCCCCTCCGCGGCCAGGCGGCAGGAGGCGGAGTCCGGGCCGTCCCGGAAGTCGATGTCGGCCGAAAACCCGGGCCAGCCCCAGACGTCGATGCCCGCCTCGAGGGCCGCCTCCGAGGTGACCGGCAGCTTCCACACCCAGGCCTCGAAGCTCAAGGTGGAGAGCATGCGCAGGGCGGCGACGGGGCCGGGCCTGCGCTTCGGCCGGTGGCTCACGGGCACGGCGATGCCGAACTTGCGGCAGGGGCCGATGGAGGTATCGTGGCAGGCGAACGCCGCGAAGGCCACCACGGCGCGGCCCGGCCGCATCTCCACCGGCACCAGGTCCGGCGAGGGGAGCAGCGCCTTGATGCCCGCGGCGGGGGCCGAGAAGAAACCGGCGGCGCAGGTGGCGGCGGCGCAGCGGATGGGCAGCTCCACCGTTCCCGAGCGGGTGGGGACCTCCTTGGGCTCGATGCCCCGGAAGAAATCGTCCTCCATCTCCTTCATCTCCTTTCCGGCACGGACCCCGACCCTGGGGGCCCGTCCTGTATTCTTCCACCCCCCGGCCCCCCGCAAACCAGCGGCGCCGCGGAGGCGCCCGGAACGGGAGGGGGTTATAATCGGGTTGAAGGGCGGATGAGCGAGAGAGGAGGAGGCGGGTGCGCAGAGGAGGCGGGTGCGCGGCGGCAGCCTTGACGGCCCTGCTGGCGCTGCTGGCGGCGGGCGCGCTGCCGGGCGCCGCGGGCTGCGGCCGGCCGGACCTCTCGCGGGTGAGCATCGACAACCCCGTGCTCGACGAGGCCTGGGCCAAGTACGAGGAGGCCGAGGCGGCGGGGGTCAACGGCATCCTGCTGGACCGGGTCAGGCAGGACCTTGCGCGCGAGGAGGAGCACCTCAAGCAGCACTACCTGGACTCGGGGAGCATGCGGAGCGGGGGCCTTGAGGCCGTCGTCGCCGGGCTCACCGAGGAGCTCCAGTTCTACCTCGACGAGCTCAGCCGGGAGAGCGCGAGGATGACCCCGGTGGAGCAGGAGAAGGTCTTCGACGCCGTCCGGGAGGCGCTGCTGCCCAACCTGGGCCCCGGGCAGTACGTCTACGCCATATCCGTGAGCGCCGCCGACCCCACCTGGGCTCTGGCCTGGTTCGACCAGGGCCCGCGGGATTTCGAGGTCGAGGGCCCCGCCTTCGGGCTCCGGCAGTACCAGGGGACCTGGACCGTCAACTACGTGGGGCACGACGTCTCGGGTTTCCCCGGTCTGCCGCCCGGCCTAGCCGACTCCTCCGACGTCTACAGCTGGCTCTCCGACACGGCCTGGGTGGTCACCCAGACCCGGAGCTTCGCGGAAGCATCCCGTCCCGGGCAGCCCTACCGCCTGGAGCGCTTCGAGTTCGACGACGCCCGCGCCTACGCCTATGCCTTCCTCAAGTTCGCCTCGGACACCATGGGCTTCCGCTACCAGAAGGCCCTGCGGATGGGCTGGGCCCTCGTCGAGACCTGCACCCATCCGCCGGAAGAGCCCACCCCGCTTAATCCGGGGTCAGGCCCTGACGACAATTGACAAAATGCCCATACCCGCCATGGCCTCGACCTGGTTTTGTCAATTGTCGTCAGGGCCTGACCCCGGATTAGAAGTCAGTACTTGATGAGCGAGCCGACCTGCTTGGCGTGGTTGACGGCCAGCCTGAAGAGGAACAGGCTTGCCGGCAGGAGCACGGCCGAGATGGCCGCCAGCGCCAGGATCTCCCCCTTCAGCTGCCCGAACCCGCAACCCTGGAGCAGCGCCAGGCGCAGGCCCTTGAGCGACCAGGTCAGGGGGAGCAGTCTGGCCAGGCCCTGCAGCCAGCCCGGCATCACCGTGACGGGATAATACACCCCCGCCAGCAGGGTGGAGAGGTTGCCCACCAGCCAGTTGACGGGGTCGCCCCGCTTGAAGACCATGATGAAGCAGGCGGCCAGGATGCCCATGGAAGAGTAGGAGACGATGGTCAGCGCCAGCAGCAGCAGGGCCGGCGGGAGGTTGGCGCTTCCCAGGGAGAGGCCGAAGAAGAGCGCCCCCGCGAGCAGGTAGGCCAGGGCGGTGAGCGAGGTGAAGAGGAAGCGCCACAGCGAGCTGTAGACGATGACGGCGGCGTACCCGGTGGAGGTGGACAGCATGGCCTCCAGCGTCCCCATCATCTGTTCCTCCCGCAGGCTGTCGGAGAAGGCGGAAAGACCGGTGCGCAGGTAGCTGGAGAAGGCGATGCCGATGATGACGAAGGAGAAGTAATCCGGGCTGTCGGCCTCCACGGCGGAGGGGTCCACGATCTTGCCCAGGAAGTGGAAGACGGAGACGGAGAGGAAGATCCCCGCCAGCGAGAGGAGGAAGTTCAGCCGGTAGCTGGCCTCGACGCGGAAGTCCCGCTTGAGGAAGGCCCAGGCCTTGTTCACGGCCCTCCCCTCCCGCCGCGCCCCCCTTCCTCCCCTAGGAGGAAGGCGGCGAAGAGCTCGTCCGGGTCCATGCCCGGCTCCCCTCCCCGGCTCAGGGCCTCCGAGCGGAACTCCTCCATCCCGCCGCAGAAGAGCACCCGACCGCGGTGGAGCAGGCACACGCGGTCGCAGACCCGCTCCACCTCCCTTAAGGACTGGGAGGCCAGCAGCAGGGCCTTGCCCGCCCCGCCGCGCAGGGACCGGTCGAGGATGCGGTCGACCTCCAGGGCCGCCTCCGGGCTTAAGGAACGGGTGGGCTCGTCCAGCAGGAGGATGCCCGGGTCGTGCAGGAGGCCGCGGGCCAGCGAGACCCGCTGGCGCATGCCGCTGGAGAGGTCCGAGAAGGGCCGGTCGAGGAAGCCCTCCATGCCCAGCAAGGCCGCCAGCTCTCCGATGCGGGCGGCGGCCGCGGCCGCGGTCATGCCGTGCAGGGCGGCGAAGAACTCCAGGTTGCGGCGGGGGCTCAGGCGCCAGTAGAAGCTGCGCTCGTCCGAGACCACCAGCCCCAGGCGGCGGCGCGCCTCCCGGCCCTGCCTCGCGGGGTCGAGCCCGTCGACCAGCACCTGTCCGGAGGTGGGCAGGAGCAGGTTGCAGACGGTCTTTAAGAGGGTGGTCTTGCCCGCGCCGTTGGCGCCCACCAGGCCCACGGCCTCCCCCCTGCCCACCCGCAGACAGACCCCGTCCAGGGCGCGGACCCTCCCTCCCCCCGGGGCGGGGCCGCGGGGGCGGGCGAGGCGGGCCCGGCGCGGGTACTCCTTGACCAGGTCCCTTACTTCGACGGCCGGCTCTCCGTTCATGCCTAAACCTTACCTACTGAGAACCCCCGCGTAAACCGCAGGCCCTCCCCCGTGCGCTCCTCCCGGCCCGCGCGGGCGCCCCCGGCCCCTTCTCCCGGCCCCTTCCCCCGGCCCCCCGAACTTCCTCCTTATCACCTCCCTCCCCCCGTGTTAAGATAGTCCCGCCGCGGTCCTCTCGGCCCCGCGGAGCCCCGTAGCGCGCGAGGCCGCGGACGCCGGTCGCGGCTGCCGGCCGGAGGAGGAGGGCCGCCCGTGACGGAACGGCCACCGGGAGCCGCGTCGCCGTTCGGCAGGCGAACGGGCCGAGGGGTCACCGGTCATCAATGACTATGACCTTTATGTTGATGTTTAGATAAAGGGGTACAGGAGGAGGTTTGGTATTGGGCCGAGGCGTGAAACGGGCCATCGTCCCCGTCCCGGAGGGCCGTGGATGCCCTCAGGAGATATATAAAGTTGCAGTTTATCTTTATGGTTTAACCGGTTCCTCCTGCTCCGGCTCCCCTGAAGGCGAGGATTGATCCGGTCATGGCCAACCCCCTGGAGACCGTCAAGCAGCTCTGGAACATCCTCAATTTCTACCCCGAGTTCCACGACCAGAAGACGGCCGACCGCACCAACCGTTTCATCATGGAGGCCGACGCGGAGGAGCTCTTCCGGATGCAGACCGACCTCTTCACCTTCGCCACCCCCTTCTTCCTGGAGGACGGGCGCATCGCCGGCATCATGGAGGACTTCGACGGCAGGAGGGTGGGGCTGGTGATCAAGGGGGAGTACGAGAGCACCCTCACCTTCCGCCGGGAGGGCTTCGAGCACTCCATGGGCCTGCGCCGGGGCTACCCGGTGTTCGCGGTGAAGTCGCGCAAGGCCTACAGCGACGGGGTCCTGCGCAGGGTGGACCCCCTGCAGCTGGTGCTCTCCCGCCAGATCCGGGTCTCCAACCTCCACATCCTGGCGCTGTGGGCCCTGCCCCACGTGGGCATCCTGGGCGACAAGGACCTCTTCGACAAGTTCCTGGGATACCAGGACCTGGTGGAGGAATGGATGCGGGGAGAGCTCGACGAACTCGGTTACTGAGCGGCGGCGACCCTGGCGGCCAGCACCCGGATGAGCTCGGGGTCCAGCCCGTTGAGGACCTCGCTCAAGAACTCGACGTTGGCGTTGAGCTGGGCCACCATCACCTCGGAGTCGATGCCGGTGACCATGTCGGAGATGAAGCCGGTGTTGCGCCGGACCATCTCGTTGAGCAGTTCGGCCACGCACCGGAAGTCCATCCCGCCCACCACGCCGGACATGAAGTCGATGTGGTACTTGATGATCTCGTTGCCCAGTTCCGCCGTGGCCACGGGGTCGAGCGCGTCCAGGAAGCCGGCGATGAAGCTGCGGCGGTACTTCATGGTGTCGTTGACCGCCTCGGCCGCGGCCCTCCAGTCCAGGGTGGTCAGCACGCCGGAGATGAACCCCGCGACCACGCCCGGGATGCTCGCGAAAAACCCCGCGATGACGCCCAAGACCCTGAAGATGGCCTTCATTGCCTGCCTCCTTTTTCGACGCGTCCCGACACATCTCCCTCGCCTGTCATTCTACCACTTCGCAGGCCGTCGGTGGCGCGGACGGCCGCCGGGGCCGGGGCCCGCCCCTCCCGGCCGCCGCCGGGGGGCCCCAGCTTGACCCAGTCCGGTGGCAGCAACTCGTAGACGCGGTCGCGGATGAACTCGTTGTCCCCCTCCTCCGCCATGCGGCAGAAATGTCGGAAGTCGAGGTCCTGGCGGTCGACGAAGTCGACGATGAGGCGGATGATGCGGGCGATCAGGCGCATGCCCTTGCGGTCGTGGTCAAGGCTGGCGCTCCACTGGCGCAGCGACTCCACCTGGTGCGAGACCCTCTCCTCCGCCCGGCTCTCCAGCTCCCCCAGCCTCTTGAGCGCGGCCTTGCGGGGCGGCATGAAGAAAGGCTTGCCGATGCGCACCTGCACCCCGCCGTCGGAGTCGCGGTGGTACAGGCCGACGGGCAGGATGGGGGCGGGCGCGGCGCGGGCCAGGTTGGCCGCCCCGTAGCGGAACCACCCCAGTTCCTTGCGGCCGCACCGGGTGCCCTCGGGGAAGACGTGGACGATGCCGCGCCGCTTGAGGTGATCCAGGCTGGCGCGGATAACCTCCTCTGCGTTGCCCTCCTCCCGGTCCACCGGGATGACCCCGAAGAACCTCCACAGCAGCTTTCCCAAAAAGCCCTCCCGGCCCTCGCCGATGGCCCGCTTGGCCCAGGGCCACATGTGGCTGTGGGTGAGCGCCGGCTTGAGGGCCAGGGCGACGGCGATGACGTCGGCGGAGAACTGGTGGTTGGAGACGACGATCAAGGGGCCGGAGCGCGGCACGTTTGCCGCGCCCTCCACCTTCAACCTGTAGGCCCTGCCCCTGCCCAGCGCGGCAAAGAGCGGCCGGAGCAGGACGTACCTCCACCACATGCGCATCCCCCTTTCGAGCAGCGTTTCCTGCGTCATCATATCTCAACACCGGAAGCGGGCCGGCGGCACGGGCGACCGCGGACCGGCCGCGCGGCGGCGGGGGCGGAGGCGCTTCTCAGAAGGGGCGGTCGGGATCCTTGACCCAGCCGGCCAGGCTCTTCTCCTGGCCCAGGACGCGGTAGGCCAGGTCGACCAGCTTGGGCAGGGCCAGGCCGCGCATGAGCGCGGCGGCGCGCACGGCGAGGACGGGGACGCACACCTCCGCCCGGCCCTTCTTCACCGCGCGCACCACCGCGTCCGCCACCTTCCGGGGATCCTGCCAGCGGGTGACCACGGGCAGCCGGGCCCCCTCGAACATGCCGGTCTTCACGTACCCGGGGTTGACGATGACGAACTCGACGCCCCGGCCGCGGTTCTCCATGCGGATGGTGTCGGTGACGCCCAGGAGGGCGTGCTTGGTGGCGCAGTACCCGCCCATGAAGGGGTTGCCGACCTTGCCGGCGACGGAGCAGATGTTGACCACGACCCCCCGCGACCGCCGGAGCATGCGCGGCACGAAGGCCTGCATCATCCAGACGGTGCCGAAGTAGTTGACCTCCATCATGCGGCGCAGGGAGTGCTCGCTCGAGTCCAGCACGGCGTAGCACTCGGTGACGCCGGCGTTGTTGACCAGGATATCCACCGGGCCCGCCTCGGACTCGACCTTCTCCGCCAGGTCGAAACAGGCCCGACGGTCGGATATGTCCAGGACGTAGGTGAAAACCTCGAACCCCCGGGACCTGACCTCCTCCGCGGCCGAGGCCATCTCCTCGGCGTCGACGTCGGCCATCACCACGCGGCAGCCTTCCCGCGCGAAGCCCAGGGCCTCCAACCTGCCCATGCCCCGGGCCGCCCCGGTCACCAGGACCACCCTTCCCGCCAGTTCCTGCATGGCCGCTCCTTTCCTCGATGGGGGCACGACGGAACGAACGCGTCGCCGGTATTATAACGCGCGGCCCGCGGAGCGGGCGCCGTCAGGCTTGCGGGGGGAAGGTGCCTTCCAGGATGTATTTTACATTATGTAGGTATTTATGGACGGAGTCGCGGGTGACCTCGTCCAGCGTGCAGACGGTCTCCTCGTCCCGCACATCCCCGGGGACCCTCCAGTCCACCACGAAGTGGACGCGGGTGCCGGTCTCGGTGGGGGTGTACTCCTCCAGCCAGACGCTCTCGATGGCCCCGCGGTTCTCCAGCACCTTGCGGTGGTTGGGTTGGTACTCGATGACCGTGGACTCCTCGGGGATCTCCCTCCCGCCGAAACGGTAGCTCTCACGCCAGCTCCGTCCCAGCCCGCAGCCGGTCATGCCGTGGACGCCGACGATCCCCGGGTAGAGCTGGGTGTTGACGGGGTCGTCCATGAACGCGAAGACGTCCTCCACCGGCGCCCCGATGGAGATGTCTTCCTCCACTCTCGGCATCGACTTCACCTCCCCCGGTGGGGCCGGCGGCCAAAGGAGCCGGGCAGGGGCGGGAACGCATCGCAGATCCCGCGTTCTGCCGCCGGGTCCCCTGCGACTGATCCTTCAATCAATTAATACCACCTGCCGGCGGCGCCGACAAGCAAGCGAAGCGCGGTGAAGCGGGGCCGCGGGGCGAAGAGGCCCAGGCGCCCCGAGGAGGGACGCCGGCCGCGGCTCAGCCGGCGACCTCGTCCAGCCAGGCCGTGATGGCCGGGTAGACCAGCTCGTCCACCGACCTGCCCATGATCAGGTCGGTGTGGCCGAAGCCCGGGAAGCAGTGGAAGTCCTTGCGCTCGCTGGCCGCCCGCTCGTATCCGTACCGGCTGATACACCCCGCCCCGGCGAAGTCCTCGGTGCCGGAGATGAAGAGCATGGGGGCGGTGACGCGGTGCATGTTGGCGGTGTAATCGTGGCCGCGGTCGTGCGACAGAAAGTCCCGGTTGACCAGGCCGTAGAGGAGCTGGCGGGCCATGGCGGGGGAGACGTCGTCCCCCGCCCACTTGACGAGGCTGGCCCCCGCCCCGGCCTCGATGTTGTCCCGGTTGTAGAGGAGGACGCCCAGGGGGCTGAGGGCGATGGCGGCGGCCAGGCGCGGGCTGCGCCCGGCCAGCCGGGAGGCGGGCACGCCCAGGGGCAGGCTGTGCCCGCGGCCCTCCAGCGGGCGCAGGGCCGACAGCAACCCCTTGAGCGCCGCCCGGTACGCCGGGCGGTTGGAGAGCCGTCCGAAGAAGTCGTCTCCCTCCCAGTAGAAGGCGGGAGGGCTGCCGACGGCCACGCCGCAGGCGATGGAGCGGTTGCGCTCCCGGGCCAGCCCCTCGTCCGCGTGGAATACCGGCCTCCCTCCTTCCTCCCGGAAGGCGGCTCCCTGCAGGTAACCGTAGAGCACCATGCCCCCCATGCTGTGGCCCAGCCAGGCGGGCCTGCGCCCGGTGGCCCGGGCGACCCCCTCTACGAGGGCGGGCGCGTCGTAAGCCGCCAGGTGGTCGATGGAGTGGCCCCACCCCCCGCTGTCCGACGTCGTGGCGCCCCTGCCGTTGCCGCGGAAACTGGATACCCACACGTCGTAACCGGCGCGGGCCAGGTGAAGGGCGAGGTTGCGCCCGGCGCGGGGCAGGTCGAACTCGTTGCCGTTGCCGCCGAAGCCGTGGGCCAGGATCACCGGCTGGGCCCCCGGGACGGCGTAACGCGCGCCCCGCAGGGTCAGGCCGTCGGCGGTGGCAAAGCCCCACTCCTCCCGCTCGAGGTCGCCGGCCAGGCCCTCGTCCTCGGGAGCGGGACGGGGGACGCGCGCCAGCCGGCTGCCCAGCCAGGCCGCGCCTCCCGCCGCCAGCGCCGCCGGCGGCAGCAGGAACGTCGCCGTCCGGCGGCGGAGCCCCGCAGTGCCCATCGCTGCCCGGGGCCGCTAGTCCTTCTTGCCCTTTTTCTTCGGCTCGACGACCTTGACGCGGGCGCTCACCGCGTCGGCGGCGGGCTCATCCCGCTCCCAGGAGCGGATGTACTCGAGGGATATCTCGGCCTCGCCCAGCCCGACGGCGCGGAAGGTCCAGACCTCCTCGCCGCCCACGCCGACCATCCGCTCGCCCTCGCCTTCTTGCTTCTTCTTCTCCTTGGACTGGCGGTATTCCCCGCTCACCAGGAAGAGCAGGGCTTCGTCCGGGGGCTCGGCCAGCTGCCAGGCGTAGCCGGTGGTGGGGTTGGACTCCAGGACCAGCGCGAACTGGGCGCCCAGCTCCACCTCGACCTCCTCGACGGCTTCATCGCCCTTCTTCAGCTGCCCGTCCTTTAAGGAGTACTCCTCGGGAGACTTGCCGGCTGCGCCCGAGGGGCCCACGTCCACGGTGAAGACCACGGTCTCCGTTTCGGGGGAGACCGCCTCTTCCTCCCCCGCCCCCGCGGCGGCGGTGGGGGCATTGGCGGCACCGGCGGCGGCGGGAAGGGCCTCCTCCCCGGCAACCGGCGTTCCGGCCTTCGCCGCGGCTCCCGTCTCCCACGGACGCACGTAGGCGAAGCTGAGCCGGGTGCGGCCCTCGCTCAACGCCTTGAAGGTCCACCTCTCTTCGCCGGGGGCGCCCAGCAGCCCGGAGTCGGGCTCCTCGTATGCGGTGCTCACCAGCTCGAGGACTTCGGTGTCGAAGGCCTCGTCCCCCTCGCCCTTCTGCAGCTGCCAGGAATACCCGGTGGTGCGGTTGGACTCCAGGACGATGGAGAACTTCTTGTTCACCTCCGCGTAGATCACCTTGTCGGGGTCGCGGTATTCCCTGGGGCTGCCGGGCTCCTCGCAGCCGGCGGCGCCCAGCGCCAGGAGCACGGTGACGGCTGCCGCCAGGACCGCAGCGAACTTGGGATGTCTCATCTTCTGTTGCTCCTTCCCTCCAGAATCGACGGTCGCTCGGAATCCCCTACATTCTACTCAATCGCCGAGTCAATTCAAAGAGCTGTGCGGGTTATCAGCCGCCCCTTTCTGGGATATCATGTTACCGGCGCGGCCCGGGATCCGACCCTTTAAGGAGGTGTCATGGTGAGAATCGCGGCGGACATGACGGAGCTGGTCGGGCGCACGCCCCTGGTGAGGCTGAACCGGGTCACCGGCAGGGCGGAGGCCGAGGTCCTGGCCAAGCTGGAGTACTTCAATCCCTGCGGCTCGGTGAAGGACCGCATCGGGGTGGGCATGATCGAGGCCGCGGAACGCGAGGGGCGCATCCGGCCCGGGCGCACCACCATCGTCGAGCCCACCAGCGGCAACACCGGCATCTCCCTGGCCTGGGTCTGCGCCGCCAAGGGCTACCGCCTGGTGGTGACCATGCCGGAGACCATGAGCCAGGAGCGGCGCGACCTGCTCAAGGCCCTGGGCGCCACCCTGGTGCTCACCCCGGGGGCCGAGGGGATGAGCGGCGCCATCGCCAGGGCCCGGGAGATGCAGGAGACCAGCCGGGACTACTTCGTGCCCCAGCAGTTCGCCAACCCCGCCAATCCCGCAACCCACCGGCGCACCACGGCCGAGGAGATCTGGTCGGACACCGACGGCCGGGCCGACGTGCTGGTGGCCGGCGTGGGCACGGGCGGGACCATCACCGGGACCGCCGGGGCGCTGAAGGAGCGCAAGCCCTCGTTCAAGGCCGTGGCGGTGGAGCCGGCGGAGTCGCCGGTGCTCTCCGGCGGGAAGCCTTCCCCCCACGGCATCATGGGCATCGGGGCGGGGTTCGTGCCGGAGGTCCTCGACCGCGGCGTCATCGACGAGGTCGTCAGGGTGACCACGGAAGAGGCCTACGCCATGGCCCGCCGCCTGGCCAGGGAGGAGGGCATCCTGGCGGGCATCTCCTCGGGCGCGGCCGTCCACGCGGCGGTGAGGGTGGCGG
The DNA here is from genome assembly GCA_964515075.1 of uncultured Actinomycetota bacterium. GTDB lineage: Bacteria > Actinomycetota > Geothermincolia > Geothermincolales > Geothermincolaceae > CAVXXD01. The sequence goes on along the minus strand of CAZETE010000008.1, from coordinate 1,454 downwards.
AGCGCGAGGAGAGCGCGGGCCTGCTCATCGTGGCGGTGCTGCCCAGCACGGGCGAGAGGTACCTGTCCACGCCCTTGTTCCGGTCCGAGGATTAGCTGCCCAGGTCGCGGATGCGCCGGTCCACCCAGTCCAGCCCCTTATTCAGGGGGGCCAGCTTGCGGGCCTTCCTGTAGTCATTGAGGGCGTCGCCTTTCTGCCCCAGCATCTCCTGGGCCTCTCCCCGGTAAGCGTACGCCGTGGCGTTCTTGGCATCGAGGTTGACGGCCTGGTTCAAGTCGGCCAGGGCCGCCTGGTAGTCGCCCTTCTTGTTCAGGGCGAAGCCGCGGGAGAGATAGCCGCCCGCGTAGCCGGGAGCGAGGGAGACGGCCACGTTGCAGTCGTCGATGCCCCGGTCGGCTCTGCCCCACCCCGCGTATGCCCAGCCGCGCACGGCGTAGGCGTAGGCGCTACTGGAGTCGTACTCGATGGCTTTGTTGCCGTCCCCGATGGCCGCCTCGTATTTCTCCCTGCCGTTCTCGGCCGCCGCCTTATCGGCCCAGGCCTTGGCGCTCTTGGGCTTCTCCCTGAGCACCCTCCCGTACAGGGCGACGGCCTCTTCGTAGCTGCCCAGCTGCATGCAGGCGTCTCCCCGGGCCTGATACCAGTCGACCTGCGTGTTATCGAGTTTGAGGGCCTTGGCGTAGTCGTCCGACGCGAGGTCGTATTCCCCCAGCCCGTAGCGGGACGCCGCCCGCGCGGCATAAGCCGGGGCATAAGAATCGTCTGCCTTGACGGCCCTCTCGGCGAGGTCCAGGGCCTCGTCGTAGTCCCCGTCGTCGTTGGCGTCCTCCGCCTGGGCGGTCAAGCCCTCGGCCTTTCCCCGGTCGGGGCCGGAGGAGCGGGTGAGGAGCACCGCCGCCACCGCCGCCACGACGGCCAGCAGGACCGCGGAGGCGATGATCAAGGCGGCTTTCCTCCCCTTCTTGGCCTCATGCGGCACCGGTACCGGTACCGGTGCCGCTCCCGGTGGAGCCGGTTCGGGGGCGGGGGGGGCGGCGGAGGTCATCACCGTGGGCGGCGCCGCGCCCTTCGCGGGGGCGGGGGCAGAGGTCATCACCGTGGGCGGCGCCGCGCCCTTCGCGGGGGCGGGGGCGGGGGCGGGGGCAGGGGCGGACGGAGGGCTCATCTCCTTGCCGCAGTATGCGCAGAACCGGTCGTCGTCTTCGGACTCCTTGCCGCAGAACTCGCAGAACATCTCTCCCCCCTCTTTCCCGCTCCTCCCGATGCAGGCCACGTACATTATACCCGATGCGCGACTGATGCCGGTGATCCGCCTGCGCCAACGGGGGTCCCCGCGGCGGCTGCGCGGAAGCGTGCAAGCGGCCCCGCCCGGCGCCGCTTGCCGGGGCCCGGGCCCCGCCTCTAGCCCGAGTTTACCGAGTTAGAGAACCGAATGTCCACCAAAGCCTCTATTG
>CAZETE010000007.1:0-61780 GCA_964515075.1 uncultured Actinomycetota bacterium | reverse complement strand
GCATGCGTTGCTGGCGGGGGAGTGCCAGGCCTTTACATGAGTACATGTCCACGGCCATTGCCGTAAGGGCAGGCCCTGGCGATGACGGCGGCCGTATGCGCTGGTGGCGGGGGAGTGCCAGGCCTTGACATGAGTACATGTCAAGGCCTGGGGCACTCTGTTTGGCGGGTTAGGTTATGAGCATGGCGTCGCCGAAGGAGTAGAAGCGGTAGCCCTCGCGCACCGCCTCCCGGTAGGCGCGCAGCACCGCTTCGGTCCCCCCGAAGGCGCAGGTCAGCATGAGCAGGGTGGAGCGGGGCAGGTGGAAGTTGGTGAGCAGCAGGTCGGTGCAGCGGAACCGGAACCCCGGGTAGATGAAGAGCCCCGTCGAGCCCTTGAAGGGGCGCAGGGCCCCTTGAGACCAGGCCGACTCCAGGGCGCGCACCACCGTGGTCCCCACCGCCGCCACCCGCCGGCCGCGGTCCCGGGCGGCGTTGACCGCGCGGCAGGCCTCCTCCCCCACCTCCACCTCCTCGGAGTGCATGGCGTGGTCCTCCACCTCCTCCACGCGCACCGGGCGGAAAGTGTCCAGGCCGATGCGGAGCTCGATGAAGCTCTCCTCCACCCCCCCGTCCCTGAGCCCGGCCAGGGCTTCCGGGGTGAAATGCAGCCCCGCGGTGGGAGCGGCCACCGAACCGGTGCGCGACGCGTAGACGGTCTGATAGCGCTCGGCGTCTTCAAGCTCGCCCTTGATGTAGGGCGGCAGGGGGACCCGCCCCGCCTCCTCGATGAGGGCCTCCGGGTCCGCTCCCTCGGGCAGGAGCAGCTCCACGCGGAGTTCGCCGCCCCCCAGGTTGCACGTGACCCGGCAGCCCAGGCGGCCCGGGCGCACCGTCACCGTGGTGCCCGGCCGCAGGCGGCGGGAGGGCCGCCCCAGCGCCTCCCACTCGCGCAGGGCCGGGTCCAGGGGGCGCAGCAGCAGCACCTCCGAGCGGCCGCCGCCCGGCAGGGCGCCCAGCAGGCGGGCCTTCCTCACCCGGCTGCGGTTGAGCACCAGCACGTCGCCGGCCGAGAGGTAGGAGGCCAGGTCGCTGAAGGCGCGGTGTTCGATGCGGCCGCCGTCCCGCTCCAGCACCAGCAGGCGGGAGGCGTCCCGGCGCTCCGGGGGAGATTGGGCGATGAGCTCGGGGGGCAGCCGGTAGTCGAAGGTCTCGGTGCGCATGGCTCCGGGCCTCAAGGGCCTCCGGCCCCGCGGCGGCCCCTGTCGTAGCGCTCCCGCTCGCTGAAGATGCAGCCGCACCAGGGCTGGAGGTAGAGCCCGCTCTCCCGCGCCTCCTTCAATCCCTCCCGGTAACCCGCCCTGCCGTCCCACTCCAGGAAGCGCAGGCCCCGGGCGGCCGCGGCGGATTCGCCCAGGCGCCTGAGCATCTCGTGGTCCTGGTGGGGGCTGGCCAGCAGGGTGGTGGTGAAGACGGGGAAGCCTTCCGCCGCGGCGTAGGCGGCCGCGCGGCCCAGGCGTAGCCGGTAGCACATCTCGCAGCGGTCCTCCTCCCGGAAGGAGACCGCCCTCAGCCACTCCTCCGGCCGGTACTCCGGCACCTCGTAGCCGAACCCGCCCTCTTGCATGAAGGCGGTGAAGGCCTCGAGGCGCCGCCGGTACTCCCTGAAGGGGTGGATGTTGGGGTTGAAGAAGAGGAACCGGACGCCCTCCCGGTCCACCCCCAGGGCGCGGTCGAGCACCAGGGAACAGGGACCGCAGCAGGCGTCGACGAGCATCCTCTCCGGCATGCCCGCCCCCTAGAAGAGCCTCTCGCCTTCCTCGCCCGGGCCCGGAAGGCCCAGGTGGCGGTAGGCGTTGGCGGTGACCACCCGCCCGCGCGGCGTGCGCTGCAGGAAGCCCGCCTGCATGAGGAAGGGCTCGTAGACCTCCTCGATGGTGTCGATCTCCTCCCCCACCGAGGCGGCCAGGGTGTTCACCCCCACCGGGCCCCCGCCGAACTTCGAGATGATGGCCTCGAGGATCATGACGTCCACCTTGTCCAGGCCGCAGGCGTCCACCTCGAAGAGCTCCAGGGCCTCCCCCGCCACCTCCCGGTCGATGATGCCGCCCGCCTTGACCTGGGCGAAATCGCGCACCCGGCGCAGCAGCCGGTTGGCGATGCGCGGGGTGCCGCGGGAGCGCCCGGCGATCTCCTCGGCCCCTCCGCGGTCCGCCTCCACCCCCAGGATGCGGGCGGAGCGCTCCACGATGCGCAGCATCTCCCCGGGGTCGTAGTAGTCGAGGCGGGAGTGGACGCCGAAGCGGTCGCGCAGGGGGCCGGTGAGCAGGCCGGAGCGGGTGGTGGCCCCCACCAGGGTGAAGCGGGGCAGGTCGAGGCGGATGCTGCGGGCCGCCGGACCCTTGCCGATGACGATGTCCAGCTTGAAGTCCTCCATGGCCGGGTAGAGGACCTCCTCCACCGTGCGGTTGATGCGGTGGATCTCGTCGATGAAGAGGACGTCCCCGTCGACCAGGTTGGTGAGGATGGCGGCCAGGTCGCCGGCGCGCTCCAGGGCCGGGCCGGAGGTCTGCTTGAGCGCCGACTCCATCTCGTTGGCGATGATGCCGGCCAGGGTGGTCTTGCCCAGGCCGGGGGGGCCGAAGAGAAGGACGTGGTCGAGGCTCTCGCCCCTCCCCCGCGCCGCGGTGATGAAGATGCGGAAGTGCTCGCGCAGGCGGTCCTGGCCGATGAACTCGTCCAGCCGGCGCGGGCGCAGGGTCACGTCGAGCTGGCGTTCCTCCTCGGTGAGCTGCGGGTCGAGCAGGCGGTCCTCCATGCGTTGCTCCTATGCCCCTATTCCCCGCCGATGCGCGCCAGGGCGTGGCGGACGAGGTCCTCCGCGGCCGGCTCGCCCTCGCCCGCGTAACCCTCCAGGGCGCGCGCCACCTCGCCGGCGGAATAACCCAGGCCGCGCAGGGCCTCGCGGGCGTCGCGCAGCACGTCGGCGGAGACGGGGCCGGCCGCGGCGGCCACCCCTTCCGGGAAGGGGCCCAGCTTGTCCTTCAGTTCCACCAGCAGCCGCTGGCCCGACTTCTTGCCCACCCCGGGGATGGTGGTGAGGGAGTCCAGGTCCTCGGCGGCCACCACCCGGACCAGGTCGTCGGGGGAGAAGGCGGAGAGGATGACCAGGGCCATGCGCGGGCCCACCCCGCTGACGGTGATCAGCTGGAGGAAGACCTCCCGCTCCCGCGCGTCGGCGAAGCCGTACAGCTGCAGCAGGTCCTCGCGCACGTGCAGGTGGCTCCGGAGCTTGACCGGGGAGCCGACGGGGGGGAGACCGGCCAGGGTGCGCGAGGAGAGGAAGAGCCGCAGGCCGAAGCCGGCCACCTCGACCACGGCCGAGTCCTCCCTCTTCTCCGCCAGCCTGCCTTCAACCGAGGCGATCAACCGCGACCTCCTTTGGGAAGGCGGCCCTCACCGGGGCCGCCCGTCGATGAGCCTTGCCAGGCCGCTGGACTGCAGGTAACAGAGGGCCATGGCCAGGGCGTCCGCCGCGTGGGAGGAGGGCAGCTTCTCCTTGATGCCCAGGAGCGCCCGGACCATGTACTCGACCTGGTCCTTGGTGGCGCGCCCGTTGCCCACCACCGCCTGCTTGACCTGCAGGGGCGTGTACTCGCAGATCTCCACCCCGGCCCGCTGGGCGGCCAGGATGATGACCCCGCGCGCCTCCCCCACGCTCATGGCGCTGCGGGCATTGGCGCTGAAGAAGAGCTGCTCCACCGCCACCGCGTCCGGGGCGTACCGGCGCAGGAGCTCCTCCGTCTCCGTGAATATCTTATCGAGGCGCTCCGACAGAAGGGCCCCGGACGAGGTGTCCACGCCTCCCCAGCCCAGGGCCCGCAGGGCCGTTCCGGCCTCCTCCACCACCCCATAGCCGGTGTTGGCGAGGCCGGGGTCTATGCCCATGACGATCAACTGCCGCTACCCTTCCCCGGAGAGCTCTTCCAGGACGTCGTCGGGGATGTCGAAGTTGGAGTAGACCTCCTGCACGTCGTCGTTCTCCTCCAGGGCGTCGATGAGCTTGAGGATCTTCCTGGCGCCCTCCTTGTCCAGCCGGACGGTGTTCTTGGGCAGCATGGTCACCTCGGCCGAGGAGAATGCGACCCCCTTTGACTGCAGCCCCTCCAGCACCCCCCGGAAGCCCTCCGCGCCGGTGGTGATCTCGAAGTGGTCGTCCTCGGCGCTCACGTCCTCGGCCCCCGCCTCCAGGGCGATCTCCAGCAGGTCGTCCTCCTCCACCCCGGTATCCCGGTTGACCAGGATCACCCCTTTGCGCTCGAACATCCAGCCGACGCTGCCGGAAGTGCCCAGGCTGCCCCCGGCGCGGGTGAAGATGCGGCGCACGTCGGCGGCGGCGCGGTTGCGGTTGTCGGTCATCACGTCCACCATCACCGCCACCCCGTTGGTGCCGTAGCCCTCGTAGGTGATGTTCTCGAAGGAGGCGCCCCCCGTCTCTCCGGCGCCGCGCTTGATGGCCCGCTCGATGTTGTCCTTGGGCATGGAATAGCTCTTGGCCTTGTCTATGGCGTTGGCCAGGGCGATGTTCAAGTCGGGATTGCTCCCTCCCTCCTTCGCCGCCACCATGATGGCGCGGGACAGCTTGGAGAAGAGCTGTCCCCGCTTGGCGTCCTCGGCTCCCTTCTTATGCTTGATGGACGACCACTTGGAATGTCCGGACATGGCTTCCTCCTCCTTCGGCCTCGTACTCCCCCTCCGTGCGGACGGGGCGGCGGCGGACGCGTCCGCCGCCTGCGGCTCACCAGCCGCGGTATTGGATGAGGTTCTCCCGCCCGATCTGGGCGATGTCGTCGCCGCGCATGGCCTCCCCGAGGCCGCGGGACACCTCGGCCACCACCTTGGGGTCGTTGAAGCGGGTGGTCGCCTCGACGATGGCCCGGGCGCGCGAAACCGGGTCCTCCGACTTGAAGATGCCCGAGCCCACGAAGACCCCGTCCGCCCCCAGCTGCATCATCAGGGCGGCGTCCGCCGGCGTGGCCAGGCCCCCGGCCGAGAAGTTGACCACGGGCAGGCGGCCGTTCTCCGCCACCCACGCCACCAGGTCGTAGGGGGCGCCCATCTCCTTGGCCGCGGCCATCAACTCCTCGCGGGGAGCCGCCGCCAGCTGCCGGATGCCCTCGTTGATGGTGCGCATGTGGCGCACCGCCTCCACCACGTTGCCGGTACCCGCCTCGCCCTTGGTGCGGATCATGGCCGCCCCCTCGCCGATGCGGCGCAGGGCCTCGCCCAGGTTGACGGCCCCGCAGACGAAGGGCACGCTGAAGGCCCGCTTGTCGATGTGGTGCTTCTCGTCCGCCGGGGTGAGCACCTCGCTCTCGTCCACGAAGTCCACGCCCAGCGCCTCCAGCACCTGGGCCTCCACGAAATGCCCGATGCGCGCCTTGGCCATCACCGGAATGGTCACCGCGGACATGATCTCCTCGATGACCGAGGGGTCGCACATGCGGGCCACCCCGCCGGCCGCGCGGATGTCCGAGGGAACCCTTTCCAAGGCCATGACCGCCACCGCTCCCGCCGCCTCGGCGATGCGCGCCTGTTCGGCGCCGGTGACGTCCATGATCACCCCGCCCTTCAGCCTCTCGGCCATGCCGGTCTTATCCCTCGCCGTCCCTTTCTCCTCCATCTCACTTCCCTGCTTTCCGTAACAGCTCTCTCAGACGAGAAACGTATGGTTGTTCGCGTTCCGGGATGGGCCACGCAGCGTCACTGTCCAGCCTCCTCCTACATTTCTATCATATCCTACCGGGTTGCGCCATTGCCAGTTGCGCCAGGGGCGGGGGCGGGGAGGCGCCTGACCTCGTGCGAGTCCCTTACCGGGCGCCGGCCCGCTCCGTTCCGCGCTCAAGAGAAGGGGGCCGGCGCGGCGCCGGCCCCCGGTCAATGCGATCCCGCGTTTATCCCCCGCTACTCCCCGAAGCCGATGGAGCAGGAGCCTCCCGTCTTCACCGAGCCGTCCCCCGGGTCGGTGTAGGTGAAGTACATGGCCCTCTCCACCGCCACGCCGGATTTGGGGGCGGCGTAAGCGGCGGCCCCGTAACCCGACGGGGGGTCCGTGTACCGCGCGTACACCCGGGTGGAGACGTCGGTGTCCTCCAGCCCCGGGACGGCGTCCACCGGGATGGTGTAGCGGAAGTTGGGCGGGCAGTCGAACTCCCACGGGGGCAGGGCCCCCAGCGGGGTCATGAAGTTGACGGTCACGCGCTGCCAGTTGTCGTAGGGGTTCATGATCAGGACGTAGGTGTCGAAGCCGCCGCCGGTGTAGCCCTCGGCCAGGAACCAGTTGCAGCAGGTGCGGGGCGCGCCGATGGAGGTGGCGCCGTCGTTGGCCGTCCCGTAGTTGAAGTAGCAGGAGCGCTCGGCCACGATGCCCGCCGGAGCCTCGGTGACGGTGAGGTCGAGGTCGTCGTCGCCGGCGAACTGGTCGTTCATGTAAGGCGTCTGCGCTTCAGCCGACTTGTCAGTGACCAGTGCGGTGGTCCGGCTCCGCGCATAGCCGAAGGCCTCTTCCGCGCCGACCAGCCCGTTGCGGTTGGTGTCGGCCGCCGCCTTGCAGAGCGCCTCGACGAAGTAGTAGGTGAAGGCCCCGTTGCCGTCCGCCGCGTCCACGGCGGCGGTGACGGTGAAGCCGGCCGCCGGGTACTCATGGCGGGCTTCGGCGTCACCGCTCGAACCGATGGCCACGCGTCCCGCGCCGCTGACGGCATCGGCGATGTTGCGGCCATCGTCGCAGTCGAACAGGGCCACCAGGCCGGACGCGGCCAGGGCGTCGAACTTCGCGGCCAGGTCGGCGGCGCTGATCTCGCCGTCGCTGAACTTCAGGGCGCTGCCGGTGGTCACGGTATTGGTTCCCGCGTAGTAGAAGAGGACGATGTCGTTGGCGTCCGCCACCGAGGCCAGCCAGTCCAGGTCGGCCAGGACGGTGGCCACGTTGACCACGTCGGTGGCGTATGCGTCGTTCTCCTGGACGCGGTAGCGCATCTTGTCGTAGGTGAAACCGCAGTAGTCCACCAGCCGGTGTTTGAGGTCGTAGGTGTCCTGGTAGCCCGCATATTCCGTGTTGGGAGTCCCGTCCCCCTCCACGCCGTAGAGCAGGGCGTAGCGCTCCACCGGGTCGTCAACGGACGCCGCCTGCAGGGTCACCGGCCGGGTGGCGGTCACCTTGGTGGAGACGTCGACGCCCTCGAGGCCGGGGACGGTGTCTACGTTGATGGTGTCCCGCGAGTATCTGGGCACGCCCCTGTGGGTGACGCTCACCGGGACAGAGCCCTCCTGGTTGGAGTAGAAGGTGTAGGTGATGTCCACGGGGAAGCTGTTGGGGTTCATGGCCATCACCCAGGTGTCGAAGTCGCCGCCGGTGTAGCCCTCCGGCAGGTACCACTCGGCCGAGGTGCCGGTGGCGCCGATGGAGTTGGAGCCGCCCTCCTTGCCGTAGTAGTCGAAGTACATGGCCCGCTCGGCCACGATGCCCCGGTCCGACAGGACCCAGGTGGACACGTCGGTGTCGTCGAAGGTCACCCGCACCGGGTCGGCCGGCGGCTCGAAACCGGCGGCGATGGCGTTCTCCGAACCCTCCGTCCAGACCAGGTCGTCCAGCTTGATGGTGCGCCGCTTGCCCGCCGGCACGGTCAGCTTGAAGGGATAGTACCTGCCGTCGGCGGGCTTCATCAGCTTGAGTTGCACCTCCGCGTCCTTCACGCCGGGGTTCATCAGCAGGACGAAGGTGTCGAAGTCGCCGCCGGTGTAGCCCTCGGGCAGGTACCAGCTGGTGCTGGTGGAGTGCGCGCCGATGGACGAGTGCCCGCCGGAGCGCGCGCCGATGCCCGACTCGTAGTCGAAGTACATGGCCCGCTCGCAGATGATGCCGCCTCCGCCCGTCACCTTGACCTCGGTGGCGACCTCCGCCCCCTGGTCCAGCCCTGGTATGGAGTTGAGGTAGATGGACGTCCGGGTCTCGCCGCCGACGGTCAAGGTCGGCAGGGTTATGGGGTCTGCGTCGCCGGTGAGGAACCTCACCTCCACCCTGGCTTCGCCCTCCTGGGGATTCTGGATGAGGATCCAGGTGTCGAAGGAGCCGCCGGTGTACCCTTCCGCGAAGTACCAGCCGGTCTCCCCGCAGGCCGCCTCGTAGGTGGCCGCCGGCGCAAGGCTCAAGGCGCCCGCGACCAGCAGTGCACAGAAAGACAGGATGAGAAGGGTTCTGCCGGTCGATACCGCAATGCTCATGGCCGTCCACCTCCCTTGAACGGGAAGGCCGGACCCCGCGCATCAGGTCCCGCCTTCATACGACTCTCACCTCCCGGTCCCGGGCAACCGATACCGCGCCCTCGCTTGCCTTATCGGAAAGGCCCCGCCGACGCTTGACGCGGCCCCGGGCATTGTCACGATTTCGTAACACGGCGGCGGGGCGGGGCGGGCTCTCGGGCAGGCTTCTGGCGGCCGGCTAGCGGCCGGGGGCGCCGGGCTGCTGCTGCAGGCGGGCCTCCATCATGGCCTGGTTGAACATGCCCTCCTGGCCGGCCATGGCCCGCAGCCGCCTGATGCGCTCCATGACCGGCGGGTGGGTGTCGAAGACGCCGGTCTTTTCCCGCCTCTTCTGCTTCCCCTCCTTGCGGAAGGGCTGGACGATGAAGAGGTGGGCGGTGGCCTTGGAGGTCCTGGGGAAGGGGCGGGCGTCCGCCGTCAGCTTCTCCAGGGCGCCGGCCAGGCCCTCCGGGTAGCGGGTGAGCAGGGCCCCGTCGGCGTCGGCCAGGTACTCCCGCCGGCGGCTGATGGAGAACTGCAGCAGCTTGGCGAAGAGCGGCGAGAGGATGATGAAGACCAGGCCGACGAGCATGATGGCCAGGTAGATGATGTTCCCCTCGCTCCCACCGCCGCTGTCCCTGCGGCGCCGCCCGCCCACGTTGCCCCAGAAGAGCATGCGCAGCATGACCTCCGAGGCGATGACGATGAAGCCCACCAGCACCACCACCATGCACATCAGGCGGATGTCGTAGTTCTTGATGTGGCTCATCTCGTGGGCCAGCACCCCCTCCAACTCCAGGCGGTTGCACCGCTCCAGCAGGCCGCGGGTGACGGCGATGGAGGCGTGCTGGGGGTCGCGCCCGGTGGCGAAGGCGTTCATGGCGTCGGTTTCGATGATGTAGGTCTTCGGCGCCGGCAGCCCCGCCGCGATGGCCAGCCCCTCCACCGTGTTGACGTAGTAGGGGAACTCCTCGCGGCTGGCCTCCCGCGCCCCCGCCATCATCAGGGCGGCGGAGTCGCTCTTGTAGTAGCTGACCAGGGCCATGACCGTGGCGACGGCGGTGCCGACGATCAGCCCGGTCATCGCTCCGGCCAGGGGGGTCCCGCTGCCGTAGGTGGCGATGTAGCCGATGAAGAAGCCCAGGGCCAGGACGACCGCGATGAACAGGCTGACCAGCAGGGCGCTCTTCCACTTGTTGGCGGATATCTGCTCGTACATGCCGGAACTCGATGCCATGCGCTACCCCTTCGTCCGCTTCGGCTTGGTCACCGCATCCGGGCTAGAACTGGACCTTGGGGGCCTCGCGCTCCGCCGGCTCCTCGATCTCGAAGTACTCCTTGGCGGTGAACTTGGCCGAGAACATGCCGGCCACCAGGTTGCCGGGGAACTTCTGGCGGGAGTTGTCGTAGCCCATCACGCTGTCGTTGTAGAACTGGCGCGCGAAGGCGATCTTGGACTCGGTGCCCGAGAGCTCCTCCTGCAGCATCAGGAAGTTCTGGTTGGCCTTGAGGTCGGGATAGGCCTCGGCCACGGCGAAGAGGGTCTTCAGGGCTCCGGTGACCATGTTCTCGGCTTGGGCCCGCTGGGCCACGTTGTCCCCGGCCTGGCTGACCATGGCGCGGGCCTGGGTGACCTTCTCGAAGACCTCCTTCTCATGGGAGGCATACCCCTTGACCGTCTCCACCAGGTTGGGGATGAGGTCGAACCTGCGCTTCAGCTGTACGTCGATCTGATGCCAGGCGTTGTCCGTCCGGTTGCGGTAGCCGACGAGCTTGTTGTAGACGGCTATGAACCACACGATGAGCAGCACCAGGACCGCCGCGACGACGATTAACGCGATGACCATCCGCCTCTCCTTTCCCTCCCGTTTCCTCGATGCCTCCGGCTTCAAGGACATTCTAGCACACGCGGGGGATGGTGTAATCACGTGCTCCGCGGGGCAAGGGAGCGCGTCCTAGAGGCCGAAGAAGGTGAAGAGCCCGTCGCCCAGGAAGCGCGCCCCCAGCAGCAGCAGGAAGGTGCCGCAGCCGATGATGATCCAGCGGTAGACGCGGTCGGAGATGAAGCGCTTTCCCGTGACCACCAGCAGGGCCACCAGGAAGTACCAGGCCACGTCGGCGGAGACGTGGCCGAGGTAGAAGGAGGCCACGCCGGCCACGCCGTGCCCCAGGGCCTTGCTCAGCCAGGCCAGCCCGAAGGTGGCCCACCAGAGTATCCAGTAGGGGTTGGAGACGGAGGTGGTCAGGCCGGCCAGGAAGGGGCCCGTGGCCTTGCCCTCGCGCATCTCCAGGTCGAGCGAGAGGGGGCGGTCCCGCTCCTCCAGGACCATGGAGACGCCCATCCAGAAGAGGACGGCGCCTCCCGCCGTGCCGATGACGGCGAAGGCGGCGGGGCGGGTGATGACCGAGTCCAGCCCCAGGGCCAGCAGGAACAGCAGCCCGCCCTCCAGCACGGCGTGTCCGGCCACCAGCAGGGGCGCCGCGATGAAGCCGCGGCGGTAGGACTCGTTGATGGTCACGGTGAGCAGGGGGCCGGGCATCACCGCGCCGGAGAGCCCCACCAGTAAGGAGATGCCGAAGAGCCAGAGATAGGTCATGGGCGCCCGCCGTACTCCTCCACGAGCCTCTCCATCCCCCGGTCCACCAGTCCGACCAGCTGCCGCTGCAGCTCGGGGTTCACCGAGATGAGGCAGGAGAGCTGATTGGCGGTGCCCCCGCCCAGCAGCGGGTAGTCGCCGTCCGGGCGGCCGTAGGCATCGGTCACCGTCAGTCCCGCCTCGCGGGCGATGAGGTTGGCGGCGGCCAGGTCGTAGGAGGAGTTGTTGAGGGTGTGCCCGTGCCCCACCCGGATGAACTCCTCCGCCACCGCCGCCGACTCGCGGCGCATGCGGTCCCCCACGTCCACGTAGGCGTGGAGCTGCCCGGTGAGCAGGCGGGTGATGCCGAAGGTGGCGCTGCCCAGGTCGAAGAGGCCGCCGTCGACGCTGGAGAGGTCGATGAGCTCGCCCAGCACCACGATGGTGGGGTGGGCCGGGCGGCCGCGGAAGCCGATGGTCCAGAAGAGGGTGGAGATGTCGGAGTGGGGGGCGGGGTCGATCTTCCGCTCCACCCCGCCTTCCAGCCAGTGGGCGCCCTCCCCCCGCACGGCATGGAAGACGCCTTCGCCCTTGATCTCGCAGAGGTAGCCGAGGAAGACGTCGCGCATGCGCGGCTCCTTGAGGTCCTGCGGGTGATAGGCGGCGGCGGCCACCGAGACGCAGCAGGCCTCCAGCCCCGCCGCGGCGGGGCGGGTGCCGTCGATGGGATCGACGATGAGGATGGCGCGGGACCGCGGCCCGGCCACCAGGCCGCGGTCCTCCGAGAAGTAGGCGACCTCGGGCCGGTCGCGCAGGCACTCCTCCACCACGGCCTCGGCCACCTCGTCGATGGAGAAGGTGGAGTCGCCCCCGGCGCCCCGGCCCTCTATCTTCCGGGACGCGGCCCGGCCCAGATGGGGACGGACGGCCTCGCGGATGCGCAGGGCCAACCCCTCGCAGAGTTCGAAGATCTCGCGCCTGTCGACGTCCATGCCCCGTTCCCTTTCCCGCGCCTCCGCCTAATCCAGGGCCGCGAAGTAGACGGCCTCCACTTCCTCCACCACCCGGCCCCAGGCGTAGCGGGCGGCACGCGCCAGGCCGGCTTCGCGCCTCCTGAACAGCTTCCCGGGGTCCCCGAGCAGGTCGATTATACCAGAGGCCAGGGCGGCGGCGTCCCCGGGACGGACCAGGCTGGCGGCCTCCCCCGCCGCCGCGCGGTATCCCTCGATGTCCGAGCAGATGACCGGGGCGCCCGAGCCCATGGCCTCGGCCAGGATGATGCCGAAGCTCTCCTGCCCGAGCGAGGGGGCGGCCATCAGCCAGGCGCGGCGGTAGGCCTCCGCCAGTTCCTCGCCGCTCAGCCGGCCCAGGCAGGCGACGCGAGAGCGGGCGGCGGGGGGCAGGGCCTTCAGCAGGCTGCCGGATACGGCTTCCGCCCCCGCTATCTCCAGGCGGGCGCCGGGGTGCGCTTCGAGGACCCGCGGCAGCGCCTCCAGCAGCACCGGCAGGCCCTTGCGCGGCTCCTCCCGCCCCACGAAGAGGAGCAGCGGTTCCCCGCCGCCCTCCCAGGGCGCCCGGGCGGGGCCGCCGGGGCGGAAGAGGCGCTCGTCATACCCGTTGGGCACGATGCGGTAGTCCCCGGGGAAGTAGCGCCCCGCGAAGGAGCGCGCCGCTTCGGATACGGCGATGCGCTCGTCGATGCGGCGGGCGAGGCGGCGCAGCAGCGGCCCGGCCAGCGCGTAGCCCCGGCTTCCTCCCTCGCGGAAGGCGTGGAAGGTAGCGACCACCGGCACCCGCGCGCCCGTGAGCGCGGCCAGGGAGCTCCCGGGAATCAGCGGCTCGTGCAGGTGGAGCAGGTCGAACCCGCCTGCGCGAGCCCCGCGCCTGGCCTTGAGCAGGCCGGCCGGGTAGAGGGAGAGGTGGGCGGTGGAACGGTTGGCCGGCACGGGGACGGTGCGCCCCAGGGAGACGAAGCCTCCCGGCTCCATGCTCGCGGGCCCTTCGTCCGCGTCGAGGGGGGCGAGGACCGCGACGGAGTGGCCTCGCTCGCGCAGGCGCTCCGCCAGCACCCGGACGTGCTCGTTGACCCCTCCGGGGAAGGTCCACGAATACGGCGACACGATGCCTATCTTCATCCTCTGCTCCGCCTCCGCAAAAAGTGAAGTTTCAAGGGCTGACCCCAAGTGGAGGTTTCAGTCCTTCCAGATGGGCTGGAACATGTGCCACTGCTCGGGGTCGGCCCGGATGAAACCCTCGTAGATGCGGGCCAGCTTCTGCATGTTGGTCCCGACGTCGGCGCGGGTGTCCCCGGTGTCCTCTATCTCCAGCGGCGGTCCCACGTAACCGTGGAAGAACCTGCCCTTGCGGATGGTGTGGCAGGGAAGGACGGTGGTGCCCAGCTTCAGCGCCAGCAGGGCCGGCCCCACCGGGAACTCCGCCTTGCCCCCGAAAAAGTCCACCTCCACCCCGCTGCCGGCCACCACCCGGTCGGAGAGCAGGCAGACCAGCCCGTTTCCCAGCAGGATGCGGATGACCTCGCCCACGGTGTTCTCGTTCAAGGGGATGATCTTGATGGCCATGCGGTTGCGCAGGCGGGTGTGGTAGCGGTACATGGGCGGGGGCTCGAGCACCTCCGCCACCGCCCAGAAGTCCGGGTGCTTCATGCCGACCCAGCCTCCCTCCAGCTCCCAGCTGCCGTAGTGGGGGAGGGCCAGGATGGCCCCCCGCCCCTTCTCCCGCGCCAGGTCGAAGTGCTCGGTGCCGTGGCTGACGACGGTGCGGTAGATGCGGTCCGGGGTGATGTACATGCTGTTGAGGAAGTCCACCCAGTAGAGGGCGTAGTTGACGAAACTCCTCAGCGCCAGCCGCCGGACCTCCCGCTCGTCCGCCGAGGGGCGGATGCGGCGCATGTTCTCCTTGACGGTCTCCCGCCTGCCCGCCGCCACCGCGTAGGCCGCCGCCCCGGCCAGGGCGAAGGCGGCGCGCACCAGGGGCATGGGCAGCGCGCCCGTGAGCATCCCCAGGGCGCGGAAAGCCCCGAAGGCGGCGTAGGACCTGGCCCCGGCCCAGGCGCTCCTCTCCCCCTTCACCGCACCCCCCTTACCCCGCGCCCCCGCCCGCGCCGGCCCTTCCGCCCGGGTCCCTCTCGGCGCGGCGGGCCTGCAGCCAGACGTGGACGAAACGGTGGACGGCGGTCTCCAGCCCCAGGGCGATGATGACGATCAAGGGGACGCGGATCACCCAGAGGTTGGCCCGCAGGCCGTAGAGGAACACCGCGATCCCGAAGAAGAGCATGCGCAGCGGGCGGGCCAGCAGCCCCACGTTGCAGGTGAAGCCGAGCGACTCCGCCCGGGCCTTGATGTAGCTGATGAGCTGGGAGACAAAGAGGTACCCCAGGACCAGGAAGACCGCGTCGTAGGCGGGGTCCCCCTCGGGATGGTGGCAGAAGTAGTAGATGACCCCGGCGGAGTACAGGAAGTCGCTGACCCGGTCCACGGTGGAGTCGAAGAAGGCCCCGAAGACGCTGACGCGGTTGGTGAGCTTGGCCACCTGCCCGTCGAAGATGTCCAGCAGGCCCGCCAGCAGCATCAGCCAGGCCCCCGGGAAGAAGTGGCCCGCCATGAAGCACCAGCCGATGACCACGCTCACCGCCAGCGAAGAGGCGGTGAGCAGGTTGGGCGTGAGAAAGCGGCCGAGGAAGTGCCCGATGGGGTGGAAGGCCGCCGAGGAGAAGCGGCGCAGGCCGGTCTCGACCCCCACGCCCCTGCCCGTCTGAAGCCTCATCCGCGCCCCCTTACTGCAGGGGCCCGTAGAAGATGCTGATGATGGTGCAGTCGCTCTCCCCGGTGGAGAAGGGCCCGTGCGCCGTGCCGGCCGGGAAGTAGGCGAAGTGGCCCGCCCGCTTGAAGGGGGCGTCCTCGTTCAAGCCGGCCAGCTTGAGCTCCCCGGAGAGGATGTAGGCCGCCTCGTCGGAGGAGGCGTGCTCGTGGGCGGGCATCTCGCAGTAGGGCTCGTAGTGGACCAGGAGGATCTGTCCGCCGCCCCGCGGGTCCATGTACAGGACCTTCATGGACGCGCGCGGGAAGGACGCGGGCACCCACTCCAGCTCGTCCTGATGCGCCTCGAAGAAGTCCACCACGCTCTCCTTTCCCCTCGCCATACGTCGGTTAAGGCCGGCCCGTCGCCTCCGCGACCATGCCGGCGACCCTGCCTATCAGCTCTCCGCGCCCCAGGCTCTCCTTCTCGCCGCCGCGGTGCTCCAGCTCCAGCAGGCCCGACGCCAGGAATCCCCTGCCGATGACCGCGCGGAAGGGCACGCCGATGAGCCCCGCGTCGGCGAACTTCACGCCCGCCCGCTCGTCGCGGTCGTCCAGCAGGACCTCCAGCCCCGCCTCCCGCGCTGCGCGGTAGAGGGCCTCCGCCTCCGCCCTTATCTCCTCTTTGCCCCACTCCAGGGGCAGGACGTGCAGGTGGGCGGGGGCTATGGAGACCGGCCAGACGATACCGCGCTCGTCGTGGCCCTGTTCCACCGCGGCGGCCATCAGGCGGCTCACCCCGATGCCGTAGGTGCCCATGACCATGGGGCGGCTCCGGCCCGCCTCGTCCAGGTAGACCGCCTTCAAGGGAACGGAGTACCTGGTCTTCAGCTGGAAGACCTGTCCCACCTCGATGCCCGCCTCCAGCCGCAGCCGGCCTCGCGCGCAGCGCGGGCAGGCGTCGCCCTCGCGGGCCGAGGCCAGGTCGAGGTACCTGGCCGGCTCGAAGTCGCGCCCGGGGGTGACGTGCACCAGGTGGTGGTCGATCCGGTTGGCCCCGCAGGCCAGGTCGGCCGCCCCCTCGAGGGACTCCTCGGCGATGACCTCGACCCCGGAAAGGCCCACCGGCCCCACGAAGCCCTCGAGAAGGGCGGGGTGCTGGCGCCAGTCCTCCTCCGTGAAGAGGCGGAAGGTGTCGGTGCCCAGGGCCCGCCCCAGCTTGGCCTCGTTGACCTCGCGCCTCCCGGGGACCAGCACCGCCAGGGGCTTGTTCTCCGCCAGGTATATCAGGCACTTGACCAGGCGCTCCGGCGGCACCCCCAGGAACTCGCTGACCTCGGCGACGGTGCGTTTATGCGGCGTGTGGACGGCCTCGGGCGCCAGTTCCGGCTGCGGGCCGGCGGGCGCCTCCTTGCGGTACTCGGCCCGCTCCAGGTTGGCGGCGTAATCGCACTCGTCGCAGTAGGCTATCTGCGCCTCGCCGATGTCCGCCGGCACCATGAACTCGTGGGAGACGTCCCCCCCGATGAGGCCGGTGTCCGCCTCCACCGCCCGCCAGGCGCAGCCGCAGCGGGTGAAGATGCGGCCGTAAGCCTCGTACATGGCCCGGTAGGACTCGAGCATGGAGGCCTCGTCCCGGTCGAAGCTGTAGCCGTCCTTCATCAGGAACTCGCGGCCCCGCAGCAGGCCGAAGCGGGGGCGCATCTCGTCCCGGTACTTGGGCCCGATCTGGTAGAGGTTCAAGGGGAGGTCGCGGTAGGAGGAGGTGTTGCTGCGCACCAGGTCGGTCATGACCTCCTCGTGGGTGGGGCCCAGCCCGAACTCGCGGCCCGAGCGGTCGGTCAGGCGCATCATCTCTTCGCCGTAGCGGCTCCAGCGGCCGCTCTCCTCCCACAGTTCGCGCGGCTGCAGGATGGGCAGGAGCACCTCCTGCGCCCCGGCCGCCTCCATCTCCTCGCGGATGATGGCCTCGATCTTGGCGATGACCTTGAGCCCCAGGGGCAGGAAGTCGTAGACGCCCGAGGCCACCCGGCGCATGAAGCCGCCCCGCACCAGCAGGCGGTGGCTGGCCACCTCGGCGTCGGCCGGGCTCTCCTTCAAGGTAGGGATGAACGTCCTGGACTGTCTCACCGCGCCCTCCTCGCCGCGACGCGTTCCGGCCGCTCAGCCGGTAAGCTCATCTATCTGGGAAAGCAGCACCTGGAGCAGCTGTCCCTTGGGGTACCACTCCACCGGCTCCCCGGCGCGGAAGAGCAGGCCGCGGGTGCGCCCTCCCGCGATGCCGACGTCGGCCTCCCGGGCCTCGCCCGGCCCGTTGACCGCGCAGCCCATCACCGCCACCTTGAGGGAGATGGGCCTGTCGGCCAGCCGCTCTTCCAGCGCATTGGACAATTCTACCACATCGATGCAGGCGCGGGCGCAGGTGGGGCAGGAGATGATCTCCAGCCCCGGCGGGGCCAGCCCGAGGTCGGAGAGGATCTTGCGCCCCACCCGCACCTCCTCCACCGGGTCGGCGGAGAGGGAGACGCGGATGGTGTCCCCGATGCCCTCGGCAAGCAGGATGCCGATGCCCAGGCACGACTTGACGGTGCCGGACAGGAGGGGCCCCGCCTCGCTCACCCCCACGTGCAGGGGATATGCGGTGGAGCGGGAGAGCTCGCGGTAGGCGTCGACGGTGGTCGGGACGGAGGAGGCCTTGACCGATATCTTCAGGTCCCGGCATCCGTACCTCTCCAGCCACTCCACCTCGCGCAGGGCGCTCTCCACCAGGGCCCGCGGCGTGGGGCCGCCGTGCCGCTCGAGCGCCTCCTTCTCCAGGGAGCCCGCGTTGACCCCGACGCGGATGGGGATGCCCGCCGCCGCCGCCGCCCGCGCCACCTCGCGCACCCGGCCCTCGCCGCCGATGTTGCCGGGGTTGATGCGCAGGCCGTCCACCCCCGCCTCCACCGCGGCCAGGGCCAGCCGGTGGTCGAAGTGGACGTCGGCGACCACCGGGATGCCCGCCCCGCCCAGGATGGCGGGGAGCGCTTCGGCCGCCTCCCGGCCGGGCACGGCCACGCGCACGATGTCGCAGCCCGCCCTGCGGGCGCGGCCGACCTGGGCCAGGGTGGCCGCGGCGTCGCGGGTGTCGGTGGAGGTCATGGTCTGCACGCTCACCGGGGCGCCGCCGCCCACCTCGACCCCCCCCACCCTGATGCGCCTGGTCGCCCTCCTCTCGATAAGCACTCGCACCACCTCAGGGAAGGCTGATGGGGTTGAAGATGTCCAGCCGCAGGGTGAGCAGGAAGAGCAGGAGGAAGAATCCGAGCACGGCCGCGGCGATGGGCGTCAGCTTGCGCAGGTCCACCTCCCGGCCGGTGACCTTCTCCACCAGGAGCACCGCCAGGTAGCCCCCGTCCAGGGGCGGGAGCGGCAGCAGGTTGACGAAGGCTAAAAAGAGCAGGATGAAGGCTAAAAAGTTGAGGAAGATGAAGGCCCCCTGGTCGAAGAAGCCGCCGGCCAGGCGCGATACCCCCACCACCGAGACGGGGCGCTCGACGGTGGGCTCGCTGATGCCCAGCAGCTGCTTCCAGATGCCGGGGGTGAACATGCGGTAGAGGCTGTAGGCGGTCCCCCATGCGGCCCTGCCGAACCAGACGGCCGTCTGCCCGAGGGAGGCGAGGAAGCCGTACTCCTCGGTCTCCACCACCGCGGCCCGGGGGACGATGCCCAGGTAGCCGTCGCCCGAGGCGGTGGCGGCCAGCGTGGCTTGGAGGGCGACCTCCTCGCCCGCCCGCTGCACCGTCAGGGTGACGGCCCGGCCGGGGTGCTCGACGATGTAGCCGCGCAACTCGTCCCAGCCGGCCACCGGCTCTCCGTCCACGGCCAGGATGGTGTCGCCCGGCTCCAGGCCGGCCGCGGCGGAGGGCGACTGCGAGCCGTCGTCCATGGTGGCGGCCACCCCGTCCACCGTGGTGGTGGCGTCGTAGACGGGGATGCCCAGGGACCAGATGGCGGTGAACATGATGATCAGGGCCAGCATCAGGTGGACGAAGGAGCCGGCGAAGATGACCGCGGCCCGCTTCCAGATGGGGCTGCCGCGGTAGCTGCGCGGGAAGTCCTCCTCGCTGACCTCCTCCTCCGGGTTCATCCCCAGGATCTTCACGTAGCCGCCGACGAGTATCCACTTTAAGCCGTACTCGGTCTCGCCCCCGCGGAAGCTGAAGATGCGCGGCCCGAAGCCCACGAAGAACTCGGTGGCCTTGATGCCGGTGAGCTTGGCCGCGGTGAAGTGGCCCAGCTCGTGGGTGACGACCATCAGGATGATGGCCAGAAGCACCGTCAAGACGTAGACGACGTCGCCCAAGCTGCTACCTTCCCGCCTTCTCCACCAGTTCCCGCGCCCGCCGGCGCGCCCCGCCTTCCGCTTCCACGATATCACCCAAGCCCCCCACCGGGCGCACGCGGTGCCCGGCGAGGACCTCCTCGACGATGTCGCCGATGGCCGTGAAGCCGACGCGCTCTGTGAGGAAGGCCTCCACCGCCACCTCGTTGGCGGCGTTGAGCGCCGCCGGAGCCGTGCCTCCCAACTCGCCCGCCCGGTAGGCCAGGCGCAGGCACTTGAAGGTGTCGAGGTCCACCTCCCCGAAGGTGAGCGGCTCGAGGGAGGCCGGGTCGGTGGGTCGCCACACCGGGCCCCAGCGCTCGGGGAAGGAGAGGGCGAAGGAGATGGGCAGGCGCATGTCCGGCAGGCTCATCTGGGCCATAATCGCGCCGTCCCGGAAGCGCACCATGGAGTGGATGACCGACTGGGGGTGGGCCACCACCCTGATGCGCTCGTAGGGCACCCCGAAGAGGTAGTGGGCCTCGATGACCTCCAGGCCCTTGTTCATCAGGGTGGCGGAGTCGACGGTGATCTTGCGCCCCATGTTCCAGGTGGGATGGGCCAGGGCGTCGGCGACGGTGACCC
Source organism: uncultured Actinomycetota bacterium (assembly GCA_964515075.1). Lineage (GTDB taxonomy): Bacteria > Actinomycetota > Geothermincolia > Geothermincolales > Geothermincolaceae > CAVXXD01. The sequence continues at coordinate 42,222 of CAZETE010000007.1, read as the reverse complement.
CCTCCAGCTCGGCCGAGGTCCGGCCGTAGAAGGGGCCGCCCGAGGCGGTGAGGACGACGTCCTCCACCTCCTCGGCGCGCTCTCCCCGCAGGCACTGGAAGACGGCGCAGTGCTCGGAGTCCACCGGCACCAGGCTGCCGCCCCGTTCCAGGGCCTCGTTGATGAGGGGGCCCCCGGCCACCATGCTCTCCTTGTTGGCCAGGGCCAGGGTCTTGCCCGCCTCCAGGGCCGCCAGGCTGGCCTGCAGGCCGGCCGAGCCCACCACCGCGTTGAGCACGGTGTCCGCCCCGGGCAGGGCGGCCAGGCGCGGCAGGGCTTCCGCGCCCGCCAGCACTTCCACCCCGCGCCCCCGGAAGCCGCCGGCCCGCGCGGCGTCCGCTGCCGAGGTGATGCCCACCAGCGGCACCGAGAACGCTGCGGCCTGGTCGAGCAGGAGCTCCAGGTTGCGGTGGGCGGAGAGGGCCAGGACCCGGAAGCGGTCCCGGTGCTCCCGCACCACCTCCAGGGCCTGGCGCCCGATGGAGCCGGTGGAGCCCAGGATGACCAGGTGTTTCACGCCGCGCCCGCCCCCTCCATCACGGCTTGATGATCAAGCGCAGGTAGTAGTAGGCGGCGGGGGCGACGAAGAGCATGCTGTCGAAGCGGTCGAGGATGCCCCCGTGCCCGGGGATGAGCTCGCTCATGTCCTTGACCTCCAGCTCCCTTTTGACCAGGGACTCGGAGAGGTCCCCCAGGGGGGCCAGCACCGCCACCATGACGGCCAGGGTGAAGGCGACCCCCCAGCTGAGCCAGTCGCGGGAGACGGTCGCCTTGAGCACCGGGGCGGCCGCGAAGGTGGCCAGGGTGGCGCCGATGAGCCCCTCCCAGCTCTTGTTGGGGCTGATGCGCGGCGACATCTTGTGCCTGCCCAGGGCCGAGCCGGCCAGGTAGGCCGCCGCGTCGTAGACCCAGATCATCACGATGAGGGTGAAGGGAGCCGTCCAGTGGACCTCGTCGAAGCGGAGCATCAGGATGAAGTGGGAGAGGGTGAAGGAGACCAGGAAGACGCCGGTGAAGGTGAGGGCGATGGAGGCCACGGCGTGGGGCTGCCCGGGCCGGAAGATGAACCAGGCGAAGGTGAGCACCAGCAGGCCGCAGAGGACCGCCGCCAGCGGGGCCAGGTCCTGCGGGGTATCCTCGATGAAGAAGCTGATCACCGGCAGGGAGACGCCCATGGGGATGGCCAGGAAGGCGGCCGGGCTGTAGCCGTTCTCAGAGAGGGTGTGGTAGAACTCCCACAGGCCCACGCCGATGATGGCGGTCATGCCCGCCAGGAAGGGGATATCCCCCCACCACAACAGCAGGACCATGGCGAGGACTAAAAAGACCGCGCTGGCCAGGCGCGTCAGGAAGTTGGAGAACCAGCCCTTGAAGTCCTCCAATCAGACCTCCATCAGCTCTTTCTCCTTGGTCTTGAGCATCTCGTCGATCTCGTGGCAGAACCGGTCGGTGAGTTTCTGCATCTCCTCCTGTCCGCGGTGGAGGTCGTCCTTGGTGATCTCGCTCTCCTTCTCGAAGGCGCGCATGTCCTCGATGCCCTCGCGGCGCACGTTGCGCACGGCAATGCGGCCCTCCTCCGCCCGTCCCCGCACCATCTTGATCATCTCCTTGCGGCGCTCCTCGGTGAGCTTGGGGATGGGCAGGCGGAGCACCTGGCCGTCGTTTACCGGGTTGAGGCCCAGGTCGGCCTGGAGGATGGCCCGCTCCACTTCCTTGACGACGCTCTTGTCGTAGGGCGCGACGATGAGCAGGCTGGGTTCCGGCGCGGAGATGGAGGAGATCTGGTTCAAGGGGGTGGGCTGACCGTAGTAATCCACCATCACCCGGTTCAGAAGCGAGGTGCTGGCCTTGCCGGTGCGCACCGTCGAGAACTCCTCGCCGGTGGCCTCCACCGCCTTGCGCATCTTGCGTTTCGCTTCCGAAAGGACCTCTTCGACCATGTTCTCATACCTCCGTTAGGGTTCCCGGGATGGTCCGCTTCTTAAGAGACGACGGTCCCGATGCTCTCGCCGCACAGGACCTTCTTGATGTTGCCCGGCACCGTCAGGTTGAAGACGATGATGGGCAGGCCGTTGTCCATGCACAAAGACACCGCGGTGGCGTCCATGACCTTGAGCCCCCGGCTGATGACCTCGATGTACTCGAGGGACTCGTACATCACGGCCTCGGGGTTCTTCAAGGGGTCGCAGTCGTAGACCCCGTCGACGCGGGTCGCCTTGATGATGGCCTCGGCGTGGATCTCCAGCGCGCGCAGGGCCGCGGTGGTGTCGGTGGTGAAGTAGGGGTTGCCGGTGCCCGCGGCGAAGATGACCACGCGCCCCTTCTCCAGGTGGCGCACGGCGCGCCGGCGGATGTAGGGCTCGGCCACCGACTGCATGCCGATGGCCGACTGCACCCGGGTGTAGACGTCGCGCTTCTCCAGGGCATCCTGCAGGGCCAGGGAATTGAGCACGGTGGCCAGCATGCCCATGTAGTCGGCGGTGGCGCGGTCCATGCCGCGGGCGCTGGCGGCCATGCCGCGGAAGATGTTGCCCCCGCCCACCACGATGGCCACCTCCAGGCCCAGGTCGTGCACCTCCTTCAGCTGGTCGGCGATGGAGTTGACCGCCTCCGGGTCGATGCCGTATTCGAGGTCGCCCATGAAGGCCTCGCCGCTCAGCTTGAGCAGCACCCGCCCGTATCGGAGCTCGTCCATGTCCGCCTTTCCCTCGTCCCGGTCGCCCCTATCATTGTAGCAGTGAAGACGGTGCCGGGCACCATAACTTTATCACAATGCATACGGACGGTTGGCGGGGGGCGGGGCCGGCCCCGCCCCGCGAACGGCGGCCGGAGGGCGAAGGCGGCCGAGCGATGGTGCCCGGCGCCGTTCTATTCGCCCAGGACGAAGCGGGCGAAGCGGCGCACCTGGATGTTCTCTCCGGTGGACGCGGCGACGCCGGTGATCAGCTGCCCCACGGTCTTGTCCGGGTCCTTGACGAAGGGCTGGTCGAGCAGGCAGAACTGCTCGTAGTACTTCTTCAGGCGCCCCTCGACGATCCTGTCCAGGAACTTCTCCTGCTTGCCCTCGTTCAGGGCCTGGTTGCGGTAGATCTCCTTCTCCCCCTCCATCACGTCCTCGGGGATCTCCCCGGAGGAGACGTACAGCGGGTTGGCCGAGGCGACGTGCATGGCGATGTCGCGCACCAGGGCCTGGAACTGCTCGTTGCGGGCGACGAAGTCGGTCTCGCAGTTGACCTCCACCAGCACCCCGACCTTGCCGTTGTGGTGGATGTAGCTGCCGATGAGGCCCTCGGTGGTGGAGCGGCCGGCTCGTTTCTTGGCATCCGCCAGCCCCTGCTCGCGCAGGAGGCGCAGGGCCTTGTCGTAGTCGCCGCCGGCGTCCTGCAGGGCCTTCTTGCAGTCCATCATGGGCGCGGCGGTGGCATCGCGCAGCTGCTTCACCTGTGACGCGTTTATGGCCATGTCGTCTCTCCTCCGTTCCTATTCCGCCGGCTCTTCCGCGGCGGGCGCGGCGGCCAGGGCTTCCTCCAGCTCCTTGGCGTCCTTGGCGGACACTTTCTTCGCCTCTTCCTCGGCAGCCTTCGCCGCGGCGGCTTCGGCCCGCGCGGCATCGGCCACGGCCTTGGCCGCCGCCGCCTGCATGGCGTCCCGGGCCTCCAGCCCCTCCAGCACCGCGTTGGCGATGATTCTGGAGATGAGGTTGCCGGCCCGGATGGCGTCGTCGTTACCGGGTATGACGAACTGCACCTCGTCCGGGTCGCAGTTGGTGTCCACGATGGCCACGATGGGTATGCCCAGCCGGTTGGCCTCGCGGATGGCGATGTGCTCCTTGCGCGGGTCGATGATGAAGACCACCGCCGGCAGCCCCCTCATCTCCCGCAGTCCGTCCAGGGTTCGCAGAAGCTTGCCGTACTCGTGGCGCAGCCGGGTGGCCTCCTTCTTGGAGACGCCGTCGAAGGCGCCGTCGGTCTGCATCCCCTCGAGCTCCTTCATGCGCTCGATGCGCCGCTTGATGGTGGCCCAGTTGGTGAGGGTGCCGCCCAGCCAGCGGGTGTTGACGTAGGGCATCCCGCAGCGCTTGGCGTGCTCCTCCACCGACTCCTGCGCCTGCTTCTTGGTGCCCACGAAGAGCACGTCGCCGCCGTGCGCCACCTCCTCGCGGATGTGGGTGTAGGCCTCCTCGATGAGCACCAGGGTCTTCTGCAGGTCGATTATGTATATGCCGTTCCGCTCGGTGAAGATGTACCTCTTCATCTTGGGGTTCCAGCGGCGGGTCTGGTGGCCGAAGTGGACCCCGGCCTCCAGCAGGGATTTCATGGACACGACGGACATGCGCTGCCTCCTTCGGTTTTTCCTCCGCCGGCTTCATCCCCGCATCCGACCCTTTCGGGCACCGGGACCGGGTCCACCGGCGTGCGTATTCACTGACAAGCAGGTAGGATAGCACAGACGGGAGGCCTTGGCAACGTCACGCCCCCGCCTTAGCGGAGACGGGGCCCGCTTCGGCGCGGGGGCCTTTCGCCTTCAGGAGAGCCAGTCGATGTTGAGGGCGTTCTGGGAGGCTCCCAGGCGGCCCTTGAGGCGCAGGATGGCCTTGGTGTGCATCTGGCAGACGCGGGACTCGGTGACCCCCAGCACCTCGCCGATCTCCTTTAAGGTGAGGCCCTCGTAATAGTAGAGGGAGATGACGATCTTCTCGCGCTCGGGCAGGCGGTTGATGGCGTCGGCCAGGATGTTCTTGCGCTCCTCCACCTCGTAGGACTTGGAGGGGTCCTTGGCCTTGACGTCCTCCAGCGTGTCCACCAGGGAGAGCTTGTCGCCCTTCTCCCCGCCCACGTTCCACATCTCGTCCAGAGCCACCAGGGAGATGAAGCTCATCTGGTTGAGGAGGGAGTAGAAGTCGTCCATGGAGAGGCCCAGTTCGCGGGCGACCTCCTCATCGGTGGGCATCCGCTTGAGCTGGCCCTCCAGCAGCACGTAGGCCTTCTCCAGCTCCCGCGCCTTGAAGCGGACGGAGCGGGGCACCCAGTCGATGGCGCGCAGCTCGTCGATGATGGAGCCCTTGATGCGGGAGATGGCGTAGGTCTCGAACTTGATCCCCCGGCCGGTGTCGTACTTCTCGATGGCGTCGATGAGGCCGAAGATGCCGTAGCTGACCAGGTCGGAGTACTCGATGTTGGCGGGCAGCCCCGAGGAGACCCGGCCGGCCACGTACTTGACGAGGGGCGCGTAGTGGAGGATGAGCTTCTCCCTGGCTTCCTGCCTGCCTTCTTCCTTGTATTGCCGCCAGATCTCGACGAGCTCGTCGCTATGTTCCACCCTGTCTCCCCGTTGGTAGAAGCTCGCAGTGGTAAGCACCATAAACTAAACCCGAACCCGCCTTTCGACCGCTCCGCAACCTCGACTCCCTCATGCTCGCGGGTGAGTTTTGAAGTAGACGCTCTTGAGCTGTGCCTTGCTAAGATGAGTATATATCTGAGTAGTGGACAAATCAACGTGGCCCAGCAGCTCCTGGACGGAACGGAGGTCGGCCCCGCCCTCCAGCAGGTGGGTGGCGAAGGTGTGGCGCAGAGTGTGGGGCGTTACGTTCCTGCCCTCTCCGACGGCGGCGAAGAACTTCTCCACCGCGCGGCGCGCCCCGCGGTCGCTCATGCGGGCGCCGCGCACGTTGACGAAGAGGGCGCGCCGGGCGTCCTCGGCCGGGTCCCCGGAGCCGCCGTCGGCCGCGCCGCCCTCCCCGTCGACCACGGCCATCCCGCCCCGGCCGGCGTCCAGCAGGAGCGGGCGCTCCTTCTGGACGTAACTGGCGAGGAGCTCCAGCGCCACCTCGCTGGCGGGGACGATGCGTTCCTTGCCTCCCTTGCCGAGGACCCGCATCTCCCGGCGCTCGAAGTCGACGTCGTCCAGATCCAGCCCCACCAGCTCGCCCACCCGGATGCCCGAACCGTAGAGCGTCTCCACCAGAGCCAGGTCCCGCAGGGAGGTGCGGTAGATGCTGATGCCGCCCCTCTCCCCGGCGCGCTCGGCGCCGCAGTCGATCTCCTGCACCGACACCACCCGCGGCAGCTTGCGCCGGAGCTTCGGCGGGCTGAGCGCGGCGGCGGGGTTGGACGGTATCCTGCCCCGCTCACACGTGAAGGCGAAGAAGTTGCGGAGGGTGGAGGTCTTGCGGGCGATGGAGGCGCGGGAGAAGCCCCGGGTGTGCAGGTGGGCCAGGAAGGAGCGGAGTAAGCGGTAGTCCACCTCTTCCGGGGCCTCCCTGCCGGCCCGGCGCATGAACTCCGCGAACTGCTCGAGGTCCTGGCGGTAACCCCGCTGGGTGTGGGGGGAGAGATTGCGCTCGCCGTCTATGAAGTCGAGGTAGTCGTCCAGGGCCTGCCGCAAGTCCCGCATCTCCTTCTGCCTGTTGATTTTATATACTATTTTATACTTAATTCTATTAAAGTCAATCTTTGTTTCTATTGTAAATTATTGTTGTATCTTGACGTACCGCCCCCCCGCCTCCTCGCGGACGGCCCCCTTCATCAGCAGGCCGGCCAGGGCCAGGTAGAAGTCGCCCACCCCGCCCGCGAAACGCTCCATCAGCCCTTCCTGGGGGCAGGCCGCGTCCCCGAAAAGGCCCAGCAGCTGCTGCTCCTGCCGGTTGAGGCCCTTCGTGCCCCCCGGGGGGACTCCGACTTCCCCCCCTCCGGCGTCGCGCGGCGGGGCCGGGCCGTCGTCCCAGTTGAGCTCCTCCAGGATGTCCTCGACGCGGGTGACCAGCCTGGCCCCCTGCTGGATGAGGCGGTGCGGCCCCCGGGTGAGGGGGTTGGCGAGGCTGCCCGGCACGGCGAAGACCTCCCTGCCCTCCTCCATGGCGTAATCGGCGGTGATGAGGGCCCCGGAGCGCTCCCCCGCCTCCACCACCACCACCCCGGCGCTCAAGCCGGAGACGATGCGGTTGCGCTCGGGAAAATGCCAGGCCAGCGGGGGTGTACCCGGGGCGTATTCGGTCAGCAGGCATCCCCTGGAGGCGATCTCGGCGTAGAGCCCCCGGTGGTCCGCCGGGTAGACGTGATCGAGCCCGTGCCCCAGGACGGCGAAGGTGGGGCCGCCCGCCCGCAGGGCGCCGCGGTGGGCCGCCGCGTCGATGCCCCAGGCCGCGCCGGAGACCACCCCGACGCCCCGCTCCGCCAGCCCTTCCGCCAGCTCCTGGGCGAGGTGGCGCCCGTGGGAACTGGCCCGGCGCGCCCCCACCATGGCGATAAGGCGCTCTCCCGGCGCGGCTTCGCCCCGCAGGAAGAGGGCCTCCGGCGGGTCGAAGATGCGGGCCAGCGCGGGCGGGTAGCCGGGGCTTCCCCGCGCCAGGAAGCGGATGCCGCGCGCCTCCAGGCGCGCGAGCTCTCGAGGAGGGTCGGCGCCGGCCTTCGCCCGCAGCCAGGCCTGGAGCCTCTCGCCCGGCCGCTCCCCTCCCACCAACGCCGGCGGAGCTCCGCCCAGGTGCTCCCAAGCGTCCCTGGCCGAGGCGAAGTGGCCCCGCAGCCGCCGCAGGGCGCGGCCGTCCATCTCCGGCAGCAGGGCCAGGGCCAGGCAGGCTTCCCTCTCGTCCATGCGTCCTCCTCTCTTGCGTTTGTGCGCCGCGTGCGGCGCCCCGCGTCCCCGTCCGCTCAGAGGAAGGCGGCGGCGCCCAGGCGGTCGAGGGTGCGGTACTGCACCGCCTCGGCCAGGTCGGCAAGCTCGATGCGCTCCCGCCCGGCCAGGTCGGCGATGGTGCGCGCGATGCGCAGGCAGCGGTCGTGGCCGCGGGCCGTCAGCCCCAGCTTGCTTACCGCCTCCACCAGGAAATCCTCCTCTCGAGGCCCCAGGGCGCAGGCCCTGGCGAGCTCGGCCTGGCCCATGTGGGCATTGCATTCCCCCCGGCGGCCCAGCCGTTCTTCCTGAACGCGGCGGGCCAGCGCCACCCTCCTCCTCACCGCCTGCGAGCCTTCGCCGGGGGCGCCGGCCTTCATCTCGCGCGGTTCCAGCCTGGGCACCTCCAGCTGGATGTCGATGCGGTCGAGCAGGGGCCCGGACAGCTTGAAGAAGTAGCGCCGGATGGACCCGGGGTTGCAGGCGCACGCCCGCGCCGGGTCCCCCCAGTAACCGCAGGGGCAGGGGTTCATCGACCCCACCAGCATGAAGCGGGCCGGGAAGACCGCGGTCAGCTGGGACCGGCTGATGGTCACCCGCCCCTCCTCCAGGGGCTGGCGCAGCACCTCCAGGGCGTCGCGGCGGAACTCGGGCATCTCGTCCAAGAAGAGCACGCCGCGGTGGGCCAGGGTGATCTCCCCGGGCCGGGGGAGGGGCGAGCCCCCGCCCACCAGGCCGGCGTGGGAGATGCTGTGATGGGGGGAGCGGTAGGGGCGCTCCTCCACCAGGGGACAGCCCGGCTCCAGGAGGCCGGCCACGCTGTGGATCTTGCTCACCTCGAGGGCCTCCTCGGGGGAGAGGGGCGGGAGCAGCGAAGGCAGCCGGCGCGCCAGCATGGTCTTGCCCGAACCGGGCGGCCCGATCATCAGCAGGTTGTGGCCGCCCGCCGCGGCCACTTCCAGGGCGCGCTTGGCCCGGGCCTGCCCCTTGACCTCGGAGAGGCACGGGCCCTCCCGCCGCTGACGTTTTCGGCGCGGGGCCTCGAGGGCCCGCGGGGCCCGCGCGCCGCTGACGTAACCCACCGCCTCGTCCAGGGTCCCCACCCCCACCACCTCCACCTCCGAGACCAGCGCGGCCTCCGCCGCGTTGGCGGCCGGCAGCACGATGGCCCGCTTGCCGGAGGCGCGGGCGCAGAGGGCCATCACCAGGGCTCCGCGCACCTCCCGCACCTCCCCGTCCAGGGCCAGTTCCCCCACCACCATGAGGTCGCGCAGCCTCTCGGGGGAGACCTCGCCGTCCGCCGCCAGTACGCCCAGGGCGATGGGCAGGTCGTAGTGCGACCCCTCCTTCCTGCGGTGGGCGGGAGCCAGGTTGACCGTGATGACCTTGGGCGGGAACTCGTACCCGGAGTTGCGGACGGCCGCCTTGACCCGGCGCGAGGCCTCCTTCACCCCGGCGTCGGCCAGCCCCACGATGAAGGTGTTGGCGAGCCCCCCGGTGATGTTCACCTCCACCCCCACCGGAACCGCCTCGATGCCCTGGACCGCACAGCTCTCCAGCTTCGCGAACATGGCCACCTCCCGCCGTATTTCCGTATTATTTATCTATCTTGTATATATTATATTACTAAGATGACATTATGGGGAAGGGGCGTTGGCGGAGCGGACGCCGCGCCGCGCGCGGCAAGGGCGCGGCCGGGATGAAAGGAGGGGTTATACTCTGTCGGGAGGCAGGGGCGGGGCCTCCGCCGGCGCGCCCCTCCCGGCCGCGGCGGCCCTCTCCCGGGCGCGCCGCCAGGCCCGGTAGCCGAAGAGGAAGCCCGCCAGGAAGGCCTCGGCCAGCAGGCCGGCCACGACCCACCAGTAATCGAGGATGTAGCCGGCCGCCCCGCTCACCTTCCTCTCCGCCACGTACAGGGCGGGAACGAGGATGATCGCCAGGATGAGCAGGTCGGAGAGGAGGGCCACGAAGCCCCCGCGCCTGCCGTTGAGCGCGGCGCGCGAGAAATCCGGGTAGAAGAAGGCGAAGAGGCTCGAAAGGGCGAGCACCAAGAGGCTGGCCGCGGCGCCGGAGGTGCTGTCGTAGGCGACCCACATCACCCCCAGGGTCACGATGGAGAAGAGGCCGAAGGCCAGCATCAACAGGAAGGCCTTGGTCAGGAGGGCCCCCAGCACCAGCCCGATGAAGGACTGCTTCGCGGGAACCCTGCGCGCCCTCCTCTCCTCGTCCTCGCGCTCGTAGGCGGCCGCCTTCTCGAGGTCGGCGCGGAGGAGGGCCGGCCGGGCATCCGGGTCAGGCGGCAAGGGCTGTGCCGGGCGGGCAGGCGTGCCGGTCAGGATCTCGTCGCAGTTGAAGCAGGCGATATCGCTGTCGAGGTTGCGGACTCCGCAGCGCGGGCACCTCTGCATCAGTCCGCCTCCGAGAACGCTTCTTCGATGTGGCGGACCGCGTGGCCCTCCCCGTCGGGGAAGACGGAGATGACGTCGAAGCGGCATCCCTTGAGCTCCTCGCCCCGCTCCTCCAGGTCCTGCAGGTAGCGGCGGGCGGTGAGGATGAGCTTGCGCTGCTTGGTCCGGTTGACCGTCTCCTCCGGGGCCACGAAATCTCGGGCCGTCCGGTACCTCACCTCGCAGAAGGCCATGACCTCTCCCCGCTCGGCGATGATGTCGATCTCCCCTCCCCGCCAGCCGTAGTTGCGCTCGACGATGCGCCACCCCCGCTCGCTCAAGAACCCGCAGGCCAACTCCTCAGCCGCGTCGCCCAAGGCCCGCCTCGCGTCCACCACGGCTAGACGTCCATCCTGGTCTGGGACACCGGCGCAAAGGAGCGGCGGTGCAGGGGGCAGGGGCCGCGTTCCCTCAAGGCCTCCAGGTGGCGCGCGGTGCCGTAACCCTTGTGTTCGTCGAAGCCGTAGCCCGGGTAGAGCTGGTTGAGGTGGCGCATGATGCGGTCCCGCATGACCTTGGCCAGGATGGAGGCGGCGCCGATGCTCGGCAGCAGCGCGTCCCCCCGGGTGAAGCTGCGCTGCGGCAGCTTCAGGCCGGAGATGGTGAACCAGTCCACCACCACCAGGTCGGGACGCTCCCCGAGCCCCTCCGCCGCCTCGCGCAGCGCGCGCAGGTTGGCCTCCTGCAGGCCCAGCCCGTCGACCTCGCCCGGCGAGACGCAGGACCAGGACCAGCAGACGGCGCTCTCGACGATGAGGCGGCAGGCCCTCTCCCGCTGGGCCGGGGTGAGCCGCTTGGAGTCGCCCACCCCCTCCAGCCGGACGCCGGGGGGGAGGACCACCGCGGCGGCCACCAGCGGTCCGGCCAGCGCTCCGCGTCCGGCCTCGTCCACTCCCGCCAGGAGCTCGAAGCCCTCGGCGCGGAGCTCGCCCTCCAGGTCCGCCGCCTGCCTCGCCTGCCTCATCTCCTCAACCTCTTGACCCTTCGGTATCTCTTGACGGGCTCTTGCCCGGGGGCTCCGCCCCGGCCTATCTTATGGAGCCCCAGCGGCTCATGGGCCACCAGATGAACACGGCGCGCCCGATGATGGACTGGTAGGGGACGAACCCCCAGGTCCGGGAGTCCGCGGAGTTGGGGCGGTTATCGCCCAGAACCATCACCGACCCCTCGGGCACCGTCCAGCTCCCCTCGGGTCCTCCCCGGAAATGCTCGTAATCCTCCTCGAGCAGCTCGCCGTCGATATAGACGCCCCCGTCCTTCACCACCACCGCCTCCCCCGGCAGCCCCACCACCCGCTTGATGAAGGGCAGGCTGCCCTGGTGGGTGATGTTGAGCACCTCCGCCATGAGGTCCAGGTCGCGCACGAAGGAGTTGCCCCCTCTAGTCCAGTTGGCGGGGTCGTTGGGATTGAAGCGGAAGACGATGACCTCTCCCCGCCGGGGCTTTCGGAAGTGGTAGGAGGCCCGGTCCACCAGGATCTTGTCTCCCACCTTCAAGGTGGGCTCCATGGAGATGGAGGGTATCTCGTACGCCTTGACCACGAAGGTCTGGGCATAGATGGCGATGACCAGGGCGATGACGAAGAGGACGGCGATCTCCACGCAGACTGCGAGCAGCCGGCCGGTCCACCAGGAGCCGCGGGGAGGGCGGCTCCGGGGGCTTTCCTCCCTCCTGCTTCCGGCCTCGTCCGCCGGGTCGAGTTCGCCCTCGCGCATACAAGAACGCTCCTAACCGAAGCGCTTCTCTTTGACCTTGGCCGCCTTGCCCACCTTGCCGCGCAGATAGTAGAGCTTGGCGCGGCGGACGTCCCCCGAGGTGACCAGCTCGATCCTGGAGATCATGGGGGAATGGACGGGAAAGGTGCGCTCCACGCCCACCCCGAACGAGGTCTTGCGCACGGTGAAGGTCTCGCGCAGGCCACCGCCCTGGCGCCGGATGACCAGCCCCTGGAAGACCTGGATCCTCTCGCGGCTGGCCTCCCGCACCCGCAGGTGGACCTTCAGGGTATCGCCCGGACGAAAATCGGGTACGTCCTCCCGAAGTTGCTCCGCTTCTATGGTGTCTCTCATCTGCACTCTCATCACCTCTTTGAAAATCACAACTCTATATCATCCATGAAGACGGGCGCGTTTTCAAGCCTTTCCGTCCCCGGCCAGGTCGGGGCGGACCTCCCGGGTCAAGCGGAGGGACTCCTCCCGGCGCCACTTCTCGATCTGCGCGTGGTCCCCGGACAGCAGCACCTCCGGCACCTTGAAGCCCCGGTAATCGGCGGGGCGGGTATACTGGGGATACTCCAGCACACCGCCGCTGAAGGACTCGCGCCCCAGGGACTCCGCGTTCCCCAGCACCCCGGGGACCAGCCGGGTGACCGCCTCCGTGAGCACCAGGGCGGCGGCCTCCCCCCCCGCCAGGACGTAGTCGCCTACGGAGATGGAGTCGGTGCAGAGGTGCTCGCTCACCCTCTCGTCCACTCCTTCGTAGCGCCCGCAGATGATGACCAGGCGCTCCTCCCCCGCCAGCTCCTCGCAGAGGGCCTGGTCCAGGCGGCGCCCGCGCGGGGTGGTCAGGATGACCCGCGCCTCCTCCTTCAGGCGGCGCAGCTCCTCGAAGGCGTACCCGAGGGCCCCCAGCACCGCCTCGAAGACCGGTTCCGGCTTCATGACCATGCCCGGGCCCCCGCCGAAGGGGTAATCGTCGGTCTTCGAGTGGCGGCCTTCCGCGTAGCCGCGGATGTCGTGCACCTCCACTGCGAGCAGCCCCTTCTCCCTCGCCTTGCCCAGCAGGCTCTCCCGCAACGGCGCCCGGAGCATGCCCGGGAAGATGGTGAAGATGTCTATGCGCATCGCCCGTTCCTCGTCCTTCACTCCAGAAGGCCCGGCAGGGGTTCGATCAGGATCACGCCTTCCTCCAGGCGGACCTCGCGGACCACTTCGCGGGTTAAGGGGATGAGCGCCTCCCGCTCGCCGCCGACGATGAGCACGTCGTTGGACCCGGTCACAAGGATCTCCTCCACCCTGCCCAGCCCCTCGCCGCCCAGCGTCTCCACGCGCAGCCCCAGCAGCTGGTGCTCCCAGAAGGAGCCGGGCGGGGGCGGGCCCACCTCTTCCTCGGTCACCAGCAATTCCCGGCCCTTTATGGCCATGGCCTGATCGCGGTCGTCTATGCCCGCGAACTTCACGTGCAGGCATCCCGGCACCGGCCTGGCCTCCTCGATGACCAGGCGGCGCGGGGCGCCTTCCACGATCAGGGAATTGCCCGGGGAGAAGCGGAGCGGGTTCTCGCTGGTCACCGCCACCTTGACCCACCCCTGCAGGCCGTGAGGCCGGATAACCCTGCCGGCGGTGACGAAACGCATCGGGTCAGACATACCGGGTCCACTCTGCTCGTCGAGCGGGCGCGGGCCCGGCCGCGGCGGGCGCGCTTCCCGCCCTAGTCCATGATCTCGACGATGGCGCTGACGCCCTCCCTGACCGCCGCCGCCTTGATCAGGGTGCGCATGGCCTGCGCGGTGCGGCCGCTCTTGCCGATGACCCGGCCCACGTCGTCCGGGGCCACCCGCAGCTGGAGGATCATCGACTTGTCGCCCTCCACCATCTCCACGCTTACCTGGTCGGGCTCGTTGACGAGGGCCCTGGCCATGTATTCAAGCAGATCCTTCAACATCTCGTCCTCCCCTTATTGCGACGATTCCGCGGGCTTGCCGCCGGTACCACTCTTGCCTTCCTCGAACCGCTGCCAGATCCCCTTGATCACCAGGAGCTTCTTCACCTGCTCGCTGGGCTGCGCCCCCTTCTGCAGCCAGTCGAGGGCCTTGTCCTCGTCTATCTCGATCAGGGAAGGGTCGGGCCGAGGGTCGTACTGCCCCAGGTTCTCGATGAAGCGTCCGTCCCGGGGGCTGCGGGAATCGGCCACCACGATGCGGTAGCAGGGTCTCTTGGTCGTACCCGTCCTACGCAACCTGATCCTTACTGCCAAAAGTTCCTTCCTCCTTTCCAGCGGGCCGGCCTCTCCTGCCCGTTAAGCTAGCGCCCGCGCCCCGCGCAAGCGGGCACGCGCCTTAACATTATACATTTATTCCTCACATCTGGAAGGGGAACATCTTGCCCATCTGCCTGGGGGACATCTTCCCCATCTGCTTGATCATCTTCTGCATCTGCTGGAACTGCTGGAGCAGGCGGTTGACGTCCTGGGTGGAGGTGCCGCTGCCCGAGGCGATGCGCCGCTTGCGGCTGGCCCCCAGCATCTGAGGGTTGCGCCGCTCCTCCGGGGTCATGGAGAGGATGATGGCCTCGATGCGCTTGATCTGGTCGTCGTCCACCTTCAGGCCCTTGAGCTTGGAGGCGGAGATGCCGGGGATCATGCCCAGGATCTGGTCCAGGGGGCCCATCTTCTTCAACTGCTCCATCTGGTCGAGGAAGTCCCCCAGGTCGAACTGGGACTTGCGCAGCTTCTCCTCCAGCTTCCTGGCCTTCTCCTGGTCGTAGCCCTCCTGGGCCTTATCTATGAGGGTGAGCAGGTCTCCCATGCCCAGGATGCGCGAGGCCATGCGGTCGGGGTGGAAGGGCTCCAGGTCCTCCAGCTTCTCCCCCACCCCGGCGTACTTGATGGGCTTGCCGGTGACCGACTTGATGGACAGCGCGGCGCCGCCGCGGGAATCGCCGTCCAGCTTGGTGAGGATGATGCCGTCGAAGTCCACCTTTGAAAGGAAGGACTCGGCCACGTTGACGGCGTCCTGGCCGGTCATGGCGTCCACCACCAGCATGGTCTCGTGGGGGCGGACCCCCTCCTTGACCCGCACCAGCTCGTCCATCATCTCGTCGTCGACGTGCAGGCGGCCGGCGGTGTCGATGATCAGGGTGTCGTAACCCTCGCGGGCGGCCTTCTTCACGGCGTCCTGCGCGATGCGCTCGGGCCGGGCCTCGCGGTCGGCGTAGACCTCCACCTCGATGCGCCGCCCCAGGGCCTCCAGCTGGTCGACGGCGGCGGGGCGGTAGACGTCCGCGGCCACCAGCAGGGGGCGGCGCCCGCCGGTCTTCAGGCTGCGCGCCAGCTTGGCGGCGGCGGTGGTCTTGCCCGAACCCTGCAGGCCCACCAGCATGATGACGGAGGGGGGATGTCCGGCGAAGTTGATGGAGGCGCCGGAGGAGCCCAGCAGCGCCGTCAGCTCCTCGTCCACGATCTTGATGACCTGCTGGGCGGGGGTGAGCGAGCCCAGCACCTCCCGGCCCACCGCGCGCTCCTTGACGTGGTTGGTGAACTCCTTGACCACCTTGAAGTTGACGTCCGCCTCCAGCAGGGCCAGGCGTATCTCGCGGGCCACCTCCTCCACGTGCTTCTCGTTGAGCTTGGCGTGACCGCGCAGCCTCTTGAAGATGTCCTGCAGGCGGTCGGTCAGGCTGTCGAACATGTCCTCACCGCGTCTTCATCCGAATTGAGCTCAAACCGCTAAAGTAATAAGATAGCGAGTAGGGGCGCGGCTTGTCAAAAGGCTTGACCCTTTATGCTTGGCCCATTGCCGGGACCGTCGCCGGACCGGGACGGTCCTTGCGTCTGGAGGTTGCGTTGTCGTGAAAGCCGCTCTTAAGAGGTTCTACGAGATGACCCTGTCGCAGGTGATGAAGGGGACCGGCTTCGCCACCCTTGCCAAGGACGCCCCCGTGGGGGAAGTGCTGGAGACGCTGATGGACTTCGGCCATATCTGGGTGACCGAGCCGCGCGACGACGGCCGGGTGGTCGGGGTGATAACCCGCAAGGACTTCCTGGACATGGCCCTTCCGCCGCACCCCTCCGGCAAGAGCATGGTGGGAAGCGCTCCCTTCAAGTCCCTCTATTACGACGGGGCGATGGTGACGGCGGAAGACATGATGACCCGGGACGTGACCGTGATGGAGGAGGACTCTTCGGTCATCGACACCCTGGTGTCCATGAAGTCGAGATTCCTGCGCCAGGTCCCGGTGGTCCGGGGAGGCAAGGTCGTGGGCGAGGTCTCCATGCGCGACCTCATCCGCGTCTTCGTCCAGACCTCCAGGAGCTTCTGGAGCGAGGAGGGGGGAGGGAGGCCGGCTTGCTGAGCCGGCCGGGACATGCTCAGCCGCCTCTGCAAATCCCGCCACGCGAAGGCCCGTCATGACTGAGCCTAACCCGTACCTGGCCCTGGCCCACCTCGCCCTGCTCATCGCGGCCGCCAAGGCCCTCGGAGAGGTCGTCGCCCGCTTGAGGTTCCCCAGCGTCCTGGGGGAGATCGTCGCCGGCATCATCCTCGGCCCCTCGCTCCTCGGCCTGGTGAAGCCGGACCACACCCTCCGGACCTTCGCCACCGCCGGCATCATCCTGCTGCTCTTCATCGCCGGCCTGGAGATCGACCTGGACATCATGAAGGGGGTGGGAATCCCCTCCCTGGTGGTGGCCCTCTTTGGCGTGGCGGTGCCCATGGCAGCCGGCACCCTCACCTTCCTGGCCCTGGGTGACGGCTTCCACTATGCCGTCTTCACCGGGGCCATCATGACCGCCACCAGCATCGGGCTGACCTTGCGCACCCTGATGGACCTGGGGCGCTTCCGAACGCCGGCGGGCATCACCATCGTCACCGCCGCGGTCATAGACGACGTCATCGGCATCTTCATCCTGGCCGTCCTGGTCTCCATGGAGACGGGGGGGCGCGCCCCCGGAGCGCTCTACGTCCTGAAACTGCTGGGACTGGTCGTCCTCTTCTTCTCATCCACCATCGGCATAGGCTGGTGGCTGGCCAAGTACCTGACGGGCTGGATCAGCAAGATGTGGGTGGAGGAGGCGCTGTTGGCCTTCGCCATATGCGCGGCCGTCACTTTGGGTTGGCTGGCCTCTAGCTTCAGGGTGGCCGAGATAACCGGCGCCTTCACCGCCGGCCTGGTCCTCAACCGCACCCGGGAACGGAGGGTCATCCTGGAGAAGGTCAACGTGGTCGGCTACGGTTTCTTCATCCCCGTCTTCTTCGCCTACATCGGGGTCAGCACCGAACTCGGCGCGCTGGCCAAGGCGGGCGCGCTCACCTTCGTCTTCGCGGGCATCGCCATCGTCGGCAAGATCGTCGGCTGCGGGCTGGCAGCCCGTATCTGGTTCGATACCAAGAAGTCCATCGCCATCGGGGTAGGGATGATCCCCCGGGCCGAAGTGGCACTGATCATGGCGACCATGGGGCTGGGTGCGGGGGTGATCGACCAGAGGGTCTTCGTGATGACGGTCTCCATGGTCTTCCTGACCAACATCCTCACCCCCGTCCTGCTCAAGTTCTCCTTCAAGCAGGCAGACAAGGGGGAACGGCCCGGGGAGGAGTGCAAGCCGACTCCCGCCGCGCGAGGGTAGACCGCCTGACGGAGCCGTCCCGCTCCCGCGGGGTCCGTTCCGGTCGGGAGCGTCACGCCCCCCTCTCGCCCTGGGCGAAGAGGGCGCTGGTGAACATGGCCGGCTCGAAGGCGTAGAGGTCGGTCACCTTCTCCCCCACCCCGATGAGCTTGATGGGGATGCCCAGGGCGCGCTGTATGGCGATGACGATGCCGCCCTTGGCGGTGCCGTCCAGCTTGGTCAGGGCCACGCCGGTGAGGTCGGTGGCCTCCTGGAACAGCCTGGCCTGCACCAGCCCGTTCTGGCCGGTGGTGGCGTCGAGCACCAGGATGGTCTCGGTGACCCGGGCCTCCCTGCCCGCCACCCGCTTGATCTTCTTCAGCTCCTCCATCAGGTTGACCTTGGTGTGCAGGCGGCCGGCGGTGTCCACGATGACCACGTCCATGCCGCGCGCCTTCGCCGACTGGACGGCGTCGTAGGCCACCGCGGCGGCGTCGGCGCCCGGCCGGTGCTTGACGGTGTGCACGCCCACCCGCTCTCCCCAGATCTCCAGCTGCTCGATGCCCGCCGCCCGGAAGGTGTCTCCCGCCGCCAGCAGCACCCTGCCGCCCTGCGAGCGCAGCATGTAGGCCAGCTTGGCGATGGTGGTGGTCTTGCCGGTGCCGTTGACCCCCACCACCAGCCAGACGCTGGGACCCTCGGCAGCGTACTGCAGGGCCCTCCCCTCCATGGCCAGCGAGGCCTCGATCTCCTCCCGGAAGGCCCACATGGCCTGGTCCGGCTCCTTGATCCTGTCGCGGGCTATGCGGTCGCGCAGGCCCTCCACCAGCTCCATGGTCATCTCCACCCCGACGTCCGCGCCGATGAGGATGTTCTCCACTTCCTCCCAGAAGTCGTCGTCAAAGCGGCGGCCGGCAAAGACGCGGGAGAGGGGGTTGATCCAGGAGCGGCGGCTCTTGTCGAGGCCCTCGCGCACGCGGACCTCGCGGTCCTCTCCCTCCCCGGCGGCCGGCATCCCCGCCGGCTCTTCCCCCGCGGCCTCCTCCACGGCCGGCTCGCCGGCGCCGGCCGCGAGCGGCACGGCCCCTTCCCCGGCGATCTCCTCCAGCCCGGGCCCGGGCTCCCGGGGACCGGGGGTCCCGGCTTCCTCCCCCCGCTCCGGCTTGCGGCGCTGCCTTTCCTCCTTGAGGCGCTGCTTCTCCGCGGCCTTGGCCCGCTTCCCCGTTTCCCTGCGCCGCCTCGCTTCTTCCCTGGGCTCCTTCTCCATGCCTCCTCCCGTCCGGTTGCGCGACAAGGTAATGATACCGGAGATGCGCGGTGAGCTGAAGGGCCGGCCGCGCGGCGCGGCTTCCCTGCTCATGCCATCCTGCATGGCGGGGGCGAGGCGTCAAGCGGCCCTGCCCGGCGGGGGCGCGTCAGGTCTTGCGGTAGAAGACCAGCAGCTGGGTGAAGCCGGTGTCCAGCACGGGGTACCCGGTGTCGTAGAAGTCCTCGACCTTGAGCCCGCCGATCTCGGAAACGGCGTAACCCAGGGAGTCCTCGAAATAATGGTATTCCCCGCAGGCCACGATGAAGAAGGCGCGCCTGAGCGACTCGGGGCCGCCCGGCCTCAAGCCCAGCGAGTTCCAGGCCTCTCCCCAGGCGAGCTGGTCTTCCCAGGTGACCTGGTTGCTCAGCCGGGGATAGTCCTCCACCCGGGGCACGTTCACCACCAGGTGCTCCAGGGGGATGCCGTACTTGATGAAGTAGTACTGCAGGGGCACCGCGATGTAGTCGGTGTCCGAGAACACCACGTCCCCTTCGCCCAGCTTGTCCCGGAGGAAGAGGGCCACCTCCTCGGCATCGCGGAAGGTGTTCCTGGTGTACCTGCCCATCTCGTCCTTCTGATAAGCCGTCTGCGCGGTGACGGCCAGGGCCGCCAGCGCCAGCGCCAGCGCCAGGGCCAGCAGGGAACCGGCGGCGGCGTTCAGGCGCGCCTTGAAGGACCGGCGCCGGCGCAGCCACCCGGCCGCGCTCTTGCCCGCGTAGATGAGGCCGGCTGAGGCGGCGATGTAATAGAGCGGGGCCAGCGGCATCCAGTTCCTGACGAAGGGCAGCGCCCGCTGGGCGCACATCAGCAGCAGGCACCAGGCCATGACCATGAACGGCAGGTTGACGGGGTAGCGGGAGACGCGCCGGTTGAGGGCCACCGCCACCGCGAAGCCGCCCAGGAAGAGCAGGGCGACGGGCGTGGTGAACACGACGTTCCAGCTGGACCACATGTCGAAGCAGTTGCCGGGCAGCCCGCTGAGGAAGGACCCCGTCCCCTGCGAGGCCACGTACTGGTTGGAGGTGATGGAGGAGAGGCCGGTGGTAAGGATGACCGGCAGGTAGGAAAGGAGCACCAGGAACACCGCTGCCGCCCCGGCCAGCAGGCACCGCCGGGCGAAGCCCTTCCTCTTCTCTCGCGGGGCCGCCCGCAGGCCGGACCAGGCGAACCAGAAGTACACCGGCGGGAAGAAGTAGAGCATGGTGGGGACGGCGTAGAAGCCCAGGACGGCCGAGAGGACGAAGCCGGCCCAGGCCAGGAAGCGCTCCTCCCGCAGCAGCGAGGCGGCGCAGAGTATGAGGGTCAGGAAGAAGAAGGCCTGCATGGTGTAGCCGCGGGCCTGGGCCGAGAAGCCGATGAGCTGGGAGGCGGGGACGGTCAGGGCCAGCGCCAGCAGCCCGGCGTGCTTGTCGTAGAGCCGGCGGCCGGCCAGGTAGACGGCGGGCAGCAGCAGGATGCCGAAGACCAGGGCGGGCAGGCGGATGGCCCAGGGCTCGTTGCCCAGCAGGCCCGAGCTCAAGTGGGACAGCAGCGTGTTCAGCAGCTGGTTGTTGGGCCAGGTGTAATGGGAGAGCCCGACGGCCAGGGGGCGCGAGGAGAAAGCGATGTAGGTGAGGGACTCCATGTAGGCCATGGGTTGGGTGATATAGGCGATGCGCAGGGCCGCGCCGACCAGGACGAGGGCGGCCACCGCCCAGCGGTGGACCGCGTCTCCGTCGAGCCCCGGCCACCGTCCTCCCGGCCCCTCCCCCGCTCCGCCGGGCTCCGCCGTCTCGGCACCCTCAACCTCACCGGGGGCCTCCTCCGCCGCTTCCGTCTCAAGATCTTCCGCCACGCCGTCCTCCGCCTTCACCGCGGGATAACTCAGGTCCTTGATGTATCTTAATCCATCTGCGGCACCGTCGCGATGATCGAGGGGGCATCAGGCGGGGACGGCGTCCTCCTCCTTCTCCTCCTGGAACCGCTGGGAGATGACCCGGGACACCCCGTCCGCCTGCATGCTCACCCCGTAGAGGACCTCGGCGATCTCCATGGTGCGCTTCTGGTGGGTGATGATGATCAGCTGGGAGTCCTCCTTGAACTCCATCAGCATGCGCAGGAAACGGTGGAGGTTCATGTCGTCCAGGGCCGCCTCCACCTCGTCCAGGAAGTAGAAGGGGCTGGGGCGGGCCTTGAAGATGGCAAAGAGGAAGGCCAGGGAGGTCAGGGAGGTCTCGCCGCCCGAGAGCAGGGAGAGCTTCTTTAAGCGCTTGCCCGGCGGCTGGGCCGCCACCTCCACGCCGGTATCGAGCAGGTCCTCCGGGTCGGTGAGCGTCAGCTCGGCCCGGCCGTTGGGGAAGAGGCGCTCGAAGAGCTCCTGGAAATGCAGGTTGACCTCGTCGTAGGTCTCCTTGAAGATGCTCATGATCTCGCGCTCCACCGCGCGGATGACCTTGTTGAGCGCGCCTTTGCTCTGGCGCAGGTCCTCCACCTGGGCCGTGAGGAACTGGTAGCGCTCGCCGGCCGCCTGCAGCTCCTCCACCGCCAGCAGGTTGACCTGTCCCATGGCCTCCTTGCGCCTCTGCAGGGCCTCTGCCCGTTCGCGCATCCCCTCGACCGGCTGCTCGGTGCGGTATTCCTGGAGGGCCTCTTCGAGGGAGACCCTGTGCTCGCTCAAGAGCTTCTCGGCCAGCATGTCCACCCGCGACTTGAGCTGCACCGCCATCATGTCGCGGTTGTGCACCAGCTCGCGCAGCTCCTCCACCCGGGAGGCACAGGCCTCCAGGTCGAGGCGGGCCCGCCCGATGCCTTCCTCCAGCTCCCGCAGCTCGCTCTCCTTCAGCCCGCGGTCGATCTCGCAGCGCCCAGCTACGGCCTCGCCGCAGGCCTGCAGGCGCCGCACGACCTCGATGAGGCGCCGGTGGCCTTCGCGGTCGCGGGCCATCTCCTCCTCC
Organism: uncultured Actinomycetota bacterium; assembly: GCA_964515075.1. Taxonomy (GTDB): domain Bacteria; phylum Actinomycetota; class Geothermincolia; order Geothermincolales; family Geothermincolaceae; genus CAVXXD01. Next base: position 20,566 of record CAZETE010000007.1, on the reverse strand, counting down.
ACCTCGGCCGGGTCGGAAGGCATCTCCTCCAGGGCCAGGCGCACTTCCTCCATGCGTTCGGCCAGGTTGCGGATGCGCTCCTCCAGCGAGGCGCGGGACTGGTACAGCTCCCTCAATTCCTTCTCGCGCCCGTCCAGCAGGGTCCGGCCGGCGCGCATCTCCTCGTCCAGGGCGGCCAGGTCGGGCTCGAGGCTCTCCACGGCGGCCCGCACGGCGGCCTCCTCCTCGAGCAGGGCCGACCGGCGCTCCTCCAGCTGGCGGGCGCCGGCGCCGTGCTCCTCCAGGGCCTCGCGCAGTCGGGCCACGCGCTCCCGCGCCTCCTCGGCGCGCAGGGATGCCTTCTGGTGGTCGAGTTCGTTGCGGTGAATGGCCCGGCGGGCCCCCTCCATGCGCCCCTCCAGGGCGGCCAGGTCGGCCTCGAGCTTCTCCAGGGTGGCCAGGACCGCCTTGCGCTCCACCTGGTTGTGGAGGTGGGCGTCGTCGAAGGACTCCAGCGCCTCCTGCAGCTGCTCGATCTCGCGTTGCTTGCCCAGCAGGTGGAAGGGGCTTCGCTGCGCCCTCCCCCCCTTGATGACCTGGCGGGGCGAGACCATCTCTCCCTCGGGGGTGAGGAAGGTGATCCGCGGGTAGACCTCGGACTTGCTCAGCGCCTCCTCCAGGGAGGAGCAGAGGGCCACGTCCCCCAAGAGGTGCTCCAGCAGGCCGTCCAGGGAAGGGTCGGCCTCCACCGCTTCGACGGCGGGGAGGGCGCCGTGCACCAAGGCGGAACGGCTGCCCGGGCCGGCGGGGCGGCCGGCGAACTCACTCAAGGGCAGGAAGAGGGCGAAGCCGGCCTCCTCCTCCTTCAGAAGGGAGACGGCGGCCACGGCGGCCTCCTTGCTCTCCACCACCACGGCGAAGAGCCACGGCCCCAGCAGGGACTCGAGGGCCTTCTCCCATTCAGGGTCTATCTTTACATGATGCAACAACATGCCGCGGACGCCGCGCAGGCAGCCCCCTTCCTGCAGAACCCGGGCGGCGGCGGCGGCGTAGTCGACGCGCCGGGAGAACAGCTCCTGCAAGGCTTGGAGGCGCGCCACGATCTGTATCTCGTCCCCCTCGCAGACCCTCTGGCGGCGGGCGACCTCTTCCAGCCTTTCCCGGAAGCGCAGGAGCTCGGCGCGGAGCGACTCCCGCTCGGCCTCCAGCCGGGCCAGCTCGCGGCGGGACCTGCGCGCGTGCTCCTCCAGCCGGCGCAGGTCCGCGGCGGCCTCCTCCGCCGCCCGCTCCCCCGCCTCGAGCCTCTCCTCGTCGTCCCGGCGGCGCTGCAGCCCCCTCTTCCCCTCCTCCTCCAGGGACTCGGCCTGGGAGACCAGGTAGCGGAGCTGCTGCCGCCCCTGGCGCACCTCTTCGGCCACCCCGCCACGGCGCTTGTTGAGGGCAGCCAGGTCGCCGGCCGCCTTGTAGCGCGCGGCCTCCTCCTGCCGGATCCTGCCGGCCAGCTCGCCCTCGCCCCGCTGCGCCTCCCGGTGCAGGCCCTCGAGCTCGCCCAGGCGGCGGGCCCGCTCCTCGCGCCGGCGCAGCAGGTCCCCGGCGCCGGCCAGGGGCATCCCCTCCAGCTGCAGGTAGAAGCGCATGCGCTCGCTGGCCAGCTGCTCCTCGCTGCGCAGGCGCTCCAGGCAGGAGGAGAGGCGGAAGGCGTCTTCCCTCTCGGAGGCCAGGGACTCGCGCAGCTCGTGGGCGCGCTTCTCGTCCTCCAGCTGCTTCCGCCGGCCCTCGCCGAGGAAGGCCTGCCTCTCCTCGAATTCGGCGCGGATGCGCTCCTCCTCCTCGACCCGGTTATCCCACTGCAGGCGCAGGGCCTCCAGCTCCGCTACCACCATGCTTATCTGCAGGCTCCTCAGCTCGGCCTCCAGCTCCTTGAACTCCCGGGCCACCGCCGCCTGCCGCTCCAACGGCTTGATCTGCTTCTTGACCTCCGATATGATGTCGCCCAGCCGCACCATGTTCTGCTCCACCGCCTCCAGCTTGCGCATGGCCTTATCCTTGCGGCGCCGGTGCTTGAGCAGGCCGGCCGCTTCCTCGATGAGGGCGCGGCGGTCTTCGGGCCGGCTGGAGATAACCCGGTCCAGCCGGTTCTGGCCGATGACCGCGGTCAGCTCGCGCCCCAGCCCGAAGCCGGAGAGCATCTCCTGGATGTCTATGAGGCGCGTGGGGGCGCGGTTGAGCAGGTAGCCGCTCTCGCCGGAGCGGTAGAGTTGGCGGGTGACCACCACCTCCTCGTATTCGAGGGGGATGGTGCCCCCGGAATTGTCGAAGGAGAGGGAGACCTCGGCCATGCCCAGGGGGCCTCGCTTGTCGCTTCCCGAGAAGATGACGTCCTCCATCCTGCCGGCCCGCAGGTTGCGCGGGGCCTGCTCGCCCATCACCCACAGGAAGGCCTCGGAGACGTTGCTCTTGCCGGAGCCGTTGGGGCCGACGATGACGCTGATGCCCGGCTCGAACTGAAGGACGGTACGGTCGGCGAAGGACTTGAAGCCCTTCATCTCCAATGATTTCAGGTACATACGCTGCCGGGCCTTTCTCGCGAGAAACGGCTATACTGCTTGCATCTCTCTTCACCGCGGAACGGCAAAATCCTGCCTGCGCGCGAAACCGCGCATAAAACAGGATAGACGCTACCAGCCGCCGGCGACAAAACGAGCGCATGCAGCGGCGGGAGGCGGGCCTCGGATGAAAGAGTGAAGAATGAAGGGCTGACCCCGAGTGAAGGTTTGCGCGGCCGAGCCCGGTTTAATACAATCGAGCCAGTACGGGACGGCGACGGAAGAGGGGGGTCGTGGGCGGAAACGCGGTCATCGAGGTCGAGGGCCTGGTCAAGGTCTACGACGGCCGGCAGGTCCTCAAGGGCATCGGCTTCGAGGTGTACGAGAACGAGGTCTTCGGCCTGCTGGGCGAGAACGGCGCGGGCAAGACCACCGCGCTGGAGATCATCGAGGGCCTGCGCAAGGCCTCCAGCGGCACTGCCAGGGTACTCGGCCTGGACAGCGCAACGGACATGGGCCGGATCAAGGAGCGCATCGGCGTGCAACTGCAGGCCTCCGCCTACTTCGAGAACCTCACCCTGATCGAGATACTCGAGCTCTTTCGCAGCTTCTACGAACGGGGCCGGGAGGCGCATGAACTCCTCGGGCTGGTCGGCTTGCAGGACCGTGGCGGCATGCGGGTGAGCCAGCTCTCCGGCGGCTTGAAGCAGCGCTTCTCCATCGTGGCCGCCCTGGTCAACGACCCGGACGTGGTCTTTCTGGACGAGCCCACCACCGGCCTCGACCCCGTCGCCCGCCACAACCTCTGGGACCTGGTGCGCAAGATACAGGGCCAGGGAAAGACGGTGGTCCTCACCAGCCACTACATGGAGGAGGTGGAGGCGCTGTGCTCGCGGGTGGCCGTCATCAAGGAGGGGGAGATCCTCGCCGTGGACACCGTGGCCGGACTCATCCTGCGGCAGGACAACCCCATCCGGGCCGACTTCCTGCCGCGCGGGAGCCTGCCCGGGGAGCTCGAGTCCCGCATCTCCTCCATGGGGACGCTCAAGCCGTCTGATACCCGGGCGGGCGAGTACGCCCTCTTCCTCAATGACCTCGCCGCCCTGCGCGCCGCCCTGCGCGAGCTGGAAGCGGTGGAGCTGGACCGCCTGGCGGTCTCCACCGCCAACCTGGAGGACGTCTTCATCAAGCTGACCGGCGGGCGCATCGTCGGCGAGGAAGGGTGAGGAGACGGCGGGCATGAAGACGGGCAAGATATTCTCCGCCAACCTCAAGATGATCTATCGGGACAAGATCTCCCTCTTCTGGGCCCTGGTCTTCCCCCTGCTGTTCATCGCGCTCTTCGGGCTGTTCAGCAAGGGGATGTCCACGGACACCCTGGGCAAGCTGGCCTTCATCGACCGGGCCGGCAGCCAGGCCTCCGAGCAGTTCCGCCAGGCCGTCGCGGACTCGGGCATCTTCGAGGTCATCGAGGAGGACTGGGGCGACGACGAGGCCAAGAAGGCGCTGCGCAACAACGAGGTGTCCTTCGCGGTCATCGTCCGGCCCCCGGCCGACGGCCAGCCCGCTCAGGGGAAGGCCCCCGACTTCGTCCTGGTCACCGACGTCAAGAACCAGGGCACCAACGCGGCGGCCGCCAGCTTCTTCGCCGGCATGCAGCAGCAATACGTCATCAGGAGCATGCAGGCGCAGATAGACAACCTGCTGCAACAGCCCCTGCCCGATGAGGCCAGGGCCTTCTATGCCGATCTCAAGGACCAGTTGAACAGCATCGATGCGCCCGTCCGGCAGGAGGAGAGCGGCAAGAACCCCGTGAGGTACTTCGACGTGGTCTTCATCGGCCTGCTGTGCATGGGGGTGATGAACTACGCCGTCACCGGCTTCGCCGTCAATCTCTCCTCCCTGCGCGAGCAGAAGATCCTCAAGCGCCTGCTGACCACCCCCCTGCCCATCCGCCGCTTCATGGCCGCGGAGATCCTCGCCTTCGTGGTGCTCTCCTTCGTCCAGGTGGGAGTGATGCTGCTGATGGGGGTGGGCATGTTCGGAGCCCGCATCTACTCCTCCTGGTGGTTCCTCTTCGCCCTGACCTTCCTGGGCTCGTTGCTCTTCCTCTCCTTCGGCTTCATGGTGGCCGCCTTCGCCCGGACCGGGCAGGCCGCCTCGGGCATGGCCAGCAGCATCACCATACCCCTGATGTTCCTCTCCGGGGTCTTCTTCCCGCTGGAAGCGCTGCCCGACTTCTTCTACCAGGCCTTCCGCTTCCTGCCCCTCTCCCCCATGATCCAGGCCATGCGCGCGGTATGCCTGGAGGGAGACCCGGTGGGCGAACAGCTCTCGCGCATCCTGATCATGGCGGTGTGGCTGGCGGCGATCATGGCCGTGGCCCTCTCAAGCTTCCGGTTCGGGGATGAGTGACGCCGGGGCGCTCGTGGGCATCGACGCGGGCGGGACCAAGGTCTCGGGCCTGGTGCTCGCGGGCGGCGAGATAGTGGGCGGCTGCCGCCTGGATACCGACGTCTCCTCCCAGGAGGCGGTCGTCGGCGGTATCGAGCGGATCTTCGCCGCGCTCTCGGGCAGCGCCGCCTCCCGCGGACTGGAGGTGGCCGGGGTGGGATTGGGCATCGCCGGTTACATCGACTTCCGGCGGGGCGTGGTCACCGAGTCCCCCAACCTGCCCCTGCGCGACCTCCCCCTGCGCGACCTGCTGCGCGAGAGGCTGGGGCTGCCGGTGGTCCTGGACAACGATGCCAACCTGGCGGCCCTGGCCGAGAACCGCCTGGGCGCCGGCGGGGGCTGCTCCCACCAGGTCCACCTGACCCTGGGGACGGGCATCGGGGGCGGCCTGATCATCGACGGCCGGGTCTACCGCGGGGCCACCGGCACGGCGGCGGAACTGGGCCACCTCATCATCCTGGAGGGAGGGCCGCTGGCCAACTGCGGCCACCGCGGCTGCCTGGAGGCGCTGGCCTCGGGCACGGCGGTGGAACGGGAGGCCCGCTCAAGATGCGCCGGGGGCTGGGAGCCGGACGCCGGGGAGCCCTGCGGCCCGGAGGGCGTCACCGCCCGCCACGTGACCCGGGCTGCCTTGCGGGGCGACCCGACGGCCCTGGAGATATGGCGGGACATGGGGCGCCACCTGGGCGTGGGCATCGCCGCGCTGCTCAACGCGTTCAACCCGGAGAGGCTGACCCTCTCCGGCGGGCTGCTCGGGGCCTGGGACTTCTTCCGGATGAGCATGTTCGCGGCGTTGGAGGAGAACGCCATTCCCCTGAGCCTGCGCGCGGCGCAGGTGCTCCGCACCGCGCTGGGGGACGAGGCGGGGGCGCTGGGGGCCGCGCTGCTGGCCGCGGAGACGCGCCCGTAGGGAGGCCGTTCCCTCGTCAGGCGCCGGCTCCCGTTGCTCGCGCCCCGGGCCGGGCGCCCCTCGCCCGCTCCACGGCCGCGGCCAGCTCGTCGGCCTTCTGGGAGCCGATGAGCCAGCGCTTGCCGTCCTCCATGACCAACTGCAGCCCGCGGTCGCCCGAGACGTTGTAGGCGCGCCCGCCCCTGCCCCAGCGGATGCCCCAGCCGCCGTACTCGCGCAAGGGGCCGTAGCGGCGCGCCCGGCTCTCGCGGATCTCCCCCCAGGCAAACCTCCTGGGCTTGAGGTGGAAGGGGAAGAAGCGGACGTAGAGCCCGTCCCCGCGCACCTCCGTCTCCAGCCTCATCATAAGGAAGAGGGCGGGGATAACCACCCCCACCGCCGCCCAGGCCACGATGGCGATGACGTCGTCCGCCGGAGAGGGCTCCTCCGGCCGGTCCAAGACGAACTGCATCAGGCCCAGCACCCAGACTCCGACGGCCGCCAGCATCACCAGCGCCCAGACCCAGGCCTGGAGGAACCGCTGCCTCTCGCAGAAGATGACCTCGCCCCCGGCCGCACCCAACTGCGCGCCTCCCTTCCCTCCGCGGCAGGCGGGCCCGCGGCCCCTCCCGCCCCCTATCTCACGGTGAGGTGGATGGTGACCGTCTCCACGGGGTCGAGGTCGCTGGGCCGGTAGGCTACGGCGAAGTCGGTCTTGCCCGCGGCCATCGCCTGGAAGCGCCAGACCTCCACCCACCCCAGGGTGGACCCCGGGACCTCCAGGGTCTCCTTGCCCAGGAACTTCAGCCTGGTCTCGTCCGGGGGCGTCTTGAGGTCCCAGTGGTATCCGGCCCCCGCGTCGGCATCGAACCTCAAGGTGAACTCGCCCGAGGCCTCGACGTCGATCTCCCTCTGGCGCGGGGTCGGGCAGTAGACGGTGGCCTTGCCCGTATAGACCGCGGCGGCCTCGTCCTCCCGGCCCTTGACGAACTGCTCCACCTTCAACTCGGCCATCCCGGGGCCGACGGCGCGGAAGGTCCAGAGGTAGAAACCGCGCCCGCCGCCGGGGGGCACGACGTGCTCGAAGCCCTTCAGCTGGAGCACCCGCCGATCCCATCCCTCCGCCAGGCGCAGGTCCCGCTCCGGCTCCCCGTCGACCGGGTCCGGCAGGTCCAGTGCGACGCGCCAGGTCTCCCCGTAGCGCAGCGCGATGGTCTCGGGGGGCGCCAGGTAGGGAGCGCCCTCCCCTGCCTCGACCACGCTGACCTTCACGGCGTGCCTCTTGAGGACCACCGGCACGAAGTAGTGGTGGTTCCGGTAGACCAGTTCGAACTCGGTCGTCCCGGCCTCGGCCGCGGTGAACTTGAAGATGATCTTATACCCCCCCTCCTTCAACGGATCGGGGTAGAAGAACTCCGCGCAGGCGCCGATGACCCCGTCCTGCGGAAAGCTCTCGTAATACCACCGGAAAGGATCCTCCGGGTCGTAATCGAAGACCAGGTTGCAGGAATCGCCCTGCCTCAAGGTGAGCTCCTCTGAGCTGACCTTGATCTCGATGGGGGCAGCGGGACCGTCCGCGGAGGCGGACCCGCTGCCCGAGCCGGACTTCGAGGAGGGAGCGGGGGCCTTCTTCTTGCCCGACGACGCCCTGGGAGCGGAGGTCGCCGGCGGCACCGCCTGGGCCTGCTGGGGGGTGATGACCCGGCTCCCCGCGTTGACGGGCGCGGCCGCCTCCTCCTCCGCCTGGAGCTCCCCCCAGCCCCAGAGGCCGGGCGCCAGGCTCAGGCAGAGGACCAGGGCGGCGCTGAGCGCCAGATACAGGACGGTCATGACGGTCTTGCCGATGCCCACGCCTCGCTCCTCCCGCCGCAAACGCTCTTCTCAGTCCACCTCTATATCATATCATCGACGCGGCTTTCCATGGATCAGGTTCCCCCGGGGCCCGCGGCCGCCTCGCGCACCGAGGCCAGGTACTCCAGGGCTCCCTCCACCTCCTCCGGCGGCACCAGCACCCTGCCCCCTCCGGCGATGCCCAGGTAGGCCCGGGGCGTGTTGGATAATTCGTAAGGGTGGAAGCCGCCGGCGGAGAGCATGCCCATGACCAGCTCCGCCTCCAGGAAGTCCCCGGTGAAGACCACCGGCAGGTCGTCCCGGCGCCTGAAGAAGTCGATTATGCGCATTTCCCCATCTTCCCCGTTCGTCTCCCTTCTTCCGTCTTCCTCACTCCGTTCACTATCCCCACATCCGGCCCGCTTGTCCATAGCCCCGGTCAAGCGCTCCTGGCGGCAGCCGGCCGGGAGCGTGCTAAAATGACCTTACCGGCGGGCCGTCCCGGCGGAAGGAGCGTACGGGGGTGCGCGATGCTGAGAGATGCGGGGATAGCGGGGGCGGAAGCCATAAGGCCCCGGAAGACGGGAGCGAAGGGGTAAGCCATGCTGGAGAGGGTGCTGCTGTGCACGGACGGTTCCGACGCGGCCCGCTCGGCCGTGGATTTCGCCGCCAGGCTGCTGGAGGGTTCCGGCTGCCGCGTGACCCTGCTGATGGTCCTGGAGCGGGCGGCCCTCTATCCCCCCGTCGCCACCGACGGCATGCTCTATCCCGAGATGGCCATGCCGCCCGTGGAGGGCCTGGAGGAGGCCCTCGAACAACGGGCGGAGGGCATCCTCGAGGCCGCCGCCGCCAGCCTGGTCGAGGCGGGCTTCGAGCCGGAACGGAAGGTGTTGGTGGGCAGCCCCGCCTCCGAGATCATCGGGGAGGCCGCGAACGGCGGCTACGACATGGTCGTCATGGGCCGCCACGGCCGCGGTTTCCTCAAGGGTTTCCTCATCGGCTCGGTCTCTGACCGCGTGGTGCGCCACGCTCCCTGCCCGGTGCTGGTGGTGCACTGAGGCCCGGCAGAGGGCGGCGGCCGGCCTGGCGGCATTCTTCCTGGCCCTCTCCCTCCAGTACATGCAGGGCGCGGTGGCCCGGCTGCCCCGGCAACCGCGTGCTGGCGGGCCACCGCTCCACCTTCACCCAGCCCTTCCGCGACCTGGACCGGCTGACGCCTGGAGACCTGGTGGTGCTCACCGACGACACCGGCGCCAGCTTCAGCTACGTGGTGGACCGCATCTTCCCGGTGAGCCCCAGCCGGGTGGAGGTGATGGACCCCACCCCCGGAGCCACCTTCACCCTGATCACCTGCCACCCCGCCGGCTCTTCCCGCCAGCGCCTCATCGTCCAGGGCCACCTAGAGTAGCAGCGAGGTGATGGCCCGTTCCAACTCCTCCAGGTTGCGGCAGACCCGCGCCTCCTTGAGGTGGGGGATGTAGTCCCCCATCACGGAATCGCCGGTGTCCCAGAAGGGGCGGGGCTCCGGGTTGAGCCAGATGATGCCCCGGGCGCGCCGGGCCATGGCCTCCAGCGCCTCGGCGCAGGGGTCGTTCTGGTTGTTGCGGGCGTCGCCGATGATCAGGATGTAGGTGCGGTAGCCCACGTCCGCGAGGTACTCGTCGCGGAACTGGCGGAAGACGCTGCCGAAGTCGGAGCGCGCGTAGTAGACGATCTCCGCCTCCTGCAGGGCCAGGCGCACCCCCTCCTCGATGCTCTCCTCCCGGAAGAACTCGGTCACCTCGCCCAGCTCGTCCACGAAGATGAAACTGCGCACCCGGGACAGGCAGTCCTGGATGGTGTAGACGAAGCGCAGCATGAACTGGGAGACGCGGGAGACCGAGGAGGAGACGTCGCAGAGCACGACGAGCTCCACCTTCTCCTTGCGCCGGTGGCGGGTCACCAGCTCGAAGGGGATGCCCCCGTGCCGCATGTTGCGCCGCAGGGTGGCCTTGACGTCCAGCCTCCCCCGCTTCTCCATCTTGTCCCGCAGCGAGAGCTTGTTGCGCAGGCGCCGCGCCAGCCGGTAGACGGCCTCCCGCATCAGCTGCAGCTCGGCCTCGTCCAGCTCGGAGAGGGGCCGGTGCATCAGGCGCTTGATGCGCTCGGACTGGGAGGCGGCCCCGGCGCGGCGGACCTGCTCCCGCTCCACGTAGCGCCGCGTCTGGGTGCGGACGGCCGACTTGCGCTCCTCGAACTCGCGCCGCAGCTGCTCCAGCCGCTCCTCGCTCCAGCCTTCCTCCCTCAAGGCCTCCATCAGTTCGCGCAGCTCCGCTTCCAGTTCCTCCCAGTCGAGGCTCTCGAAGATGCGCCGGGTGTACATGCCGATCTGCTGGCGGGTGACCAGCTGGGCGGTGCCCACCGCCTGGGCCGCCCGGCGGATGAGGGTCTCCAGCTCCCCGCCCTGCCCGCCCAGGATGGTCATCAACAGGGAGTCCGCGCCGGAGGGGCGCTTGCGCATCGCCTCCACCGCCTCGAGGGACCGGTCGCCGGGCCCTCCTTCCTCCCCCGGCCCGGCAAGGCCCAGGAAGTACAGGGGAAAGAGGGCGTCGAAGAGGGCGCGGTCCTTCTCCCGCTTGATCAGGGTTGAGCGCAGCGCCGACTTGAAGACCCCGGGGTCGTCGAAGTCCACCTCGGCCAGGGCCCGCAGGGCGTCGATGCTCTCCGCCGGGGAGACGGAGACGCCGCCCCCGCGCAGGCCCCCGATGAAGTCGATGACCCTTTCCCGCACCGCCGCCCCCTCTTTTTTCTCCCGCCCCGCCGCCTACTCGTCGGCGATCTGGCGGATGCTCTCCCGCGCCTTGGCGATGTCCTTTTCGTACTTGAGGATGACGTTGAGGGTGCTCCGCACGGTGTCGCGGTCGAGCCTGTCCGCGTTGAGCACCAGCAGGGCGCGGGCCCAGTCCAGGGTCTCGCTGATGCCCGGCGCCTTCTTCAGGTCCAGCTTGCGGATGCGCGAGACCGTCTCCACCACCTGGGCGGCCAGCCCCCGGTCGATGCCGGGCACCTTGGTCTCCACGATGGCCAGCTCCTGTTCGCGCGGGGGGAAGTCGATGTAGAGGTGGAGGCAGCGGCGCTTGAGGGCGTCGCTCATCTCGCGGGCGTTGTTGCTGGTGAGGATGGCCAGGGGGACGTGGCGGGCGGCCAGGGTGCCGATCTCCGGCACGCTCACCTGGTAGTCGGAGAGGATCTCCAAAAGGAAGGCCTCGAACTCCGGGTCGGACTTGTCCACCTCGTCGATGAGCAGCACTGACGGACGCTCCGAGAGGATGGCCTTGAGCAGGGGCCGCGGCACCACGAACTTGCGGGAGAAGAAGACCTCGTCCTGGCGGGCCACCCGCTCCACCGCGTCGGCCAGCGAGGTGGCGCCGGCCAGCTCCTGGGCCAGCACGTCCTTGAGGATCTGGGTGTAGAGCAGCTGCTTGGCGTACTCCCACTCGTAGAGGGACTTGGACTCGTCCAGCCCCTCGTAGCACTGCAGGCGGATGAACTCCCGGTCCAGGGCGGCGGCGGTCACCCGGCCCAGGTCGGTCTTGCCCACCCCCGCCGGCCCCTCCACCAGGATGGGCTTGTCCAGCTTGAGGGCGAGGAAGACCACCGTGGCGATGTCCGGGCTGCAGATGTACTGCTGGCGGGCCAGCCCCTCCATCACCTCTTCCATGTTCGCAAACACCGTGATCATCCCTCCATCTGCCCGTTCGCCAGGCGGTTGTAGATGCCCATGCCTATCTCCAGGCCGCGGTCGATGAAGTCCGGCCCGTACTCGCGCCCCGTGGGGGTGCGGAAGGTGGAGCGGATGCGCTCGATCCCCCCCATGGTGGGGAGGAAGCTCTCCAGGAGGACCGCCAGGGGCAGGTCGACGGGGGCGACCATGGACCAGACGGTCTCGGTGAAGTTGTCCGGGCCCCAGCGGAACTTGTCCGCGTCGTAGAGGGCGTCGGAGATCAGCCGCACCGCGGGCTCCCGGATGTCCTCGGCGTCCTTGAAGGCCTCGTGGTTGCGGATGGCCGTCTCCACCGCGCCTATCTCCCACTCCTTGAGGCCGCGGCCGGCCAGGATCAGCGCGGCCGCTTCCGCTCCCCTGCGCGCGTGGTCGGGCTCGGACCGCTTGACGTCGTGCAGGGTGCCGGCCAGGTGGGCCAGGCGCACCAGATCCGAGAGCTCGCCGGCGGCCTGCCCGGCGGCCTCGATGAGCACCAGGGCCCCGGCGTCCACCGCCACCTTGCGCACGTGGGTGAGGCCGTGCCCGAACCTGTCGAACCTCTCCGCCACGACCTCCATGCACCCGCGGACCATGGGGTCGGCCTCGAAGCTGCGGAGGGACGCCTCCACCTCCCCCGCCTTCTCCCGGTAGAAGCGGGGCTGCTCGACTTCGGCGGCCACCTCCTCCGAGACCCGCATGGCCAGGCGCAGTTCCTCTTCCCGCATCCTCGCTCCCGCAATCCTCGAGCCGGCCCTCTGCGGCCCGGCTGTTCCCGCTCTTTCATCGCTAATTGTATCGGAACCGCTCAGCCGCGGGCAAAGCGGTCCGCCGAGCTCCCGGGGGCCGCTCCCGCAGGCTCGGCTGCGGCGGCGGCTACCGCGACCGCTTCTCGAGCATCTCCTCCATGGGCAGGGCATCACGGGCTTCCTCCGGGAGCGCCAGGCCGAAATCCTCTCCATGGTCGTATACGGTGAAGGCGGCGCGGATGGAGGCCCACAGGACGCCCAGGCCGGAACCGGCCAGCAGGCCTCCGGCGGGCGCGGGGAAGTCGTCGATCCGCATGGTGAACCCGACGATGAGGCCGGTCCGCTTCTCCACGGTCACCGTCATCTCCATGCCGGAGAGCATGTCCCTTACGCCCCGCAGAAGCTCTTCCACATAATCCTCGCCCCGCCCCTTCTCCACCAGGCTCTGCCGGGCCTTTTCTTCCATCTCCGGGAGGAAGACCTTGTCCTCGTCCGGCACCAGGCGGTATCGGACGGTGTCCGGGCCCTCCTCGAGCAGTTCCGCCTCCCTGGCGGATTCCATCATCCTGCAGAGGTCGTCCGGGGAAGCCCCGTCCATCCCGGACAGCCTCTGCAGCGCGTCCCGCTCCTGGTATACCCACTCGTCCATGCCCGGCATCTGCATGTACGTCTTGCCGCCGACGATGTATGCCTCCACCTTCATCCTGCTCCCCGGACCGCCGCCCATCATCGGCTCCAGGTCCGTGATCACGTCCATACGGGCGATCCATTCCCCGTCATCCTGCTTCTCGAATACGGCATCGAAACCCATGGTCATCTCGATCTCTTCCGGACCCAGCTCCATGCTCACGGTTATCTCCCCGGTCTCCCGGAAGGAATCCGCCGTCCCGATCTCCTCCCTGGCCTGCCGGAAGAGGGCCGCGGGATCGCTGAAGGCGGCGCCGGAGGGCCCGCATCCCGCCGGGAACAGGACCGACAACAGCATCGCGACGCACAACGCCAGCAGGCGGGCGGCCGTATTAACCTGCATCCCTTCCTCCCTGCATAGTCTTGAAAACCCTTTTTGTGCCCATCAATCGTACTTGCCCGCACAGCGCGAAGGGCCAGCCCCCGGTTCCGGTCGAGCCGGTTGCCGGGGGCTGGCCCTTCGTAGGAGTCTGCGAGCCTTCCCTAGCTGCTCTTCCAGAGCCCGTGCAGATTGCAGTATTCCCGCGCGACGATGCCCTCCTTGGGGGGAACGAACTTCCCTTCCGAGGCCATGCCCGGCCGGAGGAATATGCGTGAGTACCTGTCGCCGACGATTATCTGCACCCACTCGATGTAGTGGTCGTCCTGCATGACGTGGGGCGCGCTGCCCACCTTCACCAGCACCCCGTCCTCGAGGACTTCCACTACCGGCACGTGCTTCTCCACGGCGGCGTCGACGGATCCTTCCACCTGGAGGACCATGGGCTGTCCGCAGCAGACCAGCTCCCCCTTGCCCGTGTGCAGCACCTCCACGATGTTCCCGCACACCTCGCACTTGTAGACCTGCAGCCTCTCCGTCATCCCCAACGACCTCCTTTACAAGGGTCTCGCAAACCGGCAACGTCGATCTCCGTTCCTTATACCCGGCGGCCCGGCCGGTTAAACGGCGCAGCCTCCCGGCGGCCCGGGGACGGGCATGGGGAGGCAGGGCCGGCGGTCCCGCCGGACCGCCCTGGGCCGCTCGCTCTTCAGCCCTGTTCCTTGCCGAACATCTCGAAGAGCATGTGGGGGGTGATGGCATCCTCGCGGGTCTCGCTGGCGTAGTCGTCGATGTAGGGGACCGCCAGCTTGTTCCAGGTTTCGTGATCCCAGGGGTTGTCGTTGAGGATGATGGCCACGGCGTACCCTTCCCCGTCGTTGGTCATGACCTGAACCTCGCGGGTCGGGACGTTCTTCTCCAGCATCTCGCTCAGGGCGTCCCGCAGCAGGGTCAGGGCGGCGCTGTTGCCCACGATGCTGGCCTTGTCGTGGTAGAAGAACTGGGAAAAAAGATGCAGCAAGGGGTAGTCCACCCTCGTTCACCTCCTCGTATTGTGCCGGGATCCGCGGCTTCCGGTGCCGCCATTGTAACACACCGGCCCGCAGGCGGGCCTTCCCTCGCGGATCCCGGGATGCGCGAATCGGGGCGGTAAGGAATGGGCTTGCCTAACGCCTCGAGACCTTGCTCCAGGAGCAAGGGTATTAATACTGGTAGGAGTCCCGCGACTCGGTGCGCCGTGGCCGCGCCTCGCTCACGTTGATGTTGCGGCCGCCGACATCCTTGCCGTTCAAAGCCTGGATAGCCGCCCGAGCCTGCTCCTCATCGCTCATCTCCACGAACCCGAACCCCTTGGACCGGTTGGTGCTGCGGTCGATGATGACCTCAGCCGAATCCACGGAACCGAACTCCCCGAAAAGAGCGCGCAACTCCTCCGAGTCGGTGCTGTAACTCAAGTTACCCGCGTAAATCCTCACCCGTATTTCACCTCCTCCTCGCTGTCACAAAAAAACCGAGGTTCCGGTCTCCTCGGTCACAATCCTTATACATGCCTTGAAAAACCGATGCGAATACATGCTAGCAAAATCCGCTTGATTATACAACACAATTTCGGGCCGCCGGCCGGCCCTTGTGCGCGGGTAACCAGCCGTTATAATTGACTGTGGGCCGCTAGCTCAGTTGGCAGAGCACCGGACTTTTAATCCGGGTGTCGCGGGTTCGAGCCCCGCGCGGCTCACCATCGATGCGTGGCCGTGGGCGGAGAGCTCGCGGCCTTCCATTCGCGGGCGGCCCGCCCTGGAGGTGGAGGGCACGGGTACGAGCCTGACGACGCGCGGCGGGCTCAAGCCTTCTGGGAACAGAAAGGGGTCCGCTCTCGTCGATTATGTGAGGCGCAGGGCGGCATGCCTTGCGTGGAACCTGCCGTTCCGGCTCAAGACGAGGAAGGGGGTCTCCGGATGACCGGCAGACGAGGCGCGGGTACCCTGGCCTGCGCGCTGACCTGCGCGCTGGCGCTCTTGGCGGGCCCGCCGGGCAACCCGGCCCAGACCCGGGCGCAGGCGCAGACCCTGGAGCAGAAGCAGGCCGAGGCCCGGCGCATCGAGTCCGAGCTGGCCGCCCTCAAGCAGCAGGGCGACCAAATCGCCGGTGAATACTCCCAAGCGGCTTTGGAGCTCGAGTCGCTGGAGTTCCTCGCCGGCGAGAACCGCAGGAAGCTGGAGAAGGCCCAGAACGACTACAAGCAGGCCAAGGAGGTGCTGGGCGCCCGCCTCAAGGCCATCTACATGGCGGGCAACGTCGACCCGGTGGAGGTGATACTGGAGGCCGCCACCTTCGACGACATGCTCAACCGCTACGACTTCCTCAACCACATCGCCAACCAGGACCTCTCGGTCTTCAACGAGGTGAAGGCGCTGCGCCGCGAGATCGCCACCCGCCAGCGCGACCTGGAGGACCAGGAGACCCGCCAGCGCCTGGCGGTGAACGAGACCCAGCAGAAGCAGGCCGAGCTGCAGGCCTCGCTCAAGGCCCAGGAGGACCTGTTGGCCTCGGTGAAGGAGGAGATACTCCAGTACATCTCCTCTTACGGCATCACCTTGAGCGACGGCAGCACCTCGACCTCCGTCAAGATCAACGGCCCCTTCTGCTTCCCCTGCGCCGGCCCCCACTCCTTCTGGAACGACTGGCACCAGCCGCGGGGCGGCGGCACCCGCCTGCACATGGGCTGCGACATCATGGCCTCCATGGGCACCCCCGCGGTGGCCTGCGTCAACGGCACCATAACCCTGGTGACCGAGGGCGGCAACGCGGGCAAGTACCTACGCCTGACCATGGAGGGCAGCTCCACCTTCTTCTACTACATGCACATGCAGGACATCACCGTCAGCCAGGGCCAGAGGGTGAGCGCCGGCGACCTGGTGGGCCACGTGGGCGATACCGGCAACGCCAAGGGGGGCGCCCCCCACATCCACTTCGAGGTCCACCCCGACGGCGGCGACGCGGTCAACCCCTACCCGCTGCTCAAGCAGTTCGACCGCTGACGAGGCGCCCCGCCGTTATCGCAAGAGGCGCGTTCGTATATAATCTAAGCATACGAGGGATTCGCCTGGACGCGCGGAAGGAGGGGTCATGCCGGGAAAGTCCGTCGCCCAACTGGGAGAGATCTGGGCCAAGGTCAGGTTCATCAACCACCGCATCGTAAGCACCGACGCGGACATCGACGAGATCACCTCGAGCACCATCCCCAACGCCCTTGAGGACCTGGACGCCTTCGTGCGCCGTACGCCGGAGATCAAGGGGTACCGGGTCTCCTTCTCCCCCACTCACCCCCCCATGCTCGGGGTAGACTTCTATTTCACGAACGAATAGCGGCCGGAGGCGCCGCTTCCGCCGCACTTTCCGGATGGGTACGGCTTGAGCGACCGCGCCGCCGGCTGGCGCGGCGTCAAGCCCGGAGCTTAAGTCAAGGAGGTCGATGAACATGGCCGGCAGAGAAAGCCTGAGCGGATTCCGGGCCCGTAGATCGAGGGTGTTGCTGGAGATCACCATCCTGGTTGCGGCGCTATACATCATCGGGGGGTTGGGGGCCTTCCTCATCGCCAGCAGGTCCTTCAACCACCTGGCCAAGTCGAGCACCGACAAGCTCATCGACGAGAAGGCCCAGACCATCTCCTCCAGCTACGACTACCTGGCCGACCTGGAGATGAAGCTGCTGCTCGAGGAATACGGGATCCAGAACATCGACCGCGGCCGCCTCTACGCCAAGCTGGCCAGGATGGACCCCTCCGACCTGGATCCCCTGCAGGACTTCCTCATCCGGGAGGTCGACAAGATGAGGCGTTCCGAGCTGCTGGGCCTGGAACACATCTTCATGACCGTCCCCAATCCCATGGGGGGCGGCCTGATAACCTTCGTCTCCAGCGACCCCGACCAGCTCTACCTGCAGTTCCCCGACGAGATGGTCACCGCCGTGGAGGACGGTGCGTCCTACCTGCTGATGGAGGAGGGCTTCCAGGCGCTGGGGCTCACCGGCGCGCAGTTGGCCACCTTCTCTTATATTCAGTCCCCCGTCGCGGAGAACATCACCGTGGGCTTCATCGGGGTGACCTCCATGCAGAAGGACATCGACGAGATCAACGGCTTCTACGCCGACGAGAAGAGGAGTACCTTGATCAGCTACGCCGTCATCAGCGTCGTCTCAGTGGCGGCCATCATCGTCTTGACCTTCTTCGTCCTGCGCCACCTGATCCGCAAGCGCATCACCGAGCCCATCGACCTCCTCTCGAGCGAAGCGAAAGAGGTGATGGAGGGCAACCTGGACATCGACATCGCCGTGCACGGGGGAGGCGAGTTCGAGGGGCTGGAGACCGCCTTCAAGAAGATGGTGGAGAGCTTCCGGGTATACATCGCCCGAAGCCTGGGAGAGGACTGACTCAATCCGCGCTTGCCGAAGTGACCGGCGCGGCACCATCACCCCCTCGTTGACGCCCTCACCGGCCCGCTGCGGCCAGGCCCGCGAAGAAGGCGCCGGCGGGCGCCGGGACGAAGAGATCGGCCAGGGGCGTGAGGGCCGACGGCTCCGGGTTTATCTCGACGACGGCCGCGCCTGCGCGGGCGGCCAGCAGGGGCAGGGAAGCGGCCGGCTGCACCACCCCCGAGGTCCCTGCGCAGATGAGCAGGTCGCAGGAGGAGGCCAGCCGCGCCGCGGCTTCCAGGACGCCGGAGGGCAGCCGCTCGCCGAAGAAGACCACGTCGGGCCGGGTCCCCCTGCCGCATCTTTCGCAGGGAACGAGGTGGGAGCGGAGGGCCCGGAACAGGGCGCGGCGCCCCGGACCGCGCCTCCGGGCCGTCAGCCGTTCCAGTTCTCCCAAGGTGGCGCGCAGGCGCTCCCGGCTCCCGGGGAAGACGTGGCCGCACGACCGGCAGGCCAGCCGGTGGACGTTCCCGTGCAGCTCCAGCACCTCGCGTGAGCCCGCGGCCTGATGCAGGCCGTCCACGTTCTGGGTGATGACCCCGGCGATGCGGCCCTCCTCCTCCCACTCCGCCAGCACCCGGTGGGCGGGGTTGGGTTCGGCGGCGGCGAAGGCGCGCAGGGCATCCTGGGCAAACCCGGCGACGCGGCGGGGGCGGAAGAGGAAGGCCGCCGCCAGGCCGGGCAGGTTGCCGTAGACCGCCGGAGGGTACTCCCGCCAGATGCCCTCATCCCCCCGGAAGGTGGGGATGCCGCTCTCCGCCGAAACCCCGGCGCCGGTGAAGGCCGCCGCCTTCCGTGAGGAGGCGACGCGGCTCATCACCCGCTCTGCGTAAGACCCTTCCATCCTTTCATGATAGCGCGGGCGGACCCCGTAGGTCCTCGACCGCGCGGCGGCGTCGCCGGGCGCCCCTATATCTCGCGGAAGTGCCGGCGGGCGCGGAAGTCGCGCATGACGCCTCCGCCCATGCCGCTCTCCTGCCCGCGCCGCCAGGTCCGGAAGAAGGCGGCGTGGATGACCCGCCTGCGCCAGGCCAGGGCGGTGCCCACGACGCCGGGCCCCGCGAAACGGTGGTCCCACCCCAGCCCGGCGGACCGGTACTTCTCCTCACCGCACCCGGCGGCCTCCTCGAGAAAGGCGCGGGCGGCCTCGAAGGAGGGCTCCCGGCGGCGAGGGCTCTGCCCCGCCAGCGCGTCCACCGCGTAGCTGCGCAGCAGCTTGGGGTGGAGCTCGGCATAGGCCTCGGAGCGGGAGACGATGTCCATGCCGGCCACCTCTCCCCCGATGAACACCAGCAGCCCCTTCTGCCCGTGCAGCGGCTCGACCGCTTCCAGGAAGGGAGCGATGTCCCGCTCCCGCTCGCCGATGACGTCGCGCATGGCCGAAGTGGGAGAGGAGGCGCCCAGGCTACAGGCCAGCCGGTCTATGTTCTCCCAGACCCGGCCCTGGTCGGAGCGGTAGGACTCGAACGCGACCAGGTTGCACGATACCGACATGGCCTTCTCGCGGCGCGCGCTGTGGAACAGGACGTCGGGAGAGGACTCGAAGCGGTCCGACCGGTAGGACCAGCGCCCCGCCTCGGTGCAGCTGACCGGTATGACCATCTCTGCGCCCGCGGCCACCAGCACGGAGGTGTTGAGCACCCGGTTCTGCTTGGCGCCCACCAGCTCCTCCCCGTCCAGCAGGAGCACCGGCCGGTCGGCCCGGTTGGCCACCGCCAGTTCCGGCACCGAACCCTCGTCGCTCTTCTCGGTTATCAGGAGCAGGTCCCGGCGGAGGGCCTCCTGGAGGGTGAGGTAGCGCGGCCCTCCCTTCTCCGGGTGGTGCAGGGGAAAGGCCGCCAGGCCTTCAAAGGCCTGCATCTCCCCCAGGACGATTCCCTCCAGGTAGTCCTTCACCAGTGTTTCCATGCCCATTCCCCCAATCTTTCTTATTGACGCTCCTCGGATTGCAAGTTATATTTAAGTCATGAACAGCTTCCTGCTTAATACTATAAGCGCACTTTAAGTGCCTGTCAAGGGGTAGGTCGTGGAGGGCGATTACCTGCGCCTGGACTGCCGCATCAAGCGGTACAGCAACCTGAGCCCGGCCAGCTTCATCATCGACGCGGAGAGGAAGCCGCCCGCCGCCGCGGTGTTCGACCGGCGCAGCCACGAGTCGCTGGACCACCGCAAGGTTCAGAGCCCCCGCCCCCTGAAGACCCACGCCTACAACTTCTCCTATATCGAGGACGAGCGAGGCCGGGTCCTGGTCCGGAAGCGCGCCGCCAACCGCGAGGAGGCCGAGGCCTTCGCGGCCACCATCATCCGGGCGGCAGCGGCCATCTCCCGGGAGTCCTACCTGGAGGACCTGGACCGCGTCATCTGGCCTCCCCGCCCCCAGGAAGAGCCCGGCATGAGCGGCTGGGAATCACGGCTCCAGGCGCCCCAGGCGCCCCGGGAATACCTGCAGAGAGACTTTTTCATGCCCAGCCGCATGTTTCAGCACGATATGTCTCTATACGAGTTTTCGAGAAACGCCCGCGGGTTGGTCGATGCTCACCCTGAGGAGGCTTCCCTCGATAAGGGCGAACGCAAGTACCTGGTCAAGGAGACCCTGCGCCTGATGGAGAAGATGGACCGCGACGACCTGCACTCGCTCTACCGCTTCGCCCAGATACTGCTGGGCGAATGACCGGGGGAGCGGGAGCTCCCGCCAGGGCTCCAGCATGCATCAGCGCCCACCTGCCTGTATGAGGGATTCCTCGGCCAGATGAAGCACAAACATGAATTGCTCTGGTATAATGCTCCCATAGATTCAGGGGGTCCGACCTTCGTGCTAGACATAGGACGTTACAAGCTCACCGAAATGATCGGCCGCGGGGCCATGGGCGAGGTCTGGCTGGCCGAGGACGGCAAGCTGGGGC
>CAZETE010000006.1:22908-68259 GCA_964515075.1 uncultured Actinomycetota bacterium | reverse complement strand
GGGTGTAATATGCCCTTTGACCTGGGAGTCTTAAAATTCAACTGTTCAACTTGAGTTGGAGATGATTCGGTAGGATCGAGTCCCTAAATATTCCCTAAGGCTACGTTCTACTAACGTGCTGTAAATAAACTATTGATGTACGAGTCCACGAAAGTGCCTGTTGAGAACTCCCACTATTGTTTGCAGCTTTAGTTATGGAAGCGTGCGCGCACTGCTGTATAAGTTACAATGCGTAACTTAAAATCCGTCGCCGCAAGGCATGAGGGTTCGACCCCCTCCCCGGGCACCACCTCTTTCGGGAAATCCGTGACTTCATTCACAGGGAAGAGGCCTGGAAGTTTCTCTCGCTATCGCTCTCGCACAGATACTTTTATTGCTCGCTCTCGAAGTAGAAGATACTGTCCCAGGGTACCGCAAGCGCTACTCTTACTTTGAAGGCATTGCGGGAACCGGGGTGGCCGCTGCCGGATTCATACTTGCTTATGGTTCTGGGCGTTACGCCTACTCGCTTGGCCAGTTCCTCCACCGATAATCCCGCCTTTACCCTGGCTGCTTTGAACTTCTTCTGGTAGACTCCAATCGCCATAGATGTCACCTCCTCTGGACGTTTCCATATATAGATGGTATATTGCGGCGCCTGCAATATGCAAAGAAAAGGAAGCGGGCTCCATAGTGATAGAATATTTCCAGGTAGTCAAAGGAGGCTGGACCCGGTAAAGCCCGGTTTTCATAGAGGGGCAAACCATGTATGGAGACTTACACGAAGCGGCGTTTAACGGCCAAGCGGAGACGGTGGAGTTCCTCCTCGACAGGGGCGCCGACGTAAACGTATGTGACGATATGGGAAGGACCCCGCTGCACGCGGCGGCGATCAATGGGCACACGGAGACGGTGAGGCTCCTCCTTGACAGGGGCGCCGACGTAAACAGTTGCGCAGCCAAGAAGCTGACCCCGTTGCACGCGGCGGCTTGTTTCGGCCACACGGAGACGGTGGAACTCCTCCTCGATAGGGGTGCCGACATAAACATTTGTGCCGACAACAGGGGCACTCCTTTGTTCATCGCGGTTACGCAAGGCTGTATGAGCGTGGTGGAATTCCTCATCAACAGAGGGGCGGACGTGAACGCAAGGGGCGAGAACGGCATGACTCCACTGCAATGGGCATTGAAACACGGCAGGGCAGATGCGGCAGAACTCCTCAGGCAGCACGGCGGAATCTGACCCCTGGCTGTGAGGGCGGGCGGCTAGCTTTTTCCAGGAGGGCGGGGCAGAGGACATCTGACTCGCAATTCGTCGCCGCAAGGCATGAGGGTTCGACCCCCTCCCCGGGCACCACTAAAACGGCAGGTCAGATACGGATTTGATCCTATTCTTCGTTCAAATCTGGAAAATAATCCGTCGCCGTAGGAGGACCCACTTTACATTTGCCGCCAATATAGTTAATAATAATAGCTATAACAGCAAGATACGTAAAGGATTGTAAAATGGCGGTAAGTGAGTTCTTCGAGTCTCATCCCGTGTTCACCCTGGATGAGTTCACCGAATTTTTCGAAGATAACGGTTCGGGGAACGAGTGGACAAAGAAGAGCACGCTTGCTTATTACAAGAAGAACGGCAGGATAATCGGGATCAAGCGTGGGCTGTATGCGGTGGTCCCCTTGGGCGCGGATCCTGAAAAACACATGCCGGACCCGTTTCTTCTGACGGGCAGAATGGCGGACGGCGCGGTTCTCTCACATCATACGGCGCTGGATTTCTACGGCTCTTCTTACTCGGTGTTCAACCGGTTCATATACCTATGTTCTTCGACGATGCATACTTTTCGTTGGCGTGGCATGGAGTTCCGTGCTGCTCCCATACCCCAGGCAATAAGGGGCAAGAAAACAGAGGGCTTTGGGGTCAGGCAGGAAGACCGAAGGGGCCAGGTCGTACGGGTCACGGGGCTGGAGCGAACCCTGGTAGACGTCTTCAACCGGCCCGATCTCGGAGGGGGCTGGGAAGAGATATGGCGCAGCCTGGACACGGTGGCCTATTTTGACCTGGACGAAGTAGTCAAGTATGCATTGCTTCTCGACAACTCCACCACCATCGCGAAAGTGGGCTTTTATCTCGAGCGGAACCGTGAGAGGCTGATGGTGCAAGATTCACAGTTGAGCCGCTTGCGGAAGCACGGGCCGGCCAGCCCTAGAAGGATGGAGCGGAGCGGGACCAAACCCGGAAAATTCGTCTCAGCCTGGAATCTGGTTGTCCCGGAGCATGTGTATGAAAGAACCTGGGAGGAGATGTCGTGAACCTGTCCAGGGAAGCGCTGGATTCCTCTTCGAGAGAAACGGGATTTCGCGGGGAGTACCTTGAGAAAAGCATACGATTGCTTTACTTGCTTGAAAAGATAAGCAATGACCCTTTCTTGAAGGGGAAGCTGGCGCTGAAGGGCGGCACGGCACTCAACCTCTTCTTGATGGATCTGCCACGGCTGTCGGTTGATATAGACCTCAACTACATTGGGCCGCTTGATAAAGAAGACATGCTTGGAGAAAGGCCTGATGTCGAGCATGCTCTTCAGATGATATGTGCAAGCGAAGGGTTTCAAGTTCGCCGAATCCCCGAAGAACATGCGGGGGGTAAATGGATTTTAGGATACGGCAGTTCCCTTGGGGGTGGCAGCCATCTGGAACTCGACATCAATTTCATGCTTCGGCTTCCTCTCTGGGAGGTCGGATCCATGGACTCCCGGCCTCTCGGCGGGCATAAGGTGAAAGATGTCCCGATTCTGGAAAAGCACGAATTGGTGGCGGGGAAGCTAGTGGCATTATTCGCAAGGCAGGCGGCGCGTGATCTGTTTGATGCCAGCCGGCTGCTTGAGGATGTATCTCTGGATCGGGAAAAGTTGCGCCTGGCTTTCGTTGTGTATGGCGGAATGAGCAGGAAAGACTGGCGCACCGTGTCCCTCGACGACATTTCTTATAACCTGAACGAAGTGGCGAACAACCTCTTGCCTGCCCTGCGTGTCCAGGATGTTGCCGGGATCCGAAATAACAGGACCTGGGCCGATGCCCTTGTAGCCGGTTGCCGGGATTCGCTTTCTCTCGTATTGCCCTTAAGAGCGAACGAGATCGAGTTCCTGGAGATGTTGAATGAAAGGGGAGATATACGCCCCGAAGTGCTCTCAACAAACGGGATCTTAAGGGGCAGGATTGCCGAGCAACCCGGGTTGCTCTGGAAGTCGATCAACGCTAAGAAGCACAAGGGAAGGCGTTGAGCTGTGAGCGAGTTGAACAAGGACGGAGCCGACGTATTTCTCAGGCAGGTTCAGGACCTGATATCGGAGCGGGACACTCTGCGGCAAGAGAATGCCAGTCTGCGGAAGAGGCTTGAGCGCCTCGAGGCGCTCAAGACGGAAGCATCCGAGCGGCTGGGTATTCATGTGGCCGAGACAACCGGACCGTATGCGCCGGCAGAAGACGATACAGGCGAGCTTCTTGTGAAAAATCAAGGTAGGACCCTGGACGAAAACATCCGCCTGTTCCGCTCGCTCTTCCGTGGCCGGGAAGACGTCTATGCAAAATACTGGGAGAGCAAGCAAGGGGGAAAGAAGGGATATAGCCCCGCTTGCGGCAACGAGTGGAAGCCGGGCTTGTGCGACAAATCCAGGACGAAATGCGCCGGCTGCGCCTCGAAGGATCTATTGCCGTTGACCGATGCCGTCATAAGCAGCCATTTCGCGGGCCGGACAACCATGGGAATATATCCCCTGCTCCCGGATGGCTCGTGCCATTTTCTGGCCGTCGATTTCGACGGGCCGGGATGGGCGGACGATTCACTCGCTTTTATGTCGGTCTGCGGCGGCCTGGACGTTCCGGCTGCACTCGAGCGTTCCAGGTCGGGCCGGGGGGCTCATGTCTGGATATTCTTCAATTCGGCGGTGCCGGCAGCTACGGCTCGGCGGCTGGGGTGCTTTCTTCTGACTGAAACCATGGAGAGCAGGCACCAGCTCTCCATGAGTTCTTATGACAGGCTTTTCCCCAACCAGGATGCTTTGCCCAAGGGCGGTTTCGGAAACCTCATCGCGCTGCCCCTGCAGGCGGTGCCGATGAAACACGGATATACCATGTTTGTCGATGGAGACCTGAAACCATACGAAGACCAATGGGCTTATCTTGCGTCCATCGCTAAGCTTTCGCCCGAGAAACTCGATTGGATGGCTGATGACGCTTCCAGGAGAGGGAGGGTGCTAGGGGTCTGTCTCGAAATCCCGGATGAGGCCGATGTCGAAAGACCGTGGGCGGTGCCTCCCTCCCTGCGGTTTCAACCGCCGGAGATACGAGGGCCATTCCCAGAATCGGTCAGGGTTGTCCTTGGTGACCAGGTATATGTCGAAAAGGAAGAGCTGCCGCCATCGCTGCTGAACCGGATAAAGAGGCTGGCGTCGTTCCAGAATCCCGACTTCCATAAGAAGCAGGGGCTTCGCCTGTCCACCGCCCTAACCCCCAGGTTCATCTGCTGTGCTGAGGACCTGGAGAAATACTTGTCGATTCCGAGGGGATGCCTCGTGCCCCTTGAGGAGTTGCTGGGTGGGACGGATATCGCAATGGAGCTGGAAGACGAGCGTTTCGAGGGAACGGAAGTAGAGATAGAATTCAGAGGACGGCTGAGGCCGGAGCAGGAGAAAGCGGCTTCGAGCCTGCTGGCGCGAGATGCGGGAGTCCTGGTGGCCCCTCCCGGATCCGGCAAGACCGTCATTGCCGCCAGTGTCATCGCGGCACGAGGGGTCAACGCGTTGGTGGTAGTCCATCGCCAGCCTCTTATGGCGCAGTGGATCGAAA
Source organism: uncultured Actinomycetota bacterium (assembly GCA_964515075.1). GTDB lineage: Bacteria > Actinomycetota > Geothermincolia > Geothermincolales > Geothermincolaceae > CAVXXD01. Next base: position 63,436 of record CAZETE010000006.1, on the reverse strand, counting down.
CCCTGGAGGATTTTCTGGGACTTGAGAGGACCAACATCGGCTATGTCGGCAGCGGAAAAGAGAAACGGTCGGGCGTGATAGATGTCGCCATGCTCCAGAGCCTGGGAAGAAAGGGGCACGTAAAGGACATAATCGAGCAATACGGCCTGGTGGTGATCGATGAATGCCACCATATCCCCGCAGTCAGTTTCGAGCAGGTGCTGCGTGAAGCGAAGGCAAGATATATCCTCGGCCTTACCGCGACTCTGCGGAGGAGAGACGGGCATCACCCCATCATCATGATGCAATGCGGCCCGGTGGCATATTCCATGGACGGGAAAGCCGAGGAAGAGCTGGCGCCGGTCGACAAACGCCTTATCAAGAGAAGCACGGGCTTCAAGATGGACGTAGGCGGAGAGGAAGAGCCGTCTATCCACGAGCTGTATGCTTCGATCAGTACCGACGAAGCTAGGAACGGCATGATAATAGGGGACATCATGAAAGTGCTTGAAGAGGGGAGAAACCCTCTGCTGCTGACCGAGAGGAGAGAGAACCTGGACTACTTCGCGAGGGAGTTGGGGCGCTGCCTGGAGAACATCATTATCTTGCATGGGGGGATGTCGGCGAAACAGAAAAGAGAAACGTCGGAAGCGGTCAAGGCCGAAACGGAGAAAGGCAACCGGCTGATCCTGGCGACCGGGAAATTCGTCGGGGAAGGGTTCGATGACCCGAGGCTGGACACGCTGTTCCTGGCCATGCCCTTCTCGTGGAGCGGCACCCTCACCCAGTATGCCGGCCGCATCCACAGGAGCTATCCGGGGAAGACCGAAGTCAGGATTTACGACTACGTCGACGAGAGGATACCGATGCTGAAAAAGATGTTCGACAGGCGTATGCAAGGTTATCGTTCGCTGGGGTATGTGTGCGAATAAAGTGAATGGCGGGTGAGCGGCACGATGCATGACATGAAGCACGATGACTACATCGAGATGCCCGGCCACATAGGGTCTTACGTCAAGATCCTGCTCGATCAGGCAGGGGACCAGGAATTCAACTGCGCTCTGGTCCTGATCGAGGCGGGCGGAGGAGGGCCGGAGCAACCGTATACCCACAAGGGCGACCTGCTGATCGTCGTGCTCGAAGGCACACTTACCTTACGCCAAGGAGGGGAAGAAACCGTCACGCCGGCACCGGCCGCCTTCCTGCTTGACGGGCGCACGCCCTATTCGATGTGGAACAACGAAGAAAGCCGCCTGGAACTGGTGAAGGTCAGCAGGTTGAGACCGCTTGACGACACCGTTCTGGGAGCTGTCAGGATGGACGAGATAGAGGCCTTGGCCCTGGCTTTCTGCGACTCGTACCTGAATGAGGAATATCGCGGCTTGTGCGTGAAGCTCGTCGAAAGAATGGCCGGCCTGGGCGACGAAGCATTCCTGAGAGGGCGTGCCGATATCTGGGCGGGCGGAGTAATAAACGCGGTCGGCAACGTCAACGATCTCTTCAGGAAAAAGTCCGACCCGCGTGTCTCACATGAACAGGTCTCCGTCTATTTCAACGCCACACCTCAGACCATCGCTAAACGGGGGAGACAGATCCGCGACATGCTCGGCCTGGAATATCTCGACCCTGAGTTCATGGTGACCAAGAAAAGAGAAACTTTGGCCAGGCTGGAAGAACTGGCCGGGCCCTTCGATATAAGCATGGTCAAGATGTCGAAGATGCTCGTCAACATAAAGCTCTCGAGGGAGAGGGCGGTAAGAACGGCTCGGTCCGAAAGGTCCAAGAAGCGGCGCTACAATAAGGTATATCAGTACAAAATCAAACTGCTGGGCACCAATCCGACGATCTGGAGGCGCATCCAGGTGCCCGACTATTACACCTTCTGGGACCTGCACGTGGCCATCCAGGACGCCATGGGATGGGCGGACCGTCACTTGCACCGCTTCGAGATGAGAAGGCCGGGAAAAAGGGAACATGAAAGAATCGGACTGCCGAGTGAAGAGGACATATTCATAGATATTGGCGGGACATCGCCCGTCCCTCTCGCTGGCTGGGAAGAGAAGATAGCCGACTGGTTCGACGAAAAGAATAACTACGCTCTCTACGAGTACGATTTCGGGGACAGCTGGGAGCATTCGGTAGTTCTGGAAAAAGTGCTGCCCCGGGAGCCGGGGCGCGTGTATCCTGTTTGCACCGGCGGGGTGATGAGCTGTCCGCCCGAAGATTGCGGTGGCGTTGCGCACTATTACTACATGCTCGACGCTCTTCGCGATAAATCCAACCCGGAGCATTACGATATCCTGGAATGGATGGGGCCATACTTCCAGCCGGAGAGGTTTTCAGCCGGGAAGGTGGTTTTCGACAAGCCATACGAGAGGCTGCTGAGGGCATTCGGGCAGGATTACACGCTGTAAATATACTGGATTGTCCCGACATGCCTGAGGCCGCCAGAAATGAACCACCTCGGCTTAACCGGAGTCTCCATCATCTGAGAGGACAGAGCCATGAATATTTAGACTTAAAATCCATCGCCGCAAGGCGTGAGGGTTCGATCCCCTCCCCGGGCACCACTAAAATGCCAGGCCAGAGTGCACCACTATACCTACCTGGTGTTCGCCGCCCCCTACCTATCCGAGGATTCGATGAACATCTGCCGGGACTCAGGCATCGGCTGTATCGACCTGGCGGGAAACTGCTACTTCAAGTTCGACGGGGTATATCTGAGCAGAAAGGGGTATCCGAATCCCACACCCAACACGAGGCCGGCGAAGGACATCTTCGCGGTGAAGTCCACGAGGATACTCAGGGCGTTGTTGTTGAACCAGGACAAGGAATGGTACGTCAAAGACCTCGCCATAGAAGCCGGCGTAAGCCTGGGGCAGACCTCCAACGTCAAGAATGTCTTGCTGGATTATGAATACGCAGAGGAGGTCCCCGGAGAAAGGAAGAACCGGATAAGACTGGTAAAGCCGGAAAAGCTGCTGCAGAACTGGTCGGAGAGTTACTCCTACACCAGGAACGACCTCTTCCGTTACTACGCATCGGGCAAGCGGGACGAGATAGAGAAGGAACTCGCCGACTTCTGCGACAGTGCCGGAGCCAGGTACGCGTTCACCCTGACTTCCGCCGATGCCGGAACGACGAAATATCTCAGGGACTCCCGGCGGGTATTCGCGTACGTGGAGAAGCCGTTCGAACCCGCCGCCACTAACCTTGGGTGGAAGCCGGTCGATTCGGGAGAGAACGTCACCATCATGGTCCCGTATGATGAAGGCGTATTCTACGGGCTGCAGACGATAGGCGGGGCTAAGCTGGTATCGGACGTCCAGCTTTATCTGGATCTGAAGAAATACCGGCAGCGCGGAAACGACGCGGCCGAGTACCTGCTCGAGAGGAGGATCAGGGGCAAGTGGCAGACATAAACGACTACGACGAAGAGCAAGTGCGGAAGTGCCTGTCCGTCCTGACGGAGATCATGACCATCCTTAAGGAATACCGGGACTATATCTTTGTCGTCGGAGGATGGGTGCCCCGCCTTCTTTGCCCTGGCGCTTCGGAAGTGCATGTCGGGACAACCGACGTCGACCTCGTTGTTGACTTCGCAAGGTTCCCGGAAGCCGACACCTTCACGATGATGGAGGCGGAGATAGGCTCCCCGATGAAAGGGGTCAGTTTCCCGATCCTGGTGATGCCCTTCTCCCCGATCTCCGAGACGAGGCGGGCCCCTATTTTCTGGTTGATGCCGGCGAGCGACTTGCCGGGCATCCTGGAGATCTCCCTGACGGACAGGCCCCTCGCGATGTCTATCGCCGAGTCCTTGAACGCCTTCAAGGCCCGCTCTCCCAGCATGCAGGCGAAGATGGTGGTCCAGTCCGCCTCCCTGTCCAGGTCGTTATGGTAGATCATCGCGATGGCCGCTGCCATCCTGGCCTGGATGGTCCAGGTGCCCACGATATCGGTGGGGATCGCGATGGGATTGGTCGAGAGCCCTCCGAGGCCGGTTATGAAGCCCGGCACGGAGCATTTCAACGATTCGTGGAAGATGAGGCCGTCCACGCGCTCGTCGTCGTCCGGGTACCGCTCGTCTCTCAAGTAGGACTCCGCCAGCCGTCGCGTCGACATGATTCCGGCGGTCGGCTCACCCTTGATGCCGCGCTTACTGAGCGTATCAAGCAGAGCCATGATGCTCCTCTCAACCCGATTATAGCATCACGGTTGCCCTGCGATGCTGTTCCGCTATACCGAGGTGGGAACGGTTTTGTCACCCCTGTGATTACAATATAGATTAGCGGATTTGTGCTGATTACGTGGAAAGGTAGAACGGATGGCCAAGGGAAGCATATCCTCTATCTTCTATAAGATGGCCAGGATGTCCCGGGACATCGAGGTCCTGTCGAGCGGCAGTCCCAAGAGGATCGCCCGCCGGGCCAAGAACAAGTGGCTGGGGCGGCGGACGGGCAGAATATGGAGGTGGCCCAGGTGAGCGTGGAAAGGAAGACCGGTGGAGACAGGAAGCAGGCGGGAAGGCTCGACGCGAGAAAGCGGATCATCCCGGTCTCCGAGGAAGAGCTGGAGGCAAGGACGGACGACGCCGAACTCCTGAAGCTGGTGGTCGGGCTCAAGCCCATCAAGGCTTCCTGGCCGGAGATCGACGGGAGCGACTGAAACGGCGGTACGTGGTGCGCAGAGGCAAGGAAACGCTGCCCTGGCCGGTAGGGGGCATAGAAGTAGAGATGGCCGCCGCCTTCCACGAGTACTGGGAGGAGGTGGAGATCCCCGGTAGGATCGTGTTCGAGCCCCGCTCGTCGCGGTTCGAGGACAGCCTGGTCGACGCCCTGCAGGTGGAGCTGAAAAAGCGCGGGGCGGTCGAAGCCCTGGAAGAAGACCCCTACCTGTGCCGGTCGAAATGGTGCACCGGGGACGGGAGCGTGCTTTCGTTCGAGCAGTCCCTCCCGCCGGTCATCGAATACTCCTCCCCCGAGGTCCACGCCCGGGCCCCCTTGAAGCTGATTGACGACTACGACCGCGCCAGGGGCCTGCTGCTCACCGCCGTCAGGAACGTAGAGGACCCCCCGGAGGACCTCCTCTTCCTCTCAGGGGCCTCCCTCCCGAGGATCGGCCCGTCCAAGCCCTTTCACCTGTCGACCCATTACAACTACGCGGTCAAGCTGTGCCCCCAGATGAAGCTGCAGCTGGGCACGTGCCTCTCCGCCCTGATCCCCTTCATGGGCGGCTTCGGGCTGGCAAGGGGCAGGGGGCTGGTCATCTCGCCCCTGGGCGTCTCCCTGGGCCGCATCTGCCCGTCCGGCTACCGGGAAAGGCGCGACGTCACCCCAGACATGCTGCAGGAGAGGCCGCATTTCTCCATAGCGGACAGGTCCTGGCAGCAGAGGCTGCACGTGGGCAACGCCGTCGACCCGAGCTTTACCCGGCTGGGCCTGCTCAAGAACTGGGCCACCGTCTCGCTGCTCATCGCGATGCTCGCCAAGCAGGGCAGGATCATGCCGAGCATCAGGGAGCAGGGCGCGCTCGTGCTGTGCCGGGCGCTGTCCTCCCTGGGGAGCGACCCGGTATCGCGGAGTGACTGGGACGCGCTGGCCTGGGGCCGGGGCTATCTCATCGCCCTGAGGAACAGACTCTTCGGGGCTTTGATGGAGTACCGGCTGCCGGAGCTCTACGAGAAACTGGTGATGGAATACGTGGTGTCCATCGACGAGCTGCTGGCCCTGGACTACGACTCCCTCGCGGAGCGCCACAGCGGCTGGCTGCACTGGAAGATGGCCAGGTCGCTCCTTGCGCACCTGGGGATCACCCTCAACCACTTCAACGAGATCGCCTACCGGGCGACCGAGCTCGCCTGCAACTGCCTGGGGGCGCTCCCCCACGAACTGGCGGACCTCGGCGCGGGCGAGATCGGGAGGGCGGTTGCGCGCCCGTCGGTGGAGGAGCGCGCCCGGAGGCGGCTCCTCTCCTTCATGTACCTCAAGCGATTGGGTTACGAGGACTTAAGGGCGTACGCCTCCATCACCAGCGCTATCCGGACCATGTCGGCCCGCCTCTACGACCTGCTGGACTCGCCCATTAAAGGCCTCGAGGAAAAGATGCTGCTGGACTGGGTCGGGGGGCTTGATCCTTCGGGACGCCCCCAGTCCGCGGGGGCCGGCACCAGGGCCGAGGCGCGGGGGGCGGCCATCAGGCACGCCTGCGAGAACGGGCTGGAGGCGTGCACCCGGGCCGACTACTCGAACGTGGTGTCGTTTTTGCCGGGCGGGACCATCCTGTGCTACTCGTTCCCCGACCCCTACTCCCGGGAGACGGTGTTCAAGAGGCTCGACGCCGGCACCGTCCGGGAGGAATGCGACGAGGATGAATGCGGGGACGGGGGATACGGCGCGGTCCTCGCGCATTATGCCGGCCGCGTGCAGGGCAAGACCCACGACGACATCGACGCGGAGTCCTCTGCCTTATTGAAAGAAGGGTGAGATGGCCGAAGAGGATCTCATGGATTGGTACAGCCTGCTGAGGCTCTACGGTTTCGACGTAGAGGAGCGGGAAGGCGGCACGCTGCTGGTCGAGAGCGTCGAGCATTATCACGACAACCCCTCCGAGAGCGACTACTCAAACCCTAATCCGCGTTTCTTCGCGGCGGTGTTAGCGACGTTGGGCTTAACCGGTCGCTACGATGAGAGCGCTCACACCTTCGACCCCCCCGGCGAGCCTTTCTCCGCAAGCGCCTTTCTTGACGCGTACCGCGAGAATCACCACAACGCGAGCAGCGGGACGTCTCACGACCTGGGCGTGCTCGAGCCGCATGTCGCGAGGCTGGTAAGGGCGATAAACGGCTTGGGGGTCATGACCACCGGGAGCTGCGAGGGGCACATCCTCAGCCGCCGTGCGGGAGCAGACGCGAAAGCGAGGTATTTCTTCAAGCCGGGCTACATCGCGTGCCCGGACTACATGCAGCTGACTCTGACCCTCCTCAACCCGCGCTTGCGGACCAACCAGATCAACGAGTTCGTCGTGGAGCCAAGGGAGGATGCGAGCCCCGAAGAGACGGCGAGGGAGTTCTGGGGCGAACTGAACAGGACGGCGGAGATAATAGAGAGCGACAGGGAGAAGGCACGGGAGCTGGCCGATGCCGTCAAGGGGGCGCTGAGCCTGAAAGACGAGATGATCAGGGCGTACACCCTGGGGTGAGATGACCGCCAAAGAATATTCTGACACCAGGGAGATGCCTGCATGTGGCCATCCTCGGAATCCGGCCGGGTTTCCCTTTGCGCGCCCTGCATTATATCAATAACAGTAGTGGCGGAGATCCATATGCGAGGGGGCATCCGGGATGAATAAAAGCTCATGGTTGGCGATACCTGTGTTTCTCGCGGGCCTGGCCCTGGTCCTCGCCGCGTCCGGCGCCGCGTCGGCGGCGGCCATCGTGGACACCATGCACCTGCCGGCGGGCTCGGGGCCCATGGCCGTGGCCGCCGATTCTCAGACCGGCATGGTCTACGTGGCGGACAACCTGAGCGACAAGGTCTCGGTCATCAGCAGTGAGACCAATACGGTGTGCAACACCGTCACGGTGGGAGATGGGCCCTGGTCTATCTGCGTCAGCCCCTTATACGACCATGTCTACGTGACCAACTCCAATGAAAACACCGTCTCCATCATAGGCACCGCTACCAATACGGTGGCGCGCACGATGACGGTGGAGACCTACCCAGCCAGCGTCGACGTCAATGTCTCCAACGACGTGATCTACGTGGCGAATTTCGGAAGCGACAACGTCTCCGTCATCGACGGCGCCACCAACACGGTGACGGAAACCATAACGGTGGGCAACGAACCCTGTGGGGTTTGCGTCGATCACGTTACCCACCGGGTATACGTGGCGAACAACGGGAGCAACAGCGTGACCGCGATATACAACCCCGGCACCATCTGGTACCCGGCGGAGGGGTGCGCCGGTGGGGACTTCGAGACCTGGGTGCTGGTGCAGAACCCCAACTTCGGGCCGGTGACCGTGGACCTGACCTTCATGACCTCCACCGGCGAGGTCCCGGGCCCCCGGGACTTCCGCACCCCGGCGCGTTCCCGCCGTTCCTTCAAGGTCAACGACTACGCCACCGACTGGGACTTCTCCACCCGGGTGGAGGCCACGAGGGACGTCATCTGCGAGCGGGCCGTTTACGGGACCGGCCGCGCCTGGGCCCACGACTCCATCGGCTATCCCCCCTGGCCCTCCTTGCAGCCGTGACGGCGGGCCCCGCAGTAAGCGGGTCCTACTTGTAGGCCGCCTCTATCTCGCCGTCGTACTTCTTGACCACGGCCCGGCGCTTCAGCTTGAGGGTCTGGGTGAGCATCCCGTTCTCGAGGGTGAAGTTCTCCTCGAGGAACACGAACTTCTTCGGGATCTCGTAGCTGCCGTACTTGCCCTTGAGCGCTTCGGTCACGCGCTCCTCTATCATCCCGGTGACTTCGGGGTCGGCCACAAGCGCCCGGGGGTCCGCCTTCTTGCCGGTCAGCTTGGCGACCGCCTCGAAGTCGGGGACGATCAGGCAGATGTTGAAGTCCCGGCCCTCGCCGTAGATCATCGCGTTGGCCACCAGCGGGTCGAGGCCGATGTCCTCCTCGATGGCGGCAGGGAAGACGTACTTGCCGTTGAGCAGCTTGTACTGTTCCTTGATCCTGCCGGTGATCTTGAGGAAGCCGTCCTCATCCAGCTTGCCGCAGTCGCCGGTGCGGAAGCCCCCGTCCGCGGTCATGACCTCCGCCGTCGCCTCGGGCTTGTTGTGATACCCCTGCATGACCATGGGGCCGTAGACGATGATCTCGCCGTCGTCCTCGTCCGATCCCGTCAGCGAGGTGTCGATCTCCAGCCGGCAGTGGGGGATGGGGGCGCCCACGGTGCCGATCTTGAACTTGGCGGGACGGTTCATGGTCACCGCCGGCGAGGTCTCCGTGAGCCCGTAGCAGTCGTAGGTGGGGATGCCGATGTCGAAGAAGAACTGGGCTATCTCGGGATTCATCATGGCGCTGCCGGTGATGGCCGCCTTGAGCCTTCCCCCGAACTGCGAGCGCACCTTCTTGAAGACCACCGCGTCGAACAGCTTGAACTCCAGGTCGACCAGGAAGCTCTTGCGGCCGCGGGCGGCGAGGTCGCGCCGTTTCTTCGCGGTCTCGACGCCCTTGATGAACAGCTTGCGGGGCAGCCCCCCCTCCTCCTCCACCTTGGCCCAGATGGCCTCGTAGACCCGGTTGAAGATGCGGGGCACGGCGATGATGGCGGTCGGCTGCGTCTTCTTCAAGTCGTCCGCTATGGTCTCGATGCTCCCCACCAGGGCGATGGAGCCCCCCAGGTAGGTGAAGTGGTTGAGGTCGGCGGTGAGGCCGTAGGAGTGGGCCCAGGGCAGGATGGCCAGGCTGCGGTCTCCCTCTCCGTAATCGGGGAAACACGAGTGGGCGTCGATCACGTTCGTGGTGAGGTTGCCGTGGGACAGCAGCACTCCCTTGGGCTCCCCGGTGGTGCCGGAAGTGTAGACGAGCACGGCTATCTCGTCGGGGCTCGAGGGCCTTATGCTGGGGACCGGGTTCTCCCGGCCCCTGGCCTCCAGGTCCGCACAGGTGCCGGCGCCCTCGCCCTCGATGAGGAAGATCTTCTCGAGGCCCGGCAGCTGGTCCCGGAAGGCCTCGACCTTCTCCAGGATGTCTGGCCTGGACACGAAGAGCGCCACCGCGCCGGAGTCGTTGATGATGTACTGCCAGGTGCTCGCGAGCTCCGCCTCGTACATCGGCACGAACCGGCATCCCAGGCCGTAGGTGGCGAAGGCCGCGACGGCCCACTCGACGCGGTTGTTGGCGATGAGCCCGATGGCGCTGCCCCTCTCGATGCCTTCCGCGGCCAGCCCGGCGCGCAGGTCGTCGACGCGCCTGGCCACCTGGGCGTAGGTCACCCACTCGTACTCCCCGGCGGCGTTCTTGGTGCCGAAGAGCGGGTTGGAGCCGTACCTGGACACGCTGTTCTCGAACAGTTCCACGAGGTTCTCAGGTTCAGTCATGCTCATGTCGCAACCTCCCGTATCTCCTCCGCCTGACAGCCAGCCATCGTCTGCCAATATTATACTACCAGGCGCGGGCGGGCGGCTTGTCCTTCGGGGGCCTATTTGCCGACGCAGGGCCTTTCGGCCCCGGCCGCCCCGGCGCGGCCGGTGCGGGTAAATAAAACAAGGTGTTAATAAATCGGCCTCGAATCATTTAACGAGGGATGATGAGGATCAAGGCATTTATAAAGAGGCGCATCGGGGACACGTTCCTCTGGCGGTGGCTGGCAGGCGCCCGCCGCCGGGTTGAGGCGGCGGCGCGTTCGCCCCGCTGGACAAGGGCGTTTTATGCGGCCCTGCCCGGCAGGATCGTCTGCAGGCTGTCGCAGACCACCGGCTTCTACGGGCCGCGCTATTTCGACGAAGCCAAGGACCCCTCGAGGGAGAGCGGGTATGCCGCGGCCTACTCCGACATGGACGATTTCAGGGCGGCGGCCGCCGTCGCCCAGGAGCTCTTCCGCCCCCGGCGGGTGTTGGACATAGGGTGCGCCCGCGGCTTCCAGGTGCGCGCCCTGGAGGAGCGGGGCATCGAGGCCTGGGGCATCGACATCAGCGAGCACGCCGTGAGCACCGCCCCGGAGGAGGTCGCCCACCGCCTCAGCGTGTGCGGCTGCCAGCACACGCGTTTTCCCGACGGCCGCTTCGACCTGGTCATGCTGATGGAGACCCTGGAGCACATACCCCCGTACGACATCGACCGCACCATCGGCGAGGCGCGGCGGATAGGCAGCCGCTGGCTCTGGGCCACCATCCCTTCCATCGGGGCCAACCCCTACGGGCCCGATGGGGTCGCGAGCGGGAAGGTCCTCGAGCGCTACCTGCCCCTGTACGAGGAAGCGGAGATCGACCTCGCGCCCTTCGGCCACCTCGCCCTCGATGACCACGGGCGGCCCATCCACGGCCACCTCATCGTGGCCTCCATGGACTGGTGGACCGAGGCCTTCACCCGCCACGGGATGGTGAGACGGGGGGACCTGGAGAGGAAGGTCAACGCGCGGCTCCCCTATGCCCGGGAGGGCGCGTGGAACAGCTACGTGTTCGTCAAGGCCAACGACCCGCGGGGCGTTTCTCCCTTGAACATCGACGCCGACTTCGAGTGGGAGCAGTCGGGCTCAGGGACTTGGCGCACCGGCGCCTTCATCCTGCCCCCGGGGCTCCACCGGGTGACCTGCGCCCTGGGGGCGCTCGACGGGAGCCGGCCGGCCAACCGCCTGCACCGGGCCCTCTCGGTCAGGTGTGTTTCGGCCGGCGGGGAAGCCGTCCTGGGCCTGCGCTCCTTCACCGCCCAGGACCTGCCGCAAGCCGCGAAGAAGGGCGCTCTCACCGTCGAGGTGCCCTGCGCGAGCGAGGAGACCAGGAAGGCGAGGTTGGAGATGCGCTGCGGTCCGGCATTCCGGGCCCTGCCCCTGCGCTCCGGCAGGGTCGTCTTCCACGCCGTCGCCGGGGAGAGGTCCCGGGAGAAGGGAAAGGCGGCGCACTCCGCCGCGTGACCGCGCGGCCGTGACCGGCGGCCGCCCCTTCCGCTTCACGCGGGTTCGAGCGGGGGGATCCAGCCCTGCTCTGCAAACCAGCGCACCGACCGGGCCCAGCCTTCCCGGAAGTCGGGGTGGCGCAGCCGGTAGCCGAGGGACTTCAAGGCGGTGTTGTCGAAGACGTAGTCGCCCCGCCCGAACTCGGTGAAACCGGGGTCGAAACGCGGCACCATCAGCGGCGCGAGGTCGTACCGGCACACCAGCAGGTCCCAGCGGTGCCGCAGGTAGCCGTTGAGCCGCGTAAAGAAGGCCCCGGGGAGGCGGGACGCCGCGCGAACCACCAGCGAGCTGAGCCAGGGCGGCAGCGGCAGCACCTTGGCGCAGCGCACCCCCACCGACCCGAGCAGGACCTCCAGGATATCCCCGAAGGCCAGCACCGAATCGTCGGCCACGTTGTACGCCCCGCCCACCGCCTCCTCCTTGCCCAGGAGGAACACCGAGGCCGCGGCGACGTCCTCCGCGTGCACCAGGTTGGCGCGGAAGCCGCCGCGGGGGACGGGCAGGGTCTTCACCCCGGCTTCGCGGATGAGCACCGGCAGGGCCAGCAGCACCCCCATCACGTAGGCGTTGGACGGGCCGTAGACGGCGCTGGGGCGGATGACCGTGAGCGGCAGGCCCGTCCTGCGGCGGCAGCGCACCGCCGCCTGCTCGCCCAGGGCCTTGGTCAGGCCGTACAGGCTGACCGGGGCGAAGGGGTGTCCCTCGTCCACCGGGGAGTAGCGCGGCGTGCCGTACACGTCGCCCGTGGAGTAGTGGACGAAGCGTCTCACGCCCTCCGCCGCCGCGGCCTCGCAGGCGTTCACGGTCACCTGGTAGTTGGCCAGCTCGTACTCCGGCCGGGTCATGTAGAAGTTCATCCGCGCGGCCGTATGCACCACCACGTCCACGCCGCGCATGACCTCCGCCGCCTGGTCGGCGCGGAGCAGGTCGGCCGGGCGGACTTCGCACGCGTATCCCTTGAGCCTGGAGAAGTCCGCTTCCGGCAGGTCGGTGGCCCGCACCTCGTACCCGCAGCGCCCAAGCTCTTCCAGGACGAAGGGGCCGATGGAGCCGCAGGCCCCGGTGAGCAGCGCCGTTTCAGCCATCCGTCACCCCCGCGCCGCCGCGTCCCGCCCCCGCAGCGGCTAGAGCCGGCAGGAGGCGGGGGGCGGCTCTCCGCCCCCGCCCAGCCGCGCCAGCCATCCCCGTACGGTGTTGCCGGTCAGGTTGGCCACGTACATGGCCTTGTGGGCGGCCAGGACGTAGTGCCGTTCCCGCCCCGGGAAGGCGGCGCGGAACGCCTCCTCCACCTCGGCGGGCACCTCTCCCCCCGACTCCAGGAAAGCGCGGGTCCAGTTGAGGGCCGCCCACTCCCGCTCCTCGAAGTCCCCGGGGTCCAGGGAGACCAGTTCCTTGAGTTCCTCTCCGCTCATGCCTGCCCGCCGGGCAAACCAGGTGTGGGCGAAGCTTCACCAAGAGCATTCGTTGGCCATGGCGGTGACCAGCATGATGCGTTCCCGGAAGGCCGGGTCGATGGCCCGGGCCAGGTAGACCGCGCTCAGCGGCCCCAAAAGGGCCAGCAGTTCGCGCAGGTGGTGGAGGAGGTGCCCCGCGCCGCGCCAGGTCCGCCCGACGGTCGAGCCCGCCAGGTCCTGCGAATCCCGCGGGTGCAGGGTCACCCGGGGCTCCGCGCCCGCGCCGCAGGCAGCGGCGGAGGCAGCGCCGGCGGCGCAGAGCCCGGCCGTCCCCAACAGGAACATAGATGATCTCTTCATGCGGCTCCTCCCATCCGTCGACGGTCGCCGGGTCGGCGGCTTCGCGCTCCACGTGCTCCAAGTATATATTACCATCTATCGACGCCGGCCGACGGCCTACAGGACGGCCTACAGGATGGACGGGTCCGGGCCGAAAGAAGAAGTGATCGAAGCGGCGGATGTGCGAGGAAGGCCCGGCGGGGGCGACTGTTCACCGGGAGGTGGGAGAGCGATGAGAGAAGCAAGAAGGATGCTGGCGGCCTGTATGCTGACGGCGCTGCTGGCGGCGGCGCTGGCCAACCCCCTCCTGGGGCCGGCGAAGCCGGAGCCGGCGGCCGCCGGGCCGGCCGGGGGCATGATCATCAACCACCTCTGCACGGACGTCTACGCCATACCCGAGTCCGCCGTCGTCCGGGCCAAGAACGACCTGCACATCGCCTACGGGCATACCTCCCACGGCAGCCAGATACCCACCGGCATGGACGGCCTGACCGGCTTCATGAACGACAAGGGATATCCCCACGATCTCTTCGCCTGGAGCAACGGTCCCGCGGCCGGCGCCCTGGACCTGCGGGACTTGGCCCTCAACAGCCACGGCGCCCAGGACCTGGGCAATCCCAACCGCACCGCCTGGGTGCAGGCTACCCGGAACTACCTGGGGCCGCCCGACGGGGGCGGGCACGGCAGCAATCATCCCGAGATCAACGTGATCATGTGGTCGTGGTGCGGGCAGGTCGACGGGAGCGAGGCCGACATCGCCGGCTACTGCATCAACATGAACCAGCTGGAGAGCGAGTACCCCGGCGTCAACTTCGTCTACATGACCGGCCACTTGAACGGCAGCGGCGAGGCGGGCAACGTCAACCAGCGCAACCAGCAGATCCGCAACTGGTGCGCCGCCAACGGCAAGATCCTCTACGACTTCGCCGACATCGAGAGCTACGACCCGGACGGGCTGGTCAACTACATGCAGCTGTTCGCAGACGACGAGTGCGATTACAGCGGCGGCAACTGGGCCAGGCAGTGGCAGGATACCCACACCGAGGGCGTCGACTGGTACGACTGCAGCCCCGCCCACACCCAGCCCCTCAACGGCAACCTCAAGGCCTACGCGGCCTGGTGGATGTTCGCCCGCATCGCCGGCTGGGACGGCGCGCCGGTCCCCAGCGGCCCCACCTTCTCGCCCACCTACGGCCGCCCGGGCGACACCCTGACCATAAGCGGCACCGATTTCGGGGCCGCCGCCGGGACGGTCTCCGTCGGCGGGGCCGCCGCCGCGGTGACCTCGTGGAGCGACACGCGGATAACCGTCACGGTGCCGGCGGGGGCGGCCTTCGGCAAGGTGGCCGTGACCAACGCTTCCGCCACCGTGCACTGCGCCGGCGACTACCTGCCCGTGGCCGACCAGTGGTACTTCGCCGAGGGCTGCACCGCCCGGGGCTCCTTCCAGGAATACCTGTGCCTGGGCAACGTCGCCGGCGAGGACACCCACGTCCGGGCGGTCTACCTCTACCCGGACGGCTCCGGCAGCGAACAGGACGCCTACCTCCCCGCGGGCTCCCGCACCACCATCGACGTGAACGCCGGAGCCGGGCCCAACCGGGACCTCTCCGCCCTGGTGGTGGCGGACCGCCCGGTGGTGGCCGAGCGGCCCATGTACTTCAATTACCAGGGCAAGTGGACCGGCGGAAGCGACGTTCTGGGCGCCCGGAGCCCCTCTTCCGTCTGGTACTTCGCGGAGGGCTACACCGGCCCGGGCTTCGACGAGTACATCTGCGTGCTCAATCCGGGAGACGACGCGGCCGACCTCACTTTCCGCTTCCAGACCCAGGAGGAGGGGGAGGTCGTGCGCCCCGGGTACACGGTTGGCGCGCATACCCGCGGCACCTTCAAGGTCAACGACGTCCTCGGCCCGGGCTTCCAGAGCTCCCTCAAGCTGGAGTCGACCCGCCCGGTGGTGGCCGAGCGGCCCATGTACTTCTTCTACCAGTCGATGTGGACCGGCGGGCACTGCGTCATGGGTTCGCCCGCCCTGGCCCAGGACTTCTACTTCGCGGAGGGCACCACCCGGTCCGGGTTTCACCAGTGGCTGACCATCCAGAACCCCTGGCCGGAGAAGATCACCGTGGACGCCGTCTATCAGTTGGGCGAGGGGCAGGGGCCCAACGTCACCGAGAAGTACGAGGTGGGCGCGGACGAGCGGGCCACCGTCTTCGTCCCGGACGAGGTGGGCGCGGGCAAGGACGTCAGCGTATGGCTCAGCTGCGCCACCCACGCCTTCCTGGCCGAGCGGCCCATGTACTTCGACTACCAGGGAGCCTGGACCGGCGGCCACTGCGCCATCGGGGCCACGGGTCCGGGCAGCGAGTGGTTCTTCGCCGAGGGTTACACCGGGGAGGGCTTCCATGAGTGGCTCTGTCTGCAGAACCCCGGGAGCGAGGACGTCGTGGTGGAGATAGCCTACCTGACGCAGGAGGCCGGGCCGCTGCCGGTGTCCGAGGTCGCCGTGCCGGCGGGCTCGCGCCGGACCGTCTTCGTCAACGACGACGCGGGCGGCGGCTATCAGCTCTCCGCCGGCGTGCAGGTGAAGGGCGGGGCGGGGATCGTCGTGGAGCGGCCCATGTACTTCACCTTCCGCGGCTGGACCGGGGGTCACGACGTGGTGGGCTGCCCGCGGTAGCGTCACCGGTTGGCTGTTTGACCCACGGGTAACACCTGTATTATCATTACCCGTACGATGCTGTAGAAGGCACTTCATTCGCACCACGGACTTCATAGGGGGTTGTTGCTATGCCCGGAAGCGCGCTGGAGATGCAGGAGTACCTGTTTTCTTACGTCCCGCAACTGGTGGGGAAGTTCCTGGAGGAGAAGCCCATCCCGGACATGGAGGGGACCGCCTTCACCCTGCAGGTGACCGTGGAGGGGGAGAGCTCCTTTACCTTCGGCATAACCATCGAGGACGCCTGCCGGATCACCGTCCACCCGGAGGGATTGCCGGGAGCCATGCTTGCGGTCAACGTCTCCGAGGAGGTCATCCGCCACCTCACCCGGCAGGTCTCCGCCTTCACCGGGCGCAAGCAGTACGACGGGGTGAACGGGGCCAAGGGCACCCTCTGCATGGAGATGGACATGCCCGGGGGCTGGATGCTCCCGGTCTCCCTGACCTTCAACGGGGCCGCCGAGCCCAAGGCCACCATCCGCGGTTCGGCCGAGGCCATGGCCCAGGTGCTGCTGGGGCAGCTCACCGGGCCCGAGGCCTTCGTGCAGGGCAAGGTGAAGTTCGAGGGCGACCTGGTCTTCCTGATGTCCCTGGTCAACCTGCTCTGAGCGGCGCGCGGTGCCGGAAGGGCCCGAGGCCGCTCCCGTGGAGCTTCCCTGGTTCAAGGAATACCGGGCGTGCGGCATCCCCCGCACCCTCGAGCCTTACCCCCCGGTGCCCTCGCACCACCTGCTGGATCGGGCGGCGGAGAGCTGCCCGCGCCTGGGATGCGTGCAGCTGGGCCTGGAGCTCGGCTACCCGGAGCTGAAGGAGCTGTCCGAGCGGCTCGCCGCCGCCTTGGCCTCCCTGGGGGTGGGCAAGGGCGACCGCGTGGCCACCCTCCTGCCCACCTCGGTCCAGTTCGTCCTGGCCGACACGGCCATCTCCCGGGCCGGGGCGGTCCACGTGCCGGCGAGCTTCCTGGAGTCCCGCGAGGACCTGGCGCGCAAGTTCGCCCGGGCCGCGCCCCGCGCCCTGCTCTGCCTGGACGAGTACCTGGACCGCGCCGAGCACCTGCTGGAAGGGGACGCGCCCCTCGCCGTGGTGGCCACCGCCCTCGACGACTTCTCCTCCGGCTTCCCGCGCGCCGCGGTCAAGGGCCGGGGAATGCCTTCCGCCCACCGGCTGGTCGAGTTGATCGAGCAGGCGGGCCCGCGGCCCCCGGCGGTCGAGATAGACCCGCGCACGGACCTGGAGACCCTCCTCTTCACCGGGGGCACCACCGGGACCGCCAAGGGCTGCATGCTCACCCACGCCGCCGTGGTGGCCAACGCCACCCAGTGCCCGGTCATCTTCGGTCCCGTGGGCCGGGTCTTCCGCGGGAACATGTCGGTGGTGCTGGGCACCCCCTTCTTCCACGCCTACGGACACGCCATGTTCCACACCATGACCGGCATGTGCTTCAACCTGCTGCTGCTGGCGGACCCGCGGGACTACCGGGGCATGCTGGCGATGATCCGCCGCTATCACCCCGTCATGCAGGTGGGCGTACCCACGCAGTTCATGAAGCTGCTCGAGGAGGAGCGGGGGGCGCGGGTCATCGGCATCTCGGGCTCCGCCCCCCTCCGGCCCAACGTGCAGAAGCAGTTCGAGTCGGAAGAGCGCGGGGTGGTCACCGAGGGGTACGGCCTCTCCGAGATGACCGCGGTCACCCACTTCAACGTCTCGGCCCTGGTGCGGGTGATGGGGGGGCGCGGGGGCATGCGCCTCCTCAACGCCACCCTCTTCGGCCGGCTGGGCACGCCGCTGCTGCGGGCGTTCTCGCGGCTGACCGGGCCGCGGCTCTTCGGCCACATCTTCATGACGGTGGTAAGCGTGTTCTCCCGGGCGACCCGGCGGATGCCCGCGGTCAGCAGGGTGGAGCGGCACGCCACCATCGGCATCCCCCTGCCCGACACCGAGGTCCGGGTGCTGGACCTGGAGGACGGGGAGCCCATCGCCCTCGACGAGCTGGCGCAGGGCGCGAGGTGCGGCGAGCTGGTCATGCGGGGCCCCCAGACCATGCTGGGATACTGGCCGGAAGAGGGGGAGGGCCTGGGCCCCGGGGGGTTCGTGCACACCGGGGACGTGGTCAGGATGGACGGGCGCGGCTATTTCTCCATCGTCGACCGGGTCAAGGACATGATCATCGTCTCCGGTTACAAGGTCTACACCAAGGAAGTGGACGACATCCTGCACGGCCACCCCGCGACGGAACTGGCCGCTACCATCGGCGTCCCCGATCCGGAGCGGGAGGGGAGCGAGCAGGTGGTGGTCTTCGTCCAGCTCAAGGAGGACTACCGCGGGCGGGTCACCGAGGAGGAGTATCGGGAATGGCTCAAGGGCCGGGTGGCCAGGTACGCGGCGCCGCGGGCGGTGATCTTCGTGGAGGAGATCCCCCAGACCGAGGTGCTCAAGATAAGGAAGAACGAGTTGCGCAGGCTGGCCGCGGAGCGACTGGGCGGAGAGGGTCCCGACGGCGGTTGAGCGCGGACCACAGGTGGATCGGTAGACAAGGAAAGGAGCCGGACATGGATTTCGAGTTCAACGAGGCCCAGGTGGTGTTCAGGGAGAGCCTGCGCGAGTTCCTCAACCGCGAGATCGTTCCGCTGGTGGACGAGCAGGAGAAAAAAGGCCCCATGACCAGGGAGGAGTGCCTGGAGGTGCTGCGGCGTTTCCGCAAGATCGGCGTGGGTTTCGACCGGGAGAGCATCCAGGACATGTCGGACGACCCCACGGCCACCGCCATCCTGGTGGAGGAGATGTTCCGGGTGTGGCCGGCGGCGGCGGGGCTGGTGGGGCTGTGCTTCCCCGCGGCCCTGGTCAACATCGCCCCCGACGCCGTGCGGGAGAGGCTGCTGCCCCGGCTGCGGTCCAACGAGCTCATCGGCTGCTACGCCATCACCGAGCCCGAGGCGGGGTCGGACAACCGGGCCATGCGCACCACCGCCGTGTCCGACGGGGACCACTTCGTGGTCAACGGGACCAAGACCTGGATCACCAACGGGCCCGTAGCCGACCTGTGCATGCTGGTCTGCGTGGACGAGGCGGGCAAGCGCATGTTCCTGCTGGTGGACAGGGAGGTCTCGCCCTTCGGGTCCTCGGACCTGCACAAGCTGGGCTGGCGGGCCGGGCCCACCGGCGAGCTCTTCTTCGACAACTGCCGGGTTCCCAAGGAGAACGACGTGATGGCCATGGCCGCGTCGGCCATGGCCCCCGAGCGGGGCAGGCAGCTCTTCGGGGAGGATTACGACCCCGCGAAGATATCCGGCTCGCGGCTGGTGCAGATGATGGGCAGGCTGGCTCCGGAGAACGTCATCTTCGCCTTCCTGCGCTCGGGCATGGCCCTGGCGGCGGCGGGCATCGCCCAGGCCGCCCTGGACGCCTCTATCAAGTACGCCCGGGAACGGGAACAGTTCGGCCGGCCCATCGGCAGGCTCCAGCTCATCCAGGAGATGCTCTACAACATGCAGGCGCTCACGGTGACCTCGCGGCTCCTGGCCTACTGGGCCTTCAACCAGGCTTTGAGCGGCAGCCCCGACGCCCGCATGGCCTCCTCCCTCGCCAAGGGGTATGCCTGCGATTCGGCGGTGAAGGTGGCCTACGACGCCATCCAGCTCCACGGCGGGGTGGGGCTCTCCGACGAGTACCCGCTGGAGCGGTACTTCCGGGACGCCCGCATGCTCACCATCCCCGACGGGACCAGCGAGATCCAGAAGCTGGTGGTGGGGCGGGAACTCTTGGGGCCGGGGTTTTCCGCCTACGCCTGAGGGGCTGGTACTCGAACGGGCGGAAGAAAGGAAGGGAGGACGGCAGTGCGGAGGGTCAACGTCGTCGGCGTGGGAATGACCAGGTTCACCTCGCCCAAGGCCCTGCGCCCCTACACCGAGATGGGGCAGGAGGCCGCCCGGGACGCCTTGCGAGACGCCGGGGTGGACTATAAGGAGATAGAGCACGTCTACGCGGGGTGGGTGTACGCGGACAGCTGCGCCGGCCAGAAGGTCCTCTACGACCTGGGTATGACCGGCATCCCCATCTTCAACGTCAACAACAACTGCTCCACCGGCTCCAATGCCCTCTACCTGGCCCGCCAGGCGGTGGGGACCGGCGTGGTGGAGTGCGCCCTGGCCCTGGGGTTCGAGCAGATGTCGCCGGGCGCCCTGGGGGTGGTCTTCGCCGACCGGCCCATCCCCATGTTCACTTTCTTCGAGAAGCTCTTCGAGTTCACGCCGCACGTGCAGGGCTCCGCCCCCGCCGCCCAGCTCTTCGCCGGCGCGGGGCTGGAGCACCAGCGGAAGTACGGCACCAGGGACGAGACCTTCGCCAAGATCTCGGTGAAGGCGCGCAAGCACGCCCGGCACAACGAGCGGGCCATCTTCCGGGAGCAGGTGACGGTGGAGGAGGTCATGGCCTCGCCTCCCCAGGCCCCGCCCCTGACGCGCCTGCAGTGCTGCCCGCCCACCTGCGGGGCGGCCGCGGCGGTGGTCTGTTCGGACGCATTCGCCGCCAGGCACGGCATCAGCGATCCGGTCTGGCTGGCCGCCCAATCCCTGCACACCGACTTCTGCACCTCCTTCGAGGGGCAGAGCCCCATGCGCATCGTCGGCTACGACATGACCGCTGCCGCCGCGCAAGAGGTCTACGAGGAGGCGGGCATCGGGCCCGAGGACGTCGACGTGGTGGAGCTGCACGACTGCTTCACCTCCAACGAGCTGATCACCTACGAGGGCCTCGGGCTCACTCCCGAGGGCACGGCGGAGAAGTTCATCTCCGACGGCGACAACACCTACGGCGGTAAGTACGTCACCAACCCCTCCGGCGGCCTGCTCTCCAAGGGCCACCCCTTGGGGGCCACGGGCCTGGCCCAGTGCGCCGAGCTGGTCTGGCAGCTGCGCGGGCAGGCCGGGGTGCGCCAGGTGGAGGGGGCCCGCGTGGGCCTGCAGCACAACATCGGCCTGGGCGGCTGCGTGGTGGCGGGCATCTACCGCAGAAAGTGACGGCGCCGGGCACCGTCACTTTTTTTGTACGGTCGGTCCAAGGAACCCGACACGCGGATGACCGTTGCAACAAATAGTGACTTGTGTAAGAATATTTCCGACATCGACGTGTCCGTCATCGCGTCGAGGTGTCGCGGACTCTAACCGCATGGGAACGGTCGACTGAGCATATCCCCATGGCGTTTCGCATTGTCTTCTATCCGGCGCACAACGGCCAGGGCGCACCAAGCTGATCAATTGGTCGATAGACGGCGTGTTCACAGGAGGTGAAGGTATGGATCTGGCAATTAAAGAGGGGCAGGTCTTCAAGATCGCGGAGATCGCCTACCGGGAGGGAGTGGTCGACAAGGCCCTGCCGCTGACCGGTGAGGCGATGAAGATAGCCAAGGAGAAGACCGGTTTCGGCATCATCGACATGATGGAAGGCGTAAACGAGGCCGAGGACCGGTCGGTGGAGCTGGTCGACAAGCTCCTGGGATACTCCGGCCCGGTCCTGGCGCTGCTGGGCCAGGAATTCCTGCTGGCGCCGCTGATGGGTGTCGCCTCCCGCCTGCTCGACTTCGCGGTGGTGCAGCGCGTCACCGTGTGGGTCCTGGCCAGGACCTTGGAACTGACGTACAAGACGCAGATGAAGATAAACGCGAAGAAGCTCGCAGCACTGGGGGTGAAGTGAGATGGCAGCCAAGTCCTCGGGCCCCGCTCTCGACAGGATCTCCGGCATCCTGGGCAAGGAGGCCGTGAGCAGCGAGCCGGGGGCCCTCGCCAGCTATGCCGGCTGCCTCGGCTCCGCCGTCAAGGGCGAGCCCCTGGCGGTGGTCAAGGTCAAGGACCGCAAGGAGGTCCAGGCCGTGGTCAAGCTGGCCAACGAGCTGAAGCTCAACCTGATCCCCGCCTCCTCGGGGGAGCCGCGCTTCCGCGGCGACACCGTGCCCGGCGCCCCGGGCATCATCGTCGACCTCTCGGGCATGAAGCGGATCATCCGCACCGACAAGCTCAACATGGTCACCATGTTCGAGGCCGGGGTGACCTTCGAGGAGCTCAATGCCGAGGCGGAGAAGCTCGAGCTCAGGGTGTTCCGCCCCTTCCAGCCCCGCGCCTCCAAGTCGGTCATCGCCTCCTACCTGGAGCGCGAGCCCATCACCATCCCCAAATACCACTGGGACATCGGCGACCCCATGCTCACCTGCGAGGTGGTCTGGGGCAACGGCGAGGTCTTCCGCACCGGTTCGGCGGCGGGCCCCGGGTCCCTGCAGAAGCAGTGGGACTGCGGCCTGGCCCAGAAGAACCCGGAGGGGCCGGCGCAGACCTCGCTCAACCGCGTGCTGCAGGGGGCCCAGGGCACCCTGGGCGTGGTCACCTGGTCCTCGGTCAAGCTGGGCATGCTGCCCCGGATCCGGCGCTGCTACTTCGCCACCGCCGACTCCCTGGACCGCCTCGTCGACTTCTCCTACCGGGTCAACCGGCTCAAGTTCGCCGACGAGTTCCTCATCCTCAACGACGCGGCCCTCGCTTCCGTCCTGGGCGCCGACCCCGACGACATCGCCCGGCTCCAGGAGAAGCAGGGCAGGTACACGGTGATCTGGTGCGTCTGCGGCTACTGGCATTCCCCCGAGAAGCGCATGCTCTACCAGGAGAAGGGCATCTCGGAATTCGCCCAGACCTATGCCGTGCGCATCGAGAAGGAGATCCCGGGAGCCGGCCAGACGCGCATGCTGGAGCTGCTGGACCAGCCCTCGGCCGAGCCTTACTACAAGCTGCGCAAGCGGGGCGGGGTGCGCGAGATCTTCTTCCTGACCACCCTGAACAAGGCCCCCGCCTTCATCGCCCAGATGGAGAAGCTGGCCGCCGACGCCGGGTTCCCGGCGGAGGACATAGGCGTCTACGTCCAGCCCATCCAGCAGGGGCGCAACATCCACCTGGAGTTCCAGCTCTACTGCGACCCGGCCGATTCGAAGGGCATGGCCAAGGTGGACGCCCTGGCGGCCAAGGCGGCCGCGGACTTGGCCGATGCCGGCGCCTTCTTCTCCCGCCCTTACGGCGCCTGGTCCGACGTGGCCTACTCCCGCTGCCCGGACACCGTGCGGCTGCTCAAGATACTCAAGGACATGTTCGACCCCAACAACGTCATGAACCAGGGCAAACTCTGCTACGGGGAGGTGAGCTAGATGTCGCTCAAGGATTACGAACGCGATATGGAGGGATGCAGCCGCTGCGCCTCGTGCAAGTGGGTCCCCTTCACCCAGATGCGCAGTTGGCGCTGGGCCAAGAACTGCCCCTCCATCACCCGCTACGACCTGCACGCCTATTCGGGCGGCGGCAAGATGCTCATGGGCCTCTCTATGGTCAAGGGCCGAAGCGAGCTCAACGACGCCATCGCCGAGATCATCTACAAGTGCCAGCTCTGCGGCTCCTGTGACGTGGCCTGCAAGGTCTACCGCGACGACATCGACCTGACCGAGGTGCTGCTGGAGCTGCGGAGCACCTGCGTCGAGCAGGGCAAGCTGCTACCCGAGCACATCATGATCATCGACGCCCTGAAGCGCGACAACAACACCTTGGGCGAACCCAAGGAGAAGCGCGGCGACTGGGCCGAGGGCCTCAAGGTCAAGAACGTGGACAACGAGCAGGCCGACATCCTCTTCCACGCCGGCTGCCGCTACTCCTACGACACCTCGCTCTGGCCCACCCTGCGCGGCACCGTGCAGATGCTCATCGACGCGGGATACGATGTGGGCATCGCCGGGGTCGGCGAGTCCTGCTGCGGCGGGCGCGCCTACGAGATGGGCTTCCGGGGCGAGGCCGAGAACTTCGCCGACGACATGGTCTCCCGGGTCAAGGCCTCCGGGGCGAGCACCCTCGTCACCCCCTGCGCCGACGGGTATTCGCACTTCCGCTACCTCTACCCCCGCATGGGCAAGGACCTGGGGGTGGAGATACTCCACGCCGACCAGGTGGCCCTGCGCCTGGTCCGGGAGGGCCGTCTGCGGCTGAGGAGCCGGGTCCCCATGCTGGTGACCTGGCACGACCCCTGTCATCTGGGGCGCATGAGCGAGCCCTACCTCCCCGAGTGGAAGGGCGACAAGGTTATGCGCAGGGTGGACATGAAGCGCACGGGGCGCAAGGGCGTCTACGACCAGCCCCGCGAGCTCATCGCGGCCATTCCCGGCATGGAGCTTCAGGAGATGGAGCGCCGGCGCGAGTGGTCATGGTGCTGCGGCGCGGGCGGAGGGGTCTACGAGTCCGACCCCGAGTTCTGCAACTGGACCGCGCTCGAGCGCATCGAGGAGGCCCGTTCCACCGGGGCCGAAGCTATGCTGACCTCCTGCCCCTGGTGCGTGGCCACCTTCCGGGAGGCCCTGGCCGAGGCCGGAGACGACTTCCCCGTCTACGACGTGCTGGACATGGTGATGGAGTCGGCGGGGATGCCGGTCGGAGCCCTCTCCGCCGCAAAGGGGGGTGAGTGATCATGGATTACCCCAAGGACTTCCTCATCTCTCCCCCGATACCCGATGAGCATTACAAGGAACTGGAAGCCATCGTGGGGCCCGACTACATCACCCGCGAGCCCGCGGTGCTGGACGGGTACGCCTGGCAGCCCCTGTGGAACACCGGGCCGCAGATGTGGGTGCACCGCCCCGTCGCGGTGGTGCAGCCCGCAAACACCGCGGAGGTGCAGGCCATCGTGAAGGCCTGCAACGAGCACGGCATCAAGTACAAGGCATTCAGCACGGGCTGGGGGGTCTACGCCGGATGCCAGATGGAGAACGAGATCCTCATCGAACTGCGGCGCATGGACAGGATCCTGGAGATCGACGAGAAGAACATGTACATCGTGGTGGAGCCCCACGCCATCGGCGGCCAGATCATCGCCGAGTGCATGCGGCGGGGGCTGCACTGCCACATCGTCTCCTCGGGGCCGGCCTCCTCCCCCCTGGCCAGCGCCACCTCCTTCTGCGGCTGCGCCCCCGACGGCACTTACATGAACTGGAGCCCCCGCAACCTGATGGGGGTGGAGTGGGTGCTGCCCGACGGCGAGATCGTCCGCATGGGCAGCCTGGGCTCCTCCGGGGAATGGTTCTCCGGAGACGGCCCCGGCCCCTCGCTGCGCGGCGTGCTGCGCGGGCGCCTCGGCGCCATGGGCGGCAACGGCGTCTTCACCAAGTGCGCGCTCAAGCTCTACAACTGGCCGGGGCCGCCGGTGCCGCAGCCGGAGGGTTTCCTGTTCGACGTGGAGTGCCCCCTGCCCCCGGGCTGCAAGGTGCTGTGCATGTTCTTCCCCGGCCGCCGGGCCATGGCCGACGCCACCCAGGCCATCACCGTGGAGGGCGTGGGCTACAACGCCTTCAAGCCGGGCATGGGCTCCATGCTGGGCATCGCCATCCCGCACCTGCTGCACAAGCGGTCCTGGAAGAAGTCCCGGCACCTGAAGACCCTCATCCACGACTTCAACCACATCTTCATGGAGCTCCTGATGTGCCACTCCTCCGAGGAGCTGGACTTCCAGGAGTCGGTCATCCGCGAGGAGGTGGCCAAGCACCGCGGCATCGTCGTGGACATGGCCCCCCTGGGCCTGGCCGAGTTCTCTTTCTGGACCTTCATGCTGGCCACCGCCTATCCCATCTTCTTCCGCCCTGCGGGCATGTTCATCACCGCCTACGGCCAGGACGAGTCCCACCACTCCATGGTGCTGATGTCCCCCTACGGCGAGGACATCAAGCGCAAGTACATCGAGGAGGGCAACATCCTGGACGACGGCTCCGACTCCGGCATCCACTTCATGATGGAGGAGAGCACCTGCAGCCACTACGAGGAGCCCATCGAGTTCGACCACCGCATCTACGAACAGGCGGCGGCCATCCTGCCCATCGAGACCGAGTTCAACATCCTGCAGGTGAGCCGGTGCATGGAGCCGGGCAACACCGCGCCGGATTCGCGCGTCCTCTTCGGCCCGGCCATCGCCAACTACCATAAGTGGCAGAAGATGTGGGCGGACAGCATCAACCCCAACCAGGTGGCGGACGACTTCTACTACGCGGCCGATCCGATCCCCGGTAAGTCCGTCTCGCTCCGCCCGGAGCTGCTCCAGAAGATCCTGGAGATGTCCAAGGAGCTGGCCTGGGGCCCGGACGGCCCGCCGGACATGCCCTGACGGGTGCGTTTCGACGAGAGAGGAGCGTCTGATGAGCAACGGCAACGGCGGCAGGAAGAGCGTCGTGGTGGTGGGCGCCGGCATAGGCGGGATGGGCGTGGGGGCCCTCCTGCAGGCCCGCGGCTACCAGGTTACGGTGGTGGAGAAGAACAACTTCGTCGGGGGCAAGGCCTCCAGCTACGAGCGGGACGGCTTCGTCGTGGACTCCGCCTTCCACGTCTTCTCGCAGGGACGCAAGGGCCCGCACGGCATCATCAACGAGAAGATCGGCGGGGACTTGAGGTGGATCGTGCACGACCCCTTCGCGACGGCGCGCATGGGCAGGGGCGGCGGCAGGAAGGACACCTGGCAGATACCGCAGTCCCTGTTCACCGCGGCTCCGTTCGGCGGCCTGGCCTACCTCAAGGGGGCCCTCCGCCCCTCCATCGTCAAGACCTTGAAGACCGTCCTCAAGAACTTCGGGGTCAAGGAGTTCATCATGACCCTGATCAAGATCGCCATGGTGGACGAGACCTTCATCGCCTCCATCGACGACATGACCTTCTACGAGTTCATCTCCAAGTTCACCGAGGACGAAAAGATCCACCGCCTCATGGCCAACCTGTCCCTCATCTCCTTCGTGGTCCCCTACAACGAGGGGAGCGCGGGCGAGCTGCTGTGGTGCCTCATCCACTCCTACCGCAAGGGCACCATGGGCGTGCCCATGGGCGGGGTGCGCCAGATCGCCGGCACCTACGGCCGCAGGCTCATCGCCTTCGACGGGAACCTGCGCCTGGGGACCGGGGTGAAGCGCATCATCGTGGAGGACGGCAAGGCCCGCGGCGTCGAGACCGATGAGGGCGAGGTCATCAAGGCCGACGTGGTCATCTCCAACGCCGGCATCAAGCGGACGGTGGAGATGGCCGGGGAGGAGCACTTCCCGGCGGAATACGTCTCCTACGTCAAGGGCTTGAAGGAGTCCTACGCCGCCCTGATGGTCAAGCTGGCCCTCGACCGCAGGATTCCCGGCCTGCCCCGGCTGACCCTGCTGCACGTCCCCAGCACCAAGGGGACGGAGATGGTCGACTTCCTGCGGACCGGCGGCATCGCCGAGGAGCCGCCCATGTGCATGATCATGCCCTCCGACTGGGACCCCTCCACCGCGCCCCCGGGCAGATGCCTGCTGCTGGCCGGGGGCATGGGCAATTCCCAGGTCACGCCGGAGAACATCGACCACTGCGAACGCATCCTGGACAACGTGGAGAACTACATCTACGAGCTGTACCCGGAAGTCAAGGACCACATAGTGTGGAAGGAGCGCTATTCCGTCGATCACGTCTCCAGGCTCACCGGCCGCCCCACCGGGGAGTGCATCGGCCTGGGGCAGTACCCCGGGCAGGTGGGGGCGAAGAAGCCCTCGGTCATCATGCCGGTCAAGGACCTCATGCTGGTCGGCTGCGACGCGGGAGCCCGCGGCGTGGGAACCGAGCAGGCGGCCTACAGCGCCATCTACGTCGCCAACCTGTTGGGCTGAAGAGATAGCGGGTGATAGTGAGCGATGCCCGGCGCCGCGAGGTGCCGGGCATTCATTATTACGCGGGATGAAGTGTAAGGGAGGGCTGCGGCGGTGAGGGTGGTCGCCGTAACCGGATGCTCGGGTTACGTCGGGTCCAGGGTCCTCGACTTCCTCCAGGGGAGCCCGGCGGTGGATAAGGTGGTGGGGGTGGACGTGCGGGCGTGCCCCCGGGCGGTCTCCAAGCTCTCGTTCCACCGGCGGGACATCCGCGACCGCTCCCTGGCGGCGCTGTTCAGGGAGGAAGGGGTGGAGGCGGTGGTCCACCTGGCCTTCATCCTCAACCCCCTGCACGACGAGTCCCTCATGCGCGACATCAACGTCAACGGGGCCCGCAACGTCATGGCCGCGGCCGCGGCTTGCGGGGCTTCGCACCTGGTCGTCGCCTCGTCCAGCTCGGCTTTCGGAGCCTTTCCGGACAACCCCGAGTGGTTTAAGGAGAGGGATCATCCCCGCCTGATGCGCCACTTCTCCTACGCCGCTGACAAGTACGAGATCGAGATGGCCGCCCGCATCTTCGGCGAGGAGAACCCCGGCGTGCGGACGGCGGTGGTGCGGCCGTGCGCCGTGTACGGCCCGGGGGTGGACAACTACTTCTCGCGGATACTGCAGCGCCTTCCGGTGGTGCCGGACGTCGGGGGAGGCGACGCGGCCCTGCAGTTCGTGCACGAGGACGACGTGGCGGACACCTTCCTTAAGGTCATCGAGCAGCGGGCCGAGGGCTTCTTCCATGCCGCGGGAGAGGGGACCATCCGGGTGGCGGAGGTGGCGGAGATGGCCGGAAAGCCCCTGGTGAAACTGCCGGCGGCACTGGCCTACCCGGCGGTGGACCTGCTCTGGAAGCTGCGCTTCCCCCTGGTCAAGGGCCCTTCGGGCATGCTCGACTTCATGCGCTACCGCTGCACCGTCTCCGACGACCTCACCCGGGAAGAACTCGGTTTGGGCCCGCGGATGAGCAGCCGCGAGGTGGTCCGCCTGATGCTGGAAAAGTGAAGTTTCAAGGGCTGACCCCAAGTGAAGGAGGGGGCGTTGGCTGTGGTAAGATATGGACGGTACACGAGAGACGACGGGAGGCGTTAGACGAGGTGGCGAAGACCTGGGCCATATCCATAGGAGAGGCGGAGCGCATGGACCTCGAGCGGATCATGCTGGACGGGGACCCCGAGTCCGCGCTGGCCTTCCTGGAGAAGGTGGTCTACCCCCGGGTAAAGGAGAGCGAGAAGGCACGCGGCTGCTTCCACGACCCCTCCAAGCCGGTGGACAGCGTAGGCCGCCCCGTCGACAGGCACAAGAAACTCGGCTCCTTCTAGGGGCGGGCGGGGCAGGAAGGAGCAGGGAATGGCCAGGGTGACGCGGGAGGTACTGGAAGCCGACGTGGCCATAGCCGGGGCGGGGCCCGGGGGGTGCGTCGTGGCGCGGGACCTGGCCGAAAAGGGCTACAAGGTCGTATTGCTGGAGAAGGGCGGGGAGGGGGAGTTCCTCTTCGGCACGCCCCCCGGCATGCTGCTGAAGGTGGAGAAGGCGCCCCGCCTGCCCATGCCGGTCCGCTCCACCCTGGAGGGGGAGAACCTCATGCTCTCCACCGGCGTGGGGGGCGGCACCATCATGTACGCGGGCTCGGCCTTCCTCCCCGACCTCGAGTACTGGCGCCGGGCGGGCATCGAGTTCGAGCCGGGCCTGGTGGAGGAGACGGCGCGGGACACCTGGGCGGTGGAACCGCCGGACGAGTTCATCGGCGAGGGCACCCGCCGCCTCTGGGAAGCGGCGCGCGAGGCGGGCCTGCCCTTCGAGAAATGCCTGCGCCACGTGGACTTCGAGAAGTGCGTGGTGGGCTGCGAGTTGTGCGTGGAGGGGTGCCCGCGCGGCGCCAAGTGGACGGCCAGGCTCCACGCGGAAGCCGCCCGCGAGCGCGGGGCCTCCATCCTCACCCACGTCCGCGCGGGCGAGGTGATCATGGAGAACGGCCGCGCCGCGGGCCTCACCGGAATGGGCCTGTGGGAGAAACGGGGACGGCGCTACGAGGTGCGGGCCCCGGTGGTGGTGTGCGCCGCCGGCGGCGTGGGCACCGCCGTGATCCTCAAGAACTCGGGGTTCGAGCGGGCGGGCAACTGGTTTGCCGGCGACCCCACCACCTTCATCTTCGGCTTCCTGGAGAAGGGGAGCAAGGGCAACGGTCGCGAGCACAGCATGACCGTGGGGTATTACGACGAGGAGCACCACATCGTCTTCTGCGCCATGCTCTCCCCCCTGCTGGCGTGGCACCTCATGTTCGTGCAGGACGAACCGCTGCGGGCCCTGCCCCGGCTGGGGCGCTTCCGCCGCGCCCTGGGCGTCTTCGCCAAGTGCTCCGACGACGGGGTGGGGCGCGTTTCCATGGACGGCAGGGTGAGCAACACCTTCACCCCGCGGGACCACGAACGCTTCGAATACGGGGCCATGACCGGCCGCCGCATCCTGGTGCAGGCGGGCTGCGACCCCTTCGACATCCACCAGTCCGGCTTCACCCTGGGCCACCCCAGTTCCACCGTGCGCGTGGGGGAGTTGCTCGACTCGGACCTGCGCACGGAGGTGGAGGGGCTGTACTGCTGCGACACCAGCGTGATGCCCTCGGCGCCCGGCCGGCCGCCCGCCCTGACGGTGGTGGCGCTGGGCAAGCGCCTGGCCCGCCACCTGTCCCGGCAAGTGCTCTAGCCGCGCACCACAAACGCGCCAACCTTCACTCGGGGTCAGCCCTTGAAACTTCACATCTCTCCAGGAGCCGAGTCCGGGCTCTTGCCCTTGCGGCTGCGGCGGCTTGAGGCGCTTGCGCTCGGGACGCCTGCGGGCAGAGAGCGGCTCCGCTCTGCATACGCGGGCCTTCCCCGGGGCCGCCCGGCCTCCCTCATCGCGCTCACGGGGGTTCACACGCCGGGCGGCTGTGCTATAATCGACATTACTGAAGGGTAACAATGTCGGATTCCGAGCCTTAGGGAAAGCGAGGTAGATCGGCATGGCGGAAATGAAGGAATGCGTTCTTGTCGACGGAGTGAGGACGGCCAACTGCCGGGCCCACGCCCAGAAGGGCTGGTTCCGCACCCGCAGGCCGGACGAGCTGCTGACCTACGTCTACGAGGCCCTCTTCAAGCGCAATCCCCAGGTGAAGCCGGAGGACATCGAGGCCGTCTTCTGCGGTGCGGCCAACCAGGCCGGCATGCAGAACGACATCGCCCGCTTCGCCTGGCTGGCCTCGGGCCTGCCCGAGAGCGTCGCCACCAACGGCATCGGCCAGCAGTGCCCCTCGGGCATGTCCGCCATCGAGCACGCCGCCCGCGCCATCATCTGCGGCGAGGGGGATATCTACATCGCCTCCGGGGTGGAGGACATGATGAACGTGGGCATGGGCTTCAGCATGGACTTCCCGCCCCGCCTGGCCGACCGCTACAACGCGGGCGACCTGCTGATGGGGCCCACCGCCGAGAAGGTGGGAGCGGAATACAAGGTCGAGCGGGCCGACACCGAGCTGATGGCCTACCACAGCCACCTCAAGGCCGCCGCCGCCCGGGACGCCGGCAAGTTCACCGACGAGATCGTCCCCGTCCCCGGGGTGGATGACGCCGGCGGCGAGATGATCATCGACCGCGACCAGTGGATCCGCGACAACCCCTCCCTGGAGCAGATGGCGGGGATGCAGCCGTCCTTCAAGTCGGACGGCATCGTCACCGCGGCCACCAGCTCGCCTTTGAGCGTAGGGGCTTGCGCGGCCCTCTTCATGAGCCGGGACAAGGCGGACGAGCTGGGGCTGTCCTACAACCTGAAGTACGCCGGCGGAGCCATGCAGGGCTGCGATCCCACCATGATGGGCATCGGGCCGGTGGCGGCGGTGCGCAAGCTGCTTGACCGGGCGGGCCTGACGGTGGCCGACATCGACGTCTGGGAGCTCAACGAGGCCTTCGGGACCCAGTCCCTGGCGGTCCTGCGGGAACTGGGAATAGCGCAGAACGCCCCCTTTGATAACGTCAACGTGTGGGGCGGCGCGCTGGCCCTGGGCCATCCCCTGGGCGAATCGGGATGCCGCATCGTCATCACCCTGAACAGCATCATGAAGACGGACTTCGCTGACGCGAAGCGCGGCGTGGCCACCCTCTGCGGGGGCTTCGGCAACGCCAACGCCACCCTGTGGGAGAAGGTCTGACGTACCGTCGAGCATGCGCGGAGGCCAGCCGGCGGCCCTGTCGTCCCCGCCCGCCGGCCCGCCCGCCTGCCCGGGGGGCTTAAAAGACTTTCTTCTCCCACCAGCGGCCCTTCTTGCGGTCCGCTTCCGTGCCGGTCCGGATGACCCGCTTGTCGATGGTGAGGGTGAGCGGCTGGTCCATCTCCAGTAGGTCGAAAGCGCCCGAGAGGGCATCATCCTCCCCGCCGTCGTAGCCTTCCAGGCGCGCCTTTTCCTGCAGCGACAGCGACACCAGCTCCTTGATGGGCGTATCGGGCAGGCGGTTGAGCATCTCCTCCCACCCCTCGCGGTGGGCGCCCAGCGCCTCGTAGAGGTCGATGATGATCTCGATGAAGAAGTAGGTGTACAGCTTGAACTCGGACTCGTAGAAGGCCCCCTGCTCGGGGGTGAAGTCCTCTAAGGGGACGTCCATGAGGGCGATGAAGGAGTAGGGGAGGTCC
Source organism: uncultured Actinomycetota bacterium (assembly GCA_964515075.1). Classification (GTDB taxonomy): domain Bacteria; phylum Actinomycetota; class Geothermincolia; order Geothermincolales; family Geothermincolaceae; genus CAVXXD01. The sequence continues at coordinate 31,010 of CAZETE010000006.1, read as the reverse complement.
ATGCCGCGCTCCGCTATCTTCGCCTCCAGCCGCTTGGTGAAGAAGCTCTTGAGCGGCACCGCCTGCCTTGCGCCCCTTGCCTCGTTCCCGTAGGTCGCGTTCCCGCGCTGTTCTTCCATCTTCTCCGGGGTTGCGCCGTCCCTTCGCGGCTTCACGCAGGTCTCGTGGTCGTGCTAATAATAGATGATAGCACGCTTCCGTCTTATGCATTGAGACGGCGACAAGGCAGGTGGCCCGAGAGGAAGGAGGTCGTGGGGATGAAGGAGGCGCTCATCTACGGGGCGGGAGAGGCGGGCATGGTGGCCGCGGTCAACCTGGCCAGGGAGGGGTACGAGGTCACCGTGCGCGACCGCGAGAGCGGCATCGGCGGGTCGCCCGCCTTCAATCCCTCCGCCCACACTACCCCCATCGAGGTGGACAAGGTGTCCGGGTACGTGGGGATCGACCTGTCGCCGGCCCTCTACCCCGCCCGGGTGGCCGTCTACCTGCGCGAGAAGCGCGTGGAGTGGAACCGGGGCTTCTACACGGTGGAGCGGGGGCCGCGGGAGGGAAGCCTGGACCTGCTGCTCTACCGAGAGTGCGTCGAGCACGGGGTGCGCTTCGAGTTCGACTCGCCCCTGCGCCGGGAGGACCTCGCGAGCCTGCCGCCCGACACCATCGTCGCCTGCGGCCTGGAACCCGCCGTCTACGAGATGCTGGACCTGCCCTACCTGCGCTGGTACGGTTACATCTCGCGGGGGGAGATCGGCTTCTCCGATTACTGCGTGGTCTGGGTGGACGAGTGCATAACCGAGTACGGCTACCTCTCCACCGTCAACAACTTCTACTTCAACCTGCTCTTCTCCATCCGGCCGGTGGGCCTGGAGGCCCTGGCGAAATACGAGGACTTCCTGAAGCGGGTGGAGGGTGTCGAGCACGCCGGATGGGAGGAGCGCTCCGGCGCCGTGCCCATCGCCTCGCCGGACAACCCCCGCCTGCGCCAGCGTGGGGTCATCCTGGGGGGGACCCTGGGCGGCTGGATGGACCCCTTCGGCTGGTTCGGCATCCTGGGGGCGTTGATGAGCGGCAAGGTGGCGGCCCTGGCGGTGACCGATCCGGCGCGGGCGGAGGAGGAATTCCGCCGATTCACCGGGCGCTTCAGGCTTTTCTACAATGTGAAGAAGAATTATTACCGACTGCAGCCGCGCCACGTCGCCCTGGTGGACGGGGTGAACCGCGCGATCGGCCTGAAGAACATGCAGCGCCTCAACGACATCGGGTTGAAGCGGGGCCTGCCCGCGGGCATCCCCGGGTACGCCCGCTTCATGGGCTTCAAGTGAGGCCCGGGGAACGATCGGCGAGGACGCGGGCTTCCGCGTTTCGGATGCTTGCGGGCGCGCGGGGGTAGCTCCGCGCCGGGCCGGCGCGGCGGTGGGACCGCTAGCGGGCGGGGAGGCGGGGCGATGGTGCCGGGCACCATCGCGCGGTGTCGCTGCCCTTTTCCGGTGCCGCTTCAGCATCATGCCCGGGGTGGAGGGCTTGGCGTCGACCCCTTCGCCGGTCTCCTTAAGGCAACAGCCGTGCTCGGCGTATGTCCGGCGAATACGCTGGCCCCTCCCTTGCCTGAAGCCGGCTGCGCCGAAGGCCTCTTGCGGCGAAGGCCGCTCGATTCCCGCCGGTTCGGCGATGCCTTGCGGCCGGCCGTTTCGGGGCGGCTGCTCCAGCGGAGCACCGCGGGGGAGTCCGTGAGGGGCGCCTTTACCGGATCGAGCGCGATGCGTCCGGCACCTCCCGGCGAGCCGGGCGTCTTATGCGGGGCCGGACCGGAATTCACCCCGGAAGAGGTGTCCCTTCCTCCCGCACGGGCGGTTGTGGCCCCCGGCCCGGGAGCCCCTATGAACGCGCATGCCCGAGGAGGGGCTGGCTTCCGGGGTTTTTCCTGGCCGCGGTTATTGGGTTAGAATGGAACGACGCGAGAGTGACGGCGGCCGGCTTGCTGCTGCCTGATTGATGGTGCCCGGCACCGTTCGGAGGCCATATGCGCAGGGAAGAACTGGCGGAGATCCTGGAGAAGGTCAAGGCGGGCGAGATGCCGCTGGACGAGGCGGTGTCGCGCATCTCCGCCGAGCCCGTCACCGACCTGGGCTTCGCCATGCTGGATCACCACCGCGAGTTGCGCAAGGGGCTGCCGGAGGTGGTCTACTGCGAGGGCAAGCAGGTGGAGATGATCCGCCCCATCATCGACGGGCTGCTCCTCAGGAACTCCGGCAACATCATTCTCACCAGGGCTTCGGCGGAGGTCTACGAGGAGGCGCGCAAGTCCTTCCCCGGGGCCGTCTACCGCAGGGAAGCGCGCCTGGTGGAGATACGCCGGGAGGAGCGGGAACCGGTGGGCCGCATCGTGGTGGTGACGGGCGGGACGGCGGACATCCCGGTCGCGGAAGAGGCCTGCTGCGTGGCCGAGCTCACCGGCAACGCGGTGGAGCGCCTCTACGACGTGGGAGTGGCCGGAGCGCACCGCCTGCTGTCGCGTACCGGCGTCTTCCGCGGCGCCAACGCGGTGGTCGTGGCCGCCGGCATGGAGGGGGCGCTGGCCAGCATGGTGGGAGGCCTGGTGGAATGCCCGGTGGTGGCGGTGCCCACCTCCATCGGCTACGGCGCCAGCTTCGGCGGGCTGGCCGCCCTGTTGGGCATGCTGAACACCTGCGCTCCGGGCGTGGCGGTGGTCAACATCGACAACGGCTTCGGCGCGGGCTACTTCGCCGGCCTCATCAACCAGGCTGCCGTAAGGAAGTGACGGTGCCCGGCGCCGTCAAGAACGACCGGGGGGGTGAAGCGGATGGAAAGGCTCAAGGGCTCGGAAGTCAGGATGGAGGCCGTCCGGGGCGAGATCTCCGTCCAGCGGGACGAGAACGGCGTGCCCCACGTGCGCGCGGCTTCCTTCCCCGACCTCTTCTTCGGCCTGGGCTGGGTCACCGCCGTCGACCGCGGGGTGCAGCTGGAACTGACCCGGCTGGTGGCCAAGGGGGTCACTGCCGAGTTCCTCAAGCCCGCCCCGGAGATGGTCGAGCTGGATAAATCCATGCGCCGCTACAACATCTGGGGCGACTCCAAGTATCAGGCCGAGTGCCTGAAGCCCGGGACCAGGGAACTGGTGGACGCCTACTGCGCCGGGGTCAACCACGCGGTGCGGGGAGGCAGGCGGCCCCTGGAGTTCCGCCTGATCAAGCACGCACCGGAGGAGTGGACGGCCGCCGACTCCATCGCCGTGCTCAAGCTCACCGGCTTGGTGGACATGACCGAGACGCAGGGATGGGCGGAGAAGCTGATCATCCAGATGATACGCGAAGGCATCGACCTGGAGCGCTTGAAGGAGCTGTTCCCCTACATCGTGGAGGACCTGAATCCCGACTACGTCAAGCTCATCTGCAACCTCCGGTTCAGCGATCCCATCATTCCAGAGACGGTGGCCTGGTCCCAGCTCCCCCGCACCATGTGCAGCAACAACTGGGCGGTGGCGGGCAGCCGGACCGCCTCGGGCCGGCCCATCCTGGCGGGCGACCCCCACCTGGACGTCGGCCGCCTGCCCGCCATCTGGCAGGAGGTGGTCCTGGAGACCGCCGACTTCTACTTCACCGGGACGGTCATCCCCGGCATCCCCTTCCCCGGGCTGGGGCGCACCCGCGACCTGGCCTGGTCGGCCACCTACGCCTTCGCCGACGTCATGGACTACTTCGTGGAGGTGGTCAGGGACATGCGCTACCGCCGGGGAGACGAGTGGCGGGAATTCGACGTACGGGACGAGGTCATCAGGCGCAGGGGGGCCGAACCGCTGGTCTTCCGCTACTACGAGACCGACCACGGGGTGCTGGAGGGGGACCCTTCCGAGGACGGGTACTTCCTCTGCTTCGCCTGGTCCGCCGGGCGCGACTGCGGCGCCGAGTCCCTGGACGCCATGGCCGAGATCGTCAGGTGCGGAAGCGTGGAGGAGGCCATGCCCCACTTCGCCCGGCTGGACTTCGCCGCCTTCAACTGGGTGCTGGCCGACGCGGCCGGCAATATCGGCTACCAGATGAGCGGGCGCGTACCGGCGCGGGCCGAGGGCTGCAGCGGCCTGCTGCCCATGCCCGGTTGGGACCCGTCCTTCCACTGGCGGGGTTACCTGGACCGGGACGACCTGCCCTCCCTCTACAACCCGCCGGAAGGCTTCATCGTCACCGCCAACCAGGACCTCAACCGGTTCGGCCGGGTGCCGGTGCAGAATCTGTGCATGGCGCCCTACCGGGCCGATCGCATCTCCGAGCTGCTGGCTGCGGAGGAGGGCTGCACGGCGGAGGCGGTCCAGGCCATGCACTACGACCTCTTCTCCAAGCAGGCCGAGGCCTTCATGCCCCTGCTGCTGCCCCTGCTGCCGGATTCCCCCAACGGACGGCTGCTGAAGGAGTGGGACCTCTGCTACGACCCGGAATCCATGGCCGCCACCCTCTTCGAGCGGTTCTATGCCGAGCTGGTAAAGATCGTCTTCGGCGAGGGTGGTCCGGGGAGGCCGGTGATGGACTGCCTGCTGGCCGAGACCATCATCTTCAACGATTTCTACGGCAACTTCGATCGTGTGCTGCTGCAGCGGGAGGCCCTCTGGTTCGGGGAGCGCGAGCGCCTGGAGATCATGCGGCTGGCGCTGGACCGCAGCCTCGAAGCCCCGCCGGTGCCCTACGGGAGCTGGCGCAAGATCCTCATGAAGAACATCTTCTTCGCCGGAAAGCTGCCCCGGTGGCTGGGTTTCGATTACGGGCGGATCGAGTTGCTGGGCGGGCGCGCCACCATCCCCCAGGGACAGATCTTTATGAGCGCGGGACGGGTGGGGACCTATGCCCCGGCCTTCAAGTTCACGGCGGACTTCGGGGAGGAAGGCATCCGCTCGGTGCTGGCGGGAGGGCCTTCCGACCGGCGTTTCTCCCGGTGGTACACCTCGGGCATCAAGGACTGGATGGGTGCGCGTTACAAGCACTTGCGTCCCTTCGGTATGATAGGATATGTCCACGAGAAGGAAGGCGAGGGAGAGGCGGAAGAAGGGAGAGGATAATCGCATGGAAGAGAAGACCCTGGCTGAGGAGGCTCTCAGCTTCGGATGGAAGCAGGCCAAGAGCAGGTTCGTGTTCTTCTTCATGTACCTGGTGGCCGGCGGCCTGGTCATGCTGCTGCTGCTGGGCCTCACGGCAGGGCTGCTGCTCTTGGACGGCGGGCTCAAGGCCCTGGCGGCCCTGCCCTTCCTGGCCTTCTGTTTAGCCGCTTTCGTCTTCGGCCTGACGTCGCTCAACCTCAGCCTGATGATCAACAAGGGCGAGAAACCGGCCTTCTCTGAACTCTGGCCGGGCGCGTCGGTCGCATTCACCTACCTCGGTGGATGCATCATCTACGTCGCCCTCGTGGGCATCGGCTCCCTGCTGCTGCTCGTCCCGGGCATCTATATGGCCATCAAGTACCAGTACTTCGCCATGTTCATCCTCGACGAGGACGCCGGCGCCCTGGAGGCCATCCGGCGGAGCGGAAAGATCACCAAGGGCAACTGGCTCGGGTGTTTCGTACTGGTCCTCGAGATAGGCCTGCTCTGCGGTCTGGGCGGGCTGCTGACCCTGGGCATCGGCCTCTTCTGGTTCGTGCCCACCGTGCTGGTGGCCTACGGCTTCGCTTACATGAAGCTGTCCGGAAAGCTGGCACAGGAGTCTTAGGCCGGCGCCGTCACCTCGAGCACCTCTACTCCGGCGGCCCACGGCGCCGTCCCGCGCGCGCATCCACGGCCGGCGGCGCAGAGCGTCGCCCGTCCGCCGGCCGCGCCGCACCCGTCCGCCTTGCCGCGCCACCCGGGCGGCTCCATAATTACCGTGTACGGGAGGGGATCCGCGGACCGAAAGGAGAGCGCCATGAAAGCACTGGTGATGGGGGGCGGCATGTCCGGGCTGGCAACGGCCATCAACCTGCTCGACCTGGGCCTGGAGGTCGAGTTGGTGGAGGCGGACGAGATCTACGGCGGCCGGGTCAGTTCTTGGCTGGACGAGGACGGCGACCTGGTGGACAACGCGCTGCACGTATTCTTTCCCTACTACGTCAACCTGATGGCCTTCTTCCGCAAGATGGGCATCGACGGCAACCTGCTCTGGAAGCGCTCCGAGTTCGACTTCATGCAGGAGGGCGGCGACCTGGTGCGGCCCAAGTTCAACGACAAGCTGCCGGCCCCGCTGCACGCCCTGCAGGCCGGGGCCACCCTGGTCCGGGACTTCAAGGGGGTGCCGGTCTGGAAGAACCTGGCCATGGGCGCCCGCCTGGCCTGGGGCCTGACGCTCCCCGAGGAGCAGGTGGAGAAGCTGGACGGCGTGACCCTGGCGCAATGGTTCACGCGCTTTGCCCCCTGGGACTGCTTGAAGGCGCTGGAGCCGGGGACCAACGGGCTCACCTTCACCCGCTCCACCCAGCTCTCCGCCAAGATCATGCTGGGGTGGGCGCGCAAGGTCTTCGGCGCCGCCGAGAGCAGCAAGCTGGCCTTCGCCAACGGGGGCATGGGGGAGATCTGGGTGGACAACTGCCTCGACTACATCCATGCCAGGGGCGGCAGGACCGAGCTGGGCAAGGCGGTCACCGCCGTCCGGATCGAGGACGGCGAGGTGAAGTGCGTGGTCATCAACGGCGAGGAGGAGCGCACCGCCGACGTCTACGTCTCGGCCATCAGCCCCTACTCCCTGCGCCGGGTCCTCCCCGATGACGCCTTCTACTTCGACTACTTCCGGGACCTCTGGCACTTCCAGATGGCGCCCTCCCTCTCCTTCATGGTCTGGTTCGACCGCAAGCTGACCGACGTGGACCTGACCTTCTTCTCCTACGACTGCATCTTCAACACCTATGCGGACATGTCCAACGTGCTGCCCCACGTCTACAAGGGCGGTTCCATGCTGGAGATGGTCATCAGCCCGGCCGACCACGTGGAGGGGCTGCCGGACGAGGTCATCGCGGACATCGCCATCGGGCAGATCAAGGCCCTCTTCCCCGAGGCGCGCGAGTCCAAGGTGCTCAAGTGGAAGGTGGTGCGGGCGCGCCAGGGCGTCTACCGCGCCCTGCCCGGGATGGAGTCGCACCGTCCGTTCCAGCGCTCGCCCTACGGCAACTTCTACCTCACCGGCGACTATACCAAGACCCACGTGAGCTCGGGGGGGATGGAGGCGGCCATCTGGACCGCCAACAAGGTCACGGAGCTCATCGCCGCGGACAGGCTGGGCAAGCAGGTCTCGCTCAACGTTGAGTACGAGCCCAAGAAGGGGCTGATGCCCCTGCTGCGTCCGGCCGCTATTGCCGGGATGGCCGCGGGCGCGCTGCTGGCCGCGGGCAAGGCGGCGCAAGTCTACGGGGGCTATCGCAGGTATCGCAAGAGCCTGGGAGCCTAGGCGGCTTCAGGGCGCGTCGCCGTTACGGGTCATTCGGAGCGGTTCACCTGGATGTGCACGTGGTTGCCGTCGTCGCCGTTGTAGTCGGCAATGTCGCTGCGGAAATAGCGGGCCAGGTCGTTGACGGTGCCCACCACCGTCAACCCCGCCGTCACCCGGTCGCCGGGGCCGACCCTGGTCGATCCGAGGTGGAACACCGCCACCACCAGGTCGGGGTGGCCGTCCGGGACGATCTTGACGCGGTTGTCGGGATAGGCGCCGTACAGCAGGTAGGGGCGGGCCTCGAGTACGGTTCCGGTGACCGGCGCGCGCGCCTCCCGTCCCGCCCGGGCCCCCACGTCCACCGCGGTGGTGGAGGGGGTGCCGCGCGACCGGGTGGACTCGATCCAGAAGTAGGGATCTCCGTTGGCGGGGGTTTGCAGGCCGGGGCAGGCGCGGCCGGGGTTCCCGTCGGCCAGGCATCCCCCGACGGGCTGCATGGCCAGGGCGTTGGAGACGCGGTTGTCGGAGTCGTAGAGACTGGCTTCATGGTAGAGCAGGCCGATCAGTTCGGGGTAGGCGATGGGGGAGGAGATGCGGAGGCCCCGGTCCAGGGTGAAGGCGATGGGGAACTCGTGGTCGGAGGGGAAGTGAGCGTAGTTGAAGTACATGGAGCGCTCCACCACCACCGGCACCTGGGAGGTGACGTGG
>CAZETE010000006.1:0-22808 GCA_964515075.1 uncultured Actinomycetota bacterium | reverse complement strand
GGTCCACTCCACCGAGGCCTCGCGCACCCCGCTCTCGGTGTGGCCGCCGGTCCAGACCCCGTGGTAGTTGAAGTACATGGAGCGCTCCACCACCACCGGCACCTGGGAGGTGACGTGGAAGCCCAGGTCCTCTCCTTCCCCCACCGCCTCGTCCACCAGCACGGTGGAGCGGGAGCGGGGGGCCACCGCGTAGGAGCGCGTGACCGGGGCGGAGCCCGAGAGCAGGAACTCCACCTCCGCCGTGGCCTCGGAGTCCCCCGGGTTGGCCAGGCACAGCCAGGTGTCGAAACCGGGGCGGGTGCAGCCCTCGGCCAGGGTCCACTCCACCGAGGCCTCGCGCACCCCGCTCTCGGTGTGGCCGCCGGTCCAGGTGTAGGCGCCGGCCGTTGCCGCCGGGAGGCGCAGCGCCGCCGTCAGGAGCAGGGCCAGGGGCAGGACCAGGAACGGGTTCCGGGGCTTGCGGGTCATGGCCTCCTTCCTCAAGGCACTGCTTCCGGGCCGGGGGCATGGGGATGGAGTCACCATGCGACGCACCTTTCTTCTCGCCTCATCCCGGGCATTCCTCCCTCCGTTAGCCGTTCCGCCGGACCCCGGAAGGTTGCAGAGGTTGCCTCGCTCCGGTTCTCGGCGTCAAACCCCGGACTCAAATATGTTAGTATTTCATGAAGCGACGCGACGCGCATACTGCTTGCGCCGTACGGGAGAGCAATGGAAGCATAGTGGACATGACATCGACGTGAGGTGGTGCGTGGATGGCCCCGCTGATCATGGTCGTGGACGATGCCCTCTTCAGCCGTTTGCGCATCCGGGACATACTCTACGAGGCCGGGTTCCGGCTGGTGGTGGAGGCGGAGACCGGGAAAGAGGCGCTCAAGACCTACGACCGCTGGAAGCCCGACCTGGTGATCATGGACATCCTCATGCCCGAGATGAGCGGGCTGGATGCGGCCAGGGAGATCCTCGCGTCGGACCCTGAGGCCAAGATCGTCCTCTGCAGCGCCCTGGGAGAGCAGATCATCGTCAAAGAGGCCATCGACTTCGGCGTCAAGGATTTCATCATCAAGCCGGTAAGCCCGAAGAAGGTCCTGGAAGCGGTGATGCGCGCCCTCGAGTGAAAGGCGGGCCGTCACTCCGTCCGCAGGGCCTCGATGGGCTCCATGCGCGCTGCCTTCCAGGCTGGGAAGACCCCGAAGAACAGCCCTATGCCCACCGATACGCAGAAGGCCAGCATGATGGCCCAGGTGGTCGTGTCCGTCGGTATGTGCAGGGCCTTGCCCAGGCCCCGGGCTCCGAAGACGGCAAGGACGATGCCCAGCGCCCCCCCCGAGAAGCTCATCACCACCGCTTCCGTGATGAACTGGGAGAGGATGTGGCGGGGCTTGGCTCCCACCGCCTTGCGCAGGCCGATCTCCCGGGTGCGCTCGGTCACCGACACCAGCATGATGTTCATGATGCCGATGCCCCCCACCAACAGGGAGATGCTGGCGATGGCCACTACCAGGTAGGTCATGATGCGGGAGATGTTGCCCGCGAAACCCAGCATGTCCGACTGGGGTATGGCGGTGAACTCGTCCGCTCCCAGCCTCTGCGAGAGCACGCCGACGGCGATGTCCTTGGCCCGGTCGATGTCGTCGGCCGTGGGCGTGTTGATAACGATGTAGTCAGCCATGCTCTTGCCGTAATACCTCTGCATGATGGTATAGGGCACCAGCACCAGGTCGTCGTTGTCGAGGAGGAAGGACCGGCCCTTCTCTTCCAGGACCCCGATGACCTTCAGCTTGAGCGAGCCCGCAATGACTTCCTGGCCGACGGGGTCCGCCTCCCCGAAGATGGCTTCGGCCGCGGTCGAGCCCAACACGCAGACGTTGCGGGTGCGGTCGCGCCTGTGGAAGAACTCGCCCCGGGCCATGGGCTGTCCCCGTACCTCCGGGTATTCCTCGCCCACCCCTATGAACTGGGTGAAATATGAGACGCTGCGGTACTTGATGGGCCGGGTATCGACGAGGACGGGGGTCGAGAAGAACCCCGGCGGCAGCTGTTTCTGGATGTCATCCGACAGGTTGGGGTCGAGGCGGTTGGATTGAACGAAGGAACCCCCCTTGTGATCGGAGGGTTTGTCGGATATCCCTGCCGTCAACTCGACTCTGCCCGGCACCACCAGGACCACGTTGGAGCCGATGTCCTGGATGCCCTTGTTGATGTTGTTCTTGGCGCCGAGGGAGAGGGAGATGAGCGTGATCACGGTCCCTACGCCGATGACGATCCCCAGCATGGTCAGGCCCGAGCGCATCTTGTTGACGCGCAGGGCGGTGAAGGCCGACTTTAGGCTCTCCCAGAGATTCTGGCCGGCGCGCACGATGCCGCTCTCTCGTCTCTCCTTTTCCATTCCCTAGATTATACCAGCCGCGGCCGAACCGTTCCCCACCCCCCCCGGCAGAAACCGAAAAGGTAAAATTGGGGTCAGGCCCCAAATTCACTTTCGTAGATGGGGCTTGGCAGATCTTGGAAAAGGTAAATTTGGGGCCTGACCCCAATTTCAGCATTTGCGCTGGCGCATACGGCCCGCATCTTGCTCCCACGCTCGTCGATTACCCTACAGGTTCTCGTCGCAACGCCCGCCCGCAGGGTGAGCGGCGCCCCTACAGCGCGTTCCGGGAAAGTGGTATCCTTCTTAATCGAATGGGAATTGAGCGGGAAGGCGCAGAGAGAATGAAGAATCAGTACTTCGGAGACGTGCGGGACCTCTTCAAGTACGATTTGGTCCTTAAGGTAATGCAGGGGACCAGGCGCCTCAAGCGATTCGTTTTCATACCCATGCTTACCCCGGATGACGCCCGGTCCGACGGCAGCCGCACCGATTACTTCAGGGCCCGGGCGGGTACGCGCAACCGTGAACTGGTGGAGCACCTGCAGGCCTGCGTGGTGGAAGGTCGCCGGGACATCCGCGAGATCGAGGGGTTTCTGGCCTCGCGCGGTCTTGAGGTCTCCGTTTACGGAGACGGGATGCACCCCTTCGACCGGCGCAACCGGGCCGAGTACTTCACCAGCATCGACGACCGGCTGCTCTACTCCTCGCTTATCCTGCTCGACCCGGACATCGGCCTGGAAGTGAAGGACGCTGACGAGAAGCACCTCATGTACTCAGAGGTCAAGCAACTCTACCGGCGCATGCGCTACAATTCCGCGTTGATGATCTTCCAGTTCCTGCCGCCCGAAAACCGGCCCACCTATCTCTACCGCCGCTGCATGGAACTGAAGGGCCTCACCGGCGACGAGCCTCTGCACATCTCGGATAACGAGGTGATCTTCTTCTTCCTCACCAAGAATAAGGCCTTGAAGGGCGAGGTCCGGAAGGCGCTGGAGGATTATGGACGGGCATACCCAGACCTGTCGCTGGACTGAGGGGCGCGGGAAGGGGCCCTACCGGGCAGCATTGCAACATGCTGCAGCGCTCGGAGGCCTCCTCCCTAGCCGGAGCCGGTGATCTTCAGCAGTTCCGCCGGATAGGGGAAGAAAAGGGTCTGGCGGGCGAGGCGATCCCGCCCGAAGCGGACGATCCAGGAGCCCATCACGCCGACCGGGGCGCCCAGGGGGGCCTTGCCCGACCGGTACAGTTCCAGTTGCTCCAGGAACCAGGCCCTCTCCCGCGCGCTCGGGCCCTTTTCGAAGAAGCCCAGGGCATGCAGGAGCACGCCGATGGCGGAGGGAGGGCGCGGCGGCTTGGCCAGGGCCTGCAGCAGTAGTTCGCGATACCCGGCAAGCACCTGCGCCGCAGGTCGTTCATCCCGGTTGGCGACGAGGTTGTCCATGGCCTTGCGCGTGGGCTGGTCGTAGGCCGTCAGTAGCAGCCCGTTGTCGGAATGGAAACGGACCAGGTCGCGCATGGCGCCGGAGGAGACGGGTCTACGGAACGCCGCTAAGGTGAAGATGCTGGTTAAGAAGTGCTCGCGGATGCGTAGGTCGCCAAGCCGCTCCTCGTCCTCCACCGGCAGCAGGGGGTGTCGTTTCAACACCTCCCCGCCGAAGAAGCCGGCGCCTTCACCCAGTACCTGCGCCTCCTCCCCCTCCGAGCGTATCTTGGCGTCGTTTAAGCCGCAGGAGGGTGAGCGCGACTTGAGGATGAATCCGTCCACCTCCTGCAGGGAGTCCAGGAAGGCTCGGGCGAAGGAGGTCATGCGCTCGGTGCAGTCCATCCCGGAAGAAGGTTGCAGCAGCCGCAACCCCAGCTTCGTCGAGACCACCCGGATGGGATCGCGCGGAACCCCCAGGCCGATCTCCATCTCGGCGCAGACCGGAGAAAAATCGGCGAGGGGCATGAGCTTGCGCACGAGGGGGTCGCTGACCCTTTCACCATCGTAGCGGCAGGCCTCGAACTCCAGGCACTTGCTCGATACTATCCTCGGCCGGACGAATTCCCGCAACCGTCTCCTCCCTTCGGCTTGCCGGACCGGGGCCGACTCCACACGCAGGAGTCAAGACCATGATAACCCCGACCATCTCAAGGGGCGATCGTCAGACGATCCGGGAGGGCGACCCGTTCCAGCGTGAAGCCATCTATGCGGTTGCGGGCCGTTCAGGCGTTGCGCACCGGATTGAACCCCTCCCGCTGCGCGCGGGAAGGCACGTACGCCATGTTCCGACCCTCCCCTTAAGCGCAATCCGGGGTCAGGCCCCAAATTTCACTATTTCATACCATAGTCGTTGCAGTCGCCAAAAGTGAAATTTGGGGCCTGACCCCGGATTTCGAATTCGCCGAAAAGTGAAATTTGGGGCCTGACCCCGGATTTCGAATTCGCCGCATGGCCCGGATCCGCTGCGGAAAAGATCGGGATGGCCTCGGATGCATCTTATAGTAAAATAGTGAAGCTGCGGAAACGGCAGGAAAGAGTCAGCTTACGTCGCGACAAGAGGAGGTACACGATGAAGGACGTAGTGATCGCAAGCGGCTGCCGCACCCCCATCGGCAGTTTCGGCGGGAGCTTGAGGGACGTAATGCCGGGAGAGCTGGCGCGCCTGGTGATAGTGGAGTCCATGAAGCGCGCGGGAATCGAGGGCGACCAGGTCGACGAGGTCATCTTCGGCCACGTCATCCCGCGTACCGACGAGAACAACCTGGTGGCCCGGTACGGCGCCCTGCTGGCGGGGATCCCCAACACCTGCCCCGCCCACGTGGTCATCCGCGGCTGCGGCTCCGGCATGCAGGCGCTGGTGGCCGCGACCCAGAGCCTGCGCCTGGGCGACGCCGACATCATCGTGGCTGGCGGGGTGGAGTGCATGAGCTCCGCTCCCTTCTACACCAACGACATGCGCTGGGGCAAGCGGCTGCAGGACTCCGTGCTCATCGACTCCCTCTGGGACGTGCTGCACGATCCCTATACCAAGCTGATCATGGGCCAGACCGCGGAGAACATCGCCGAGCGTTTCGGGATCACCCGCGAGCAGCAGGACCAGTACGCCCTGGAAAGCCAGCAGAAGGCCAACGCGGCCATCGACGCCGGCAAGTTCAAGGAGGAGATCATCCCGGTCGAGGTCAAGACGCGCAAGGGCGTCAAGGTCTTCGACACCGACGAGTACCCCGTCCGCGACGCCAGCCTGGAGAAGCTGGCCGCCCTGAGGACCTCCTTCAAGAAACTGGAGGACGGGGGCACGGTGACCGCCGGCAACGCCTCGGGGCTCAACGACTGCGCGGCCTGCACCGTCATGATGTCCGGGGAGAAGGCCGAGGAGCTCGGCATCAAGCCCCTGGCGCGGGTGATCGAGTACGCGGCCATCGGATGCGAGCCGGAGATCATGGGCGTGGGGCCCATCTACGCCGTGGACAAGGTGCTCAAGAAGTCGGGTATGACCCTGGACGACATCGACGTCATGGAGTTGAACGAGGCCTTCGCGGCCCAGGCGTACTACTGCGTGCAGCAGATCGGTTACCCGCCGGAAAAGATCAACATCTACGGCTCGGGCGTGGCCCTGGGGCACCCGGTGGGAGCCACCGGCTGCCGCATCGTCGTCACCTGCATCACCGCCTTGAAGGACGTGGGCGGCAAGTACGGCCTGGCTACCATGTGCATCGGCGGCGGCCAGGGCATGGCCATGATCATCGAGCTGCTGTAAGCGCCGCGAACGGCAGAGCGGGCCGGAAGGAGGGGCGCGCGCCGCCCCTCCTCTTCCATTGAGAAGGGGAACGATGGGGCAGGATCGAGGACGCCCGCCGGGCGGCCCGGATGGGGCGCATCCCGCGGGGCGGCTCAGGCTGCGCAGGGGGCTGGCGCTGGCCGTGGGCATAAGCGCTGCCGCGCTGGTGCTCATCTCCTGCCTGACCATGGACCGGGAGATCCTGCGCGCCCTGTCCGACCTGAGCTGGCCCTGGCTGCTGCTGGCCCTGGCGGTGTCCCTGACCCGCTGGTTCTGGCTGGCCCTGCGCATCCGTGTCCTGGCCGCGCCTGGCGGGGTCCGCTTGCGCTTTGCCGACTTGGTGAAGGTGGTCTACACGGGCCACTTCGTCAACTCGGTCGTCCCCCTGAAGGTCGGGGGCATAGCCGCCGAGTCCTGGTGCCTGCACGTCTACGGCATGGACGCGGGGGAGGCGCTGGCGGTCATCACCTTCGGGGCCTTCATCTCCACCGGCCTGCTCTTCCTCTTTCTGCCGGTGGCGGTGGTGGTCGCGGTGAGCAGGATCCACCTCTCGCTGACCCTGCAGGGCATCCTTTACGCGGCCCTTGCGGTGTTCATGCTCTTCCTGGTGCTGGTGCTCTACTACATGAAGAACCCCGACCGCACCATCATGGACTGGTTCGCGCGCTGGTTCCCCCGCCTGAACCGGCGTCCCCGGATCAACCGGGCGGTCTCGCGGACGGCCGAGGAGACCTCGAGGTTCTCCGGCTTCCTGCGGGAGATCGTCAAGCTGGGGTGGAGGGCCGTCCTGCCCGCCGCGGCCTGCTCCTTCCTCTACTGGGCCTCCTCCATGCTGGTGATGCCCACCGTGCTGGCGGCCCTGGGGTATCACGGCTACTTCTGGCAGGCGGCGGTGGCCTCGCTGGTGATCTACCTGTTGATGCCCTTCGTGCCGGTGCCGGGCGGCAGCGGGGTGGGGGAGCTCGGCTTCTACTCCATCTTCTCCAGCTTCCTCGACTCCGGACTGGCGGGCCTGCTCACCCTGGTATGGCGCTTCTTCGACTTCTACCTGGGCCTGCTGACAGGGGGCGCGGCCTTCCTGCTGGTGCTGCGGGACGTCCGCCGCCGGGCCGGCGTACCGGATCCGGGGAAGCGGGATTGAAGCTCCCGCGGACCGTCCGGAGGCGACCCCTCCGTTCGTCCCCGTATGATTTCCGTCCTTGATTAAGCGGCGGGTCAATGGGGTAGAATCACTTGACCCGAAAGGGTTGCTTTGGAGACGGGTGACGGCAAGGATCATAAGGAGGTAGACGTGAGCACCATCGACAACCTGAAGGAGGCGTTCGCCGGGGAATCCCAGGCCAACCGGAGGTACCTGGCCTTCGCCAAGAAGGCGGACGAGGAGGGATATCCCCAGGTGGCCAGGCTCTTCCGCGCCGCCGCCGACGCGGAGACGGTGCACGCCCATGCCCACCTGCGGGCGCTGGGGGGCGTGGGCACGACGGCCGACAACCTCAAGGAGGCCATCGGGGGGGAGACCCACGAGTTCAAGGAGATGTACCCCAAGATGATCGAGGAGGCCAGGGCCGAGGGGAACAGCTCGGCGGAGCTCTCCTTCGCCAACGCCAACGCGGTGGAGGAGGTCCACGCCGGGCTCTTCCAGAAATACCTGGACAACCTGGACGGCAACGAAACGGTGGACGTCTACGTCTGCCAGGTCTGCGGCAATACCGTGGAGGGAGAGGCGCCGGACCGCTGCCCCATCTGCGGCGCGCCCAAGGCCAGCTTCAAGTTGATCGACTGAGCCTTTTCGCGGGCGGCAGCGGGTTTGGGGCGGCCCGTCCGGCCCGTCCTTCGCCATGTTCCTGGTCATGACCAAGCAGGGCGGGACAGGATATGATGAGGCCTGGGAGTGATTTGCATGAGCGCGCAAGGCGTGGACGGAGGGGCGAAAGCGAAAGAGGAGCCGGGACGGCCGCCCGCCGCCGGCGAGAAGGTCGTCATCAAGGTAGGCGGCATGTCCTGCGCCACCTGCGCGGCCGCTATCGAGAAGGGCCTTGCAAGGCTGCCCGGGGTGGAGGGGGCCGCGGTCAACTTCGCCTCGGAGAAGGCCACCGTCACCTTCGACCCCGACCGGGTCGGCCGGGCCGAACTGGTCAAGACCATCGAGGACCTCGGCTACTCGGCGGCGCAGGAGAAGGTGGTCCTGAAGGTGTCCGGCATGTCCTGCGCCACCTGTGCGGGCCGCGTGGAGAAGGCCCTGCGCGAACTGCCCGGGGTGGGGGAGGCCGCGGTCAACTTCGCCACCGAGAAGGCCACCTTGACCTTCGACCCCGCCCAGGTCTCGGTGGGGGACATGGCGCGGGCGGTGGAGGAGGCAGGCTACCACGTCCTCACCCCGGCCGAGGCGGACGCGGAGCGCCAGGCGGCGGAGGGGGCCTTCGCCGCCAGGGAGCGCCGGGCCATCCTGCGCAAGCTGGTCTTCAGCCTGGTGACGGCGGGCGTCGCCGTGCCCCTGTCCATGGTCATGGACAGCTTCCCGGACGGCTGGCATAACAACATAAATTACATACTGTTAGCAATGGCCCTCCCGGTGCAGTTCTGGGCGGGCGCCCAGTTCTACCGCGGCGCCTGGGGCGCGCTCAAGCACCGCAGCGCGGACATGAACACCCTCATCGCCGTGGGCACCAGCGCGGCCTTCGTCTACAGCCTGATCGTCACCTTCTTCCCGGGCTTCGCGGAAGAGGCGGGGGTGAAGGCGATGGTCTATTACGACAGCTCCATCACCATCATCGCCCTGATCCTGCTCGGCCGCTACCTGGAGGCGCGGGCCAAAGGCAAGACCGCGGGCGCCATCAGCCGGCTGGTGGGCCTGCAGGCCAGGACCGCGCGGGTGGTGCGCGAGGCCGAGGGCGGGCCCGGGGAGCAGGACGTCCCCATCGAGGAGGTCAAGGTGGGCGAGGTCATCGTGGTGCGTCCCGGCGAGAAGGTCCCGGTGGACGGGGTGGTCATCGAGGGCGCCAGCGCGGTGGACGAGTCCATGCTCACCGGCGAGCCCATCCCGGTGGAGAAGGGCCCCGGCGACGAGGTGGTGGGGGCCACCATCAACGGAACCGGCGCCTTCCGCTTCCGGGCCGAGCGGGTGGGGCGGGACACCGTACTGGCCCAGATCATCCGCATGGTGGAAGAGGCCCAGGGCTCCAAGGCGCCCATCCAGCGGCTGGCCGACAGGGTGGCCGCCGTCTTCGTCCCCACGGTCATCAGCATCGCCCTCGCGACCTTCGTCGTCTGGATGCTGGCGCCGTCGGAGCCGGTCTTCAACCTGGCCCTGCTCAACTTCGTGGCGGTGATGGTCATAGCCTGCCCCTGCGCATTGGGCCTGGCCACACCCACCGCCATCATGGTGGGGACGGGCAAGGGGGCCGAACTGGGCATCCTCGTCAAGGGCGGGGAGAGCCTGGAGCGCATCGGCAAGATCCAGACCATGGTCTTCGACAAGACCGGGACGCTGACCGAGGGGAGGCCGGTGGTCACGGACATCTTCGCGGAAGGAGTGAAGGAGGAAGAGCTGCTGTCCGTCGCCGCCTCGGTGGAGCGGGCCAGCGAGCACCCCCTGGGCGCGGCGGTGGTGCAGTTGGCGGAGGAACGCGGGACGGCCTTTCTCGAGGTGGAGGACTTCGACGCGCTGCCCGGCCTGGGCATCCGGGCCCGGGTGGAAGGCCGCGAGGTCCTGCTGGGCAACGACCGCCTCATGCGGGAGCGGGGACCGGGGTTGAACGGGCTTGGCGCCAGGGCGGAAGCGCTGGCGGGCGAGGGCAAGACCCCCATCTTCCTGGCGCGGAACGGCGAGGTGGTGGGGCTGATGGCCCTGGCCGACGTGCTCAAGCCGCAGGCGGCCGAGGCGGTGGGGATGATCAGGGGCCTCGGGGTTGAGGTGGCCATGATCACCGGCGACAACCGCCGCACCGCGGACGCCGTCGCTGGCCAGGCCGGCATCGAGCGGGTGCTGGCGGAGGTACTGCCGGGCGACAAGGCGGCGGAGGTGCGGCGCCTGCAGGAGGAGGGGCGCGTCGTCTCTATGGTGGGGGACGGCATCAACGACGCCCCGGCCCTGGCCCAGGCCGACGTGGGCATCGCCGTGGGCTCGGGGACCGACGTGGCCATCGAGGCCTCCGACGTCACCCTGATGAGCGGGGACCTGCGCCGGGTGTCCACCGCCCTCAAGCTGTCGCGGCGCACCATCCGCACCATCAAGCAGAACCTCTTCTGGGCCTTCATCTACAACGTCATCGGCATCCCCATCGCCGCCGGCGCGCTCTACCCCTTCTTCGGCAAGGGCGGCCTGCTCAACCCCATCTTCGCCGCGGCCGCCATGGCCTTCAGCTCGGTGTCGGTGGTCAGCAACTCCCTGCGCCTGCGCAGGTTTTCCGACGCCTACGAGCCGGGTACGGACCACGGGATGAAGGGAAAGGGGAAGGACATGCTGGGGAAAGCCATAGACCCGGTGTGCGGCATGACCGTGAAGAAGAAGGAGGCCGCCGCCACCTCCGAGCATCAGGGCAAGACCTACTACTTCTGCCACGTCAACTGCAAGAAGGCCTTCGACGCCGAGCCCGAGAAGTACTTGAGCGAGGGCCCCGCCGGCATGTGAGCCGCGCAGGCGGGGCCTGGCGGCGCTCCGGGAAGGTGCGGCTGCGCTCACCGAGGGCTGCTGCGGTCGGGGAAAGCGCGCGCTCGGCCTCGCGTGCGGTAGCCCCCGCCCGGAGGGGCTCCGCCCCCATCCTTTTGCAGGACCTCTAAGGCCGGCGCCTTTCCGGTGACCGCCAGGGCTTCGTCCCGCGAGCCCTTCACGGGCTCGAACATGAAGGCCCGGCCATGGCGGACGGGATGTTGCGGGAGCGGGTGTGGCGTTATAATATGGGCGGCGCTCATGGAGTGATGCTGCCTTCGGTGTCTGCGTAACTCTTTTAGGCTTGTTGCGGAAAGGAGTACTCATGCGACTGGACAAGTTCAAGCTGGCCATGGACCGCGGTCTCAGCCTGGGCAACCTGCTGGAGCGCCTGGCCGAGCTCAGGGGCGATGAGAACTACCTCACCCTCCACCGGCCCATCGATTACACCGGCTTTCCCAGGGACAGCTTCACCTACAACGAGATGAGCGCGTTCTGCGACCGGGCGGCTTCGGCCCTGGTGGACCTGGGCATCAAGCCGGGGGACCGCGTGGGCATCGCCACCCAGAACGACGGGGACCTGCACATGCTGATCATGGCCATCATGCGCGCCAAGGGCATCGCCGTGCCCATGAACTTCATGCTCAAGGGCAAGGAGATGGCCTACATGATCGAGAACTCGGGGGCGCAGACGATGATCGTCGATAAAGCGGTCTTCCGGATCAACATCAAGGACCAGGCCGTCATGCCCGGCGTTAGGCAGTGGATCATGACCCCGACCGGGAGCGGCGAGGGCATCCCCGAGGGCTTCGTCTCCCTGGACGAGGCCATGCAGAAGGCCTCCCCCAGGCCGCCGCGGTTCGAGTACAAGCCCTCGGACAAGGTCGCCATCTTCTTCACCTCCGGCACCACCGGCTTCCCCAAGGGCGCCTACATGACCTCCGACAACCTGCTGCTGGCCCAGAAGATCGTGGCCGCCCTGCTCCCGGTGGGCGGTACCCCCTCGCTGTTCTCCCTGCCGGCCTCCCACGTCTTCGGCTTCGGCTCCTACCTCATCGGCCTCTGCGTGGGCCTGCGCACCTACTTCCTCCCCCACTTCAACGCCAAGGACGCCCTGGAGATCATCGAAAGCAGAAAGATCGGCCTCTTCGTGGGCGTGCCGGCCATGTACATGATGATGAAGGACCACGGCATCGACGGGTACGACCTCTCCTCCTTGAAGATGCTGGGCTCCGCGGCCGACGCCATGCCCAAGCAGGTGGCCGACGAGTTCTGTCGGAAGGGCAGCCTCTTCAAGCTCGGCCCCTGGCGCCAGAAGGCCTTCTTCACCGAGTGCTACGGCATGGTGGAGCTGGCCGGCGCCGCCACCATGAAGGTGGCCATCCTGGGCATCGACTACCCGCAGGGCTGCGTGGGCTGGCCGGTCTTCCCGGTCAAGATGAGGATCGTCGACGACGAGGGCCGCAAGCTGAAGGCGGGCGAGGTCGGCGAGGTGCTGGTGGGCGGCCCCGGCGTCTGCCAGGGCTACTGGAACAACCCCGAGGCCACCGCCGAGCTCATCCAGGACGGCTGGCTGCGCACCGGCGACATGGGCTTCAAGGACAAGTGGGGACGGCTCAACTTCGTCGACCGCAAGAAGGACGTCATCAAGAGCGGCGGCTACTCCATCTTCTCGGTGGAGGTGGAGCGGGAGATGCTCGACCATCCGGCCGTCTCCGAGGTGGCGGTGGTGGGCGTGCCCCATCCCCTGAAGAAGCAGGCGCCCATAGCGGTGCTGACCCTGCACCCCGGCATGGAGGCATCCGAGGAGGAGATCCTGGCCTGGTGCAGGGAGCACATCGCCGCCTACAAGGCGCCCAAGGCCGTGCGCATCCTCAAGCCCGAGGACATGCCCTACGGCAACACCCTCAAGGTGCTCAAGCGCGAGCTGCGCGACCGCTACGCCGGCATCTTCGAGGGCGCCGCCAACTAGACGGCCGGCTGCCGCAACCTCTCCCGGGCGCCGGTCAAGACCATCCGGGCCCTGGGTGAACACCAGGGCAGGCGCCTTTTCGCCGGACGGGAACCCCGGCTGCCCGACAGCCTCAGGCGGGTGGCGACGATGCAGGGCACCGCCTCCTCCTCCCGCATCGGGGGGGTCACCGCGACGCCGGCCAGGGTCAAGGCGCCCATGGAGGAGGCGTCGGCCCCCAGGACCGGCCCGAGCAGGAGATGGCCGGCTACCGGGACGCGCTCGCGAGGATCCGCGCCAACCATCGGACGATGGAGACCGGCGTGGGACCGGTGCTGGAGCCGCACCTTTCAACAGAAGTGAGATACCTGCCTCCCGGTGATCGAAGGAAGCTTATGCCTGAATCCGAGCGCGCCGGTTGACACGCAGTCGGCGGTTCGACACAATCTAGCTTCGTAGGACCGCGCAGAGCATCGTTCTTCTCTTGAGGGAGGGAGGGAACATGGACGGCAGCGGCTTCGTGGCGTTCGAAGGAGTCTCCAAGCTCTACCCCATGGGCGAGGTCACCGTCACCGCGCTCAAGGACGTCGACCTCTCCGTCCGGGAAGGATCCTTCGTGGTCATCCTGGGGCCCTCGGGCTCCGGCAAGACCACCCTGCTCAACCTGGCGGGCGGCCTGGACGAAGCGACCTCGGGCTCCATCCGGGTGGGCGACGACGACATCACCTCCTATTCCCGCAAGCAGTTGAGCGACTACCGCCGCTCGAGCATCGGCTTCGTCTTCCAGTTCTTCAACCTCATCCCCACCCTGACGGCCGAGGAGAACGTGGCCTTCGCGGTGGAACTGGCCGGCGGCAGGGAAGGGGCTCGCGAGCGCAGCCGCGCCGCCCTGGCCGAGGTGGGACTGGAGGAGCGCGCCGGCCACTTCCCCGGGCAGCTCTCCGGCGGCGAGCAGCAGCGGGTGGCCATCGCCCGGGCCATCAGCAAGGAGCCGTCGCTGCTCCTCTGCGACGAGCCCACCGGCGAGCTGGACTATTCAAGCGGGGTGATGGTCCTGGAGCTGCTGCGGCGCGTGAACCGAGAAGCCGGCAGGACCGTGCTGCTGGTCACCCACAACGCCGCCGTGGCGGACATGGCCGACCTGGTGGTGCGCGTGCACTCCGGGGAGATCGCCGATATCGCCCTCAACGAATCACCCCGGGAAGCCGCCGAGATCAGGTGGTGACCAGGGCGTGGCCGTCATCCGCCGCAAGCTCGCCCGGGACATCCGCAAGGACAAGGCCCGCTATTTCGCCGTGGCCTCCCTGGTCTTTTTAGGCCTGACCGTCTTCACCGCGACCTGGTTCGCCTACAAGGGCCTGGACCACTCCTACCGGCATACCAGCGAGATGCTCCGCTACAACGACGTCTACATCGTAACTGCCCCGGCCTCCCAGGAGAGCGTGGATGAGGTCGCGGCCCTCGAGGGCGTGGGGGCCGTCCGGGGGCGCCTGGCCGGCGACGCGGGCGGGCGCATGCCTGACGGTACCGAGATCAAGCTGCACCTCATCGGCTACCCCGTCGCGGAGCGGCCGCCGGTCAACGACCTCTACCTGGAGAGCGGCGAGTACTTCTCTCCCGATGCGGGCGCGGACTGCATCGTCGAGTCCCACCTGGCCGGTCACTACGGGCTCCAGCCCGGGAACGCCATCACCGTCATCGCCCCCGGGGGGAGCCGGGAGCTTAAGGTCCGGGGCGTAGGGGCGAGCGCGGAGTACTTCATGGTCTACTCGGAAGGGTCCGAATACATAGCCACCCCGCGCAACTACGGCGTGGCCTTCGTCCCGCAGGAGCTCCTCCAGCAGGCCGCCGGGATGCCGGGGATGGTCAACGAGTTCTGCATCCTTGCCGAGGACGGGAGCGACCCGCAGGAGGTGCTGGAGCGGGCGCGAGCCGCCCTGGACCCGTACACGGTGGTCTATGCGGACCTGGGGTCCGAACACCCGGCGCGCCAGCTGCTCGACCTGGACGTGGAGTCGTTCAGGGAGCTCTCGCAGTTCTTCCCCCTACTCTTCCTCATCGTGGCGGCCTTCAGCCTGTACATGGTCATCACCCGCCTGGTCTTCAGCCAGCGCCAGGCGATAGGGACGATGATGTCCAACGGCATGGACGACCGGGGGATAGCCCTGCATTACCTGTCCTATTCGATCGTGGTCTGGGCCGCGGGTTCCTTCCTGGGAGTCGCGGCCGGCTACTTCCTGGCCAGGGAGATGACCGCCATGTACGCCGAGAGCCTGGGCATCCCGCTGGTGACGGCGGGAATGGACTGGGGCGCGGCCGCCCTGGGGTGCGCGGTCACCCTGGTGGTCTGCATCGCGGCGGGGTGGGTGCCCCTGATGCACCTCTTGAAGAAGACCCCGGCACAGGTGCTGACGGGCGACAACGGCGGCGCGGAGACCTCCCGGCACGGCCGCAGGTACCTGGACCGGGCGCTTCCCTTCCTCGCGAGACTCTCCCTCACCGCCACCCTGCCCCTGCGCAACCTGGGCAGGAACCGCCGGCGCACCGTCTTCAATTGCACCACTTTCGTCTTCGCCGTGGCGCTGATCCTGGTCTCCCTGGCCGGCATGGACTCCATGAACTACGCCATCGATTTCCATTACAACAGCTACATCAACTACGACGCGGAAGTCGCTTTTGCGGGGACGGTCGCCATGGAACAGGCGGCCGGTCTCGCCTCCGTGGAAGGGGTGGAGGCGGTGGAGGCGCACAACCAGCAGCTCGCCCTGTTCGCCAAGGACGGGGAGGCGATCGGGCAGGGGCTGCTCGACGCGCTGCCCGCGTCCACTCGGATGCTGCGGCTGTACGACACCGGGGGGCGCCTGCAGGAGCTCCCCGCGGACGGGGCCCTGGTGAGCATGGTCTTCAAGGAGTACCGGGGCGTCCGGGAGGGCGACCTGATCGAGGTCGAGAGCCGGCTGGGCACCTTCGAGGTGCCGGTTCGCGGGTTCGTCGAACAGCTGGGAGGCCTGAGCGTCTACGTGAGCCGCGGCTACCTGTCCGGCCTGCTCGGATACGACCCGGGGGCGACCGGCGCCTTCGTCGAGTCGTCCCTTCCCGCGGAAGAGCTGAGGGCGCGCCTGCTCGCTTACGGCGGCGCCCCGGTCTCCAGCGCGACCATCCCGG
The DNA here is from genome assembly GCA_964515075.1 of uncultured Actinomycetota bacterium. Lineage (GTDB taxonomy): Bacteria > Actinomycetota > Geothermincolia > Geothermincolales > Geothermincolaceae > CAVXXD01. The sequence goes on along the minus strand of CAZETE010000006.1, from coordinate 6,915 downwards.
AGTACTCGGAGGAGTCCATCCGCGAGGAGTACGTGGGGATGATGTACATCTTCAGCGGCTTGATGATCCTCTTCGCCCTGGCCATGGCCATCGCGGTGGTCTACAACGCGGTAAGCATCGCCTTCCTGGAGCGGCGCCGGGAGATCTCCACCATGCTGGCCATGGGCTGTTCCGTGCGGCGCCTGGGCGGCATCATGACCATGGAGAACCTGGCGGTGGGCCTGGCCTCCATCGTCCCCGGGCTGGCCTTCGGTTACCTGCTCTCCGCCTACATGGTGACCATGTGGCAGAACGAGTACTTCAACATGAAGCTCTATTGCAACCCCTGGTCGTACGCCTTCTGTGCCGTGGGGCTGGTGCTGCTGGTGCTGGTGATGCAGCTGCCGGACTTCCGCAAGGCCTCCCGCATGGACGTGGTGGCCGCGCTGCGCGAGCGCACTGGCTGACCCCGCTACTCCAGCGCCACCATCTCGTGCAGGGTGACGCCCTCGCGGGAGCTGGTCTCGCTCTCCCGCACCACCGTAAGCTTGTAGTCGGATGAGAAGCGGAACCACCCCGGCCGCCCCACGAACCTGTGCACCAGCGCGCGCACCAGGGGGTTGCGCAGCGCTGCGGGCAGGTCGTCCAGGAGGTCGTGGGCGTCGATGACTTCCCGTACGGCGAAACGCAGGGAGAGGCTGCCCGGCACCACGATCTCCAGGGAGCGCGGGTACTCGCGGCGGGCGATGTCGTCGTAGACGAAGTCCGAGTCGGTCACCACCATCTCCCCGGTGGACAGCACGATCTCGTCCCGGTGGGCCAGCATCAACGGCTTGGAGGCCACCCCGCCGAAATGCTTGTTGGTCTTGACGTAGGCGTAGAGCAGGGTGAAGTCGTCCGCGTAGAGGCGTCCCCAGTACCAGTGGGAGATGATGCGCCGGGCGTCGGCGGTGATGACGTTGTGGTCGTGGTAGCCCACGCCCCTGGCCTCCAGCACCTCGCCCGGGATGCGCACCGTGCCCGTCACCCTGGCGCGGGGCACGGGAACCGCCCAGAAGAAGTAGCCGCGGTCGCCGTAGTCGGTGCGGCCCTGCCCCGGCTTCCAGCCCGGCAGCACGCTCTCGAACCTCAAGTCGGCCTCCAGGCCGCCTTCCTTGATGTGCAAGACGTGTACCGGCAGCCCCGCCTCACCGTCCGGGAACTCGGCGCGGCAGTAGTTGTTCCCCACCCGTACGTCGCACCGCTCCCTCGAGGCCTGGAAGTCCGCCTTCTCGAACCTGCGCACTTCCGAGAGCTTCTCGCCGTTAGGGCGGTAGACGTGCAGTTCGATCCCGGGCTTGCGCTTCATCAGTTCGGAGGCCTGCAGGAAGCCCACCACTACGTGGCCGTCGTCCAGGCGGGCGTCGAAGTACCACCATTCCCCGTAGAACCGGCTCTGCGGGGCATAGAGGGCGTTCTCCTCCGGCCTCAAGGGGACGATGACCGAGTCCCTCTCGCCCGGCCCTCCCCAGGCATCGACCACTCTTTCGATCTTCATCTGCCTCCCCCTTCCGGTGCGGCAAGCCGCGCAGCAGCCGGTGTCCGAGTCCCATCGCCCCGGTTCGAAGGGGCGTCCTCAACCGGCATTATCTCACAAAGCGGCCGCCGGGTCCTAGCGCGGCATGCGTCTTCCTTACGGCTCGAGGGACCGTTTCACCGCCTCGAAGGACTCCTCCCGCAGGCGTACCGTCGCGTGGCTGCCCGGCACGATGGTCGGGGGGGCGAGCCCCATGCCGTCGGTGAACCTTCTGAGGGCTTCGGGCGAGTTGACCCAGGACCCGGCGGTGCCGATCACTACGGCCCGCCCCGCGTCGAGGGCCGCGGGCGGGGGGAGCGACTCCAGCAGCCTCGCCTGGCTCACCCGCCTGCCGGCATCGCCCCGCGCGGGCGGCCGCAAGAAGGCGCCCAGGGCGTCGCGCGCCCGGCACTCCCGCAGGACGTTTATGCAAGGCGCCCCGTCCTTCTCCTGCGCGGGCGGGTCGAGGGCGATGGCCTTAGCGACCCTCTTATCCTCGGCAAGAAGCGATAGCGCCAGGGTTCCCCCGAAGCCCACCCCGACCACCGCGATACCGGTACCGCCGCCCCTCTCTTCCAGCCAGGCCAGCGCGGCTTCCACCAGCCCTTCCATGCGCGGCGAGCTGATAGCGGAGGGGTTGCCCCCGTGCCCGTCGAGGTCGGGGGCGAGCACCGCGTGGCCGCTCGCGGCCAGGAAAGCGCCCAGCGCCGCCAGGTCGCGGCGGCAGCCGCCGTAGCCGTGCAGGAGCAGCACGGCCGGTCCCGACCCCTCCCTTTCCGCGGGCCGCCAGGTCGCGGCGGCCGACGCGCTGCCCACCTGCAGGACCACCTCCTCCCCGGCGATGCCGGGGGACGGGAAGGAAGAAGCGGTCCTGGGTCCGCGCCACAGGTAGAGGTCGGCCAGGGTGGCCAGCGCCACCTGCAGCAGGCTCGCCGCGGCCAGGCCCAGCACGAAGAGGAACACCGTCTCCGCCCCCTCCACGTCGGGGGAGGCGAAGTGGCCGGGCCGTGAGAAGTACCAGCCGCAGGCCCCCACCACCAATGCCGCTCCCAGCAGCGCGCTGGCCCAGCGGCGGTCTGGGCAGCCGGTGAGGGACAGGCCGTGCAGCCGCTTCCAGGCGACCAGCAGCTGCCATAGGCCCAGGAAGCCCACCAGGAACAGGAGGAACATCCCCGCCACGTCGCCCCGCATGTGTACCAGCCTGGTCATGCGCCCCCTCCCCTCCAGGAGGCGAGCAGGCGCTCCTCCAGCCCGGCGAGCCACAAGGCCGGCCGGCGGTAGAGGGGCTCGGCCGCATAAGCGAAAAAGGCGGCGGCCGTTCCGACTGCCGCGCCCGCCAGGACGTCTGAAGGATAGTGCGCCCCCGCCATCACCCGGCAGAAGGCGAGGCAGGCGGCCAGCGCCAGCATCGCCCCGCCGGAGCGCCGGCGGTGGAGGAAGACCGCGAAGGCCAGCGCGAAGGCCACCCCGGCGGCCGAAGAGGGGAAGGAGGAGTCGGTGGCGCGGTAGAAGAGCAGGTCCACCTGGTGGACGGTGAAGGGGCGGGGGCGGAAGAAGAACGCGTTGAGCAGGGATGTCAGGGCCTGGGAGAGCACCACCGCCGCGGCCGCGCAGATAAGGCAGCGGAAGGCGGTGGCGCGCCCCTGATGCTCCCGCGCGCCCACCACCACCGACAGCGCCAGCAGGGTCAGCACGATGAGCAGGATGTGGTCGTCGGCCCCCAACCGCGCCAGCCAGTCGGTCACCGCCCACCTGCCGGCCAGTCCGTTGACGGCGTTGAAGACGGAGAGGTCCAGGCGGAGGAGGAAGGGCATCATCGCCACAGCTCCCCGGCCGTGTCGTCCAGGGGCTCGACCTCGCCCGTGCCGGGGTGGACGCGCCAGGACACCCAGCACGAGTCCCGGCCCACCTCGAAGACGTAGGCCACCACGAAGGAGCCGTCCTCCAGCTCCTCCGCCCCCCAGGCGGGCTTGAAGCCCTCTTCCGCTATCTCCGTCCCTGCCGAGAGGAGGTAGGCGTGGATGCTCTCCCCGATGGACGCGCCGGTGGCCTCGCTCCGGTGTTTTCTGACCGTGTCGATGGGGGAGGCGGCCCGGCGCGACCACTGGTGCCAGCCGGTGAGCGCCACCGCGGCGAGCAGGACTACGGCCACCGCCGCCAGCATTGCCCGCGTGCGCGGCGGACTATCCCGGTTCTTCAGCAAGCGCCCTCCTCCTTCACGGCCTTGACGTGCCTCAAGCGATAAAATCATATCAAATCGAAGGCTGTGCCGGCGGGATGATAGAATCGAACGCGTGCACGGGCTTAGGGCCGAGGAGGAAGGCAGTGGTCATGGAATACCGCAGGTTCGGCAGGCTGGCCTGGGATCTCTCGGTGCTGGGCTTCGGCTGCATGCGCCTGCCGGTGACCGGCGGGACGCCGGCGGGCCCGGAGGTCGACGAGGAAGAGGCGATCCGCATGATCCGCCGCGCCCTCGACGCGGGCGTGAACTACGCCGACACCGCCTACTCATACCACGGGGGGCGCTCGGAGGTGGTCCTGGGCCGGGCCGTCCGGGGTGAGTACCGGGACAGGGTCAAGGTGGCCACCAAGAGCCCCCTCTGGCTGATCGGCGAGGCGGGCGACTTCGACCGCTTCCTCGCCGAGCAGCTGGAGCGCCTGAGCCTCCAATGCGTCGACTTCTACCTCTTCCACGGCCTCAACCGGAGGAGCTGGCGCAAGGTCGCCGAACTGGGCCTGCTGGAACGGGCGGAAGCCGCGGTGCGCGACGGCCGGGTCATGCACGTGGGGTTCTCCTTCCACGACCGGCTGGCCGTCTTCAAGGAGATCGTCGACGGTTACGACGGCTGGGACCTGGCCCAGGTCCAGTACAACTACATGGATACCGAGAGCCAGGCCGGGACCGCGGGCGTGAGGTACGCGGCCGCGAAGGGCATCCCCATCGTGGTGATGGAGCCCCTGCTGGGCGGCTGCCTGGCCCGCCCGCCCCGCGAGGCCATGGAGCTCTTCGAGGCCGCCGCCACCGGGCGCACTCCCGCCGGGCTGGCCCTGCAGTGGTTGTGGGACCAGCCGGAGGTCAACCTGGTCTTAAGCGGCATGAGCGAGATGCGGCAGGTGGAGGAGAACCTCGCCTCGGCCGGTGCGGCGGGAAAGAGGCCCCTTTCGCCGGAAGAGCACGCGCTCATCGACGCCATGAGGGAGAGGCTCAAGGAGAAGATGGCCGTCGGGTGCACGGGCTGCGGCTACTGCCAGCCCTGCCCCGCCGGCGTGAACATCCCCGGCGTCTTCGAGCTGCTCAACTACGGGATGATGTACGACGGCATGCGCTCTTCCCGCCTGCGCTACGAGCGGTTCTTCCCGGCCGACGAGCGCGCCGGCGCCTGCACCCGGTGCGGCGAGTGCGAGGAACGCTGCCCGCAGTCCATCGCCATAGGCGAGTGGATGGCCCGGGCCCACGCCGTCCTCACCGGCGACGAGGACCTCCGGAACTGATGCCCCGCCCGGCCGTTCCTGCTATCATGGAGGCATGGAAGAGATAACCTTGAAGCCCATCGGGGTGATCCATTCCCCCTTCAAGGAGAACCTGGGCACCCCCATCCAGCCGGAGGGGGGAAAGGGGTGCGAGGCCGCGGTGGAGGTCTTTCCGGAGTTCGCCCCGGGACTGGAGGACCTGGACGGCTTCTCCCACGTCGTTCTGGTCTACTACTTCCACCTCTGCGACGCGACCTGCCTCAAGGTCAGGCCCTTCCTCGACGAGGAGGAACGCGGCGTCTTCGCCACCCGCGCCCCGGTGCGCCCCAACCACCTCGGCATCAGCGTGGTCCGCCTGGACGGCGTCGAGGGCAACCTCCTGCGCATCCGGGACGTGGACCTGCTGGACGGGACGCCGGTGCTGGACATCAAGCCGCACATCCCCCGGCTGGAAGCGCCCGGCCCCGCCAGCATCGGCTGGCTGGAAGGAAAGGAGCGTAGCATCGGGGAGCAGCGGGACGACGGGCACTTCTTGCTCGACCCGCGCGACTGACCCCTTCCCGGTCAACTCCTCCCGTCCATTCCCGCCCACCGTCCATCAGGAGGGGTCGAAAGCCGGGCCCGTCTTGCACCGGGCGGCCGCAAACGCCGCGCGCAAATCCCGCGCCTCGCTCAACCGCGCGCCTTCTCGAGGATGCCGCGCGCCAGGGCGCGGTCTATCCCCAGGACGGTGCAGTCGTTGGAGAGGTACACCTTCCACATCTCGCCCGGCGCGTTGAAGAAGGCCTTCATGAACAGCGACAGCGTGCGGATGCCGATGCGCCCGAAGAATTCCCCTCCCCGCAGGTGAAAACGGCGCATGCGCAGCAGGGCGGGGGTCCAGATCAGCCGGTAGGCACGGCGGGCTATCTCCTCGGGCGCCAGGCCCTCCTCCAGGCCGGAGGCCGCCAGGCGGGAGACGGGCCCGGCCAGGCGCAGGGAGTGCCCGACGCTCCAGCCGGTGGAAGGCTGGACGAAACCGCCGGCCGCCCCGAAGCCGATCACCCGCGAGGAGAGGTCGGGCAGGGGTCCGTTCATGGGCAGCGCCTCCGCTTCCACCGACTCCACGCTCCGCACCTCGATGCCCATGCTGGCCAGGCGCAGGTACAGGCGCCCCTGCAGGACCTCGAAGGGGACGCCCGGCGAGTCGGCCAGGGAGGTCTCCTCGAAGAAGGCGTAGTCGCGGTCCCAGGGTATGGCGTAGAGGAAGGTCGGGGGGGAGGCGCGGTTGCCCAGGAAGGCGTGGCGGAAGTCCATCAACAGCATGCGGTCGAGGTCGAAGGGGTGGTGGCTCACCCGTGCCAGGATGCCGTAGATGTTCTGGAAGGAGTCGGCCTCGCGCCGGGAGGGCAACAGGGCGTGTTGGTGCCCGGTCGCGTCGAAGACCAGGGAGGCGCGGAGCATCTCCCCGCCCTCCAACCGGACTCTGCTGCCGCCGCGGTCGTGCTCCACGCCCACCGCACGGCCCTCGATCATCTCCAGCCCGGGGGGCGTCAGGGCCCGTTTGAGCAGGTCGTTGTCGAAATGGGCGTAACCGCGGTCGAAGACCTGGCGGGAGCGCTCGCCGAAGACGACCTCGGCCCGCGGCCAGATGCGGTCGCAGTATTCTGCCAGGCCCAGGGGGAGTATCTCGTCCGCCCAGGCGGAGGTGTTGTTGGTCCAGGGGCGTCCGGGGTCGGGATCCACGCAGGCCACCGAGAGCCCCCGTTCCACCAGCGCCCGGGCGATGCTCAACCCCGCCGGGCCCGCCCCGGCCACGATAACGTCATACCCAGCCGTCGCCTTCAACATGTCCTGGATGATACCACGAAAACAGAAATTGGGGTCAGGCCCCAAATTCACTTTCGCCGCTTTGCTGGACCGGCAACTTA
>CAZETE010000005.1:66720-73271 GCA_964515075.1 uncultured Actinomycetota bacterium | reverse complement strand
GAACTCGCCGGCCTCGGTGGCGGCGGTGCCGGTCATGCCCGCCAGCTTGTCGTACATGCGGAAGTAGTTCTGCAGGGTGACGGTGGCCAGGGTCTGGTTCTCGTGGCGCACGCGCAGGTTCTCCTTGGCCTCCACCGCCTGGTGCAGCCCGTCGCTCCAGCGCCGTCCGGGCATGAGGCGGCCGGTGAACTCGTCCACGATGATGACCTCGCCGCCCTTCACCACGTACTCGACGTCCCGGTGGTAGAGCTCCTTGGCCTTGAGGGCGTTGGTCAGGTGGTGCACCAGCGAGGTGTTGACGTGGTCGTAGAGGTTGTCCACCCCGATCATCTGCTCGACCTTGTGGATCCCCTCCTCGTTGATGGCCACGCTGTAGGACTTCTCCTCCACCTCGTAGTCGACGTCCCGCTTGAGGCGCGGGGCCACCTGGGCGAACTGGCGGTAGAGCTTGGCCGACTCCTCCGCCGCCCCGCTGATGATCAGGGGGGTGCGCGCCTCGTCGATGAGGATGGAGTCAACCTCGTCCACGATGGCGTAGTTGTGGCCGCGCTGCACCAGGTCGGCCGGGCTTATCTCCAGGTTGTCGCGGAGGTAGTCGAAGCCGAACTCGTTGTTGGTGCCGTAGGTGACGTCGCAGGCGTAGGCGCGTCGGCGGCGCTCCTTGGGCATCTGGGCCTGGATGAGGCCCACGCTCAGGCCCAGCCACCGGTAGACCGTGCCCATCCACTCGCTGTCGCGCTTGGCCAGGTAGTCGTTGACCGTGACCACGTGCACGCCCCGGCCCGGCAGGGCGTTGAGGTAGACGGGGAGGGTGGCCACCAGGGTCTTGCCCTCGCCGGTCTTCATCTCGGCGATCTTGCCCTCGTGCAGCACCATGCCGCCCATCAGCTGCACGTCGAAGTGGCGCTGCCCCAGGGTGCGCCGGGCGGCCTCCCGCACCACCGCGAAGGCCTCCGGCAACAGGTCGTCGAGGGGCTCTCCCCGCTCCAGCCGTTCCCGGAACCCGCCGGTCGAGGCCTTGAGGTCTTCGTCGCTGAGCGCCCGGGTACCGGGCTCCAGCGCGTTGACGGCGGCGGCCGCTTCCTCCAGGCGCTCCATGCGCCTGCGGTCGCCCACGCGCAGCGCCTTGCCCAGGATCTTGAACATGCCTAGTCCTCAGGCCCCTCCTCGCGGAAGAGCTCCTCGAAGCTGGTCTCCAGGTCCTCCAGGACCTTGGCGCGCTCCCGCCGCTCGCGCCGGGGCTCGCGGCACTCGTCCCCCTGCCGCTTGTCCAGGACCTGCCCCAGGGTGCGCAGGACCACCGAGTCGTAGCGACGCCCGCGCTCCGGCGACAGCTCCTGCAGGGCCTCCGCCTGGCTCAGGCGCTTCTCCCCCTGGCTGACCAGGTGATCGTAGGCGCTGACCACGTTGATGATCTTGGACCCCGCGGGCACCTTGCGCACTCCTCCCTCCTCCTCGGAGAGGGGCTCGTGGTGGGAGAAGCGGACCATCTCGGCCACCCCGCGGAAGCGGGGGATGGAGGAGAGCACTTCCGCTCCCTCCTTGGCGTGGCCTTCCGGGTCGGCGCCCCTGCCGGCGGTGATGAAGCCCACGTCGTGCAGGACCGCCGCGTAGCGCAGGTCGCGCACGGCGTCCTCGGGCAGCCCCATGCACCTCGCCACCTCCACCGCCAGGTTGGAGACCCGGCTGGAGTGGCCGGGGACGCCCCGGTCCTGGTCCACCGCATCGCCGACGACGCGCATGGTGTCGAAGAAGCGCTGGTCGAGGGCCTTGTCCCGGTTACACTCGGCCCGCACCAGCATCAGGGGGAGGAAGAAGATGAGGAAGTTCCAGAAGGGCAGGCGCGGGAAATAGAAGGCCATCAGCCCGCCCGAGGCGGCCAGGGCCAGGTAGACCAGGCAGGTCTGGCGGACCTGGTGGGGCAGGATGACCCGCCAGGAGCCCGACTTGACCAGCCCCGTCTCGACGGAGGAGGTTATCATCTCCCCCACGTAGTAGACGGCCGCCATGCACAGAAAGGCCAGGGGGAACATCAGGGCACGGTACATGACCACCGGATTGCAGTAGGTGTTGGGGACGACCCCGTAATGCTCGGGGCCCGGGTACTGCGTCCAGAACTCCGCCCCGAGCTCGGTGTCGGCGATGCGGAACTGGCTGACGAGGGCGAAGACCAGGCCGGCCAGGGCCAAGATGATGGTGCGCTGGAAGATGTAGTAGAAGTCGCCGGAGCTTATCCTGCCGGAGCGGGAGACCAGCCGCCCGATGACGCTGCCCACGAAGAAGATGACCAGGGCCTCGGGCACCGGCCGGACGGCCGCGACGCACAGCCCCGCGGCGATGCCCAGCCGCACCGGGCGACCCCAGGGGTAGCGGATGTGCCAGGCCTCGAAGAAGGCCAGGCAGGCGATGAGGCCCAGGGTGCGCCAGGGGTCCAGCTTGGAGAGGGAGATCTGGATCACGCAGTAGACGAGGATGGCCGCGCAGGCCGCCGCGGTGGCGATGCGCGCCGCCTTGAGCTTCGATCCCTCCATCAGGCTTCACCCCCTTCGGCGGGCTCGGCGGGCTCGGCGGCCTCGCCGGACTCGGCGCGCTCCAGGCGCTCCAGGCGCGCCCGCCGCTTCATCCGCTCCTCCAGGAGCTGCTGGCGGCGCTTGTTCATGCGCCCCCTGCGCGCCGGGAGGGACTCCGCCGCCGCCTCTCCCGGCTCCGGTGCCGCCTCACCCGCTTCCGGGGAGGCGGCGGGGGCGGCGCTGATGCGGTACTCCTCCAGGGCCTCCAGGAAGACGCGGACCAGCTCCGGGTCGAACTGCACCCCGGCGTTCTGCCGCAGTTCGGCCGCGGCGGCCTGCGGGCCCTTGGCCTCCCGCCAGGGGCGGGGGTTGAGCATGGCGTCGTAGGCGTCGGCCACGGCCAGGATGCGCGCGCTCAAGGGGATGGTGTCTCCGGAGATGCCGTCCAGGTACCCTCCCCCGTCGTAGAACTCGTGGTGGTGGAGGACGGCCCCGGCCGCCTCCGCCAGGTAGGGCACCTCCTCCAGCCAGTTCCCGCCCACCAGGGCGTGCCGGGTGACCCGCTCGAACTCGTCCGCCGTGAGGGCCCCCTTCTGCAGGAGTATCTCTCTGGGCACGGCGGTCTTGCCCAGGTCGTGCAGGAGGGCCGCGTAACGCAGCTTCTGCTGGTCGTAGAGGGGCATCTTCAGCGCGCGGGCCATCATCTGCGCGTAGTAGGCCACCCGCTCGCCGTGCCCGTCCAGGTAGGGCTCGCGCCGCTCCAGGTACCTGACCAGGCGCAGCACGGCCTGGTCGTAGGCGCGCAGGATCTCCAGGTTCCTGCCGCTGAAGAACCAGGCCGCCCCGAGCACGGCCAGGAAGAAGACGGAGGCGGTGAAGCCGCGGAAGGCCTCGGCCGCCGTGCCCACGATGAACGGGCCGACGTATTCCTGCGGCGCCGCCTTGGCTTGAGCGATGGTCACCCTGGCCACGTTGCCGGTGCCGGTTTCCAGATAAACGGCGTTGAAGGCGTTCTGCGCGTAGATGATGCCCAGGGCCATGCCCAGCAGGGAGAAGACCACCTGGTTGGGGAGGAGCTTGAGCGCGTCCCCCTTGAGGTAGGCGACGGGGTCCAGGCCGTGCTCGAAGTAGTTGGCGAGGGCCGTGAGGGCCGTGTTCACCGCCCAGAAGGCCAGGACGGCTGCGATCAGCCAGGGGATGGACTTCAAGGTCTCGCCCAGCTCGAAGGCGCGGGTGCTGCCGCCCAGCAGGTGATAGAGGAAGGCGGCGGCGGCCAGCCCCAGGGCGTACTGGAGGCCGTTGAAGGCCAGGGCCCAGGGGGAGCGCTTCTCCTTTAGGTCCGTAAGGGAGAGGGCCCCGGCCAGCGCCACCAGCAAGGCCGAGGGGGTGTTCAAGGCCAGCACGGCCGCGACGAGCACGACGAGACCGTAGGTGGAGGCGCCGCGGGTGCGCATCCTCTCGCCCAGGGACTCGCACGCCACCATGAGGGCGCCCAGGAAGAGCACGGAGATCCAGTAGACGCCCTGATGGGCCGAGAGGAACTGGTAGAGCAGGATGCCCAGGACGGCCAGGGCGGCCGCGGCGGTCAAGGTCTTGTTGCGACTGTCCACTTCTCCCCCCTCTCGCCGGCCCCCGCCGCCCCGTCCCTGGTCCTCCGGGGCCGCCCGGCGGCGGGCGGAATCGGGCGTGCCCCTAGAACCGGAAGGCGGCACCCCGCCTGATCACTTCGTCGAAGATGGTCCGCGCCAGGTCCAACAGCTTGCGCATGCGACTCCCTTCAGCGTCCCGGCTCGATGAGCCCGTAGTTGCCGTCCTTGCGCCGGTAGACCACGTTGGTCTGATCGGTCTCGGCGTTGATGAAGACGAAGAAGTCGTGCCCCACCAGGTCCATCTGCAGGGCCGCCTCCTCCGGTATCATCGGCTTCAAGGGGAAGCTCTTGGTCTTGACAATCTTCGCCTCGACGGCGTCCTCTTCCTCCTCGTCCGGCTCGGGGGGGAAGGGCGGCCTGGCCTGGCCCTGCTTGAGCCTGTGGCTGCGGTCGATGCGCTTGCGCCGCAGCTTCTTGACCTGCCGCTCCAGCTTGTCGTAGACCAGGTCGATGGCCTGGTACATGTCGGAGGAGGACTCCTTGGCGCGGATGACCGGCCCGTTGGTGAAGATGGTCACCTCGACGCACTGGTTGTTGCTGATCTTGGGGTTCCTTTCCACGAAGAACTCGATCTCCGCCTTCTCGATCTTGTCCAGGTAACGGTCGAGCCTGCCGACCTTCTCCTCGCCGTAGCTGCGCAGCGAGTCGGTGACCTCCAGGTTCTTTCCCTTGACGATCATCTGCATGTCCCGCTCCCTCTCTTCCTCATTGAAAAAGCCCACCGAAGTCCGTGCGGACGACCTGGGCTGCCTCAACCTCTCGATCTTCTGGCCGTAAACACAACCACGCTATTGTAACAGGGCGACACGCAATCATGAAACCCAGACCAGCCTATCATAATCCGTCCGGGGCGCCAACCCGGCGCGCCTCCCCGGAACACCTCACCCGCTGGGAGGAGGCTTCAAGCCGGCTGACCTGGTCTTTGACCCCACACTCGCCTGCTGAACGGTCCGCAACGGGCCCTCAGATTTGTTGCGAGGACGCCCGTCACTACTGCGCTTCTCCGACGGTTTCAGCCGGGCAGGACTTACCCCTAAGCCGCACCATGCTCACCAACCAAATGTTGGCTTACGTGGGTCGTTTCGCCTGCGACTGGCATCGACTTTCAACCACAGACCCGGGATGAAGCCTCCGCTTCGATGATATGTCACCGGGAGGGGAGGGGGCAAGCAGAGGAGCCGGGGGCGGAGGGCCCGCGGGAGGTCCGGCGGCGGGCCCTCCGGCGGCAACGTCGCGGGCGAGGACGCAGGCGGTGACCCGGCGCGCCCCCGCCCGCTTGAGGGCCAGGGCGCACTCGGAGAGGGTGGCCCCGGTGGTGAAGACGTCGTCCACCAGCAGCACCTCTCCGGCCACGCAGCCCCCCGGCAACGCCTCCATGCAGCCCCGCAGGTTGGCCAGGCGCGCGGCGTGGGCCAGGCCGGTCTGCGGGGGGGCAGCCCGCTTGCGGCGGAGCGTCGGCAGGCATGGGCATCCCAGGTGGAGGGCCACCCCCTCGGCCAGCAGGCGGGCCTGGTTGTAGCCCCGCTCCCGCTCGCGCTGCGGGTGCATGGGGACGTAGGTGACCGCCTCGATCCCCTCGTGCCGGCGCTCCTCGCGCAGCCGGGAGAAGAGCAGGGCCGCCAGCAGGGGCGCCAGGTCGCGCCCGTTGCCGTACTTCAAGCGGTGGATGACGGAGCGCAGGGGGTCGCGGTAGGCCGCCAGGGCCACGGTGGCGTCCACGGCCGGGCGGCGGCGCCGGCATTCCCGGCAGCTCTCCGCCGGCAAGGGGGTGGGGCTGGCGCAGCGGGCGCAGCGGGATTCGGGGAGCAGCGGCAGGCCCAACAGGCACCCGGGGCAGATCATCTCCCCCTCCCCGCGGCCGCATCCCGCGCAGAAGACCGGGAAGAGCAGCCCCTTGAGGTAACGATGTATGTACATGTTATATATTATATACCTGTTGAAGGAATGTCGGGAGCGGGGCGGGAAGGGGGGCGGGGGCCCGCCGGGGATGCGGGGGAAGATGCCGTCCCGCGGGGCACCTCCCTAACGGGCCACGCCGGCGGAGGCGGTGGCCCAGGTGCGGCCTCCTCCGTACATGGCCCGCTCGCAGACGACCTCTCCGCCCGTCGCCTCCACCCGCGTGGAGACGTCGTACGAGGTGACGTAGTCGTTCAGGAGGAAGGAGAGGCGGCTGCCGGGGGGCAGCGGCACTCCCCGCGGACCGGGGACGGGCCCCTGCCCGGTCATGAAGGTGAGGTCCACCCCCACCGCGCAGTCGTTGGGGTTCTGCACCAGCACCCAGGTCTCCATGCCCCCCTCGGTGCACCCTTCGGCCAGGTACCAGGCGGGGGCGGGGTCGGCCACGCCGGCGGAGGCGGTGGCCCAGGTGCGGCCTCCTCCGTACATGGCCCGC